>NZ_JALAHQ010000010.1:0-4972 GCF_036983985.1 Rheinheimera metallidurans
ACCATTTCGCAGCAGCCGCCTGATCGGCGCAGAGCGACAGCCTACCTCTGACTGCCGCCAATCTTTGCAACAGAGCCCGACGGGCTGCTGCCGGCCATCAGCGGACGCAGGGAGGACTTTCCGCAACCGGCCGTTCGATGCGGCACCGATGGCCTTCGCGCAGGGGTAGTGAATCCGCCAGGATTGACTTGCGCTGCCCTACCTCTCACTAGTGAGGGGCGGCAGCGCATCAAGCGGTGAGCGCACTCCGGCACCGCCAACTTTCAGCACATGCGTGTAAATCATCGTCGTAGAGACGTCGGAATGGCCGAGCAGATCCTGCACGGTTCGAATGTCGTAACCGCTGCGGAGCAAGGCCGTCGCGAACGAGTGGCGGAGGGTGTGCGGTGTGGCGGGCTTCGTGATGCCTGCTTGTTCTACGGGGCACTGTTGCAAATAGTCGGTGGTGATAAACTTATCATCCCCTTTTGCTGATGGAGCTGCACATGAACCCATTCAAAGGCCGGCATTTTCAGCGTGACATCATTCTGTGGGCCGTACGCTGGTACTGCAAATACGGCATCAGTTACCGTGAGCTGCAGGAGATGCTGGCTGAACGCGGAGTGAATGTCGATCACTCCACGATTTACCGCTGGGTTCAGCGTTATGCGCCTGAAATGGAAAAACGGCTGCGCTGGTACTGGCGTAACCCTTCCGATCTTTGCCCGTGGCACATGGATGAAACCTACGTGAAGGTCAATGGCCGCTGGGCGTATCTGTACCGGGCCGTCGACAGCCGGGGCCGCACTGTCGATTTTTATCTCTCCTCCCGTCGTAACAGCAAAGCTGCATACCGGTTTCTGGGTAAAATCCTCAACAACGTGAAGAAGTGGCAGATCCCGCGATTCATCAACACGGATAAAGCGCCCGCCTATGGTCGCGCGCTTGCTCTGCTCAAACGCGAAGGCCGGTGCCCGTCTGACGTTGAACACCGACAGATTAAGTACCGGAACAACGTGATTGAATGCGATCATGGCAAACTGAAACGGATAATCGGCGCCACGCTGGGATTTAAATCCATGAAGACGGCTTACGCCACCATCAAAGGTATTGAGGTGATGCGTGCACTACGCAAAGGCCAGGCCTCAGCATTTTATTATGGTGATCCCCTGGGCGAAATGCGCCTGGTAAGCAGAGTTTTTGAAATGTAAGGCCTTTGAATAAGACAAAAGGCTGCCTCATCGCTAACTTTGCAACAGTGCCTAAAATAAGCCTTATATCCAAGCATAAAACAAGGTTGTCTAGACTTCTTTTAACAGTAAAGTTATCATAAAACTGAATTTTATTTTTTAGGTAAGTTTATGCATTCTATCCGCATTCGTTAAGACACAACTATTTGCATAGTGACACTATTTTATAATGGTGGGCTTTTGTTGTGTCTTTAAGAATATATGCGGATATATAAAGTAAAAGTATGCTTAATTTATAAGTATGCTTTTAGTGCATAGTTTCCAGTTATAACTTAATTGACTAGCTATTTGTCCACCCTGTGGATGAATAGCTTTTTTTTTGGGAGGACACTGTGATGCTAGCTTTTGTTTTCACCTAAATCCTGTTTGCTGCATAAAAAATTTCAAGAGCTAAACAGGAGTAAATAAAAATGAGTTTAATTATTAAAGCGAGAAACATACGCTTGGATTATGCTGGGCGTGATGTTTTGGATATTGATGAATTGGAAATTCACTCTTATGACCGTATTGGTCTTGTGGGTGATAACGGAGCAGGAAAGAGTAGTTTACTCAAAGTACTTAATGGCGAAATTGTTTTAGCCGAAGCGACATTACAGCGTTTTGGTGATTTTGCACATATCAGCCAACTGGGCGGAATCGAAATAGAAACGGTCGAAGACCGGGCAATGTTATCTCGCCTTGGTGTTTCCAATGTACAAAACGACACAATGAGTGGCGGAGAGGAAACTCGTGCAAAAATTGCTGCCGCATTTTCCCAACAAGTACATGGCATTCTAGCGGATGAACCAACCAGCCACCTTGATCTCAATGGAATAGATCTACTTATTGGTCAACTTAAAGCATTTGATGGAGCATTACTTGTTATCAGTCATGACCGATATTTTCTTGATATGGTTGTAGACAAGATATGGGAGTTAAAAGACGGTAAAATTACGGAATATTGGGGTGGTTACTCGGATTACTTGCGTCAAAAAGAAGAAGAGCGACAACACCAAGCCGTAGAATATGAGCTGATGATGAAGGAACGGGAGCGATTAGAATCTGCTGTGCAAGAAAAACGCCAGCAAGCTAATCGATTAGACAATAAGAAAAAAGGAGAAAAATCCAAAAACTCTACCGAAAGTGCTGGACGACTTGGGCATGCAAAAATGACTGGCACCAAGCAAAGAAAACTGTATCAGGCAGCTAAGAGTATGGAAAAGCGTTTGGCTGCATTAGAAGATATTCAAGCACCAGAGCATTTGCGTTCTATTCGTTTTCGTCAAAGTTCAGCCCTAGAACTGCACAATAAGTTCCCGATTACGGCAGATGGTCTGAGCTTAAAATTTGGTAGCCGTACTATCTTTGATGACGCTAACTTTATAATACCGCTTGGCGCTAAAGTCGCTATAACTGGATCGAATGGAACAGGGAAAACGTCCTTGTTAAAAATGATATCAGAACGTGCTGATGGATTAACCATATCTCCAAAAGCTGAAATTGGCTACTTTACACAAACAGGATATAAATTTAACACGCATAAATCTGTGCTCTCCTTTATGCAGGAAGAGTGCGAGTACACAGTTGCGGAAATTCGTGCAGTATTGGCTTCAATGGGGATCGGAGCGAATGATATTCAAAAAAACTTATCCGACTTATCGGGAGGTGAAATCATCAAACTGCTTTTATCCAAAATGCTTTTAGGAAAATATAATATTTTGCTTATGGATGAACCAGGAAACTATCTTGACCTAAAAAGTATTGCCGCATTAGAAACAATGATGAAGTCCTATGCAGGAACTATTATCTTCGTATCTCATGACAAGCAATTGGTCGATAATATTGCTGACATTATCTACGAGATCAAAGACCACAAAATCATCAAGACTTTTGAGAGAGATTGTTAATGATAGCCAATCTAATCCGAACATTAATTATTGAACTCTTTAAAGGAAATTAAAAATGACAATTCAAGATATTCAATCACTTGCTGAAGCACACGGCTTGTTGCTTACGGACAAAATGAATTTCAATGAAATGGGCATTGATTTTAAGGTCGTTTTTGCTCTTGATACAAAGGGGCAACAATGGTTGCTGCGTATTCCTCGTCGTGATGGCATGAGGGAACAAATCAAGAAAGAAAAACGCATTTTAGAATTGGTAAAAAAACATCTTTCTGTAGAGGTTCCTGATTGGAGAATTTCATCTACAGAATTAGTGGCTTATCCCATACTTAAAGATAATCCTGTTTTAAATTTGGATGCTGAAACCTATGAAATAATTTGGAATATGGACAAAGATAGCCCGAAATACATAACATCTTTGGCAAAAACCTTATTTGAAATCCATAGTATTCCTGAAAAAGAAGTTCGGGAAAATGATTTGAAAATTATGAAACCTTCAGATTTAAGACCTGAAATAGCAAACAATTTGCAGTTAGTAAAATCTGAAATTGGTATAAGTGAGCAATTGGAAACCCGCTACAGAAAATGGTTGGATAATGATGTTCTATGGGCAGATTTCACCCAATTTATACATGGCGATTTATATGCTGGGCATGTACTAGCTTCAAAGGATGGAGCTGTTTCAGGCGTTATTGATTGGTCAACAGCCCATATAGATGACCCAGCGATTGATTTTGCTGGGCATGTAACTTTGTTTGGAGAAGAAAGCCTCAAAACTCTAATCATCGAGTATGAAAAACTAGGGGGTAAAGTTTGGAATAAACTATATGAACAGACTTTAGAAAGAGCAGCGGCCTCTCCTTTGATGTATGGTTTATTTGCCTTAGAAACTCAAAATGAAAGCCTTATCGTTGGAGCAAAAGCTCAGTTGGGAGTTATATAATTTAAAAATATGATTGCTGAGGCACTGTTGCAAATAGTCGGTGGTGATAAACTTATCATCCCCTTTTGCTGATGGAGCTGCACATGAACCCATTCAAAGGCCGGCATTTTCAGCGTGACATCATTCTGTGGGCCGTACGCTGGTACTGCAAATACGGCATCAGTTACCGTGAGCTGCAGGAGATGCTGGCTGAACGCGGAGTGAATGTCGATCACTCCACGATTTACCGCTGGGTTCAGCGTTATGCGCCTGAAATGGAAAAACGGCTGCGCTGGTACTGGCGTAACCCTTCCGATCTTTGCCCGTGGCACATGGATGAAACCTACGTGAAGGTCAATGGCCGCTGGGCGTATCTGTACCGGGCCGTCGACAGCCGGGGCCGCACTGTCGATTTTTATCTCTCCTCCCGTCGTAACAGCAAAGCTGCATACCGGTTTCTGGGTAAAATCCTCAACAACGTGAAGAAGTGGCAGATCCCGCGATTCATCAACACGGATAAAGCGCCCGCCTATGGTCGCGCGCTTGCTCTGCTCAAACGCGAAGGCCGGTGCCCGTCTGACGTTGAACACCGACAGATTAAGTACCGGAACAACGTGATTGAATGCGATCATGGCAAACTGAAACGGATAATCGGCGCCACGCTGGGATTTAAATCCATGAAGACGGCTTACGCCACCATCAAAGGTATTGAGGTGATGCGTGCACTACGCAAAGGCCAGGCCTCAGCATTTTATTATGGTGATCCCCTGGGCGAAATGCGCCTGGTAAGCAGAGTTTTTGAAATGTAAGGCCTTTGAATAAGACAAAAGGCTGCCTCATCGCTAACTTTGCAACAGTGCCTTCTACGGCACGTTTGAAGGCGCGCTGAAAGGTCTGGTCATACATGTGATGGCGACGCACGACACCGCTCCGTGGAT
>NZ_JALAHQ010000011.1:0-3245 GCF_036983985.1 Rheinheimera metallidurans
GCGTTAGATGCACTAAGCACATAATTGCTCACAGCCAAACTATCAGGTCAAGTCTGCTTTTATTATTTTTAAGCGTGCATAATAAGCCCTACACAAATTGGGAGATATATCATGAAAGGCTGGCTTTTTCTTGTTATCGCAATAGTTGGCGAAGTAATCGCAACATCCGCATTAAAATCTAGCGAGGGCTTTACTAAGCTTGCCCCTTCCGCCGTTGTCATAATCGGTTATGGCATCGCATTTTATTTTCTTTCTCTGGTTCTGAAATCCATCCCTGTCGGTGTTGCTTATGCAGTCTGGTCGGGACTCGGCGTCGTCATAATTACAGCCATTGCCTGGTTGCTTCATGGGCAAAAGCTTGATGCGTGGGGCTTTGTAGGTATGGGGCTCATAATTGCTGCCTTTTTGCTCGCCCGATCCCCATCGTGGAAGTCGCTGCGGAGGCCGACGCCATGGTGACGGTGTTCGGCATTCTGAATCTCACCGAGGACTCCTTCTTCGATGAGAGCCGGCGGCTAGACCCCGCCGGCGCTGTCACCGCGGCGATCGAAATGCTGCGAGTCGGATCAGACGTCGTGGATGTCGGACCGGCCGCCAGCCATCCGGACGCGAGGCCTGTATCGCCGGCCGATGAGATCAGACGTATTGCGCCGCTCTTAGACGCCCTGTCCGATCAGATGCACCGTGTTTCAATCGACAGCTTCCAACCGGAAACCCAGCGCTATGCGCTCAAGCGCGGCGTGGGCTACCTGAACGATATCCAAGGATTTCCTGACCCTGCGCTCTATCCCGATATTGCTGAGGCGGACTGCAGGCTGGTGGTTATGCACTCAGCGCAGCGGGATGGCATCGCCACCCGCACCGGTCACCTTCGACCCGAAGACGCGCTCGACGAGATTGTGCGGTTCTTCGAGGCGCGGGTTTCCGCCTTGCGACGGAGCGGGGTCGCTGCCGACCGGCTCATCCTCGATCCGGGGATGGGATTTTTCTTGAGCCCCGCACCGGAAACATCGCTGCACGTGCTGTCGAACCTTCAAAAGCTGAAGTCGGCGTTGGGGCTTCCGCTATTGGTCTCGGTGTCGCGGAAATCCTTCTTGGGCGCCACCGTTGGCCTTCCTGTAAAGGATCTGGGTCCAGCGAGCCTTGCGGCGGAACTTCACGCGATCGGCAATGGCGCTGACTACGTCCGCACCCACGCGCCTGGAGATCTGCGAAGCGCAATCACCTTCTCGGAAACCCTCGCGAAATTTCGCAGTCGCGACGCCAGAGACCGAGGGTTAGATCATGCCTAGCATTCACCTTCCGGCCGCCCGCTAGCGGACCCTGGTCAGGTTCCGCGAAGGTGGGCGCAGACATGCTGGGCTCGTCAGGATCAAACTGCACTATGAGGCGGCGGTTCATACCGCGCCAGGGGAGCGAATGGACAGCGAGGAGCCTCCGAACGTTCGGGTCGCCTGCTCGGGTGATATCGACGAGGTTGTGCGGCTGATGCACGACGCTGCGGCGTGGATGTCCGCCAAGGGAACGCCCGCCTGGGACGTCGCGCGGATCGACCGGACATTCGCGGAGACCTTCGTCCTGAGATCCGAGCTCCTAGTCGCGAGTTGCAGCGACGGCATCGTCGGCTGTTGCACCTTGTCGGCCGAGGATCCCGAGTTCTGGCCCGACGCCCTCAAGGGGGAGGCCGCATATCTGCACAAGCTCGCGGTGCGACGGACACATGCGGGCCGGGGTGTCAGCTCCGCGCTGATCGAGGCTTGCCGCCATGCCGCGCGAACGCAGGGGTGCGCCAAGCTGCGGCTCGACTGCCACCCGAACCTGCGTGGCCTATACGAGCGGCTCGGATTCACCCACGTCGACACTTTCAATCCCGGCTGGGATCCAACCTTCATCGCAGAACGCCTAGAACTCGAAATCTAACGTCCGTTCGGGCATCGAGGTCCATGTCGGGGTGGGACGGGCCCGTGGCTTCAAGATCACTTGCAGTCCGACCGCGATGTCTTGGTTGCGCGAGAGGTTGTCGATATCCTCCACTTCCATCATCAACCCTGGATAATGCCGCCGCCGTCATCGCCGCCGACGCCCGTGCCGGGCTTTTCGGGCCTGTCAGGCTTGCTCGGCCTTCAGCCTGCCTGGGCGAGATCTCCGGCGGACGGATTAACGGCGGAGCTTCGCCGCCTTTCGTGCGTGTGAAGGCCGAAGATAGTTCTCTCAAAAACATCCGTTTATGAGAGATACCAAATGTCATTTTCAGAAGACGACTGCACCAGTTGATTGGGCGTAATGGCTGTTGTGCAGCCAGCTCCTGACAGTTCAATATCAGAAGTGATCTGCACCAATCTCGACTATGCTCAATACTCGTGTGGGCTCTGTTGCAAAAATCGTGAAGCTTGAGCATGCTTGGCGGAGATTGGACGGACGGAACGATGACGGATTTCAAGTGGCGCCATTTCCAGGGTGATGTGATCCTGTGGGCGGTGCGCTGGTATTGTCGCTATCCGATCAGCTATCGCGACCTTGAGGAAATGCTGGCGGAACGCGGCATTTCGGTCGACCATACGACGATCTATCGCTGGGTCCAGTGCTACGCCCCGGAGATGGAGAAGCGGCTGCGCTGGTTCTGGCGGCGTGGCTTTGATCCGAGCTGGCGCCTGGATGAAACCTACGTCAAGGTGCGGGGCAAGTGGACCTACCTGTACCGGGCAGTCGACAAGCGGGACGACACGATCGATTTCTACCTGTCGCCGACCCGCAGCGCCAAGGCAGCGAAGCGGTTCCTGGGCAAGGCCCTGCGAGGCCTGAAGCACTGGGAAAAGCCTGCCACGCTCAATACCGACAAAGCGCCGAGCTATGGTGCAGCGATCACCGAATTGAAGCGCGAAGGAAAGCTGGACCGGGAGACGGCCCACCGGCAGGTGAAGTATCTCAATAACGTGATCGAGGCCGATCACGGAAAGCTCAAGATACTGATCAAGCCGGTGCGCGGTTTCAAATCGATCCCCACGGCCTATGCCACGATCAAGGGATTCGAAGTCATGCGAGCCCTGCGCAAAGGACAGGCTCGCCCCTGGTGCCTGCAGCCCGGCATCAGGGGCGAGGTGCGCCTTGTGGAGAGAGCTTTTGGCATTGGGCCCTCGGCGCTGACGGAGGCCATGGGCATGCTCAACCACCATTTCGCAGCAGCCGCCTGATCGGCGCAGAGCGACAGCCTACCTCTGACTGCCGCCAATCTTTGCAACAGAGCC
>NZ_JALAHQ010000012.1:0-1381 GCF_036983985.1 Rheinheimera metallidurans
GGGTAAGCGGATTAAATGGTTGATCTTACCTTTGCATGAGAGTGAGACAGACCGGCATCTCATCGGATTATCTGGTTGATGCTTCACCTACTGCTGGTGCATGTTTCCTTCGCTAATTCCAGCAAGAACCCCACACGCCTCAACTTCCCGGTCATCGTTGCAACTCGCTCTCAGTGAAACGAGTTGTTTCTCAAGCGCTTGCAGAGCGGTTATCTGCGACCGCACATGAGAGATGTGATCATCGAGCAAGGCGTTGACGGCGGTACAAGGCTGATGAGGGTCGTCCTGATAGCTCTGTAGTTCGTGAATCTCAGCCAGTGACAGGCCCAGGATTCTGCAGCGACGGATGAAGGCCAGCCCCTCACCATGCTTCTCGGTATAGACACGGTAACCGTTGTCCTGCCGATCAGGCGGCGGCAACAAGCCCTGCTGTTCATAGAAGCGGATCGTCTGTGTTTCGACCCCTACCAACTGCGCCAACTGACCAATACGCATCAGCCTCCTCCCCAACGGATTCTTTACTCTATTGACCTTATAGTAGCTTTATAGTTTTAAATGGTACCACAACATTGTTCAAGTGGAGTCGTATTATGAGCAAATCCTGTGGTGGCGCCTGTGGCGGTGATGCAACGTCCGCAGCGGATACCGATATACAGGCCTCCTCCGAGGCGCCAGGGAGATGGGTCAGTGCTTATGCCGTGCCGAAGATGGACTGTCCATCAGAAGAACGAATGATTCGCCTAGCCCTGAACGGCTTTGAGGAGATTCGGGCGCTGTCCTTCGACTTGTCGAACCGCCGGCTGAAGGTCGTGCATGACGGCGAGGTCGAGCCCGTCACCTCGAAACTGAAGACCTTGGGGCTAGGCGCCTCGCTTCAGGAAACCGTCGCTGCAAATCCGGAGACCATCAAGGCCGCCGAGTTTTCGGCAGCTTCTGCTAAGCAAGAATCCGGGACCCTGCGCTGGTTGCTCGGCATCAATGCACTTCTGTTCGTGGTGGAAATGACTGCCGGTCTGATCGCCCAGTCCACCGGCCTGATTGGAGAATCCCTGGACAATTTTGCCGATGCGGCGGTGTACGGGCTTGCCCTTTATGCGGTTGGACATAGCGTGAAAATGCAGGTACGTGCCGCGCATCTTGCTGGTGTACTGCAACTGATCTTGGCTGTGGGCGTGCTCGTAGAGGTGGTGAGACGCTTTGTATTCGGTAGTGAGCCTGAATCGCTGGTGATGATGGCTATCGCATTCGTCGCATTGATTGCCAATACCGCCTGTCTACTGATGGTATCCAAACATCGGGAAGGCGGGGCGCACATGAAGGCAAGCTGGATATTCTCGGCCAACGACGTGGTGATCAACCTGGGGGTCATCACCGCCGGCGC
>NZ_JALAHQ010000013.1:0-1237 GCF_036983985.1 Rheinheimera metallidurans
CACGCTTAAAAATAATAAAAGCAGACTTGACCTGATAGTTTGGCTGTGAGCAATTATGTGCTTAGTGCATCTAACGCTTTTAGCAGGGGCGCGACGTCAGGAGCGTCCCTTGCCTAAACTTGTTAAGGCATTTGTGAACAAACGCCACCAGTATTTTGGTTTAGAACCAATGCATACTTCATACGAATACAGCCTATCTCGAATCAAGCAGGAACCATCCAAGATTGGCATAAAAGGTACATTCAACCTTTTCACTGCATCCCATTGGTGCACGTACTCGGTCTTGCAACTCGGACACTTTGGGTTTGCACCAGGAACAAACCTACCCCCGCAAGGGCAATCTGGAAGAGTTGCTGCTATTCGATCCAAGAGCTCTTGATTGATTTCATTTTCATACAGTAATGCATGGTCCTGCTCTCTATGGATTACATTCGAGCAAGTATCACAGAAAAAATGCGGGCAACTGTCGCTCATGCCGCTCGATTGCCAGGCAGGAGTTTCCTTCCCACACTTTGGGTTTGGGCATTTCATTCTTCCTATCCATGGTGCATTCGCTTCGTAATGTACGATTTTCATGTAGCCTTAACGCCTGGCACAGCGGATCGCAAACCTGGCGCGGCTTTTGGTACAAAAGGCGTGACAGGTTTGCGAATCCGTTGCTGCCACTTGTTAACCCTTTTGCCAGATTTGGTAACTATAATTTATGTTAGAGGCGAAGTCTTGGGTAAAAACTGGCCTAAAATTGCTGGGGATTTCAGGAAAGTAAACATCACCTTCCGGCTCGATGTCTATTGTAGATATATGTAGTGTATCTACTTGATCGATCAGGCTTTTGTATATCTCCCCACCACCTGAAACAATGACATGATCCGTTATTTTCTTTAGGTTGGTTAAAGCATCTTTAATTGATGGAAAGATCAATACGTTCTCATTGTCAGATGTAAAACTTGAACGTGTTACGACCGCATACTTTCGGTTGGGTAATGCTCCCATTGATTCAAAAGTCTTGCGTCCAACCAACAGCCATTGGTTATAGGTAATAGCTTTAAACAGGAGCTGTTCACCTTTGGCACTCCATGGAATATCAGGGCCATTCCCGATAACTCCATTCTTCGATATAGCTACCATTAGTGATAGTTTCACAATTCTTCCTCAGAGGTTAACTTTGTTTTAGGGCGACTGCCCTGCTGCGTAACATCGTTGCTGCTCCATAACATCAAACATCGACCCACGGCGT
>NZ_JALAHQ010000014.1:0-1004 GCF_036983985.1 Rheinheimera metallidurans
CACGCTTAAAAATAATAAAAGCAGACTTGACCTGATAGTTTGGCTGTGAGCAATTATGTGCTTAGTGCATCTAACGCCGGAGTTAAGCCGCCGCGCGTAGCGCGGTCGGCTTGAACGAATTGTTAGACATCATTTACCAACTGACTTGATGATCTCGCCTTTCACAAAGCGAATAAATTCTTCCAAGTGATCTGCGCGTGAGGCCAAGTGATCTTCTTTTTGTCCCAGATAAGCTTGCTTAGCTTCAAGTAAGACGGGCTGATACTGGGCAGGTAGGCGTTTTATTGCCCAGTCGGCAGCGACATCCTTCGGCGCGATTTTGCCGGTTATTGCGCTGTACCAAATGCGGGACAACGTAAGCACTACATTTCGCTCATCGCCGGCCCAGTCGGGCTGCGAGTTCCATAGCTTCAAGGTTTCCCTCAGCGCCTCGAATAGATCCTGTTCAGGAACCGGGTCAAAGAATTCCTCCGCTGCCGGACCTACCAAGGCAACGCTATGTTCTCTTGCTTTTGTAAGCAGGATAGCTAGATCAATGTCGATCATGGCTGGCTCGAAGATACCCGCAAGAATGTCATTGCGCTGCCATTCTCCAAATTGCAGCTCGCGCTTAGCCGGATAACGCCACGGGATGATGTCGTCATGCACGACAAGGGTGACTTCTATAGCGCGGAGCGTCTCGCTCTCGCCAGGGAAAGCCGAAGCCTCCATAAGGTCATTGAGCAATGCTCGCCGCGTCGTTTCATCAAGCTTTACGGCCACAGTAACCAACAAATCAATATCGCTGTATGGCTTCAGGCCGCCATCCACTGCGGAGCCGTACAAATGCACGGCCAGCAACGTTGATTCCAGATGGCGCTCAATGACGCTTAGCACCTCTGATAGTTGGTTCGAAATTTCGATGGTCACCGCTACCCTCATGATGTCTAACTTTGTTTTAGGGCGACTGCCCTGCTGCGTAACATCGTTGCTGCTCCATAACATCAAACATCGACCCACGGCGT
>NZ_JALAHQ010000015.1:0-937 GCF_036983985.1 Rheinheimera metallidurans
TAACTTTGTTTTAGGGCGACTGCCCTGCTGCGTAACATCGTTGCTGCTCCATAACATCAAACATCGACCCACGGCGTAACGCGCTTGCTGCTTGGATGCCCGAGGCATAGACTGTACAAAAAAACAGTCATAACAAGCCATGAAAACCGCCACTGCGCCGTTACCACCGCTGCGTTCGGTCAAGGTTCTGGACCAGTTGCGTGAGCGCATACGCTACTTGCATTACAGTTTACAAACCGAACAGGCTTATGTCCACTGGGTTCGTGCCTTCATCCGTTTCCACGGTGTGCGTCACCCGGCAACCTTGGGCAGCAGCGAAGTCGAGGCATTTCTGTCCTGGCTGGCGAACGAGCGCAAGGTTTCGGTCTCCACGCATCGTCAGGCATTGGCGGCCTTGCTGTTCTTCTACGGCAAGGTGCTGTGCACGGATCTGCCCTGGCTTCAGGAGATCGGAAGACCTCGGCCGTCGCGGCGCTTGCCGGTGGTGCTGACCCCGGATGAAGTGGTTCGCATCCTCGGTTTTCTGGAAGGCGAGCATCGTTTGTTCGCCCAGCTTCTGTATGGAACGGGCATGCGGATCAGTGAGGGTTTGCAACTGCGGGTCAAGGATCTGGATTTCGATCACGGCACGATCATCGTGCGGGAGGGCAAGGGCTCCAAGGATCGGGCCTTGATGTTACCCGAGAGCTTGGCACCCAGCCTGCGCGAGCAGCTGTCGCGTGCACGGGCATGGTGGCTGAAGGACCAGGCCGAGGGCCGCAGCGGCGTTGCGCTTCCCGACGCCCTTGAGCGGAAGTATCCGCGCGCCGGGCATTCCTGGCCGTGGTTCTGGGTTTTTGCGCAGCACACGCATTCGACCGATCCACGGAGCGGTGTCGTGCGTCGCCATCACATGTATGACCAGACCTTTCAGCGCGCCTTCAAACGTGCCGTAGAA
>NZ_JALAHQ010000016.1:0-425 GCF_036983985.1 Rheinheimera metallidurans
GGGGCGCACATGAAGGCAAGCTGGATATTCTCGGCCAACGACGTGGTGATCAACCTGGGGGTCATCACCGCCGGCGCTCTGGTCGCGTGGACCGGGTCCAATTATCCGGATCTGATTATCGGCACCATCGCGGGGGTCATTGTACTTAACGGTGCTAGACGCATTCTGGCGCTCAAGGATTAAGCAATGTCCATTTTTGGCAAACATCTGTCACCGTACGCTCTGTTGTCCATATCGGGCCTGCTGGCAGCGTCTGATCAGGCTGTAAAGTGGCTGGTGCAACAATCAATGGCATATGGCGAGTCTATTTCAGTGACCTCATTCTTTAACTGGGTACACGTATGGAATACCGGTGCCGCATTCAGTCTTTTTGCGAATGGTGGAGGCTGGCAGCGCTACTTTTTTATCGGAATCGCGGTAGTGGT
>NZ_JALAHQ010000017.1:0-400 GCF_036983985.1 Rheinheimera metallidurans
GGCCATCGGTGCCGCATCGAACGGCCGGTTGCGGAAAGTCCTCCCTGCGTCCGCTGATGGCCGGCAGCAGCCCGTCGTTGCCTGATGGATCCAACCCCTCCGCTGCTATAGTGCAGTCGGCTTCTGACGTTCAGTGCAGCCGTCTTCTGAAAACGACAAAAAGCCCGCGATTAAGCGGGTTTTTCGTTCTCATAAACCTATCTCAAAACCTAATTCTCAATTAGACTGCTATTTATGACTTTTGAGAAAACAGGGGGGCTTATGGAAAACTGCGAACTTGAGCAACGGCGTTCGGATGCTGCTGGCCAGGACAAGTGTTATTCGGGTAAGCGGATTAAATGGTTGATCTTACCTTTGCATGAGAGTGAGACAGACCGGCATCTCATCGGATTATCTGGTT
>NZ_JALAHQ010000018.1:0-272 GCF_036983985.1 Rheinheimera metallidurans
TGCAAATTTCCGCCGGCGCGGTCAGCGCCAGCCTGAGCATCTTCCTGGCCGGCTTCGCCTTCGCGCAGCTGCTGTGGGGGCCGCTCTCCGACCGCCTGGGCCGCAAACCGGTATTATTGATCGGCCTGACGCTGTTCGCCCTCGGCTGCCTGGGCATGCTGTGGGTGGAGAACGCCGTGCAGCTCTGGATCCTGCGCTTTATTCAGGCCGTCGGCGTCTGTTCCGCCGCCGCCATCTGGCAAGCGCTGGTGGTCGACCGCTATCGCGAAGGC
>NZ_JALAHQ010000019.1:0-267 GCF_036983985.1 Rheinheimera metallidurans
CGATGGCCTCTTCCAGCCAGCACAGAAACATCTGGCTCGCCTGACGGGATGCGACGAATTTTCGCCGCCCCATAAAGTACGCCCACGACTCGTTCGCACTGGCCCGTGCCGTGGAGTAGCTCATCTGGGCGCAATTCCGGGAAAGCTGCTCATACGAGACACCCAGCCCGGCAGCGATATATCGCAGCAGTGACTGCTCAAACACGGAGTAGCCGTTATCCGTATCCTGAGCCGTCTGCAGGTTCAGTGAGTCACCCGGCATCAGGT
>NZ_JALAHQ010000001.1:0-648366 GCF_036983985.1 Rheinheimera metallidurans
AGCGTGATTCGAGCATCAGCAGTTAACAAGTGCAGGCAAGGGACGCTCCTTACGTCGCGCCCCTGCTGCAAGCGTTAGCCGCTTTCGGGGTGTTTAGGGCGGTAAAAGTTTAATACTCTGGCATTGCTCGCGTTTCGTTTTCTTAGCGGCAAAGCCAAATAGTTAAAGGTCGCCAGTTTGTGGGTTAGGTGCAATCTTTGATGGTGCGGTAGCGTTGTTCCTTTTGGTTCATTGGCTCCGCTGGTTTTAAGTTTTAAAGCTCCAGCTATTTCGTTGTATCGTACTTGGCAGGTTACGTTGTTTAAATTTGCACATGGGTGCCGTTGTTCGGCATCGCTTGGCGGCAGTGCCGCGAGGGTAGGTTGTTTGTCGCTTGCTAACAAGGCGCAGCACTCGCTCCCTTCGGTCGCTGGGACGCCAACCCGCGTGGCGGTTTGTCGCCCGTGTGCTTAGCGTTAGTTTTTGCAAAGGATCTTTCTAAGTCCAACCGTTCTACAAACCCAGGATAGATAACTGTTATAAAAGGAAATAATAAAATGCGAATTCAATGCTCAGTTTTATTAACTCTATCGCTATTTGCTACCTGCGGCGCTGCGCTGGCAGCTGATGTAAACATGCAACCAACCCTGGCCGATTATAAAGATGGAGAAAAATGGGTTTGGAAGTACAAAGGGGTAACCAAGGCTGGTGAAGTACGTGCAGATGGGAAAGACACCAAAAAGATAATAAGTAAAGATGGTGAGTTATTTATGGTAACTGCATCCCGCGCTTTTCCTCTGAGCAATATTGTTAAACCAGATACCAGCAAAACCTCCCGTTACAATTGGCCATTGCAGGTTGGCAAGAAGTGGACTTATGAAGATCACTGGCAAAGTGATGACGGCACTACGGGTTCAACCATTCAGGATGCTGAGGTTATTTCGTATAAGGCAGAAACTGTCGAGGCTGGCACCTTTATGGCTTACACCATTCAATACAAAGGCAAAATGACAAATACTCGTGGATACAGTGCTAATACAGATGACATTCATGTCTATGCTCCTGAATTAAAAGCCTTTATTAAGCTCACGCAGGTACAAGATGACTATCTGTATATCGAAGAGCTGATTGAGTATTCGAAATAATAAAAGCTAACAAGGCGCTATTGTCGCCACTATCGTGGCTGGGACGGCTTACGCTGCGCTTCAGCCGCCCCAAAGCTTTGCGTTAGTTGCCATTAAACATGAAGGCCAGATTATGAATAAAATTTATAGGTTCTTAATTCTTGTTGCACTCGTCATTGCTGCTCTTAGTTCATATAGCTATGGAAATTCAACAGGTGTATTTCTATTTGTAATTTTAGGCTTTATTTTTGAAGGTTTATTTTGGCTTGGCTTATTTCGCAAAAGCCGAAAAAGCTCCACTTAATTAAAATTAACAACTAACAAGACGCAACACTCGCGGCCTACGGCCGCTGGGACGCCAACCCGCTGCGCGGCTCGTCGCCCGTGTGCTTTGCGTTATGTGCTTGGAGGCATCTATGCGCAACAAGTTTAGTTATTTTGCTTTTGTATTATTTGTTTTATCTGCATTATTTCAATCCACAGCACACGGCAAGGAAAAGCACATGTCAGGGCCAGCGCAAAATGGTGTTCTTATCTACTCTGGCGATTTGAGCAACTTATCAGAGTTTTATGAAAAACTTTTCGGGATGCGAGTTGTTCGTAAGACCAATGATTTTATTAGTTTGGAAACGAATGGTTTCAATTTAATCATTCATGTTCCACCATTCGATATGCCGACCAAAGCGTTCAGTCCTATTAAACTTTTCCTTACGGTAGAAGATATGGCCATGTCGAGAGAAGAAGCTGTTAAATTAGGTGGCCAATCATTCGAGGGTGAGTGGAGTAATCCAATATTTAAAGTGTCAAACATCGCTGATCGTGATGGTAACCATATCCAACTCCGTCAATTCAGCAAGTAAAGGCATATTAAATTACGACAATGGTTAAGGCACATAACAATACGCTGTTGTCGCCACTATCATGGCTGGGACGGCTTACGCTGCGCTCCAGCCGCCCCAAAGCTTTGCGTTAGGCAATAAGGATAGTAGATGGATTTTCTCAATCGTCACGTTTGGTTAAAAAGAGCATTGATGCTTTTGGCAATTTTAGTAGCAACACCATTTGCCGGTTACCTGCTGCTGTTCGTTGAGGTGGCAGGCTTAGAGGTGGCATTTGCTTGTTTGCTCATCATGCTCAAGCCTTTTCTTACCTGGGCGCAGTTTCAAATGGACATAATTAGGGCCACATTTAAGGCCATAGCAAACAATTTTCATAAGCACCTTGCCAGCCGCCCAACAGTATATTTTTCTCATGCTGCGGGTAGTGCAGCATTTTTTGCAATTACCGGTGTTATGTTTGTGTCGGTTGCTGTTTGGCTGCCTTTATTCATGGTTGGTGCGCAGTATGCCTAACAATACGCATCACTCGCTCCGTTGGTCGCTGGGACGCCAACCCGCTGCGCGGCTCGTCGCCCGTGTGCTTTGCGTTAGCAGGCATTCAAAGTTTTAAGGGGTTTAGTCAGTAGTTTTGTTCGGGCATCGCTCGTGTTCGGCTTTCCAAGCAGCACTGGCAAATAGTCAAAGCTCGCCCGTTTGTGGGTTTGCTGCAAACGGTTAGTTAATTGGCGTTGTTCTTCGTAGCTTCGCTTAACAGTTTTTCAGGTTCCGGTTGGCTCGCCGTATCGCAGTTGGCTGGTGTAGTTTTTAATAAATGCAGCTTGCCGTTGTTCAGGTTTGCCAGTGCGGCAAGCCGCGCAAGTTTGGTGCAGGCTGCTAACAAACAAAGGCACGGCGACGCGTACCGCGCGCATGCTTTGGGCGTTATGTTCACCTCAAATCATAATTACGGAGTTACACATGAGTAAAAATTTAAGAAAAACAGCTGCATACACTGCTTTGGTTTTAGTGCTTGGGTGTGTTGCATTTTACGCATCAATGGAAGATTACCAGAAAGAGAATTTTTCAAAGTTAGTCAGCCAAACCTTTTCAGGATAGGCTTTTGCTGGATTAACTAATTGTATTTTTTTAAAGCTTTTTGCATGGGTGCATTTAAAATAGCAAGTGAACATAACAAAAAAATCTTATCGCCAGCAAAAAGCGCTGGCTGCGACGTCAACCCGCTGCGCGGCTTTCCGCGCTAAATTTGGGCGTTAGCTGGAATTGCCTTACCCGTAAAGTGATACTATAGTGTCACTTGAAATTTAGAACAGGGTGAACCCATGAAAGTTGAGCTAGTTACGAACCTCAAGCGCCAAGCTACAAAGATTCTGGCAGATCTGCACTTGTCGAAAGAGCCCGTATTGATTACGGAGCATGGCCAGCCATCTGCATACCTTGTTGATGTGCAAGATTATGAATTCATGCAGCGTCGGCTTGAGCTGCTTGAGGGGCTCTCTCGGGGAGAGCGTGCTGTACTTGAGGGAAGAACGTATAGCCAAAGTGAGGCCAGAGAGAAAATGAGTAAATGGCTGAAGTAATCTGGACAGAGCCAGCCCTCCAAGAACTTGATGCTATTGCTGAGTATATTGCTTTGGACAATCCTGCTGCCGCAAGCGATCTCGTTAAGGAAGTTTTCGGTAAGGCAGAGCGTTTGGAAAATTTCCCCAAATCGGGGCGAATTCCTCCAGAGCTCCCGGATTCGGTATACAGGGAGGTAGTGGTTCCACCGTGTCGCATTTTTTGTCGTGAGGATGAGCAGCGGGTTCTCGTCCTCTATGTCATGCGAGAGGAGCGGCAACTTCGTGCGTTCATGCTTGGAAACAGCTAACAATCCGCGTCATTCGGGGTCTTCGACCCCTGCGACGCTCACAAGTTCGCGCGCATGCGCGGGGCGTTAGCTTTAAGGAGATAACTACATGGAAGATTCTTTACTCGTGGCTGCTATTGTTGGTTTGTTTTGCGGTATACCGCTCATGGTATTGGGCTACCTTGTAGGAATAAAGCAGAAGCGTAATTTGCTTTCAAGCTGGGATGACATGTCCTATAGCGATCCAAAATTAGTTGGATTCATAATGGGCACTAGCGTTTTTATTACGGGATTGCTAATTTTGCTCGCAAGCGTTGCATTTATTCTGAATATTTTATCTATGTTGCAAGCCTTATTGGTTATGAGTTCATCAGTGGTTATCCCGCTGTTTGCAGCATTGTACGTAAACGTAAAACATACTAGACCAAGCTAAGTGGCTAACAAACGCCTAAAACAACGCGGCCTTTGGCCGCTGGACTCGCAACAAGTTGCTCGCCGTTTAGGCGCGCGTTATAGATTAAGAGCGCAGGGAAAAATATATGCTTTTATGGTTAATCATAGGTTGTGAAATTGGCTTCTGGCTATTTCTCTTTTTGGGTTTATTCGTTCGCTATATCCTTGGCTCGCCTAAAACTGGAAAAGTAGTTCTATTGTGTGTTCCTTTGCTTGATCTTACTCTTCTACTCGCAACTGCAATTGATCTTCATAATGGAGCTGTAGCTGAATTTGCACATGGACTCGCTGCCGTGTATTTGGGTTTCACCGTTGTTTATGGCCCAGAAGTAATTAAATGGCTAGACCGTTTAGCAGCTCAAAGATTTAACAATACGGAAAGGGTTGTGGACGTCGAACGTTATGGCTGGGATCACGCCTTTTACGAGTGGCGCCAATGGTTAAAGGCTGTTTTGGCTGGTGTCATATCATCTTTTTTGCTTTATGCAGCCATACTATACGTTGGAAACTCAGTGAGAACCGCTCAGCTTAGTGAGTGGTTAAGCTATATTTTTTGGGTTCTTTTAATTTGGCTGGCATGCTGGCCGTTGTGGCATACGGTATTTCCAAAGAAACAAGCAAAACTATAACAAGGCGCTGCTGTCGGACAAATTTTCCGCTGCGCTCCAAATTTGCCGCAGAGCGCGGCGTTAAATTGCATAGGGAAGTCATGCGTATATTTCTGTTCATTTCATTAATAACTTTAAGTTTATCGGCTTCAGCAATTGTTATTCGCCATGATGTTGATGACAAAAAGTATCTTGCTTACCCTGCAGATTTTGCAGCATTAGCAACGCTTTATGTTGATGGAGCTCATGGCACACTAATTAAGCCCGATTGGATTGTTACTGCCGCTCACGCAACTTTCTGCATTAATTCTGGTAGCTACATCGGCCTAAATAATGGCTACCACAAAGTGGAAAGTGTCTTTGTTCATAAAGATTATCAGCCAGGTAAGAGTCACGACATTGCTTTGATAAAATTAGTAAATCCAATAAAGGATGTAAAACCTGCAAGTTTGTATGAAAAAACAGATGAGCTTGGAAAGATAATGTGGTTTATCGGTGCAGGTGGTACTGGAAATGGGCTAACCGGACAAACGGTTGATAATTATGAAAATGGCGGAGTTTTACGAAAAGCCGAGAATAGGATCGAACAAGCTGAAGGGCCGCTATTAAAGTTTAAATTTGACAGAGATGATGCAGCTTTACCATATGAAGGTATTTCGGGTGGGGGCGATAGTGGCGGTCCAGCTTATTCCACTATTGACGGTACGAATTACTTACTTGGCATTAGCTCCAGAGTTGAAGGTGGGAATATCGGGATGTACGGTGTGGTGGAAGTGTATTCCAGAGTGTCATTCTTTAAGCCTTGGATTGAAAAAATCACTACTGGTGAAGAAACTTTGCAACGGCAATTGGCATTTCCCAAATTAGAACTCCTTCCTGCAGGCCTCACAAAACAGATTTTACCCGAAGTGTGTTCTGATATCGGATTGAAACCAGATGCAATTTAACAAATTGCTTAATTTCGTTCCGGCCACAAAAAGCGTGGCCTCCTCTGGACTGCCTACGCTTCGCTGCGGCAGCCAATTAGCAAAGCGTTAAATTGCTTTGCGAGCCCTTGTTAACTACAATGTATTACATTGTTTTTGTTTGAGAGGGGTGTCATCATGAGTGTTACCACAGTTCGCTTACAGGCAGAGGTTGAGCAACAGTTAGAAGCTATTGCGAGCAGGCTTGAACGGAGCAAAGGATGGGTGATCAATCAAGCCTTATCGGAATATATTGAAAAACAGCATTTACAGCAAGAGCGCTGGAAACAAACCTTGGATGCGATGGAGTCAGCTGCTCAAGGAAAAGTGGTTGACGCTAGTGAAGTGCACAACTGGTTAAACAGTTGGGGTGCAGAAAAAGAGCAGGATGCTCCGAGGTCTGGTAAGTGAAGCTAGTGTATACCAATGATGCAATCGAAGATTTAAAGCGTTTGCGAGAGTTTATTGCAGTTCATAATCCAACCGCAGCTAGAAGAATAGCAGCAGAATTGATCGCAAAAATGGAGTTGTTGCCAGAATTTCCAAGGCTGGGCACGCCGGTTCAGATGGCTCCTGTTCCAGATGTCATCCGTGATATGGTTTTTGGAAAATACGTTGTTCGCTACTCTATTCACACCAGTGCAGTCATTGTTCTTCGAGTATGGCATGAGCTTGAAAGTGCGCGATAGCTGTGCCAGTTACCTGTTAGGGGATGATCAACATTTTTGGATGGTAGAGTTTCACCGCGTTATTCAGGGCCTGTGTTATCCATATTAGGCGAGTAGCATGAACATAAAAAATAAAATTCCCCCACCTGCTGTCGCGTTATTTTTTGGCGTGGTGATGTGGCTTATATCCGCTGGCATACCAGATTCAGTTAGTACGACGAGAATTTTTGGCGTTGCTGTGTGTTTGCTTGTAGGCGCATTTTTTTCATTGGCTGGCATTGCTTCATTTCGCAAAGCCAAGACAACGGTTAATCCCTTAAAACCTAATCTTGCTACAACATTGGTAGTGTCCGGGATATTCAGCGTGTCACGCAACCCTATGTATGTAGGTATAACCTTTATTTTGTTAGCATGGTCTATATATTTAGGGGTAGTGTGGGCGCTGTTGGGTGTTATTGGTTTTGTTATTTTTATTAACCAATTTCAAGTGATCCCAGAAGAAAAGGTAATGTTGGCTTTGTTCGGTGAAGAATACGTCAGCTATTCAAAGAGAGTGAGACGTTGGCTATGACGCGCAGCTTGTGCTGCAAATTGTTGTTATTTAGGATGCTTTTATGAAGGCAACATGCAGGCCTATAATTAGAAAGATGAGAATTTCGTTTCTACCCATGGTTTCACTACTTTTTATGAATACTCTTATGGCATGTGCGCACCACCAGCGTACCAAAATTGGGGATCCTGAAAGTTTCTTCAGAAAATGATTTAAAAGATTCAAAACAAGATAATATCGTGCGCACCCTAGGCCGATAGCCGGCATGCACGAATTGTTCGCTCGGTTGCTAAGCGTTAGGCAGATATAATGGATCAGAAAGGTTTAAGGCCAATCGCAATATTTGAGGCATTAAAAGGCGTGCTGGCACTATTGGTTGGCCTGGGCATGCATGAGATGTCGAACGACAGCATTCAGCAAGGTGCTGAATATTTGGTTTCACACTTACATTTAAATCCTGCAAGTCACTATCCCAGTATATTCATCAGCTCAGTTGGTAAGCTTGACAGCTCAAATATTGAAGTTAAGTTTTCAGAAAATAATGCTGGTTATGTCGCGGTATTTGACGATGTGAAAAGTGCCTAACCAAGAGATACAAGCTGAGGGTAGCTTGGCTTAATTTATTGGTGAGATGTTTCGCTGGTAATATGGCGTTGTTACCCTAGTATAAGAATTTAATGCGAAAAATAGGAATAATAATGAATTTCAGAACAGTTTTTGTGCTGTTAAGTTTGGCGTTTCTGGCGTCGTGTAGCGCGTTAATCAGTGATAATACCGGCAAGAGAACGCAATCTAGTAGCCTTATCGATTTTCTCTACCCTAATTCACAAAGCCGTGCTGAGCATAAGCCTGAAATACCGCTATTAACCTTGCCGGTTAAAGTTGGCGTGGCCTTTGTGCCGAATAATAATAAATATAACACCGGCATTAACAACAAAGATCAGCTTGAATTGCTGGAAAAGGTGAAGAAAGCATTTGTTAAGTACGATTATATTGATCGTATTGAAATAATACCCAGCACTTATTTAGCTGGTGGCGATGGTTTTGCAACGTTAGAGCAAGTAGGGCGGTTGTATGATGTTGATATTATGGCGTTGGTGTCGTATGACCAAGTAAGCCAATCGCTGGAAAATAATGCCGCGTTACTTTATTGGACCATCGTGGGCATGTATCTTATTCCGGGTAACGACAACTCGGTGCAAACCTTTGTTGATACAGCGGTGTTTGATATAAAAAGTAAAAAGCTGCTGTTTAGGGCTCCGGGTATTAGTAAGCTTGAAAAAAGAACAACCGCAGTAAGTATTGATAGTGTGTTGTCGGAAAAGTCGCTTGAGGGCTTTAGTTTGGCTGTTGCTGATATGACCACAAATTTAGATGCTGAACTGGCGCAATTTAAGCGAAGAGTAAAAGAAGAAAATATTGCCAAAGTAGAGCAACGTGACGGTTATAGTGGTGGTTCAAGTGGCCAATACTTTTTAACGTTGCTACTAATTATGTTTTTTGCCAAGTTAGGCTTAGGCAATAGTCGCCGAGAATAGCCAGTAGGTTGCAGGTTTTATTTCACTTTAAAAGGACGTTTTAGTGTCGGCATTGCATGATGATTATTTGGTTTATGTGAAAGAACATGAATTAAGCGCATTTTCAAAAATTAAAAAACTGGTTTGGCTGTTAACTAAAACGACATTTCCAATTGTACTGTTTTATCGGCTTGCGCATCATAACGTAAGCCTAGTCAGATATTTATCTATTCCTGTGTATAAAATTGTGCGAATTATATCGGGTGTACAAATTCCTCGCGGCACGATTATTGGTAAGGGCCTGTTTTTACCTCATTTCGGTATGATAGTGCTAAATAAAAAAGCCGTGTATGGTGAATTTTTAACGATTTATCACGGCGTAACCGTTGGTGCCAAAGGCGGTGCTAGCGGCGATGTTAAAAGCCCGGTTATTGGCAATAACGTGCGGCTATCAACGGGGTCTATAATCTTAGGTGATGTTATCATTGGCGACAATGCAACAATAGGCGCTGGCGCTGTTGTGGTTAAAAGTATTCCGGCCAATTGCATTGCTGTGGGTAACCCCGCAAAACCGTTGGCGGTAACATTGTAATTGAGCGGCTAATCGCGTTGGTCTAGTTATATAGCGTGCGCTTTGCTTAACACACCGATAAAAACTAGGCTTAGCATGTTATTAATACTCACTTTTTTTACGCTGTTTCTTCTTCTCGCTACCTTGTTGCCGTTATCGCGGCAAACACATTGGTTTATTCGCGGTTTCGATTTTCCGCGCTTGCAGTTTGCGCTGTTAGCTATTGTGGTGTTAATTAGCTCGGTTATTGTTCTTGATCTGCACATGTTGCTTAGCCAAGCCCTGATTGTAACGTGCGCGCTATGCTTAGCCTGGCAGCTTTGGTGGATTTTACCTTATACGTTGTTATGGCCAAAAGAGGTGAAAGCGGCTGGTCATACTGATGTCAGCAAACAGCTGACTATTCTTACATCAAATGTGCTGACACCGAATCGTAATGCTGGCGCATTGATTGCCTTAG
Organism: Rheinheimera metallidurans; assembly: GCF_036983985.1. Classification (NCBI taxonomy): domain Bacteria; kingdom Pseudomonadati; phylum Pseudomonadota; class Gammaproteobacteria; order Chromatiales; family Chromatiaceae; genus Rheinheimera; species Rheinheimera metallidurans. The sequence continues at coordinate 9,581 of NZ_JALAHQ010000001.1, forward strand.
TTAAACAATACCAGCCTGATGTTTTAGTTACCCTAGAGTCAGATCAGTGGTGGGAAGATGAATTGACGGTATTAGAATCTGAGATGCCCTACAGCGTGAAATGTCCACTGGACAACCTTTATGGTATGCATGTTTTTTCGCGCTTACCTTTAACGGAGCGAGAGGTTTGTTATTTTATTGAAGACGATGTGCCGTCGATAGATGTTTTAGTTGAGCTGCGCTGCAAAGAGACAGTTCGCATGCATTGTTTACACCCTGCACCGCCTAGCCCAACTGAAAACGCGGAATCTGCAGAACGTGATGCAGAATTGGTTATTGTGGCTCAAAGTATTGCGGATACGGAGCAGCCGGTAATTGTAACGGGTGATCTTAATGACGTGGCGTGGTCGGCCACAACTCGGTTATTTCGCAAAATAAGTGGCTTGTTAGACCCCCGCGTTGGCCGTGGTATGTTTAATACATTTCACGCTGACTATCCCTTTGTGCGTTGGCCTTTAGACCACTTATTTCACAGTCGACATTTTACCTTGCAGGCAATTCAACGGTTACCGTCAATAGGTTCAGATCATTTTCCGTTGCTAACAACGCTTTGCTTTACGCCGAAAAAAGGCGCTAGCCAGCAAGCGATACAAGCTGACCGGTCTGAGCACGAGTGGGCAAAACAAATATCTGGCAGCAAGCAGGTAAATAAACACGATGTGCCCAAACCGGGGGCGTAGCACGAGATCACGAGGTGTTAATTAAATGGACAAGCTGCAACAACAGCCAGAGCCTTTAACCTTACTAAGCCAGGTGTCGGGGTTATCGCCAGCTTACTTTGGTATGGTAATGGCTACCGGCATTGTGTCGCTAGCCGCACACCTGCTGGACATGCAGGGCGTGGCTAACGGCCTATTTCAATTAAATATTGTCGTTTATAGCGTACTTTGGTTATTAACCTTGTTACGGGCGTTTCGATACCCACAGCGGTTTTTCAGCGATATGGTTGATCATCTGCGTGGCCCCGGCTTTTTTACTATGGTGGCGGCGACCGGCATTCTTGGTGGCCAGTTTGTGCTGCTAACGGCAAATTACACTATGGCCACCGCGCTATGGATAGTGGCACTGCTGTTATGGGTTAGCTTAACCTATACCGTTTTTACCGGTTTTACCGTAAAAGAACATAAGCCTACGCTTGATAAGGGCATAAGTGGTGCATGGTTACTTGCTGTAGTGGCAACACAATCTATCGCCGTGGTCAGTGCGTTGTTGGCCGCTCATGTTAGTCAACCGGGGAAGCTAGAAATGAATTTTCTGGCGTTATCGATGTGGCTATGGGGTGGCATGTTGTATATCTGGATGATGTCGCTGATTTTTTATCGATATACGTTTTTTACGTTATCGCCCAGTGACTTGTCACCGCCGTATTGGATTAATATGGGCGCAATGGCAATTTCAACTTTGGCTGGCTCGTTGCTTATTCTTAATGTTTCTGATGCGCCGTACTTGGCCTCGTTATTACCTTTTATCAAAGGCTTTACTATTTTTTATTGGGCCACCGGCACCTGGTGGATCCCGATGTTGCTTATTTTGGGCTTTTGGCGCCACGTTTATAAACGTTTTCCGTTAAAATATGACCCGCTATATTGGGGCGCAGTATTCCCGCTAGGCATGTATGCGGTAAGCACAGATAGAATGAGCGAGGCTATGGGGTTTAGTTTTCTTGCTTTCCTACCGGTTAGCTTTGTCTATATTGCGCTGGCCGCATGGTTAATAACATTTTTGGGCTTTGTTTTAGACCTAGTGCGGCGCTTGGCTGCGGCTTGGTTGAAATAATACGGCTGGCGTATACCAGACAATGATAACGAGGCGTACTGATGCACCCCATTTTAATTTCTATCGGGTTACTTATTATCAGCAATGTATTTATGACGTTTGCTTGGTATGCGCATTTAAAAGAGCTGAATAATAAACCCTGGATTATTGCTGCCTTTGTTAGCTGGGGTATTGCGCTGTTGGAATACCTGTTCCAAGTGCCGGCCAATCGTATTGGCTTTACCGTACTATCGGTTGGACAATTAAAGATTATTCAAGAGGTTATTACACTATCGGTGTTTATCCCATTTTCGGTTATGTACCTTAAAGAACCATTAAAACTCGATTATTTGTGGGCAGGTATTTGCTTGTGTGGCGCAGTGTATTTTATGTTTCGTGGCAATTAATGCTAGGTAGCAATGTTTTCGCCGTGTTTGGTACGGCTGCTAGTATTAGCACTGAACAACATCAGTTAAATAGAGGGCACGATGACGCAGGCTACTAAGTTACTTAGCGAGGTACGCGATTGCACACTATGCGCCAAATTTTTACCGCTTGAGCCAAAACCTATTTTACAGTGGCAGCCACAAGCGCGTATTTTAATTGCTGGGCAAGCGCCAGGGCGTAAAGCGCATGATGCTGGCGTGCCATTTCATGATGCAAGCGGTGCTAGGTTACGAGCTTGGTTAGGTATATCGGCAGAGGTGTTTTATAACCCCCAATGCGTGGCTATTTTACCTATGGGTTTTTGCTTCCCAGGCACGGGAAAATCGGGTGACTTACCGCCACGACCAGAGTGCGCGCCGGCATGGCGTGAACAGTTATTACAGCCACTAACGCAATTAAAGTTAACCTTAGTCATTGGTGGGTATGCACAGGCCTATCATTTACCTGATGCGGCAAAAACGGTGACTGAACGGGTAAAAGCGTGGCAAGAATATTGGCCAGAAATAGTACCTTTACCACATCCCAGCCCACGGAATAATATGTGGCTACGGCGTAACCCTTGGTTTGAACAAGAGTTACTGCCGAAGCTGCAAGCGAGGGTTGCAGCAGTCTTGAGTAGCAAAAACTAAAAACTGCCTAAAGCTTATAACGAACCAATTAGTTCGTTAGTTTGCTTTAAGTTGTAAGTTAGCAAATTCAATAAAGGCTTCTGGTGAGCTTAATTGTAATAACAACTCACCACTTTGTACTTTGGCAAACTCCAATGGTTCGGCAAAATTAAAGCTTAATTTTAGTTTTTCTGGTTTGGTGACAAACTCCGCCAGTGCGTCTTTCATTTGCTGTGGCAAGGGTTCTAACATCGAAATGTTCAGTAGTGCCATGCCTTTTATTGCATCCAAATCAGGCGTTTGGCCTTGCTCTGCGGTCATGGCTAAGGTGCGTTCTATAAAACCGTTGTTTTCAATAGACAGCTCGCCATTACTTAGTGCAGCAGTAATTAGTTTAGCCATAATTTGTTCGGCGTAACCTTCGTCGTTTACTATTGCCTGCTGTTGTTCTGGCGACAATGCAGAGAACTCTCGCATATACTGCCAAAACTGCTGCATTTGGGCAAAAGTGAAGTCGTAGCCAAGGCTAAACTCATCGTTAATACGGGTTTGTTGCTTAAACAGCAACGTGCCATTATCTTTGTATTCGTAGCTGTAGTCGCCATGCAACGCTAAACTTTTTACAAAGTCACTCGCATCTGGTGGTAACATTTGCAGTGCTGCGTCTGTCGCTTTTGCGCCACTAAAGTGCATACTGCCTTTGTCAGACAGTTTGCGCGGGTTAACATCTTTGGCGGTTATAAGCTCGATCGTAGCAACACTGCCTAGTTCTGCTACTGAGACATCTAAACCGCTAATGCTATAGGTGGACGTAAGCACGTTAGCTGAAACAGCTTGATAAGACATAGAAATTAATGGCATTTCGCCATTAGCAGCCATATTGCGATAGCTTTGATTTGCTTGTTCTAATTGTTGTTTAATGGCATTTTCGGCCTGAGTATTGGCATAATATACGCCACCCGCGGCAACTGCGGCTATTACCACCAATGCTATCACTGACTTATTCATACTAATCCTTTATCGGTAACTGTTAAAAAAAACGCTAAATGTTAACATAAGCGGCCTAAAGGTAACAGTAAACTACGCTGATTTTTAACCGCTGTTGTAAGTGTGGGTGCACATAATATGGAACTGTATTTTCATTGGTTTGATTTACTAGGTATTGCGGTGTTTGCCGTTTCAGGCACCCTCGCGGCATGGCGTAATCAAATGGACGGGTTTGGCGTTATTGTACTGGCCAGTGTAACTGCCATTGGTGGCGGCACTTTGCGCGATGTTATTTTAGACCTACCGGTTATCTGGATAAATGATAACTCGTATTTTTATGCCATTGTGGTGGCCGCAGTTGCAACTATTTTATTGGTGCGCAACCGCTTAACTATTCCGCATAATACCTTGCAGTTTTTTGATGCACTGGGCTTAGCCTTTTTTGTCATAATGGGCACACAAAAGGCATTAGATCACGGCACATCCACTATGGTAGCGATATTGTTAGGTACAATGAGTGGTGTGTGCGGTGGTATGATCCGTGACGTGCTGTGCCGAGAAATACCGATGGTGTTTCGTGGTGAATTGTACGCGGTAACCTGCATTGTTGGTGGTGTAGTGTATACCAGTTTATTAGCGTTTGGCGTTAGCCAGCTGGTGGCTATGCTTTGTGGCATGGTGTCGTTGCTACTGATGCGCCTTGCGGCACTTAAATGGCAAATTACCGTGCCGGTATTTGTAAAACACCATAATGAATTAAATGAGCCTTAAGACAGGACACGCTATGTCACAACTTCTTCGTATTGTGTTAATACATACTCATTTGCCGGGTGTGGTAGAGCTACAGTTAGATCAGCATACTAATATTTGTGGCACCAATGCTTCAGGCAAAACTACATTGCAGCGTTTAGTGCCAGTATTCTTTGGTGAGCAGCCCAATCGTGTAGTACCTAAAACCCGTAAAAAGTTTGATGAGTTTTACCTACCGTTTTCTAATAGTTATATTATTTATGAATATCAGCGTGACAGCGGTGAGCTGTGCCAAGTCGTGTTAACTCGCAAAAGAGAGGGCGGGGTAGATTACCGTTTTATTAGCGCACCCTATGTCAGCGAGCACTATTTACAGCATACCGAAGAGGGCGTTAAAGCCTATAGCTACCATGACTGGGCCGCTGCTATGCGTAGCATACCCGAAGTGCAGGTATCAGCTAAAATTGGTGCCACTAGCGAGTATCGCAGTATTATTCAAAACGATGCTGGCGCACTGCGCGGTAACAGCGCGGACAACGTTAAGCTACGTCGGTTAGCGGCTGGTTTTAGCTTGGTAGGCAGTGGCCATAAATTACGACATATAGAAAAGCTGGTTAGTGCCGTGCATGCCAAAGAAGGCAAAATGGATACGCTAAAGGCTATGCTGGCAGCTATTTTTGAAGAAGACGGCGTTACTTTACCTACCACCAAAGTTAAAAATACCAAAGCGCGCGAATGGATCCAGCAAATGCGCCAGTCAATGCGCTTAGATAAACTGCAACAAGATTTTGACCGTCTAAAACAATTGGCAGTGCAGCTTGATGGCAGCGAAGCAATATTAGCCGCGCTGTTACCTTTGTTACAACAAGATGAGCAGCAGCAAAGCCAGAAAAAGGCCGATAGCGAACAGCAAGTGCATGCGCTACGCGGCCAGTTGCAACAGCTTAAGCAGCAGTTTGAACAGCAACAAATGCAGCACAATAGTACGTTAAGTAAAACTGAAGCCGATTTAAACGAAACCAGCGCTAGGCTAGATCAGTTACAGCAACAATACGATAGCTTTGAAAGCCGTGATTTAAGCAAGCTACAGCGCGATTCAGATGCTTTGCCATTATGGCGCGATACGCTACAAGACGTGGTTGAGCAGTACCAGTTAATGGTAGAACAGCATGGCGACATGGAGCGCCAACTTGAACAGCGCAAAATTAAACTGGCCGAAGCCTTTAACCGCTTAAGCGAGCAGCAGCGGGTTAAGGCTAAGCAACTACAGCAGCAAAAAGACAGCACCCGCGAGCAGCAAGATAACAAACTGGCTGCGTTAGAAACTGCGTTTCAGCAGCGTTTGCAGCAACAACAGCAGCGATTTGCCGAGCAGCTAACCTTAGGCAGCAGCACTATTGCAGTATTACAAAGCCAAATTAATGCGTCGGCGTTAACCGATGGTGAGCATGATGAAATGCGCGAAGCTACGCTTAGGTTAGAGCAAGCGCAGCAACAGGCGCAACAACAAGCAAAACAAGTTCAGCAAGTGCAGCAGCAATGGCAACAAGCTAGGCAGCAACGCGAGCAAGCCGATAGCCAGCTAGAACAGGCACGTAAAGCACAGCACCAAGCCGAACAGCATTTGCAACAACTACACCGCCAACTTACGCCAGAACAAGGCAGCCTGCGCCATTATTTACGCTTGCATTACAGCGGTTGGGAGCAAAAGCTAGGCAAGGTACTAGATGAACGCTTGTTAGAGCGCCATGATTTACAGCCGCATATTAGCGATTTAACGCAGAATTTATATGGCCTACAGCTAGATCTCGCGGCGATAGACACGCCTTATTACGCGCAAGACGAAGCCGCTATTCGCCATAATATTCACAGTAGTGAGCAGCAGTTAGAGCAAGCAACACAGCATAAGCTGCAGGCAGAGAGGCAGCTGCAAGATGCGCATCAGCAAGCTGAACTAGTGCGTGCGCGGCTAGAGCAAGCACAGTGGCAATATACCCAACTAGAACAAAATATTGATTACGCCCGTGATGCAAGTAGCCGTTTAGAGGCTGCGCAGCGCGAACTAACGCAACAGCGCCAAGCCAGTGCGCGTGCTGAGCTTAGTTTGCAACAGCAGCAGTTAGAGTTATTAAATCAGCAACAAACGCAAGATGTACAGGCGTTAACCGCCGATCATCAAGCGCAGAAACTAGAGCTAAAAGCTGACTGGCAAGCTGAGCTACAAATATTTGATGAGCAAATAGATGAGCTAGACCGGCAACTTGAACACAAACGCGACGATAATAAAAATCAGATTAAAGAATTACAGCAAGCGTTTAATGACGAGCTATCAGCCAAGGGCATTGATCCACGGCGTTTAACCGATTTAAAACAGCGCCAAGAGCAGCTGAAAACTGAAATTAAAGCAGTAGAAAATCGTCAAGATGAATTAACGCAATGGCAGCGTTTTATGCAGCTCGATTGGCAACAGCGCCGTCCGCAGTTGCTTGAGCAAGAAACCGCACTAAAGCAGCAACAGCGTGAATTGACGCAACAGCTTAGCCAATTAAAAACCGACTTTAATAGCAAACAAAAACAGCTAGATGAGCAAAGGCGACAGTGGCAAGACAGTATGCAGCAAGCCGAGCTGGCGCTAAGTCAGTTAAAACAGGCGTTAAGTAAACTGGCTGATATACATTTAGCCACAGTAACGCCGACAGTGCTAAGTGGCTCGGCAGATTTAACCGAACGTTTAGCGCGTAGCCATGAAGCACTAGAGCAGCGCAGTAAGCTAGATCAGCAATTAAAACAGCAGTTAGAGCAGTTTGAAGCCAGCTTAAGTAAAGATGCTGGCACGGAGTTTCTGGATCGCTTAGAACATGAAAAGCGTAAGTTGCCAGACTATGCAGGCAAACGGCAGCAACTGCCTATTTTAGTAGATTTACTGCATATTTTGCATGACCAGCAACAACAGTTATTGGAAATGGGCGAAAATATCGGCGGCGATTTAAAGAAATTCTTTACCGTGTTTAGCGATATAAACCGCCGTATTGCCGCGCAAAGCAAACGTTTAAGCGAAGCGGTGGCAGATGATCTGGTGCTAGATGGCATTAGTAAATCAGAAGTGCGTATTTTATCAACCATTGATGAGCTAGGCTTTTGGTTGCCGTTAAAGCAATTTGCCAAGTTATACGATGATTGGCGCGCATCGGGTAAGGCGTTGCCATCAGAGCACTATCTTAATGCGTTAGCTGATGTGGTAGAGCTGCTGCGTGCTGATGAACAATACAGTATTGAATCATTGCTGCGTTTAGAGCTGCATTTAAGTGAAGGCGGCTCGGAGCTAGTGATTAAAAATGACCGTCAGTTATTAGAGTCATCAAGCCACGGTATGGCTTACCTTATTTTATGTAAATACTTACTGGCGTTCACCCGATTATTGCGCGGCGATGCTAAGGTAGCTATACACTGGCCAATAGATGAAATTGGCACTTTAGCCTATCACAACGTTGAAAAACTGTTTGCTGCCTGTAGTGCCAATAATATTATTGTTGTTGGTGCCTTTCCTAACCCAGAATCTGATGTATTAATGCTGTTTAAACATCGTTATTTAATTGAAGCCAGCCAACAACACCCGAACCAGCGCCAGTTAAAACGCATTCAACCTAAAGTAAGCCGACTCGCCGAACGGCTAGCACAACGTCAGCAGGAGGTAAGCTAATGTTGCAACACGGCGCCTTACTAGAACGGCTATTAGCCGGCAGCTTTATTTGCCAAATTACCGATGAAGACGGTTTTCGGCATTTAAGTAATGAACAAACCCAGCAAGATATTAACCATTACTTACGGCCGTTAAACCGGCGTTTGGTGTGTAATGATGATAACAGCGTGTATTTCTTGGCGTATCACGAGCTAAACAAAACTGCGCGCGAGCACTTAAGCAGTCAGTTTACGCTAACGGCACAGTCGTTATTGCCGCTACTAGAATGGTTGCAATTAGTGCAAGAAACGCTGGGTCGTGACAGTGCGCTAACTGCGGGTGACACCATTAAGTTACAAGAATTTGTACTGCGCACTGAAGATAACCAAAGCCTACGTCAGCGTTTAAACCAACTAGCGGCAGACAGGTTTTTTAATAGCCAAAGCGATGCGTTAGATAATCAGGTAAAGCTGATTTTTCGCCGTTTAAAAGAGCATGGTTATTTACTGCAACCACACACCGATCGGCAGTACTATATTGTTACTGGCAAAATTGACCACCTAATTGACGTGATCCGCTTTATTCGTGATGAAGAACACTTGCCAGTAGAAGATACGCCAATGCAGGATGAGCTAATTTAATGGCGGCGTTTGATAGCAAAACTGGGTCTAACTTATTTAGTATTGGTAGCGAGCGGCTTGCCTTACTCGGTAAGCACCATAAAGCGCTAATGCAAGGCTACCTGGATGGCTTTGTTGATGAAACTGCGTTCAGTGATATTGCGTTAAAAAAACTGATTAACGCGCGCATTTTATGGCGACCAGACGAGCAGCAACCATTAGCACTAAGGCCGCTAGTCAGCGAATTAATTGCTAGTATGGTTGCCGATGAAAATCGTCGGCAAATTAATGCTGACGTAGCCGAAAAGCTCGAGCAAATTCGTAATCGCGTACAGGCCTACCGTGATTCACAGTTTAAAGGTGATTACAGCGTAGCTGAACTGCAATTGCAGCGCCTTACTGAGCATGTGCATGATTTAAGCGGCCAGTTTGAAGAGGCGATTGATAGCCTGTGGCATCGATTAAATAGCGATTTTGGTTTTGTTAGCAGCTTAGACGATAAAATTCGTGAAAATGAGCGCGCACAAAAGCAATTACGGCGCTTACTTGATGGCTTAGATTTACTCGATTTTACCGAGCTAATTGAACTAGCCGAGGGTAATAGCCATTTACGCAAGCTTTTGGTTAGCCAGTTGCAAAGCCAACTTAGCTCGCACCATAGCAGCTTGCTAGAAGTGCAAAAGCGTTTAATTGAGTTATTAGCTAAGTTTCGTCAGCAGCAATCACGCTCAATGTTAATTGCCAATATGGCGGCTTTTTTACGTCAGCACCCAAAGTATCACCCAGCAGATTATGCCAACCGCTCTGAGGTGCCAAACTTACTTAACCAAGCTGTGGCTATAGTGCCGCAAGCGGCTATAGCGCTAGATCGCAGCAGCGAACGGCAGCTATTAGCGGAATTAGTGCTAAGTTTGCCGCGATCGGTAAATAGTAGTTTGCCTGATCAGCACAGCGCTAGCTTTGCGGTGCTAATTGAAGATGAAGCCATAGCTGCGCGGCAACAAGCATTAAAACTGGACGTAGAAAATTTCTACTTGCGCGTAATTGATCACGGCAGCAGCCTAAGCGCACTTGATTATTTAGCGCAGCAGCAACTCGCGTGGAATGGGGAAATTTGGCTGTATCAAATTATCGCGGAATACCAAGCGCTGCCGGTAGATGAAAAGCAGATGTTTGTTATGCTACGCGACGAAGCCCCAGCTAGTGCAATGAATAGCTTACTGCTAATACAGGATATTAGTATTAGCTTGCAGGCAGCTTAATGTTACATTTATTAGCTAAATTGCTTTTGCCAGTTAATTACGTAACACTTGATATTCAAATAATATAAGCCATAGGTTTATTTTTCATATAACAGTTTTCATAGGCGAATCAGTATGAGTAATCAATTTAAAGAGTACAAAGTTTTGCATATTGTTGAAGGTGGTTGTGGCACTATTTTTCTTGGTTCATCAGGGTTGCCATTGAAAAAAATAGAAGCAGAGCTTAACAGCCAAGCTGCGCAAGGGTGGCAAGTAGTTTTTCAGGTTATTGAACAAAAACGTTTCTTTTTATTTTGGCAGCGTGAAGCGATGATTGTCACTTTAGGGCGTTAATATGCAGCGTTTTCTGCTGTATATGATTGAATTATATCGTGCAGCTGGTGGCAGTAAACGTTGGTTTGGTATTGAATGCAATTTTGAACCAACGTGCTCGATGTATACGGCAGAAGCAATTCGCCAATATGGTGTAACTAAAGGCTGTGGGATGGGTTGGAAACGGATTCGAGCTTGTAATCAGCCGGATGCTATTTGTAAGTGCATTGATCCCGTGTTAGCTCGGAGTGAGAATGTTAAAACAAGAACACGTTGATGCTGAAGAGGAACGCATACGGGCATGTGTCGCCGAGCTACCTGATGCGGCTAGAGTAATTTTTTACCAGAAATTAACCCGAGAGTTGAAAGATCCCGACACTTATGCCGTATTGAACTGGTGCTTTCTAATCGGCTTTCATCACTTCTATTTAAAACAGTGGTTACGTGGCTTGCTAAATATTGCCGTGGCTATAGTTGGCATTAGTATACTATTTACATCGAGCTGGTTGCTTGGTGTAATCTTGTTAGTGATCATTGCGATATTTGAAATGGCCGGTTTATTTCGTTCACAAATTATTATTCAAGATTATAATAACCAATTAATGCAAGCGCTGTTAAATGAGAATTTGGGTCTACTTTAAAACTTTCTGCTGATATTCACCATTTGCTAAGCTATCAAAATAGCGTTTATAACGACCGCTTCGTTTAAACCGTAACAAGTGCTTATTAAATGCCGCCATTAATTGCGCGCTGTTTGCGCTGTGTTTTGGTAGCATTAAAAAACTTTTATTAATTAATAATGGTGTGGGGTGATGAGTTACTTTGTCGGTAAGCTCAGGTAGATGTTGCCGTAACGTATAATAGCCAACGCTTATTTCTTCAGCGAACACGTCAATACGCCCAGCCGCCAGCAAGCGGAAGTTATCCTCGGTGGTAACGGCGCGCGATACTTTAAATAGGCCGCTTTTTAGCGCGTTGTCAAATGCTGGGCCGTAGCTATAACCAACACCAGCGCCTATAACTAGGCCGCGTAAATCACTGAGTTGTTGCCAGTTAAATGTGCGCTTTTTTTGATGAAAAAATACAAACTTCTCATCTAGCACTGGCTCGCTAAATATGAAATCAGCAATTCTATCGTCGCTGAACATCCAAACCGCGGTAGCGTCATATTTGCCATGTGCGGTGTCTCTGTACGCTCGGCCCCAAGGTAAAAAAGTAAAGTTAACTTTGTAACCTGCCTCAAGAAAAATATCATGAATAAGATGCGCTATTACGCCTTGCTTGGGTAGCTCGGCACTGAGAAAGGGTGGCCATTCGCCAGCGCTAATTTTCAGCTCGGTTAATGGCTCGTTTTGAGTGGTTGGCGTTGCATGGGCGAAGCTATAGCTATTCAGTAGTAATGCAAAGCTAGTTAGCAATATATGACGTAATAACTGAGCTACTAACATAATGTATCTCCAATATTGCCGCCATCAAAGGCAGGCAACGCCTCTCAAGCATTTGTTAAGGTTAGCTTAGTTTTACCGCAACGTCCGCTGAGAATCCAGCAGTTTAATTAACCAACAATGGTTAGGCTTGCGTGATTTCTGGATAACAATTTTCTGTACCAACAAACTAAGTCGTTTGTTTTACTATTGACGGGCTTTAATCGTCTTGTTCTGCCGCGCGCTCTTTTCGTGCTTCAGCTTCAGCAAATGCGGCTTTAATCTGCTCTAATACTGAATCTACGTCGGCTTCATGGGTATCGGCAATAAACTCGCCGGTTAATTCTGAATCTGGGGTTAACTCGCCAGCTTCGTAGAGTGCCCATATTTCGGCGGCGTATTGTGTGCTGAGCAATTCTGGCGCGTATTGGCCGTAGTAATCACGCATATTATTTACATCGCGTTCAAACATCCATTTGGCATTATTGTTCGCCGCAGCGTCTACGGCTTGTGGTAAATCAATAATTACCGGGCCGTGATCGTCGACTAAAACATTAAACTCTGATAAATCGCCATGCACCAAACCCTCACATAGCATAAGCACAATGTAGTGCAGCATAGTAGAGTGATCGGCTATGGCAAGCTCGGCGTCCATTGCTACATCGGCTAAACGTGGCGCAACCATGCCCTCGTCGTCGCAAATAAGCTCCATCAGTAATACGCCTTCGTAACAACCAAAAGGTTGTGGTACGCGCACACCAGCTTTGGCCAACTTAAATAAGGCGTCTACTTCCGCATTTTGCCAACTTTCTTCTTGTTGTTTACGGCCGAATTTAGAGCCTTTTTCCATAGCGCGCGCACGTCGAGTACTGCGCACTTTTCTGCCTTCTTGGTATAGCACCGCTTGCTTAAAGCTGCGTTTATCGGCTTCTTTATATACTTTGGCGCAGCGAATGTCCTCGCCGCAGCGCACGATATAAACAGAGGCTTCTTTACCGCTCATTAGCGAGCGCATGACTTCATCCACTAAGCCCTCATCGACCAGTGGCTGAATACGTTTTGGTGTTTTCATTGCGCCGTTATACCTTAGTTGGCGGCGGTTATAAATAGCTGTAAGTTCGTACAGAATGAAAATAATCTGCAAATGCAGCCGTAAGACAAGAAATACTGTGTTTTGCCGAAAAAGTGTGCAATATCGGTACTTGTCAGGTATGTTGGTAAAAAAATATTAAATGCAAAATTAGGTATAACGCTACATGGCTTATTTTCGTCTAGCTTGGTTCTATAGCGTCATTTTTACCAGTATTTTACTGTGCTTGCCCGTAACTGCGACTGACGTTGATACTAAGCTAGAACAAGCACTGGATCGTTATATTCAACTTACTGATAAAGATGATGAAAAAGCTGCACATACCTTATTACAGCAGTTAGCTGAAACTAATAGTGATACCCCGGCAATAAAAAGCCGTGTAAGACTATTAAGCTATTTACTTACTGAGGCCTTTGATCTTAATGACAATACAAAGATAAACGTATTGTTGCAACAGTTGTTACAGCTGAGTGAAGTAACCGAAAACGCAAACGCTTTAGCAGAAATTTATGCTACGGAGCTGGAGTTATTATTACTGCAGAATAAGCTTGATGATGCCATTATTAAAGCGGATTTGCTTGAGCGCGTACTGCTAAGTGCAACAGATTTGCGCCAGCGTTACTACGGCCATAATGTATTAGGTCGGTTATACAAAGCTGATAGTCAATATGAACAAGCCTTGCAGCATTTTATTAGTGCTATGGATATTGTGGCACAAACTGACGATAGTTTTACGCTGCGTCGCCGTGCCTTTCTTAATTTCAACATCGCACACGTACACGCCGAGCTAAAAAACTGGCCGCAGGCTGCGCAGTTAGCTGAAGAGTTAGTAAATGATGCGATTAAATATAAAAACGTTAACTTTCTTCCAGAACTCTATTTATTACAGGGTTATATTGCTGGTTCAGCGGGCAAATATGACGATGCCATTAGCATTAACAAAAGAGGCTTAGCCGCTGCGTTAGAAATTGGCCGTGAAGGAACGGCTCTAACATTTGAAAATAATATGGGCGTCGGTTATATCGAGCTTAAGAGATACGACGAAGCGAATGTGGTTTTACTGCAAGCACAACAACGCGCGGTTAAGTTAAAGGATGAATCTAGCCAACAGCTTATTAAATTAAATTTGGGCTTTATTCTTGTCATGGAAGGACAGCATAAGTTGGGATTAGAGCAGATGCAGGCTAGCATGCTTTATTTTAGTAAGCATGCAGCAAAAGTAGAATACGAGCCCTATTATACGGTATTGGCCAGAGCTTACGCTGCCGCGGGCTTATATCAACAGCAAGCTGAAACACTGGTTGAGCAAATGGCGTTGCGTGAAGAGATCCGTTCAACCGATAGAGAAGCTCGCCTGAACGAACTGCAAAATCGTTATGATACTAAAGCCAAAAGCCAGCAAATAACCATTTTAGAACAAGAAAATAGCTTAAAAGCGCAACTGATTGAAAATAAGCAGTTACAGCAAAAACTCATGTTTCTATTGGTGCTGCTAATTCTCTTTGCTGCGGTTGCGCTATTGATGTTGTATCGCAAGGTGCGCCGGTCAAATCAAAAATTATATGAAACCAATAAGCAGTTGGCATTTCAGTCACAGCGCGATCCACTAACTGGGCTATATAATCGGCGTGCGTTGCAGCAGCACATGCAGCTGCGCAGCCAAAAGCGGCGAGACCAAGATGCTAGCTTAACAGGCTTGCTGTTACTGGATATCGATTTTTTTAAGCGTATCAATGACCATTATGGTCATAGTGTTGGCGATGCAGTGTTAATTGAGTTAAGCCAGCGCTTGCTAAAAACATGCCGAGAGCATGATCTCGTTGTGCGCTGGGGTGGTGAAGAGATTTTACTGGTATTAGAACACTTAGTACCTGATCAATTATCGAGTTTTATTGAGCGTATCTTACAAATAATCACAGCGCAGCCAGTAATATTTGAACAGCACAGTATTAGTGTGACCGCTAGTGGTGGTTTTATTCATTTACCCTTTGCTGGGGTAAGTGAAGAACTGCTTGGTTGGGAAAAGGTAATGCAGATTGTTGATATGGCACTTTACTTGAGCAAGGCGAATGGCCGTAATCAGGTGTGCATGATAAATGGTTTAAAGGTGAGCTTTAGCCAAGCCGAAGCCTTGTTAAGTAGCGATTTAGGCGGAGCTATTCGAGCCGATATGTTAGATATAACTAGAGTTTCAGGCCCTGGCGGTGCGGTAAATTAGTTATGCCATTGTTTTATATCTATTATATTAATTTCTTATTTGCAATTTGGAGTGGCGAAGGTGTTTTTAGCAAATAAAGCCATATTAACTGCGGCAATACTGAGCCTGCTACTTGCTGGATGTGGTGGCGGTGGTGGGCTCAATAATGATATTAACAACGGTTCTGGTAGTACGGGTAAAGTTACTTATGTCCCCGGAGTGTATGGCCCAGAAGCTGATTTTAAGAATTTTTGTGCGATACCAAGAAAAGGTATAGATCCCTATACCAATGCGGCATACCCAGATAAAGCCGGCTCTAAGTTACACGAGCAGTTATGGCTGCGCTCATGGAGTAATCGCACCTATTTGTGGTACCGAGAGTTGAGCGATGTTAACCCTGCGGGTTATGGCGTTATTGACTACTTTGCTCAATTAAAAACCAGCGGTTTAACCGACTCTGGCGCACAAAAAGATAAATTTCACTTTGCAGAAAATACGGCTGACTACTTACAACAAACTGAAAGCGGGGTGGAATCAGGTTATGGTATTAGTTGGTCTTTAACCAGTAACGTACCGCCACGTAAACTGACAGTCGCCTATATTGAGCCTAATTCGCCAGCAGCGGTTGCAGGCGTAAGCCGTGGTGATGAAGTGCGCTTTATTGATGGCGTGAGCTTTGTTAATGAAAATTCGACAGACGCACTCAATAAGTTGATTGCGGGCTTATACCCTATGTCTGCCGGTGAGCCACATCAATTCGTCATGGAAAAAGTTAATGGTGCCAATGTTACGTACAATATGGTGTCGGCTGATGTTGAAATTATGCCGGTACGAAATGTTTCTGTATTAAATACCGATATAGGTAAGGTGGGCTATTTGGTATTTAATAGCCATATTGCCTTAGCCCAACAACAATTGATTAGTGCGGTTAAGCAATTTAGTGAAGAGAACATTGCCGAGTTAGTTATAGATTTACGCTACAACGGCGGAGGTTTGTTAGCGCTCGCCTCGCAGCTTGGCTATATGGTTGCCGGTGATAACGTTATTCAAAACCGGTTTTTTGAAACAATGCAATTTAATGATAAATACCCAAATACTGATCCTATTACGGGGGCAAGATTACAGCCAGTACCATTTTACGACGTAGTTATTGACTATGACAGAGGTGTAACTACGCCTCAAGCACTGCCAACGTTAGGTTTAAGTCGAGTATTTGTTATTACTGGTGACGGCACCTGTTCTGCCAGCGAAGCCTTTATGAATGCGTTACGCGGCGTCGATGTAGAGGTTATTCAAATTGGTGAAAATACCTGTGGTAAACCCTATGGCTTTTACCCAGTAGATAACTGCGGCACAACATTTTTTACCGTACAGTTTTCTGGTATTAATGCCAAAGGCTTTGGTGACTACGCTGATGGCTTTACACCAACTGAAACTCCCTTGTACGAGTCGGATATTAAAGGCTGCGCGGTAGCTGATGATTTTAGCCATGACTTAGGCTCGCAAAGCGAAGCGCGTTTAAATACAGCGCTGTATTATGCTAAACATGAAAAGTGTCCCGTCGTTGCGTCAGTTACCCAGCTGAACCGCAGTGGCGCTAATCGTCTGTTAGCCACATCAAGTGCAGAGCCTGTGGTCGAATTTAAATTAAAGCCGCGTAATCAATTATTAGATAATCGTATTAACATGCCAATTAAGCCTTTGGAGTAATGATGAAAAAAATCGCATTAGTCAGTGGTGCTATGGTAATACTAGGTTGTCAGCATCTGAGCTTACAGGCAGAGCCTGCGGTGCTAAGTGCGGTGAATGCTGATGTGAAATTGCAATTACAGCAACGCATTATTGAGCTAATTGGCGGCGCACCGGTTAAGTTGTCTGATACCGTACTAACGCGTAATAACATATTAATTATTGAGCAAGCCGTACTGCGCGATAATGCTGGTTTGCCCATTATGGGACGGCATCACCAGCTGTCTAACCGCTTTAGCTTGTGGTTAGATGCTGACGGCTGTTGGTTGCAACACGATAGCAGTGAAAAAAGGGTAGTATTAACTGGTGTAAGCTGCACGGCGCTGCAGAGTAAATCTTAATACTAGTCATTGCCGATGTTAATCGGCAATGACTACACCATAACCGCTATTTTGATAACCTAGATACCATTCTTTTTCGCCGCTAACAAAGGGATTGTTATGCTGCATATCTTTAGCAATGCGTTGGTTTAATTGGGATTCTTCAGCAGTTACTGGGTCTAGTTTATGCCAGGCTAACATTAGTTTTTGCTGGCTATGTGATAACGATAAGTTATATTTATCGGCCATATAAAAATAGATGCGGGCAATATCACCGCGAATATTGGCACTGGGCTCAAACACTTTTTGCTTAAAATCAACTTTAATAGCGCAAGCGCCGTGCTGTGCCGCCGCGCTAGGTAACATGCTAAAGCGGTAGTTGCTGCGGTCGCCATTTACTTCGCCAATTGCTGGTTTTAGGTTATATAAGTCGGCTTCCATCGCGCGAAATACGCTATCCGTTTTCACGCAATTTTTACGGCCACCATTTTGCCAGCATTGGCGCTGGTGGCCAAAGTGGTAAGCGGGCATCACATGCTCCCATTCAACCCGATTTGCACGGTCAGTATTTTTACGTACTTGATAACCACAACTGGTTAAATCGAGCACCGCCTTTTTACTCTGCCAGCTAATATCGCAGCCGCAATAAAAGCTTTTGGTGGTAGGGGAGTAAATTAATGAGGCTAATTTCTTGGCCTGAGCAAAATTTATTGGCGCACCAATGCTGGCGCTAACAAAAAACAGCATTAAGCTGCTAAATAACAACGATAATAATTTCATTCACTACCACTTACTTCAGTGAAAATACCTTTCGATAATGTACAGGCTAACGCTGAACAAACGCTGATTTAATGCATTTTTCCGGCTATGTTTTCAATATCTTGCTGCAATGCTTTACGTAAACCGAGTTCGAAGCCTAGCTCTGCTACGATAAATAATGGGCCAACAATAAGGCCAACGGCGTCATCTACAAAAGCAGGCTTTTTGCCTTCATAGTAATGACCAATAAATTGCAATATCCAGCCAATGGCAAACAGGCTAATGGCACTGATAAGCCAACTATTAAACGGCTGAGCTGAAATATAATACGCGATGGCTAAACAGAGGCTATTAAATAGCAACATGGCGAGGCCAAAGCGCAAATCGAGGCGAAAATAAAATAAACTAGTGGCTAGATATAAAAGTAATGCCGGTGTAATAACAACGCTAGCGAGAGTTAGTAACGGGATACTAATAAAGCTGTAAATCGCCACCACAATTAAGGGAATGCCAATATAGTGGGTAAGTAGGTTACGCTTATCACGATGATAACGCGCATATTGGCCTAAATGTTCAGTTAAATTTTTCATCAATTACCACCTGCAACGTTAGCCCAATTAAGCATAATATAGAGCCTAAGGTGTGTGTGGCTGGCGGTCAATGAGACACTTTGTTGCTGGTGTATATAAAATGTAGCTCATTCTGCGCTAAATAATGCCAGTAGATCTTCTGCTTTACCCTGCCATGGTTGGCCTTGGCCTCCAGCAAACAGCTGATCGGCCAGTTGTTGCTTATGTTGCTGTAGTAATTGCACTTTTTGTTCTACAGTATTGCTGGCAATTAATTTGTAAACAAACACATTTTTCTGTTGGCCAATACGATGTGCGCGGTCGGTAGCTTGCGCTTCTGCTGCTGGGTTCCACCACGGATCATAATGAATAACCGTGTCGGCGGCGGTGAGGTTTAAACCTGTTCCACCGGCTTTTAAGCTAATTAAAAATACCCGAGTCTCACCATTTTGAAAGGCATCAATCTGCTGCTGGCGGTGTTTAGTTTGGCCGGTTAGTTTGCTGTAGGAAATACCCAGTGCGTTTAACTCGTCTTCTATTAACGTTAGCATGCTAGCAAACTGGCTAAATAATAGTATGTTGCGACCTTCTTCTAGCATTTCTGGCAAGGTGTCGCGTAGCCATTGCAGCTTGGCATTGCTGCGTACTGAACGTGCATGTTCAACTGGCACTAGGCGGGCATCGCAGCACGCTTGGCGTAGCTTTAATAAGGCGTCAAGAAACAGAATTTGGCTAGCGGCAACACCTTTTTGAATAAATAATTCGCGTACTTTAGTTTCCATAACTAAGCGGATGCTTTCATACAGGTTACGCTGATCGCTTTCTAGTTCTAATAGCTGAATAATTTCGGTTTTATCTGGTAATTCAGCTGCAACTTGGGCTTTAGTGCGGCGAAGCATGAACGGCGCTATTCTTGCTTTTAGCGCGTTTGCTCGTTCGGTGTCGCCGTGTTTTTCTATCGGTTTGCGATATACCTGATTAAAGTGGGTATCGTTGCCGAGCAAACCTGGTAATACGAAATCAAAAATCGATTTTAGTTCGCCTAAATGGTTTTCTAGTGGTGTGCCTGATAACGCCAGTTTAAATTGGGCTTTTAATTGGCGCACCGCTTTGGCCGCTAAGCTACCGGCATTTTTAATATGCTGAGCTTCATCAAGAATAATCGCGCTAAGTGGCTGACTTTGATAATACTTTTGATCGCGGACTACTAGTGGATAACTGGTAACAATAACGTCGTAATCACCAAGTTGATTAAACAGCGGCTGGCGTTTATTGCCATGTACTTGCAATACTCGTAGCTGTGGCGTAAAGCGTGCCGCTTCTACTAACCAGTTACCTAGTACACTGGTTGGGCAAATAATTAAGGCGGGTTGCGTGAGCTCGCCGCGTTGCTTTAATGACAACAATAAACTTAATGTTTGTAGCGTTTTGCCCAGCCCCATATCGTCGGCCAGAATGCCTCCAAGACCAAATTCACGCAAAAAGCTAAGCCAACTTAAACCTTGTAGCTGATAATCACGTAACGATGCTTGTAAACCATCGGGCACATTACATGGCGTAATGCCGTTAAAGTTATGTAATGAAGCACTTAAACGCTGCACCCGTTGAGCATTTAAATATTGAATATCTTTTGCTGATTCTGGCGGTAATAAAGCGGCTTTAAATGCCGGCAAATCTAAACTGAATTGTGGTTTGTTCGGGTTTAATAGCTCAACAATGGTATCAATAAACGGTTGAATAAGTTTTAGCGGTAACGCAAGTTTGCCCTGTGGCAAAGATAGCCAAATAGGCTTGTTTGCATCCGGTAGGCCATGCTGGCGCAGCCATTGGCTGATCAGTGGCAACAACGGTACCTGAGTGCCATCAATATCTACTTGTATTGCTAGGGCAAAGCCACCAACCGCGTTGTCTTGTACTTGCAAGTACGGGTTATGGCTAAGAATATCGAGGTTAAAGTTGTCATCTTTCGCAATATGCCAGCCTTGCTGCTCTAAAGTTGGTAAAGCGTCTAGCAGCGGCTGCCACAGGGTTGGGTTATCTGGGCCTTCTCCTACGCCAAAACCACTATGCTCGCTATAAGGTGGGGCTAATTGCGGCAACTGTATTAGCTGCAATGCTAATAGGTGCTCTAATGCCGTTACTTCAGTGGTGCGGTTACGTTTTACAAATACCGTAATACCGTCTTGCTGCAGTTCGGTTTGTGCTGCGGTTAAATTTAGCGGCAGCAAATAACTTTCATATTGAAACTGCAAGATAGCGGTGGGCTCGCTGCGCCCACGCACTTTATGCGGGAGCATTTTTAACTGTAGAACTGGTCTCGGCTTGGTTTTAACTTGCTTTAAGCCAGCGGCTGCTGGCAATGGCAGACTAGTTTGGTTAAACAGCTGTTGTAAACGGCTAATACTTGGCATTAATGCTTGTTGTGGTATTGGCGGCATTTTATTCAATAGCTTAAGCTGTTTGCTGCTAAGGTTGGTGTCTAGCTCGCCGAGTTCGTAATAACTGGTATCTAGATAATATGGCGGGTCGGTATACACCAGCTCAAACTCGCGCTCGCTATCATCTAGTTGCCAAATTAACTGTTGGCCTGCTTTGCTTTCTTGCCAAGCAAATTGCAGGGCTCGTTTGGGCCCCTGCTTTACCGGATAGCGCGCTTCAGAAAAAAAGCAGCGCCCGCTAGCGAGTAATTGTTGCAGTAATTGATGGCCCCAATCACCCTCTAATAGTGGCAAATCGCGTAAGCTTTGTGCGCGAAAATAGCTGAGTAAGCGGTAGTCTTGTTGTTCTATCCAGTGCGGAATAACCGGCGATACTAAGTCGTATTTGCCGATACTAACGCCCTTGGTGTAGCCGCCTTTTTTGCTATTTCGTACTCGGCGAGGGCTAAGTTGTAAGCCTGCCTGACCATAAGACAGCAGATAGAGTACGACATCTTTTTCGTCCTGTTCTGGTGTCATGGCTTGCTGAACTTGATCAAACCATTGGTTTAACTGCCGCACGGGTTGTTGTTCTAGTTGTAGTTTATTTTGCTGATAGTCGCGCTGCAGGCGCAATAATACGGCGAGTACGTGTTTACATAGCGCGCCAACTGGGCAGGTGCAGCGATTTTGTAGCTGCCAACCATCATTGCTGGGTTTAAGGCTAATAAACTGGCGGTATGGCGTAAAAGCAGCGCCCCAAACTTGAGCACTGATCTCAGATAAATCACTGTTATATTCTAACTTAACCACTTTGCCGGCTTGTAAATAAGCCTGTGCACGATGAAAGGTTACAGCGTCAAACCAATGTTCAAGCTGTTGCTGGCTAAGTGGAAACGCAGTATCGATAGTCATAACGCCTAGATGCTAAACACAAAGGCGTAATGCTACCGTAGTTTTGCCTTAAGCTATATGCACAGCGCTAAAATAAGCTGATTTTCTGTAATTAATTGACGGATCGACTCTTACTCGCGGTAATTAAAAATAATAGTCGATACTAAGCTGCAGGTAGTCGTCGTGCCGAATAAAGTAAAGTGCCTCTGTGGGCTGTTGGCTTTGAAATAGCCAAGCATCAAACCTTAGTCTAAGGTTGCTAGTTAGACGCATTGCAGCTTCAATTTTCGCACTTCTACTGTCGCTATTATCTAAGTCTTGTACTAAGCCAAGTAGAATTTCGCTACCCGCTGCGTCGTTTGCAGCAAGGCGGGCACCTAAAAATAGATCGTTTTGTCCCAATACCGGTGACAGTGTATTTCGGCTGTCATATTGGTATTCAGCTATCCAGCCAACATCCCAGCTACTCTCAAATAAACCAACTTGTGTGTATTCAAAGCCAAGCGTACTGGCGATAAAATCTTGCTGTCGTGTTTTACGGTATATAGCTTCAAGCTTCCAAATCCAGCTACCGCTAATCAGCTGAGTTTCCAGCCCTAACTGTTGCATTTGCAAGTATAAAGGCTGCAGCTGGCCTTGCGCTGTGGGTGTAAATAAGGGCTCGCGGTTATTGCCTTCAAAATAACTTAGCGCAATATCTAACTCGTCAAATTGTCTGCTCCAACGCAGGGCAAAATCGAGATTTTTCTCGGCTTGCGCTGACTCGTATTCTGTATGCTCAGTAGCAAAAGGCAACGGCGGCCTTAGGCGACCGTCAACACCGGCTAAGGTGCGCTCACGAAAATACGGCAATAGGTAAAACGACAGCGTGCCGGCGTCACCATATAGGTTCCAATTTAGCATCGGCTGACCTAGCTTGGTTTCGCCATCAATAGTCGCGACTAGGTCAGTTTGGTTAATAACATCAACTAGATGCTGAGATTCCGTGACACCCCAAAACACAATATCGACACCGGCTTTAACATCGAAACCGTCGCCAGCGTACTGCCAATAAGCTTGGCGTACATCAATTAAATTGCGCTTATTGTCGGTTTGATCCCAGCGCAAAAAAGGTTCTAGTGCTAGCTGATGTGTACGGTCATTACTTTGCCAAACCCATTCTGCACTTAGGGCCACGCTGCTATTCGTGTTACGTTGCCCTTGTTCGCCTGATGTGGGGTAAAAGCGCTGTTCTAGGCTTAGCGTGTAAGCTTGGTTTAATGCGCTAAGCCAATGCTCTGGTGCAGGTATAGTCTCTGGTGTGTTTAAGACTGGCGAGATAGGGTATATCTTGTTAGCTAAGCTTTCAGTTTGGGGTTTTGTTGATGAAGTCGCGGCTGTAGCGGTTGTTTGCTCGTGAGCTAGCGCCGGTGTAATAGCCGCAGCTTCAGGTTTTTTTACAGTGTCACTATTTACTTTAGCGAGAGTTTTACCGCTTCGGCTTGGTTTTGCCGCAATGGCCTGATGGTACCACTGTCTAGCTTTAGCCTCAGATATTGCCAGCATTTGGCTGCGTTCTGGCACGGTTAGCTGACTACCAAGGCGCAGCGCATTAATATTTGCATCAGTAAAAGCGTCGGGATTGGCCTGCCACAGGGCGTAAACTACCTGCACCATTGCCACTTGCTCATCGGGCCTAGCTTGAGTGGCAAGCTTCCACAACGTGTCTGCAGGTTGCACTGGTGCTAACGGTTGCGGTGCGGCATGAGTTAGCGTGGTGATAAAAGCTAGGCTAGAAATGAGTAAACGCATAAGTTAATCGTCCTGAAACTAGCGTATGCGCTGCAGTGCGTTAGTATCAAAATCTGCAGCAGTGCGACCGGTGTTAAAGCTGATTTTATGAATGATTAAATCAGTACTTTTAGCAGTTTGATGATTAACCATATTCAGCTTATGCGGCCGCCAGTATTTATCTAAATAGAGTTGGTAATCTTGCAGCGTTAGGGTTTTTAGCAGGCTGTGCTTTTTATCATAAAACTCAATTTTTTCTGGCTGATAGTATTGTTGATTAAGCCATACCACGCTTTTGCTATAGCCTGAGTATTCATCTGCGGGCGTTTGTTCGATGACAAAGCAGGTACTATCGCCGCAGGCTTCGTCACGCAAATAGTTAAAATGAAACTTAGCTATTTCAAACGAGCTTAAATCTTCATAAGCAAATTCGCTACCCATAAAGGGGCCGGATTTATTGCGTGACGCAATGCGTTTTACGCGTTTTAATGCAGGTAAGTACAACCATTGATCATCTTCGCTTGACGGATGAGAGTGGTTTAAAAATGCTGTGCCACGCACGTCGCGCGGCTCATCAAAAATAGTTAAGCCTTTATCGCCATCGTCTGGCATTTCTAATGCTGCGGTGCGCATTTCTCGCTTGCTTTCTGCGCCGGCGGCATTGCGTAACACCATAGTCGTTAGACTTTCGCTGTCGCCCCAACCGGCGTCGCGGCTTTTACGCTCTTTGGCAATAGCCAGCCCTTTACCTTCATCGGCGCTAGCCAGCGGTGTGAGTAAACTTAGCGCTAAACTCAGTAGCACCAGAGGGGTAATAATGGCATTACGCATAGTTTTTACTTTCCTTAGTATCAAATTTGAGTAAAAAGGCCGGTAGAAATAAGAAGTCGACTACCAGCGCAGCAAAAATAATAATGGCCGTTAATAAGCCCATGTCGGAATTGAGATGAAAGCTAGATAACATTAGCACACTAAAGCCGATTACCAGCACCGCGGTGGTGATCCACAATGCGCGGCCGACGGTGTTGAACGCATAACGCACCGCTTGCTCAGCGTTTTGGCCTTCTTTGCGCGCATATTGGTATTTGGCCAAAAAGTGCACAGTATCGTCGACCACAATACCTAAGCTTAAGCTGGCAACGATAGATAAGCCTAAGTTAACCTCGCCGGAATACCAACCCCAAATACCAAAACCAATAGCGGCAGGCGCAATATTTGGCAGTAAGCTAATAAAGCCCATACGCCAAGAGCGCATGCTAAATACCAGTAACAACGAAATAAGCACTAATGCCAGCGGCAGGGTTTGCAGCATTGACGCCATATTGCGCTCGCCAATATGACCAAATATCAGTGCGGTACTGGCGGCGCTAGCTGAATATGCTGGATAATGCTCGGCTAGGTAGGTGAGTGCATGCTGCTCAAAGGCAGTAATTTCTTTACTACCGATATTTTTTAACGCCACCGTAATGCGAGTGGCGCTTTTATCCACATTCAGCTGGTTGTTTAAATCGAGCCCATAGGGTAGCGACATTTCATACATCAGCAGGTATTGCGCGGCTTCGTCTTGGGCTGTCGGCACTCGATAATAGGCCGGATCGCCGCCATGCATATTTTGATTTAAGCGTTTAAAAGTATCGCTAATACTATTAACGTGCGCCACTTCCGGTTGTTGCATTAACCACTGGCCAAATTGGTCTATTGCGTTAATAAATTCGGGCTGATTAACACCGCTGCTTTGCCCGCTATTGATCACAAAATCGATTGGCATTGATGCCGCGAGGTGCTGATCAAGAAAGTCGATGGACTGACGAAATTCAGTCCGTGTTGAAAAGTACTTTACGGCTTCGTCATTTACGGTATTTAGGCTAATTAGGCTGGCAAAACCGACCATTATTAGCAACATGCCGGGAAACAGCGCATTTTTACGATGAATAACGAAGCTTGCTAAAGCGTTCATAACGGTGTCTTGTTGTTCTTCTGTTTTGTTGGCTTGAATTGGCAGTACGTATAGCAGTGCCGGTAATGTCACAATACTAAATAAGCACGCCAGCATCACACCAACCGCGGTCATGTTGCCAAGGTCGGCCAGTATTGGCACTTCAGAAAAATTTAGCGTTAAAAAACCAATAGCGGTAGTCGCGCTAGTAATAAACACCGGCCCTAAATTACGCTGCATGCTAAAGCTAATGGCGTCTTTTTTACTGTCACCACGACCAAGTGCAAACTGCATTGAGGCAATAACGTGTACACAATCGGCCACCGCCAAGGTCATTAAAATAGTAGGTACGTTAACGGTTGCCGTACTTAAAAATATACCCGCCCAACCGGCTAAGCCCAAGGTGCTGGTAATGGCGATAACAATAACAATAACGGTAGCCAGCGCGCCTAACGCCGAACGCAGTAACGCTGCCAGCATAATAACAATAACAATAAACATAATGGGAATTAGCGTTTTGGCATCATGCTCAGCTTCATGGGCAAAGGCATAATTCATGGCAATAACGCCAGATAAGTGAAAGTTTATCTGTGGATAGCGCGCACTAAAGTCAGCCTTTAGCTGCTCGGCAAACTTATAGGTATCAAATACTTCTTTATTTTTGTCTAACTCTGGTAGCTGCACGGTAATGTTAATTGCCGCAAGCTGGCCATCTTTGGCAATTAGGCGGTTAACTAAAGTAATTTCGTTTAAGGCAACGTGGCGAATAGTGGCGATTTTAGCAGCATCGAGCTGGTTGGTGTTTAGTAGCAAATCTTCTACTAGTAAGTCGTCTTCATCTGCTTGGGTGTGTTGAAAATTAGTTATGGAGTCAACACGAATAGAATAGGGGGTTTGCCATGCTGCATCGGTCATTTGTTTGATGAGAGTTAACACCTCTTTATTAAACACCGAACCTTCAGCAGGTGCGATGCCTATTAGGATGTTGTCAGTTTTATTAAACTCGTCTTGCATCCGCTCAAAAGCCAACAGCTGCGGGTTATCGTCGGCAAAAAATATGCGAAAGTCACCGCGAAAATACAGTTGGCTTATACCGCTGCTCATTAGCACGACGAGTAATAGCGTGCTAAGTAATACCCACCACGGGTGCTTTAGCACCAAGCCTAACCAACGTTCTCGCATAGGTTACTCCAAAACTTATTTTCATTAGCCAGACCAGTAGCTTAGCTTAAGCTAACGGCAACCATATACTGTGTTATCCAGTGTAGTCTATCTATTTAATAGTCGATAAAACAATTATCTAACCTTGCCAATAATTAACATTATGCTAAACATTAGTTATCATTTCCTAGCTTTAGCGGAGACAGGATGTCATTAGCTGTTGTGTTTAGCCGTGCTCGGCATGGTTTAGAAGCACCGTTAGTTACTGTTGAAGTGCATATTAGCAATGGTTTACCGGCGTTTCAGTTAGTGGGCTTACCAGAAACTTCGGTTAAAGAATCGCGTGACCGTGTGCGTAGTGCGATGGTTAACAGCGGCTTTGCTTTTCCCGATCGAAAAATAACCGTAAATTTAGCGCCTGCCGATTTACCTAAAGAAGGTGGCCGGTTTGATTTACCCATAGCACTGGGCATTATTGTCGCATCCGGGCAGTTGGCGGAAAAAAGCCTGCAGGGTTATGAGTTTTGTGGCGAGCTAGCACTGTCGGGTGAAATACGGGTAATTGTCGGCGAAATACCGGTTGCTATTGCTTGTCGTGACGCCGGCCGCGAGATGGTACTACCTATGCTCAATGCGCAGCAGGCCCAGCAAGTACCTAATGTAGCGGTGCATGGCGCTGATCATTTATTGCAAGTGCACAGTTTTTTGCTGGCGCAACAAGCGTTACCCGCTATACCGCCTTTACCGCAACGCGAAGTTAAACAACAACCTGATTTAGCTGATGTAAAAGGCCAAGCCCATGCCAAGCGGGTATTAGAAATTGCCGCGGCCGGCGAGCATAATTTATTAATGCTGGGCCCTGCCGGCACCGGGAAGTCGATGTTAGCGCAACGCTTGCAAGGTATTATGCCACCATTAACTGAGCAAGAGGCCTTAGCTACTGCTGCTATTTATTCTATCGCCGGTTTACAACGTAATTTAACCGATTGGCAGCAACGACCATTTCGTAGCCCGCACCATACTAGCTCCGCCGTGGCATTAGTGGGTGGCGGATCGGTGCCACGGCCGGGTGAAATTTCGCTATCACATCACGGCATTTTATTCTTGGACGAGTTGCCAGAGTTTCCGCGAAAAGTGCTAGACGTGTTAAGAGAGCCTTTAGAAACTGGTGTGGTGCATATTTCTCGTGCCGCCAGGCAAGCCGAATTTCCAGCGCAATTTCAGCTGGTGGCGGCATTGAACCCCAGCCCGACGGGGCACCATCAAGATGGCCGTGCCACACCAGAGCAAGTTATGCGTTATTTAAACCGCTTATCAGGGCCGTTTATTGACCGTATAGAACTGCAAATTGAAGTGCCGTTGCTGCCAAAAGGTATGTTAAGTCAGCATACGCAAGAGGAAACCAGTGCCAGTGTGCGCGAGCGAGTGCTGGCAGCAAGGCAGTTGCAATTAGCGCGACAAGGCAAAGCTAATGCCCGTTTAACCGGTTCAGAGCTAGCTGAGTTTTGCCCCTTGCAGCAGGCGGATGCGCAGTTTTTAGAGGATACCATCCATCGCTTTAAATTGTCGGCGCGAACCTATCATAAAATTATTAAGGTGGCACGCAGCATTGCTGATCTACAACAACAAAGGCAGATCAGCCGCGCACATTTAATGGAAGCCCTCAGTTACCGCGCATTAGAACGGCTGCTGAGTTATTTGAAAAACTAAACGAGTTTCCAGTTTAAGGTTTCGCCAGCATAAAACGGCACTATTGGTTTACCGTTAGGTAGCGTAATGTCAGTTGGTACCTGCCATTGTTGTTTTTGCAGCGTGATAGTGCCTGTGTTGCGTGGTAAACCGTAAAAGTCAGCGCCGTAGTGGCTGGCAAAGCCTTCTAGCTTATCTAGGCAACCTAAGTCATCGAAAACCTGCGCGTACAACTCAATTGCACTATGGGCACTGTAACAACCAGCACAGCCACAGGCTGACTCTTTACGATGTTGCTCATGTGGTGCAGAGTCAGTGCCCAAGAAAAACTTAGCTGAGCCAGAGGCGACAGCAGCGCGCAAGGCTTCTTGATGGCTGCGACGCTTTAATACCGGTAAGCAATAGTTGTGTGGCCTAACGCCGCCCACTAGTAAGTCGTTACGATTAAGCAATAAATGCTGTGGCGTAATGGTAGCGGCTACATTGGCTGAACTACTGGCAACAAAACTAGCGGCATCAGCGGTAGTAATATGTTCAAACACGACCTTTAGTGTAGGTAAGCGCGAGACGATATGCTGTAAATAACGGTCGATAAATATTTTTTCGCGATCAAATATATCGATATCGTGATCGGTTACTTCGCCGTGCACTAACAGCAACATGCCGTGTTCTGCCATTGCTTCAAATACCGGATACAGGCTTTCTAGCGCACTTACTGCGTCGTTAGAATTGGTAGTAGCACCTGCAGGATACAACTTAGCGGCAACGACGCCGGCGGCTTTTGCGGCAACAATGTCGGCTTCACTGGTTTTATCGGTTAAAAATAGCGTAATTAATGGCTGAAATTGGCTGTTGGCGGGGCGCGCAGCTAAAATTCGCTCGCGATAAGCCACGGCCATGGCGGCATTGGTTACTGGCGGTACTAAATTGGGCATAACAATAGCCCGAGCAAACTGGCGAGCAGTGGCTGGCACGGTTTCTAACAGCATATCGCCATCACGAAAATGTAAGTGCCAATCGTCTGGAGTCTGAAGGGTTAGGGTAGTCATGCATAGGCTCCTGCGGGCTATTAAAAATAAAGTTAATAAACAAACGTATTGTAGCAATTAACTGCAGCGGGCGAAATTGGCGCGTGATGTATTCGTGAGTTTTGCTACACTGTGTAGCGACTAATTAAAAGCATACAACTTAGGAGTGTAAGATGAGCGATTTCGATTTTGACCTTGAGCATTTAGATTTTGCCGCCGCCGAGCAAAATGTAGAACGCCAACAACAAGCCGAATTTGAACGCGTCGACGCACCACAGTTTGGTGACGAAGACGACGAGTGTAGTGGCGGTGCTTGTAAAATTTAGCTCGCGGCGTTGGCTTGTGCTTTTACGATAGCTTTTTGCCAGAACTGACTTACCGCAATGCATAGCACGCCTACTAGCATAAGTAGTGAAAAGGGGAGTGCTGTACCATTGTCAAATAACGCCAACAGTGGTCCTGCTAAAGCGCCAATACCAAAGCGCAAAGTGCCAATAACTGCAGTAGCCGTGCCGCTATTTTGCGGAAATTTCATGATGATCATCGCATCAGCATTAGTGGCAATTAAGCTTAAGCTTGCCATCAGCGGCGCGATCGATAGCACAGTATAGACCAGCGAGAATTGCCAAAAATTAAACAAGGTTAAAGCGCTTGCACTAATAATGGCTATCACTAGGCCAATGCGCAGCATATGTTGTGGCCCGCGCCGAGTAACTAGCCTGCTGTTAATGAAATTAGCTAACATTAGCATGGCCACGTTAAAGCCAAACAGTAGGCTAAACTCTTGTTCGTTTACGCCAAAAAACTTGATATAAACAAAAGGCACTGCGGTCAGAAAGCAAAAAAATGAGAATGACGCAAACATAGAGGTAGCAATGTCTGGCCGCGCAGATTTATTGGAAAATACTACTTTATAACCAGACAAAAAGGTCGGCTTTGCCACCGTTTTGTCGCGCGGAATTTCTGGCAAATAACGCCAGCTCATTAGCAATACTATTACGCCATAACCGGCCAGTGTGACAAAAATCATCTGCCAGTTTGCCACCCATAGTATACCGCTACCTATGGCCGGTGCTAATAGTGGTGCTAACATCATAATCATCGACACATAGGACATACCTTTGGCGGTATGTTCTTGGTAGATATGCCGAACTATGCCGGGCACAACCACGGTTGCTGCTGCGCCGCATAAAGCTTGCACCGCACGTAAGGCTAAAAACCATTCGATAGAATTGACTAAACTTAGTGCGATACTGGCTAATACAAAGCCGGTTAGGCCGAATATAGCCAGAGGCCGACGGCCTAAGCTATCTGCCAGCGGGCCGCACACCAGCATGCTAACACCAAAAAACGCGAGAAAAATGCTGAGCGACTGCTGCACCATACCGATGTTGGTATTTAACTGTTCGGCCATAATTGGCATAGCAGGTAGGTACATGTCTATTGCTAGCGGCGTGGTAGCAACAACGGCGGCTAATAATATAATAATCCAGCCAGCGGGTTTGTTGGGCATTGTCATAGTCTCTTGAGTTGCTGGCGCGTCATGATACGCGGTTTTATCTATCGCTGCTAACTAGTAGCGGTAAAATGTAGGCAAAATAGCGTTAACATGCGGATTGCGCGTATACTAAGCTTAATCAGGAAGTTGGAAACCGATCATGAAAAAAACCAAAGTTATAACCACCGACGAAATATTGCTTACGCTGTGTCAGTCGGTAAGTAGGGTGCTGTCTGGAGCCGGTAATAGTAACGTTGCTTACTCGCCAATGGTTCAGAAAATACAAAAAACTTGTTTACGGCCTGATCTGGGTTGCTTCGTATTATTTGATGGCGGCTTTTCAGGCTTAGTCATTATCAATTTTACGGCACAAGCCGCGATGGAAATTTATAAAAAATACCTAATGAGCATGGGTATGCCAGAACATGAGTTAGCTCAGTTTCATACATCGGACGAAGTTGGCAACGTGATGGGTGAGTTGATGAACCAGATTGTTGGTGATTTTACTAATACCGTTCGTTACGAATTGCAAACGTCTATTAATCAAAGTCAGCCCAAAATGATGGCGATTAATAAGCAGGTACAAATTTTAATTAATACGCAGCTCGATCAGCCACAGGCAAGACGAGTAACCTTTAGTACGCCCGAGCACAATATTTTTTATTTAGAACTCGCTATGGATAAAACTGAGTTTATTCAGTTACATGAATTCGACAAAGTTGAACAAGAAGATCCCGATGATATTTTGGCGAATGCGCAGCAATATACCCCAGCAAATACGGTGACGGCGGATGCTGAAGTGGATGATGATTTTCTTAAAACCTTAGGTTTATAGTTAATGATTAACATGGCGCTGAGGCAGCAGTAACACAAAACGTGCGCCGCCCAGTGTCGAGTTGGTAATGCTAATTTTACCCAGATGCCACTGCGTTACTCGCGCAACTATGGCTAAGCCTAAACCAAAACCACCCGCTTGTTTATTACGACTAGCATCAATACGAAAAAATGGTTTAAGAATATATTGGCGCAGTTGCTCGGGTATTCCTGGGCCGTCGTCTTCTACTTCAATTTGCCAATACTGCTTATGCTGGCTTAGTGTTAAACTAATGTGCTGCACAGCATATTTTTTGGCATTAACTAGCAGATTTTGCAACGCGCGTTCAATATAATGACCATCACCATGCAACATAGCTTGGGCTGGCAGCGTTAAATAAATGGGTGCGCCGGGTAATGGGGTGAGCTTTTCTTGCACGTTAGTAATTAATTCGGTTAAATTAATTTGTTGCATCTGTAGCGGTAACTGTCCGGTTTCTAAACGCGCATAGTCTAAGATCTCATCGACTAAGTGTTGTAACTCTTTAACATCTTGCAGCATTAGCTGCTTTTCTTGTGCGGGTAATTGCTGCGCCATTTCTAGCGCAAAGCTTAACCGTGCAATAGGTGTTCGAAGCTCATGTGACACCGCTTGTGTCATTTCTCGTTGTAGTTTTAATAAGTCGCGAATTTGCCCACTCATATACTGAAAACTATCGGCAATGGGCGCAATAAAAGACCGTGCCGGTAAATATAAGTTGGTATCAGTGTTAGTGCTAAATTGCTGTAGGCTATGCTGTAAGCGCCGAATATCGCGTGCTACCGGCCATAGCCACAGTGCTATAGCGACGGCAAGTAGTATAAAAAATAGTAGAGTAAACCAGGTAGCACCATCGTTTTGTATCAGCGGCAATGGGCCAAGCCGCCATAACTGATTATTAGCAAGATAATAAAAATACACTTGTTCTTCTTCAAACAAGCTCACTACTTTACCCTGTTGTAATAGGCTTAACTCTGCTGGTAGCCAGCTAATACTGTCAGTTGGCAATGCGATGATATTTAGCGAAACTGTGCTTGGCCAAGTAGCAACCGGTTGCTGTAACTGCTGCTGCAATAGCGAGGTATAGCTTGTTAACCAAGGCGGCTCGGCTGCAGGTTGCCATTGTTGCCACAGTTGTTCTACGGCCCAACCCGCTGCCAGCAGCACGATAAAAATAAATAGATAAAAATGCCAGAATAGGCGCTGCATAATTAGCTGATCTTACCAAGCATCAGCGACAAACAAGTAGCCTTTGCCCCACACGGTTTTAATGCGAAACGGTGTTTCTGCATTATCATTTAACTTACGGCGTAAATGTGAAATGCGTACATCTACCGTACGGTCGAGACCATCGTATTCCCGACCAATTATTTGTTGGTGAATAGCTTCGCGTTTTACCGTTTGCCCAGCGTGCTTGGCTAGCATCCAAATTAAGTCAAATTCGTAGCTCGTTAAATCTACCCGCTCATGATCTAACCACGCCTCACGTGAGCGTTGCTTTAGTAGTAAGCGATTAAACTGTAGTTCTTGTTGGTCGGTTTTAGTGTTGCTTTGGGTGCGGCGTAATAGCGCATTAATGCGGGCAACTAGCACTCTTGGCTCTACTGGTTTTACTACGTAGTCATCGGCACCCAGTTCAAGCCCTAATACTTGGTCAATATCGCTTTGTTTGGCCGTTAATATTAACACTGGGCCTTTGTACCAAGGGCGAATTTGCCGACAGACGCCAAAGCCATCTAAGCCCGGTAGCATTAAATCGAGTACAATAAGGTCGGGTTGAAACTGCCGACAATGCTCAGCTACAGCATCACCTTGGCTTTGCAGTTGGACAGTAAAGCCGTGTTGCGCGAGATAACTCTGCACCAGAGTCGCTAGACGAAGATCATCTTCGACCAGTAATATTTTAGCCATCAGAATATACTCCATGCACTGTTTAAACGGCGTCTGGCCGGTTTTCGGCTTTGCACCTGTAACTCGGTCTGCAATAAAATAGTGTTATCGCTGCTGCGCAACGTCAGCTCGGTATTTTGCCAACTAAGTTGTTGTTGCCAATGGCCCTGATTGGCATCTTGCCAACAATATAGCTTTTCTTCAGCAATAAATAAGCAGGTATTTTGCGTGGTGTTACTGTGCCAGTGTAATTTTAGCTTGGCTTGGCAATGTTGGTTTTGCTGCTCGGTAACACAAATTTTTGGGCTGACGTCCCAACACAGCTGCGCTGCGCAGTGTTCGGGCACGTTTGGTTGTGCGGCTAGGGTATTTAAAGCCAGTAATAGCCAGAGCTCATGCATTAAAATAGCCGATAACTTACGCCAAAGAACCAGGTTACAATATTGTCGGTTCGCACCAGAGGGCTGTTAGTCATTGCATCATCCAGATGTAAGTAACGCAAGAATGCTAATAACGCGAAGTCTTCCGACAACGGCTGCTGCCAGCCTAGGCGCAGTTCCGGTTGCCAACTTGCTTTACCATTATAACGGCTTATATAAAACGGCTCATTATTATCAATACCGTAATAAGTATCAATAAGTTTGGCGCTTTTCCAATACAAAGTGGTATTTAGTTGCCAATTACCAAAGGACGTTTGCCAATGGCGACCTGCGCTGATGCTAGCATGCTGGCCGTTATAGGCGTTACTAATGTCTTGCCAGAGTAGCGTTTGCAGGTGCCAGTCGTTACCAAACCAATCTAGTTGTAAACCCAGATCAACTGCGGTGGGGCGTTTGCTAACTTCGCCAAGTGATAATTGCCGTGGTGAGTTAAGGTCGGCAAGTATAGAGTTATTACTATAACTTTGGCTAAGCTGAAAAATATTGCCGCTAAACCATTTTTGAAAATAGCCTTTTTCGGGGTTTAGCTTACTAATGAGACTCAGCTGCCACTGATCATTTAGCTGCCAGCTACTGCCAAGTTTACCGTTATCAAAAAACCAATGTTCGCCGTAATAATAAATGTCGGGTAGCACGACTAACGGCAGTTTTTCACCGTCATATAATGGATTACTGCGCTGCCCGAAACCTACGGCAAGGCTTAAATGTAATTTTTGCTCGGTAATGCAGGACGTTTCATCGGCGCAGGATAACGCGGCTTCAGCATTCGCTACTATGTTAAGCAAAAAAATTAGCAGTAGGCCGTATCGCAAGTTGCACCTTTATTTTTGATAGAGTCAGACTACATTAGTCTACCAAGTTGCTGTGCTACGCATAAGGTGGCATAACAATGTTTCACAATTTACTGCGATTAATAACAGTAAGCCTTGAACGCTGCCGCTAGACTATCAAAAATAGCGTGGGGTAGCTTATGAAGTTTAGCGCCAAAATAATCATAGTCACATCGCTCTGCTTGTTAATTGGTTGTGTAGAAAACCTGACCGCCGATGATGCGGCAGCATATCGATACCTTGCTCGGGGCGATACTGCGCAGAATGATGATAAATTAATTCGAATTATTAGTAATCAGAGTAGTTTTGATCAGGTGTTTTACCAGCTGCTTAATCGTAGCAGCACACCAGAAACTATTAACTTTGCGGAATACCAAGTACTGCTAGTAATGGCTGGTGCACAACAGAACACACTAAAGCTGGAAATAGAAAGGTTTAGCGGCCAGTCAGATCAAGTACAGATTATTCTTAATAGTGAGTACGCTGGCGCGAATTGCCCAGCACCTGCCGTAGTGCGTCAACCATGGATGCTGGTGGTGTTTCCGCGCGTTACACAACCCTTAGCCATTCAAGAGCAAATAAAGGTTACTACGTGTTAGCCATTATTAGTAATGGGTTGCTGTTGCAATAGTTCTAACGCTTCACGCAACGTTGGGTAAAAACTCAGTTGGCCTTCTATCGGTTGCACGCCAGCTCTGGCTAGCGTTCTTAGTGGCTGAAACTGTAATTCGGCAATCATTAAGCTGGTTTTGCTTTTGGCGCATTTACTAATGAGTTTATTAAGCGCCGATAAACCACCGGCATCGAGCAGTGGCACACCATCCATATATAAAATAATGCCTTTGCTATGCTCGCTTAAGCGGGCAATATCGGAAAAAATACGATCGGCTGCAGCAAAAAATAATGGCCCACTAATTTTTAATACTTGCCAGCCGCTAGGTACGGGGTGCTCAACTTGCTTACGGTTATTGCTGATGTCCGTTACCTTACTCATTGCGGCAATTTCTTTAACAAACAACAACGCGGCTAATAAAATACCGGCCGTGATGGCAATCACCATATCGAACAGCACGGTAAGCGAAAAACAGGTAATAAATACCCATATATCACTGCGCGGTGCAGTTTTTAACAGCAGTACTGCTTTGTGTGCTTCGCTCATGTTCCAAGCGACAATAATCAGTAATGATGCTAAAGCCGCCATTGGTACATAAGATAGCAGGGGGGCCAGCAGGACCAAGCCGAGTAGTAACACTATAGCGTGAATAATAGAGGCAATAGGCGATTGCGCGCCGGCTTTAAAGTTCGCCGCAGAGCGTGCCAGAGCGGCCGTTGCGGTAATGCCACCAAAAAAAGGTGTAATAATGTTACCAATACCCTGACCCATCAGCTCGCTGTTTGCACTGTGGCGCCGGCCAGACATACCATCTAGCACCACTGCACAAAGTAACGACTCTATTGCTCCTAGCATGGCCATAGCGAAGGCTGCTGTTAGCAAGTCTTTAACTAATTGCCAGCTAAAATTGAGTAATTCACCATCGGGGCCAGGGCGCAGCCATGGCCAGTCAAAGTAGGGCAAATAGGGCGGAATACCTTTGCCTAAGCTGCCATCGTGTTCGATATAACTAAAACGTGAACCGATAGTGTCAATCTCAATACCTTGCTGCAGCAGTATTAAGGCTAATGCGGTGCCGACAAACAGTGCCGGTAAATGCGCCGGAATAATGGTTTTAAACTTCGGCCAAACCAGCATTACCGCTAAGGTAACTGAAGCAACCAATACACTTGGCCACGTTAATTGCGGCAGATGTTGTGCCAGAACCGCAATTTTATCGATGTAATGCTCGGGTAGATCATTAATGGGTAGGCCAAAAAAATCTTTTAGTTGCAAGGTAGCAATAACTACGGCAATGCCACCAGTAAAACCTAGGGTTACTGACTCAGGAATATACTCAATTAATCGACCAAGGCGCATTATTGCCATGAATATTAGCAGTACACCAGATAGTGCAGTGGCAATAAGCAAGCCGCTTAAACCATATTTAATGGCAACTGGATATAAGATAACGACAAAGGCTGCGGTGGGGCCAGAAATGCTATAACGAGAGCCGCCAGTAAGCGCAATAACAAAACCAGCAATAATGGCGGTATAAAGCCCATATTGCGGCGCGACACCACTGGCAATGGCCAGCGCCATAGCTAGCGGTATAGCAATAATACCTACGGTAAGACCGGCCAGTATATCTTTACCAAATTTTTTCCGGTTGTAGCCTTCGGCTAATACTTCGCGCAGGGCGTGGCCAAGGCGTAAAGAAAACAGATGAGCACGGTCTGGCACGTTAACCTCACTTTGGCAAAATACAGCCGTTAGTTTAGCAAACTGAGCATACTATTGCTTTATAAGCTTTTGGTTGGTGGTAAAGCCACGTTAGCAAAAATAAGCCCAGCAATTAACGACATAAAAATTAAAAAAGTTTGTTGACCAATACCGGTAGACACGACAAATTCTTGACCCGAGATTAGCGAATTTAAGCCAATATAGGTTTTACTGCCGGGCACCAATACAATAAGCCCATGCATAGCAACAATAACCGCTGGTGCCTTAGCTAGCCGAGTAAATAGGTTGCTGTATATGCCCACAGCAAAGGCACCAAGAAAAGCGCCTAACGTATAATCAAAAAGGTTTGCACCAGCAATACTGACGCCATAAGCAATAAAGCCTGACGCCAGTGACCACAAAGTGTATTTACCTCGGCTATTAAAGAGAATAATTAACGACACACCTAAAATGCCGACGGCAAGCCAAGCGAAACTTTGAGGAATAGGTGGAGGTTTAATGAAATCAACAGTGCCGAATAAACGAAACCCTATTGCGATACCTAAAAAGGCACCAAAATACAGCTTAAACAATAGCATCATGGCATCCATAATACGGGCGTTACCCGATACTAAATGGCGCGCAGCTAGCTCGGCTAGGCCTAGCGTTAATGCTAAGCCAGGTATAAAGGCAATAATGGCAGATAACACGGCTAGGCGAATGTTAATGCCTGGGTCTATATAGCGACTAATGGCACAGGCAGCCACGGCAGCCACTAACGCGACTAAGGGCTCTAGCATATAAGCGATACGGGCAGAGTGTGCGGCCCATAACATAAACAGGTATACCAATAACGATAGTAAGCACGACCAAAGCACATCGTTCCAGCTGGTTGCCATTAACATGGCGAAGGCGCCGCCCGATAGCATCATGGCAACACCACAAGCTAACTTGCTATAGGAGCTAGGCCGCATATCGATAGCGTCTAATAAGGCATCGGCTTCATTTAGACTAACTTGGCCTTGCAGTACTTGATCTGCCAACTCATCGGTACGCGATAACGCACCTAAATCCATACCGCCTGGATCAACGCGGGCGGCGTGGGTGTATTCTTGTTCATGCCCTTCGCTCCAAATAACAAAGGTCATTGCTGTCGGCGAAATAATAAACGAGGCGTTTAACCCCAGATGCCGCGATAATTGATTCAGATGCGCTTCTAAACGCGAAGCTGGCGTGCCGTATTTATGTAGCATTTTGCCAAGCTTAACAATAAATCTTCTTTTTTGGGTAAAGTCGCCGCTGTACACGCTAAGTTTCCACTATGTCGGTTTAACCTACTCATTGTAATGGAAAACGCACTATTCGCGTAAAATACTATTGCGGCTATTACTAGGTAGAGCGTTGTTGCTCAGAGCCCAACATGCAGAGGGTTTCTTGCTGAATACTATGTTGTTATAACGCTTTCTTTTCTTACTAGCTGCACTATGATGTAACTGAATCAACATGGTTAATGTTGTTATGTGGAGTTTGGTTATGTTCAAATTGTCGCTGAAAAATAAAATGTTACTGCTGGCTGTATTACCTATGATAGCGATAGTGTTGGCACTAATGCTGCTGATTTATAGCCAGATGCGTGACATGGGTACAGAACAAATTAACCAGTTTCGTATCGATATGCTGCAAGAAAAACAAGACGCGTTAAAAAATCACGTTGCTATCGCTGCCAGTGCAGTCGCGCCTTATTTTACAACGAATAACCCGAGTGCTGAGCAGTTAAATGCCGCAAAAGCCATGATTCGCGCCATGCGCTTTGGTGATGATGGTTACATGTTTGTTTATGATTTAGACGGCGTAAATATAGTACATGGCTCTAATTCTAGCTTAGAAGGCCGTAACCTAATTGATTTAAAAGACCCTAACGGTGTGCCACTGATCCGTGAGTTAATTGACGCCGCAAAAAAAGGCAGCGGTTTTGTTACCTATATGTGGGATGAAAAAACCCGTGGCGGTTTAACACCCAAGCTAAGCTATGCCGCAGCGATGAACAGCAACCGCTGGGTTATTGGCTCTGGCTTTTATATTGATGACATTGACCGCCGTGTAGCAGAAAAAGAGCAACAAATTAACGGTCTTATTCTTAATACACTATTGCTGGTCGTTGGCGGTGCAGTGCTAATGTTAGTGATCGTGGTTCTACTGGCATTGTTTGTTGCTAACTTGGTAGTTCAGCCATTACAGAAAGCCTCTGCCGCACTTATTAACATTGGCCAAGGAGAGGGTGATTTAACCCAGCGCTTACAGATAGAAACCGCCGACGAGGTCGGTGAAGTTGCGCGTGGTTTTAATGAGTTTGCGCAAAAAATACAGCAGCTGGTAACTGAGGTAAAACAAGCCGTACAAGCACTTAGCCAAAGT
Source organism: Rheinheimera metallidurans (assembly GCF_036983985.1). Taxonomy (NCBI): domain Bacteria; kingdom Pseudomonadati; phylum Pseudomonadota; class Gammaproteobacteria; order Chromatiales; family Chromatiaceae; genus Rheinheimera; species Rheinheimera metallidurans. Next base: position 49,283 of record NZ_JALAHQ010000001.1, read on the forward strand.
GCTGCCAGTATGCAGAAAATTGTTAACCTAACCGACCAAGATGCCAACACGCAAAAAGCGGAAACTACGCAAGTTGCCGCGGCGGTATATCAAATGTCGGCTGCGGTGCAAGAAGTAGCCAGCAGTGCGGGCTTAGCCGCCAGCGCAGCGCAAGAGGCCGATAAAGAAGCCATAGGCGGGCAGAAAAGTGTGGCACAAACGATAAACTCAATTAATAAACTGGCAGAAGAAGTAAACACCGCTGGCGATACTATTGAAAAGCTGGGCGCTGACGCTGACCAAATTGGCTTAGTAGTAAACGTAATTCGCGGTATTGCTGAACAAACCAACTTGCTGGCGCTAAACGCCGCAATAGAAGCGGCACGAGCCGGTGAGCAAGGCCGCGGCTTTGCGGTGGTAGCCGATGAAGTGCGTACACTCGCTACTCGTACCCAACAAAGTACTAATGAAATTCAGCAAATGATTAACCTGTTTCAACAAGGTACTAATGATGCGGTGCAGGTAATGCAGCGTGGTCGTCAGCAATCAATACAAACGGTTGCGCAGGCCGATAAAGCCAGCGAGTCACTCCAAACCATTACTAAATCAGTTAGTACTATTACTCAAATGAATATTCAAATAGCAACCGCCGCCGAGCAACAAACGGCAGTAGCCGCCGATATTAGTCGCAGTATTCATGAAATAGCGCATTTGGCAGATCAAGCCGCAAATAATGCGGCTGAATTAGCATCTTCTACTAACGGCTTAACCGAGCTAGAACGCCGGCTTAGTGCATTAGTGCAACGCTTTAGAGTTTAGGACGCAGCTATAGGCGTATTGGGTAAAACCGACAATGGTCGACGGACAAACCAACGGCCTAAGTGCCACAGTAACCAGAGTGATAATAGTGGAAAGATTAATGTTTGTAGGCTGTATACCACAATAAGTTGGATTAGCTTTTCTACCATGGTATCAGAGAAGCTTTTTACCGCAGCAAACATATCGTTAGCTTTTCCAGCCAACTGACGCAGCCATGCAAAAGAGCCTTCATCGGCACTTTGCAGTGGCTGATCTACAAGCTGCAGCGCTTGAGTTTCGCCACTTAACGCGGCTTCGGCTGCTATGCGTTGCGGTTCTAGTACCCAGTCAGATAGCTCGGCAACACCAAAGGCGGCAAGCGGCACACCAATACGGATTACCAATAACAACGCAACAAAACCGCGCAATACATAGGTGCTATTAGCACGCCAACTGACAGGGCCGATTAGCAGTATAATAGCGGATAGCACAATACCTGTACCGAATAGAGGTAGTGCAGCCAGTTTTCCAAATTCAAGTAAAAACAGCTGTAAGCCGATAGATGTCATGGCAATAACCATTAAGTCTGAATAGCGCACCGCCATATCTTGTAGTGGCTTGAGTAATTGCCCCGGTTTAACACTCGCCACGCCAACCCCGACTTCAGCTTCGGAAACAAAGGCAATGCCACGGTCAATTAAGCGTGCGGTTGCAAAAGACGCACTGCTTAGCAGTAAGCTATGTTGCAGGGCGGAATGCGCTTTATTGTCTAGTGGTGCGAGAGCTGGGTTAACTATGCGCTGCTGTAATAATCCGCTGTATATGCCGGTTGCTAGTGCAATAACACAAAGTAATAGTATTAGCAGACGTTTTGCTGGGCTAAGTTTAGTAAGTTGTAGCTTGGTACGTTGTTTCATTGCGGCCTCCACTGAACAGCATCGCTTGTTTAGCTGAAGCCAGTATTAATGATAAATCGTGTATTGTCAGTCTTTTAGCAAGATTAATATCGTTCCTAACAGCGTGAGTAATGCGCCAAGCCACGCGCCTAGAGCTGGGCTGCGCTTATAGACCAACCATAATAACGGCAAGATCATTACCGGGCTTACCGATGACAAAATAGCCACCATGCCGGCATCGCCGTATTTTAACGCCTGCAGTATTAATGTCATACCTAACACCATGGATAGCGCCGCATTAACTAACACCAGCATAAATACGTTAACTGTTAATGGCAGATAGGCTTTAGCCACTTTAAAGCCAAGCATAAAAATAATTTGATGTAGCACAAAGGCGCTAGTCATACGCACTGCAGAAGCAGCAATGGGATCAATATCGGTTGTCATCACCGGCTTTAGCATCAAGGTGGCTATTGCCTGACAGAGTGCCGCTAACAAACCTAAAGCAATGCCACTGCGTAATTCCGTTTGGTTACTTTCCCAGGCGTGTAGTTCAGTTTTGCGTTTACCAAATAAGATGGCAACCATTACGCCGCTTATCAGTAAACTACTGCCGATTAAGGTCCAGCCCCACTGGGTTTCGTCGAGAAAAAAATACGCTAGCACTACTGAAAACACTGAGTGGGTGGCAAAGAGCACCCCAGCACGGCGTGGGCCAAGCCGGTTCATCGCGGCAAATAATGCAGTATCGCCAATAAAGATGCCAATAACACCCGATAGTACTAAAACAGTGCTGCTCGCTAGTGCCAAACTATGCCAGCCACCGGTTATAAACACTATGAGCCAAAGCATTACAGCGGCACACAGCATGCGCCAACGGGTAAAGCTAAAGGCACCTAAGTGAGTAGAGGCTTGAGCCGATAATAAACTGCCAATAGCCCAGCATGCGGCTGCGGCCAGGGCGAGATATTCGTATGACAAGGTACGTTCTGCAAGGACGAAAACAGGCAGTATATACTGTGCCGGAGTAACAGCAAGCTAGCGGTTAATCCAATTAGCTATTACTTAACCGCAGTAAATTATCACAAATTATGGCTGCGGCTATGCCAACGTTTAATGATTCGGCGTTGCCAAAGGCGGGTATGGTAATTTTGCGGTTGATATATGCACTAAGCTCTGCGCTAATGCCATTGGCTTCATTACCTAGCACAATAAAACCGCCTGGCTGTTTAAGCTGCAGTTGATGCACCGACTCACCACCAAGATAAGCGCCGTACACCGGAAGCGGGCTGTGCTTAAATAGCTCGGGTAAGCTTTGGTAATGTAAATTAACGCGTAAAAAGGAACCTTTAGCGGCGGCAATAACTTTGGGGTTAAAGCAATCAGCAGTATCTGGCGAGCAAACAATATCAGTAATACCGTACCAGTCGGCGATACGAATAATAGTGCCAAGATTGCCTGGGTCGTTAATTTGGTCCAGCACTAATACCCAAGGCGCAGGCAGTTGCTGCGAAGCCAAACCTAGTGAAAATGGCTGTTGCTCCGGTATTTTCACTACGGCTAATGCAGCATCGTTACTGGCAAAAGTACCTACTTTTACCAGCTCGTCGCTGCTGCATTGCTGTATTAAAGCGGCCTTTTTTACATCATTAACATAACGCTGTAAAAAAGGCTCGGTAGCAAATACGGCTGTTACCTGCCAGTTAGAGGCTAATACTTCTAGTACGGCTTTTTCGCCTTCAACAATAAATAGTTGTTCGACTTTGCGATATTTTTTTTGCTGGAGAGAGCGAATTAGCTTACCCCATTTTTGGCTAATCATTTACTAAAGGCCTGTTTACCATTTACAAAGGTTTTTTCTACCGTAACTTGCCATAACTGCTCTGGTGGAATTTGATAAATGTCGCGGTCTACCAGAATAAAGTCGGCCCAGCTACCCGGCGCTAATGTACCCATGCTGTTTTCTTGAAAGGCACCATAAGCCGCATCTATTGTAAACGAGCGCAGGGCTTCGGTTAGTGTTAAACGTTGCTCCGGTAGCCACCCGCCTTTAGGTTGATTCTCATGATCTTGTCGAGTAACTGACGCGTGAATACCATGAAACGGCTCGGCCAGTTCTACCGGAAAGTCAGAGCCGCCAACAATAATGCTGCCTTGGTCAATAAAGCTGCGCCAAGCATAAGCACCACGCAATCTAGCAACGCCTAAGCGATCGCCGGCCATATTTTTATCTGAAGTAGCATGCACCGCTTGCATGGCGGGTATAACATGCAAACTAGCAAAACGTGGAATATCTTTTGGTGAAACAATTTGCGCATGTTCAATACGATGGCGGCTTGATTCACGTTTATCTTTGGGAACAAATTTCTCAAACCGATCAAGCACTAAGCGATTAGCGAGATCACCAATAGCATGCACGTTGGTTTGAAAACCCGCATCAATGGTCATTTTCATAATTTGGCTTAATTGATCCGGTTGCGTAACCAATAAGCCGCTTTGGCTTGGGTGGTCGCTATAGGGGTCTATTAACGCTGCGCCACGGCTACCCAAGGCACCATCGCCATATATTTTTACCGAACGAATATCTAAATAATCAGTTGGGTCATCAATAATGCCCGCTGCCAGCCATTTCGGTAATTGTGAATCATCGGCCGATAACATCGGGTACACACGCATGGGCAGTTTGTGCTCTGCGGCCAATTGTTGGTAAAGCTTAACTGTGCTTGTGTCCACGCCAGCGTCATGCACGCTGGTAATGCCTAGCGCTAATAAGTGCTCAAAAGCAGCATTTAGTGCATGTAGTTGGTCGGCATAGGTGGCGGATGGAATATGTTGCTGCACCAACCCCATCGCGTTATCAACTAAAACGCCAGTAGGATTGCCTTTGGCATCGCGAATAATTTCGCCGCCTGCTGGGTCTAGAGTTTCACGGGTAATGCCAGCCAAAGCGAGGGCTTTACTGTTTGCCCAGCCAGCATGGCCGTCTACCCGAGTTAACCATACCGGCTTATTATTAACGGCTTCATCTAAAAGCGCCGTCGTGGGGAAGTTTTTTTCTGGCCATAACACTTGGTTCCAGCCGCGGCCGCGTAGCCATGGTAAATCGGGGTGATGTTTTGAAAACTCAGCGACACGCTGCACGGCGTCTAGCTCGCTACTGCTACCACGCAGTTCTATTAGCGATAAATTTTGGCCTAAGCCTAGTACATGGCCGTGGCCGTCAATTAAACCTGGTAATAAGGTTTTACCTTTACCGTCTAGTTTGCTGGCTTCTGGATATTGTGTGCTAACTGAAGCGTCGCCACGAGCCAGTACTTTGCCACTGCTGTCGTCAAACACTAGAACGTTAAATTGTTGCAACTGACGATTGTTGTCAAAACCATAACCTTGCACATTAGATAAAACCACTGGTGCGGCACTGAGGCTGGTTACGAATAAAGCCGAAACAAGGCTGGTTAAACGAAACATAGAGTAGGGTCCTAGTGTGATGTTGTCGGCCACTATAACAACAAAATAGTGCCAGAGGAATCTGGCGCTCTAATGTAATTAGTCGCTAATATTACCGCCCTTACACAAGCGGGCAGGGTTTAGCAGTTGTTCAAGTTCGGCTTGGCTGTAGTTAGTTTGCTCTAATGCAATGTCGAGTATTGGTCGCTTTTCGTGATACGCCTGTTTGGCTATTTCAGCTGCTTTAGTGTAGCCAATTAGTGGATTAAGCGCTGTCACCAGTATTGGGTTTAATGCTAAGGCTTTACTAATATTGTCTTCGCGCACAGTAAAACCGGTAATAGCGTTTTGAGCCAAGGTGTTGCAAGCATTGCTTAGTAGGCTAATGCTTTGTAGTAAGTTATGCGCTATTAACGGCAGCATTACATTAAGTTCGAAGTTACCTGACTGCCCAGCTAGGGTAATACTGGCATCGTTACCTATTACCTGAGCGCAGATCATGGCAACAGCTTCTGGGATCACCGGATTAACCTTGCCTGGCATAATAGATGAACCGGGTTGTAATGCGGGTAATTCAATTTCACCTAAACCCGCTAGCGGGCCTGAGTTCATCCAGCGTAGGTCATTGCTGATTTTCATTAAGCTAACGGCTAACATTTTCAAGGCGCCCGATGCGGCAACCGCAGTATCTTGCGAGCCTATAACACTAAAAAAGTTAGCGGCGGGGCGAAACACCAAACCGGTATTTTGATTTAACTGTTGGCAAAACTTGTGTGCAAAGGCGGGGGCGGCATTAATGCCAGTGCCAACTGCTGTACCGCCTTGAGCTAGCGCTTGTAAATGATGCAGCTGCATCTGTAGTTGCTGTTCAGCTAAATTAAGCTGAGCTTGCCAACCGCCTAATACTTGGCCAAAACTCACTGGCATGGCGTCCATTAAATGAGTGCGCCCGGTTTTGACCAAGTGACCGATTTGTTCTGCTTTGGTGGCTAGCTGTTGTTGCAATTGTTGTAGTGCCGGTAGTAGTTGCTGTTGTAAAGCTAGGGCGGCACTAACATGAATAGCGCTGGGAATAGTGTCATTACTGCTTTGGCCTAAATTAACATGGTCGTTAGGGTTAACGCTTTGCTTTAGTGTACGACTTGCTAAAGTCGCCAGCACTTCATTTACATTCATATTGGTGCTAGTGCCTGAGCCGGTTTGAAAAATATCAAGCGGATATTGCTGCATATCGGTATTGGCAAGTTGGCTATCTGCGGCCTGACAAATAGCTTGGCTAATACTTGCATCAAGCAAGTTTAGCTGCTGATTAGTTTGTGCAGCGGCTTTTTTAATCTGTAACAACGCACGTATAAAATTAGCGGGTAAGGTGAGACCGCTTAGCTGAAAATTTTGCACGGCACGCTGTGTTTGTGCTTGATATAGCGCTTTAAGGGGTACTTGTAATTCGCCCATACTGTCGCGTTCGGTACGTGTTACCATGTGCTCTCCAATAAATTGTTGGTAGTCGCTTGCTGTGTTTAGTTTAGACGCTAAACGCGGTGGCTAAAAAATTAGTCTAATATCTTGCGATAGAACTTGGTTTTCCTGCGGCAAAAACGCAATGTAATCACAGCATTACCGATTGTCATTTATAGACTTTTCGCCCATATAACGGTATAAACAATGCCATTAATAGCGAAAATACGGTTCACTTTATGAAGGACGCGTGCCAGCCATGACACTACTGTGGATCTTACTTCTGCCGCTGTTAGGAAGCTTAATACCAATAATAACAGCTAAACGGCAGCGTAGTGCCTGTGCGTTAGCAACAGCGGTAGCACCAGCGGTAGCTTTGGTGTTGTTGGTGCTGAATGCAAAGCCAATATTTGCTGGTGAAACGCTGCGTTTCTTTTATGCCTGGGTGCCGTTGTTGGGGCTGGATATTACTATTCACTTAGATGGTTTGGCGTTTTTATTCTCGTTATTGATTTTAGGCATTGGTTTACTCATTATTTTATATGCGCGGTATTATTTGTCCGAGCGCGATTCAATGCCACGTTTTTATGCCTACCTAATGCTATTTATGACTGCGATGTTAGGGATAGTGCTATCGGGCAATCTATTACAACTTTGGTTGTTTTGGGAGCTAACCAGTATAAGTTCGTTTTTACTGATTAGTTTTTGGTGGCATAAACCCGAAGCGCGGCGTGGTGCGCGCATGGCGCTAACGGTAACTGCAGCAGGTGGTTTGGCGTTATTGGCGGCATTTTTACTGATAGGCGAAATAGTTGGTAGTTACGATTTACAACAGGTGCTATTGAGTGCTGATTTGATTAAGCAGCATAGTTGGTACCCAATATTGTTAGTGTTGTTTTTATTAGGTTGTTTTACGAAATCTGCACAGTTTCCGTTTCACTTTTGGCTGCCTAATGCCATGGCAGCACCAACACCGGTAAGTGCTTACTTACACTCGGCTACTATGGTAAAGGCCGGTATCTTTTTATTAGCACGGTTTTATCCAGTGCTGTCGGGTAGCGAATTATGGTTTGTATTGGTAAGTGTTACCGGCTTAATAACCTTACTCGTTGGCGCATACCTAGCATTATTTAAGCATGATTTAAAAGGCTTACTTGCTTATTCTACTATTAGCCATTTGGGCTTAATTACCCTGCTATTTGGCATGGGTACCGACCTAGCTGCGGTTGCAGGTATCTTTCACATTATTAACCACGCCACGTTTAAAGCCTCGTTGTTTATGGCCGCGGGTATCATTGACCACGAGTCTGGCTCGCGAGATATGCGTAAATTAAATGGTTTATGGCAATTTATGCCGATTACCGCCACCTTAGCGATGGTAGCTGCTGCGGCAATGGCGGGTGTGCCTTTACTCAATGGTTTTCTATCCAAAGAAATGTTTTTTGGTGAAACACTAAATCAACAGTTATTAGGGTCGTTATCCTGGGTTATTCCGGTGTTGGCAACCGTAGCGGGCGTGTTTTCAGTGGCCTACTCGTTGCGCTTTATTCATGATGTGTTTTTTAATGGTCAACCCAAAGGTTTAAGCAAAACGCCGAAAGAGCCACCACGTTATATGCGCGTGCCAGTAGAGTTTTTAGTGGCGCTCTGTATTTTAGTGGGTATTTTTCCAGTATACCTAATTGGTGATTTACTCGACGCGGCCGCTTTAGCTGTGCTTGCCGGTGACGTGCCCGAGTACAGTTTAGCTATTTGGCATGGCTTTAATTTACCGTTACTGATGAGTGCACTGGCGCTATTGGGCGGTACACTGATTTATGTATACCGTAAGCATTTGTTTGAATTTCAAAACACGCTGCCAGATGTGGACGCACTAAATAGCTTTGAACGAGGTGTAAAACAATTTGCAGCGCGCTGCCATCGGTTTTATCAATGGCTAGATAATGGCTCGTTACAACGTTATATGACCTTGGTATTACTTAGTTTTGTGGTATTAGCTGGTTTGCCGCTACTTGATTTGGCAACCCTATGGGGGGGGCGACAAGAATTACCGATAGATGCGGTAAACGCTACTGGCGCCGCTATGCTGTTAATTGCCGCTTTTGCTACCGTATTGTGGCATCGTAAACGGTTAATTGCGCTGTTGATGATTTCGGTAGTGGGGCTAATGGTATCTATTGCCTTTACTCGGTTTTCAGCCCCGGATTTAGCACTTACTCAGTTATCCGTAGAGGTTGTGACTATTATTCTGCTTATGCTGGCGCTATTCTTTCTGCCGCATAAAACACCTAAACAGTCAGAATCGTCGAGGGTGGTGCGTGATCTGAGTATAGCTAGCATGGTCGGCGTCGTTGTTGGTAGTTTAAGTTATGCGTTAATGACGCGACCATTTACCAGCATTTCAGATTTCTTTATTGCTAATGCCAAAACGGGCGGTGGTGGTACTAACGTCGTTAACGTTATTTTGGTCGATTTTCGTGGTTTTGATACCTTAGGCGAAATTACGGTGTTGGGTATAGCATCATTGGGGATCTTTAAGTTGTTAACTCGCATTCCGTTATTTAAACCCAGTAGTGACGGTGAAGGCCGGCCTTGGGCGCTGCAGCGTAATTCATTATTGCTGTCAACGGTTGCACAGAGTTTGCTGCCACTAGCTATTATGGTGTCAATTTATATTTTCTTCCGTGGCCATAATATGCCTGGCGGTGGCTTTATTGCCGGCTTGATAACTGCGGTGGCCATTATTCTGCAATACATTGCTCAGGGTGTAGATTGGGTAAAAGAACGGATGAACGTTGAATATCAGCGTGTTGTTGCCATTGGTTTAATGATTGCGCTACTTACCGGGGCCGGTAGTTGGCTGTTTAATCGGCCGTTTTTAACCTCGTGGTTTGCACATTTTAATGTGCCTTTACTGGGTGACATTGAGTTAGCCAGTGCTATAGCCTTTGATTTGGGGGTTTATATTACGGTTGTTGGCTCAACACTGCTTATCTTGGCTAATTTAGGCAAGATGACCACATCGCATCGTCCGGTGCATAAGGAAGCTATTTAATGGAAACCCTGTTCGCCAGTTGTATTGGTTTTCTTACTTTTTGTGGCGTTTTTTTAATGCTACGCGGCCGGACTTTCCCAGTAATGTTGGGATTAACCATGCTGTCTTACGCAGTAAATCTGTTTATTTTTGCTTCTGGCCGTTTAACACTGCGCGGTGCTGTGGTGCTTGGCACTACAGAGCACTATGCTGACCCGCTACCACAAGCGCTGGTATTAACCGCGATTGTAATAGGTTTTGCTATGACCGCGTTTTTAGTGATCCTCGCGATTCGCGCCCGAGCTGATTTAGGCAACGACCACGTAGATGGTAAATTACCCGATGCAGATGGTATGAAAAGGGAGAGTCGTTGATGTGGCATTTAATTACGGCGCCTATACTGCTGCCAATGCTTACGGCTTTGCTTATTATGCTGCCGCCAATACATTACTCACCGGTACGGCGACGTTGGCTAAGTATTATTTCCAGTGCAATACAGCTGGTTTTGGTAGCAACTTTATTACTAAAAGTACAACAAGATGGCGCAGTACATTACGCTGTTGGTAACTGGCAGGCGCCGTTTGGTATTATTTTAGTAGCTGATACCTTGTCTATGGTAATGGTGTGCTTAACGTCATTTTTGGCGTTCGGGGCTATTTGCTATGGTAGCGCTGGCGATGACGAAAAAGGTTCGTTTTTTCATCCGTTATTTCAGTTTCAAGTAATGGGTATTAATGGCGCGTTTTTAACCGGCGACCTCTTCAATATGTTTGTGTTTTTTGAGGTATTGCTTATTGCTTCCTATGCCTTACTTATTCACGCCGGTGGTAAAAATAAAACTAAAGCAGCGCTGCACTACGTCATATTAAATTTAACCGGCTCAGCAATATTTTTATTTGCCTTAGCAGTATTGTACGGCACGCTGGGTACGCTAAATATTGTTGATATGGCCGCTAAGGTGGCGTTATTGCCAGCAGCAGATGTGATGCTGGTCAAGTCAGGCGGCTTAATGTTAATTATTGTTTTTGCGCTTAAAGCCGCGGTGTTGCCGCTACAATTTTGGCTGCCTGCAACCTATTCATCAGCTTCTGCGCCAGTGGCTGCATTATTTGCGGTAATGACCAAGATAGGGGTATATGCACTGTTGCGAGTTTATACCACTATATTTGGTGCTGAGGCTGGTGCCTTAAGTGGTATGGCCGGTAGTTGGTTGTTGCCAGTCGGCTTGGCTACCATAGTTCTGGGGTCGATAGGTGTGATCGCCAGTAACGATTTTCGTAAACTCGTGGCCAACTTAGTGTTGGTATCGGTTGGTACTTTGGTAAGTTTAGTGGCGCTACAAACTGAGCTGACCGCCGCCGCCGCAATTTATTACACAGTGCATTCAACCTTAGTTGCAGCGGCACTGTTTTTAATTGCCGATTTAATTGCCAATCAACGCGGTAAGGCGGGCGACCGTTTGGTATCTGGGCGTCGAGTTTCTCAGCCGGTGTTATTGGGTATTATGTTTATGGTGGGCGCGATGACCGTTGCCGGCTTGCCACCATTTTCGGGTTTTATTGGCAAGCTAATGTTGTTACAAGCGGTGGTTGAACCAAGCAGTAAATTGCTGCTCTGGAGCATAGTACTAGTATGTAGTTTACTGGTTATTGTTGGCTTGTCGCGCGCAGGAAGCACCTTATTTTGGCGAGTAAGTGGCAGTGATGCTGGTGAGGGTAAGGCGGCGCCGTTACAAGTGTTTGCCGTGTGTTGGTTGCTAATAGCCAGCCCATTGTTAGTGATATTTGCGGGGCCTTTTACTGAGCTATCACAGCACGCTGCGGCACAGTTATACCCTAGCGGTGCCAACGCGGTGTCTAGGCACGCGCTTGCTCCTGAGTTGGAGGTAGTGCCATGAGATTTAAACCCAAATATCGCTGGCTGCCAGCACCTTATCGTAGCGTAACCTTATTTATTGTTTGGTTGCTATTAAACCAAAGTGTGGAAGTTGCGCAACTCTGTTTCGCTTTGGTGTTAGCAATACTACTGCCATTATTAACGTCACGGTTTCGTGAACCGCAGCCATTAATTTTAAAACCGGTATTAGCGATACGTTATATGTTGTTAGTACTAGCCGATATTATTACCGCTAACGCGCAAGTTGCAGTACTTATTTTGGGACCGAAACGGCGTTTAAATCCGGCATTTGTAAGAGTACCGCTAGACTTGAAACATGATTTGCCGATTACTATTTTGGCAAGCACGGTGTCGATGACGCCCGGTACGGTAAGTGCGGAGATTTATCCAGATATTACGCTAATTGAGTCGGGAGCGCCGATGCAGCAGCGCTGGCTGCTAATCCATGTGCTGAACATGACTGATGAAGCTGAGCTTATAGCATCAATAAAACAACGCTATGAAGCACCGCTAAAGGAGATTTTTCAATGCTAGATAACGTGATTATGCTGGTGTTTGTTATGATCAGTATCGCGCTACTATTAAACGTGTGGAGTTTACTACGAGGACCAAGCTTACCCGACCGCATTCTAGCGTTAGACACCATGTATATTAATAGCATTGCGCTAATCATTTTATATGGTTTGCTGATGGCGTCGCCGTTATATTTTGAGGCGGCGTTGTTAATTGCCATGCTAGGTTTTGTTAGCACGGTTGCTGTGTGTAAGTTTTTATTGCGCGGCGATATTATAGAGTAGGGGCAACTATGCAGCATTGGCTTGAGTGGGTTATTGCGTTTTTTTTATTATTAGGTGGTAGCTTTGTTTTAATTGGCTCTATTGGTTTAGCGCGGATGCCTGATTTTTTTATGCGCCTGCATGGGCCTACTAAAGCCACAACTTTGGGGATGGGGGGGATTTTACTTGGCTCGATATTGTTTTTTAGCTTAACTGGCGTAGTAAGCTTGCACGAGCTATTAATAACAATATTTTTGCTAATTACGGCGCCTATTAGCGCACACATGCTCATTAAGGCAGCATTACATCACAAGTTAGCGGCGATTGAAAAAACTCAAGGAATGAACAATATTCCACCGGCGCAAACTAAAACTCACGACCGTAATTCTCAGTAATAGCTTAGTTTTCGTCAAAACCGTTGTTAATCAGATCAACCACCGCGCAAAGTGCTTGCTCGGCATCTTTACCTTCTGTGTGTACTTCTAGGGTTTTACCTTTGCTGCTTGCCAGCATTAGCAATGCCAGCACACTGCTGGCATTGGCAGTTTTATCGTCTTGCACCAACTCAATACTTGATACAAATTGCTGGCAAAGCTGTACTAGCTTTGTCGCAGCTCGAGCGTGTAAGCCTAACTGATTAACAATGGTAACGGTTTGGCTGCATTTCATGTATTACCGTTTTTGTTATGGTGCCGCACTAATTCACGGTGCCGCAGTTGTACATCGTCACGCGAACTACGGAAGCTTTCGGCTAAACATTCAACCATATACACAGAGCGGTGTTGCCCGCCGGTGCAGCCAATAGCAATAGTAAGGTAGCTGCGATTATTGCGCTCTAGGTGCGGTAACCAGGTGCTAATAAAGCTATTAATTTGCCAGATATATTTACCAACGATAGGTTGAGCAGCAAGGTAATCTTTTACTGGCTGATCTTGTCCGGTTAAGGGTTTTAAATTGGGTTCCCAGTGTGGGTTAGGTAAAAACCGAGCATCAAACATAAAATCTGCGTCTTTGGGTATGCCGTATTTAAAACCAAAAGATTCAAACAAAATAACTAATCTACCGGTTTTTTGGCCTAAAATTCGCTCTCGCAGCTGCTCCGCCAACTGATGAATATTCAGCTCGGTGGTATCTATATATAAATCAGCACGGCTAGAAATAGGGTCAAGTAAATGCTGTTCACGAGAAATGGCTTCATCTAACGACATTGCTTGATGTGACAAAGGATGTAAGCGACGTGTTTCGCTAAAGCGCTTAATTAGGCTGGAATGATCGGCGTCTAAATATAAAATGGTTAGATCAAGTTTGCGTGGTAAATATGACAGTATTTCGGCTAATTCGTCTGGATCTTCTGGCAGGTTGCGTACGTCAATACTTACCGCAACGCGTTCATACTGCCCCATCACTGTGGTGGCTAATGTTGGTAATAAATTCACAGGAATATTATCAACACAGTAGTAGCCTAAATCTTCCATTACGCGCAGTGCAACTGACTTCCCTGAACCGGAACGACCGCTGACAACTAGTAATTTCATTTTGCTATTTCCGTTGCACTATAATCGAGTAACAATTGATACAGCTGCTGATTGGTCTCTGCGTGCCGTATTTTTCGGGTAAAGTCTTTTTGGCTAAACATTTTTGCCATGCTAGCTAATGTACTTAGGTGCGCTTGACATTGATCTTCGGGAATTAGCATGGCACAGAATATATCTACTGGTTGATTATCAATAGCATCAAACGCTATGGCTTCTTTGCTTACTACGAACACTAAAATAGGCTTAGTGACTACTTTTAGTTTTCCGTGTGGAATTGCAATGCCGCCGCCTATACCCGTAGAGCCGAGCTTTTCTCGTGTCATTAGCGCTTCAAGAATGCTGTATTCTGATATATCAGGTAACTGCTGATGTGCCAGCTCGGCGATGTATTCAAGAATACGTTTTTTGCTGTTAAAAAGAACTGCACTTTTAGTGCAGTTCTCGGTAAGCATTGAAGTTAAGTTCATCATCTTCTAATTAATGTCGTGCAGTCTTTTCTTTATGCTTAATTACCTGGCGATCTAATTTGTCGATCAACAGGTCAATTGCAGCATACATATTCTCGTCTTCTGCTACTGCAAATACTTCAGCGCCATTTAGCAGTAACTTAGATTCGGCGATATGTTTCAATTTTTCCACGTTTAGAGTCACGTGTACATTGTTTATCTGGTCAAAATGCCGTTCTAGCTTTGCAAATTTAGTATCAACGTATTGTTTTATAGCTGTTGTAATTTCAACATGACGACCAGTTAACGTGATTTGCATAGACATGTTCCTTCTTTTGGGCTTAATTTACAGCAACGTTTTGCGTTGATTTGAGGGAGGTATATACAGTGATTCGCGGTACTTTGCAATTGTACGGCGGGCCACATTAATACCCTGTTCTAACAGAATGTCCGCCATTTTGCTATCGCTAAGTGGCTTAGTTGGGTTTTCTGCAGCGACTAACTTTTTGATAAAGGCTCGAATGGCTGTAGATGAACATTCACCTCCCGTTTCTGTGCTTACATGGCTAGAAAAAAAGAATTTTAGTTCAAAAATGCCCCTAGGTGTGTGCATATACTTTTGGGTGGTTACGCGCGAAATTGTTGATTCATGCATACCTACCATTTCAGCAACATCATTTAACACCATAGGTTTCATTGCCTCTTCGCCGTGCTCAAAAAACGCTTGTTGCTGCTGTACAATACAGTTTGATACCTTTAATAAGGTTTCGTTACGACTTTCTAAACTTTTTAAAAACCACTTGGCTTCTTGTAAATGCGAGCGAATAAATTGAGTATCGGCGCTATTTTTTGCAGTACGCGACATTGACGCATATTGTTGATTGATACGTACTTTGGGCATTGCATCTGGATTAAGTTCAACTTGCCAGCGGCCTTTAACCTTAGTTACGCTAACATCAGGAATAACATACTGTTGTTCTTCACGAATGACATCAGCACCCGGCCGAGGGTTTAAACTTTGTATCAGCTGCATAACCTCTTTTAATTCGTCCTCTTTGAGTTTAGTCACTCGCATTAAAGAACGAAAGTCGCGATTGGCTAAAAACTCAGTATGCTCTCGAATCATACTTTGCGCTTCGGCTAAATAGGGCGTGTCTGCTGAAAATTGGCGCAGTTGCACCAGTAAACATTCTTGCACTGAGCGTGCGCCAACACCGATAGGGTCAAATAACTGAATACGTTTTATCACCGCTTCAACTTCGTCAGCTTCAACGTAGTCTAAGCCAAGCGACTCAAGAATGTCGTCACAACTAATGGTTAATAAGCCATTGCCATCGATAGCTTCAATAATAACTTCGGCAATAATGCGATCGGTCGCGGAAAATGGGGTTAACTGCATTTGCCAGCGCAGATAGTCTTGCAGTGTTTCAGTGGTTTCGCCTTGATATACTAGATCTTCTTCACCACTGCTATTACCTGCCGTAACTGGCGCTGCGCTTACTAGGTCATCCCAATTATTGTCGAGCGGCAAATCTTCCTGAATATTTTGCTCAGTCATGGATTCGCTGCTGTCGGGCTCTGATGGCTCATAGTTTTCATCAGACGCGTACTCAGCCTCGTAGTTACTGTGTTCTGAGGTGTCTGATGCGTCTTTGGGATCGGCAGAAAAACTGTCGTACTCGTCTTCTGCTTCTAGCAGTGGGTTAGCATCCAGCGCTTCCTGAATTTCTTGTTGCAACTCAATGGTCGACAACTGTAACAAGCGTATAGCTTGCTGTAGCTGCGGTGTCATGGTGAGTTGCTGTCCTAAGCGAAGTTGCAAAGAGGGCTTCATCTACTTCTACCGTTATCCTGAATGATCCGCTGCAATGGTTTTTTATTTACTATAGCCTGAATTGCTCGCCGAGGTATACATCGCGTACCTTCTGATTTGCTAGTACGTCTTGTGGTGAGCCTGACGCTATCAGTTCTCCATGACTAACAATATAGGCAATTTCACAGACATCAAGGGTTTCGCGCACATTATGGTCGGTGATAAGTACTCCGATACCGCGTTGGCCAAGATGCTGAATTATCTTTTTGATATCTAACACGGATATTGGGTCAACGCCAGCAAAGGGCTCGTCAAGTAAAATAAATGCTGGGTTAGCGGCGAGTGCTCTGGCAATTTCTACGCGTCGGCGTTCACCGCCAGACAAGCTCATACCTAGGCTATGTTTAATATGGCCAATGTGAAATTCTTCTAATAAATCGTCTGCGATTTCCGCTCTTTTGGCATTATTTAGCTCTTTTCGGGTTTGTAGAATTGCCAGTAAGTTGTCATACACCGATAGTTTGCGAAAAATAGAACTTTCTTGGGGTAAATAACCAATACCTTGGCGAGCACGAGCATGCATAGGGTCAAAGGTTATGTCCTTATCGTTTAGGATAATATGACCTTTATCTGATGGCACCAGACCAACAATCATATAAAATGTTGTGGTTTTACCTGCACCATTTGGGCCTAACAGCCCAACAATTTGGCCCGCGCTTACTTCTAAGCTAACATCTTTTACGACCTGTCGACCCTTGTAGCTTTTGGCTAGATGTGATGCAACTAACTTCATGGGTTGTTTTTTTCCTCAGGGGTAAAAATAGTGGTAACACGCTTAGTCTTGTCACTTTCGGCGCTTAATTGCTGTTTTTCGACGTTATATTTAATGCTAGAGGCTTTAACAACGCTGCCGCTTTGTGTCAGTTCGGCGTCTCCGGTTAGCGTTAATGTACGGCTTAAGGGTTCATAGCGCATTTCAAGAGCTTGTGCTGTTACCGTTTTCCCATCTGCTTGCATCTGCGAATAAGTTACCGGCTTACCTGTGGCCAGATAAATTTCCTTACCTTTACCGGCTCGGGCATTAATTTCTAGCTGGTCGGCCTTCATCTGCATCGAACCTTGAGTAATAACAACGTTGCTACGGTAGGTAAGTACGTTTTCTTCAACTGATACCAGGTTATCTGCGTCTATTTGAATTTTTTGTGTGTAATCGGGTGCCGCGGCCATTAAGCTTGAGCTGCATAGCAGTAAAACAAACATAAAATTAGTCTTCATTGTCATATACCGTTTGCTCATGTTGTACCAATTGGAATGTTTTTGTTGTTAAGTCAGCTTTAATGCCGCTGCCTTTGATATAGAAACCCTTGCCACTAATTAATACTGGCTGATTATTTTGTAATCGATTATCAGGAAACAGCATTTCTAAGCTCTCGGTTTCGATATGCTCGATTAATTCATCGTGCTGTAGGCTGTCAATTTTTACTTGTTGTTCTAAAATGATTTTATCCTGAGGGAACCACACCGCATACTGGCTACTGCCTTGCCATATTGGCTGATGTTGTTCGTTATACAGGGTATATACTGGCTTTTCAAATTGGGTGAAACCTAGTAGCTCAAAATGCTCTAAGCGCTTTGCGCTAATACTATCAACCAAATAACCGTCGCTGTTAAAAATACGCCGAGTAACATTTTGTGCTACGTAATCGGGTAGTAATTCCTGATCCGTTTGTAACGCATTGTTGTTGTCAGCAGGCTCAAACCATAAATAGGCTGCGGTACCTGTGAGTATAATAATTAGTAAAGTAAATAACTTTCTCATGCGCTGCTACCATCAAACAAGCCAAATTTGTGCTGACTAATAAGTAATAGATCGCATAACTCACGCACTGCACCGTAACCACCATTAAGACTGGTAACAAAATGTGATTGTTGCACTAAGTACGGGTGTGCATCTTTTACTGATACCGCTAAGCCACAGTGTTGCATTACCATCCAATCTGCTAAGTCGTCTCCGATGTAGGCAATTTGCGTTGGTATAAGTTGCAGTTGTTGTTGTAATTGAGTAAACGCGGCGAGTTTATTTTCTTGGCCTTGATAAATGTAGGGCACAGTTAATGAGGTCATACGCTGTTGCACTATGATTGAATTACGGCCAGTAATAACGGCCACTTCAATACCTGCTTGGCGCAGTGCTTTAATGCCATAACCGTCGCGGGTATGAAACGCTTTTAGCTCTTCGCCGTTATTGCCAAGGTAAATGCGACCATCAGAGAAAACCCCGTCGACGTCACAAATAAGCAGTTTAATTGCGCTTGCCTTGGTTAATATATCTGCGGAAACAGGCTGGTAGAGCTGGCTAAATAAACTCATTTATAGCACTCCGGCACGCAGTAAGTCGTGCATATTCATGGCGCCAACCGGTTTGCCATCGGCATCAACAATAATTAAGCCGTTCACTTTCTTTTGTTGCATAATTTGTAGTGCTTCAGCAGCAAGCTGCTGCGCGGTGGCGGTAATGCAACGAGCTGTCATGACTTCTGCTATTAAGCTGCTGTGAATGTCGTAGCGCTGGTCTAGAATGCGACGTAAATCACCATCCGTAAACACCCCAGCCATTTTTCCGCGCTCGTCAACAATGGCGGTCATGCCCAAACCTTTTTTCGATATTTCAAGTAATGCGTCTTTTATAGTTGCCGTTTTAGCTACTACCGGCATCAACTCGCCGCTATGCATAATGTCTTCTAAACGCAGTAGCAACTTGCGGCCCAAACTACCGCCGGGATGCGATAGCGCAAAATCGTCAGCGGAAAAGCCTCTGGCATCAAGTAGGGCAACAGCAAGCGCATCGCCCATAACTAAGGTTGCGGTAGTGCTCGCGGTAGGCGCTAAGCCCAATGGGCAAGCCTCTTGCTCTACTTTTACACAAAGATGCGCATCAGCTAGTTTTGCTAAAGTTGAACTGGGGTTGCCGGTCATGGCAATAAGCTTAATGCCAAGACGTTTGATTACGGGGGTAATGGTTAATACTTCGCCAGTTTCGCCAGAGTTTGAAATAGCAATGACGATATCGTCTTTTGACAACATACCTAAGTCACCATGGCTGGCTTCACCGGGATGAACAAAAAAAGCGGGTGTTCCTGTAGAGGCCAAGGTCGCCGCAATTTTACTGCCAATATGGCCAGATTTTCCCATACCTGTAACAATGATTTTACCCTTGCTGTCGAAAATAAGCTGACATGCCAAGTTAAAGTTAGTGTCTAAGTATTGGCTTAGCTGCTCTATTGCTGCGGCTTCAATTCTAATTACTTCGGCTGCGCGCTTACGAAAATCAATGCTCATATCTATATCCTAGCGATCAGAGTGTGGGAGAGGTAAAAAGCATATATTGATAGGCAATAAACCCGCACAGTAACAATACACCTTCAATTCGGTTAATACGTTGCACTTTTCCTAATCGTAACGACATTAACAGCATTACAACCGTAGCACCGATCATGACGTAGCTGTCTCGGCTGCCGGCCATTGGATCTAAGGTGCCTGGGCCAATTACGGCACCAAGCCCCAATACGGCTAGAATATTAAAGATATTTGAACCAATAATATTACCCAGTGCTAAATCATCTTCACCTTTTAAAATAGCAATTACACTAGCCGCAAGCTCAGGCAAGCTGGTGCCCACTGCGATAATAGTTAAACCAATAACTAAATCGCTTAAACCAGCATAGCGGGCAATAGTCACTGCCCCGTGTACTAATAGCTGTGAGCTAGCGAGTAACAGTATCAGGCCAACGCCAACCCACACTAACGCCCGAACTAATGAAACGGGTTCATGTTCAGCTGCGTCATTATTAATTTCTGCAATAAGAGGGTCGTCAGTTTTTGCATTTTTACCCCAATAAACTAATAAAGCTAAAAATCCGATAAAAGCGACGAGTAAAATTACACCTTCGGTGCGCGTTAAGTCGCTATCGCTAATAAAGTAATAGCCCAATAACAGGCATGCTAATAACAGTGGGTATTCGCGTTTTAATGTGGTTGATGATACGGCAATAGGTTTTAACAATGCGGCGACACCAATAACAAGCAAAATATTAGTAATATTAGAGCCAAGCGCATTGCCTACGGAGGTATCAAGCATACCCTGCCAAGCTGCGCTGGCTGAAACGAGCATTTCTGGCGCCGACGAGCCCATTGCAACAATAGTTAGGCCAATAATCATTGGCGAAATGCCAGCGGAACGTGCGACGGACGACGCGCCGAAAACAAAACGGTCTGCGCTCCAGATTAATAACACGAGGCCAACCAGAACGAAAATTATGGCTAATAACAACGGTGACAAAATTTTTCCTTAGCAGAAAATAGATAACAGCAATTATTTTCCAGCTTATTGGCAACAAATGCAAAAAAAAGCTGCCACTTTGGCAAAGTATCTATTTTTTCGCATAGTTAGTTACGGTTTTTGGTAACGACTTTAGTGGCAAAGCCGTTTACAATAATACAACTTTGTCGGCAGTATAATTGAAAACATACAAATATGTATGTATATTGCGAAGCGGTTTCAGTAAAGCCTTTAGGTGGGCAAAGAGAGCTAATTTGTCAGAGATATTAATAGACATACAGCAGCTGAGTTTCAGTCGCGGTGAACGTGTTATTTATCATGATATGAATATGCAGTTTGCCCGCGGCAAGGTTACCGCCATTATGGGGCCAAGCGGCATTGGTAAAACTACGCTATTGCGCTTAATTGGTGGCCAGTTAAAACCCGATAGCGGTAAGATATTATTTGATGGCGCTAATATACCTACACTATCTCGCAGCGCGCTGTACCAAGAGCGTAAACGCATGAGTATGCTGTTTCAAAGTGGTGCACTGTTCACTGATATGACGGTATTTGATAATATTGCCTTTCCAATCCGAGAGCACACGCGCCTACCGGAATCTCTTATTCGACTTATTGTTTTAATGAAATTAGAAGCCGTTGGTTTGCGTGGTGCACGAGATATGATGCCAGCCGAATTGTCTGGCGGTATGGCACGACGAGCCGCATTAGCCAGAGCCATTGCGTTAGACCCAGAATTAATTCTGTACGACGAGCCGTTTGCTGGCCAAGACCCCATATCAATGGGGGTAATTGTAAGGCTAATACGCTCTTTAAATGATGCGCTTGGCTTAACCTCGATTGTGGTATCACACGATGTTAATGAAATAATGAGCATTGCTGATTACGTTTATGTGATCGCCGAAAAAACCGTAATTGGCCATGGAACACCGCAGCAATTACGTGAAAGCGCGTCGGCATTAGTGCAGCAGTTTTTAAAAGGCGAGGCAGATGGTCCGGTACCGTTTCATTATAAAGCTGCACCTTATGAGCAAGAGTTATTGGAGTTGGCCCGGTGATAGCAGATAAATTACAGCAACTAGGGGCGGCAACATTTAAAAGCATTACGGGGTTTGGTCGGGCCGGCATTATGTTGTTTGGTGCTTTGGTTGGTAAACCTAATTTTCGTAAAGGTTTTCCGCTACTGATTAAACAACTATATGTTATTGGTGTTTTGTCATTGTTAATTATTTTGGTATCAGGGCTGTTTATCGGCATGGTGCTATCGTTGCAAGGCTACACGGTATTAATTAAATTTGGCGCTGAACAAATGCTTGGCCCTTTAGTGGCTTTAAGCTTGTTACGCGAACTTGGGCCAGTAGTTGCGGCGCTGTTGTTTGCCGGTAGAGCCGGTAGTGCGCTTACTGCTGAAATTGGCTTGATGAAAGCGACTGAGCAGTTGTCTAGCTTAGAGATGATGGCGGTTGACCCTTTACGCCGCATTATCGCACCGCGCTTTTGGGCTGGTGTAATTAGCTTGCCCTTACTGGCACTTATTTTTACTGCGGTGGGTATTTTAGGTGGTCACTTAGTAGGTGTTGATTGGCTAGGTGTCGATGGCGGTGGTTTTTGGGCGGCAATGCAAGCCAACGTTGATTTATATGAAGATGTATTTAACGGTATGATTAAAAGTGTGGTATTTGCTTTTATTGTGATTTGGATTGCTTTACACAAAGGCTATGACGCCGTGCCAACCTCTGAGGGTATTAGCACAGCAACAACACAAACTGTAGTAACTGCATCTTTAGCTGTACTAGGGTTTGACTTTATTTTAACTGCAATAATGTTTGGTGGATAGCATGCCAGGGCGCAAAATTGAAATTCTAGTTGGTGGTTTTATCGTATTAGCCTTAGCAGCATTTTTAATGTTGGCGTTAAAGGTAGCGAATAGTGGCGTTGGGGTAAGTAGTGAAACCTATACTCTAAAAGCTAAATTTGAAAACGTTGGTGGTTTAAAAGTGCGATCGCCAGTGAAGGTAGGTGGTGTGGTTGTTGGTCGGGTTACTGCGATTGAATTAGACACAACGTATTACACGCCAGTTGTCAGCTTGGCCATTAACGCTAGCTACAATAATTTTCCAGAAACCAGCAGCTTGGCAATTCTGACCTCAGGTTTGTTAGGTGAGCAATACTTAGGGTTACAGCCAGGTTTTATTGATGAAACTGTTGAAATTTTAGGTAACGGCGACTATATCGAAGATACCAAATCAGCTTTGGTGTTAGAAGAATTGATTGGTCAGTTTTTATTTAACCGCGGGAATTAATTATGAAATTATCTACTTTTCTTCTAGCCGCCTTATTAATGTTCAGTTTTTCGCTAAAAGCGGCTACTGAAACTGCAACCTATACTGACCCGTATAAAATGATGGAAGTACTGGCTGATAATACGTTTAGCCGTATTGCCAAAGAGCAGAGCAATATTGCTGCAGACCCAGAGGTGTTGCGAGTTATTGTTAACGATGAATTAGTGCCTTACATTGACAGTCGTTATGCCGCGCTGCGCGTTATTGGTAATAGCGCCGATCTGAAAAAAGTTCCTCGTGAAGATATACTCGCCTTTGTTGACGCATTCCAAAATTACATGGTGGCCACCTACGCTGGTGTTTTTACGCAGTATCGTGACCAAAAAGTGATTATAGAGCCTGGCGCTGGCGGTTTAGAAGAACAGAAAATTATTACGGTCAGAACGCGAGTCATAGACCCTGGCAAGCCAGATATAAAAATTGATTTTAAATTACGTCGAGGCAAAGATTCAGAGACTTGGTTGGTGTTTGATATGGTAGCTGAAGGCATTTCTCTACTTGATAGTAAAAGGGCAGAGTTAGGTAACCTGATCCGCCAGCAGGGCTTAGTTAGTGTAACTAATCTGTTGCGAGAAAAAGCCAAGGCGCCAATCACCTTGCCGGAGGCGAAGTGATACTAAGTATCGAACTACGCGGTGACACTTTACATTTTACCGGTATGTTAAATCGTGATACGTTAATGCTGCATTCACCGTTTAAGCTATTAAATAACGTTTCTGGTGCGGTAAATTTTGATTTTACAGCACTGGAGAATATAGATACTGCGGGTTTAGCGTGGTTACTACAGCAGTTAACTAGGGCTAAAGAGCGCGGGTTGTCGATAGCATTATGTAATGTGCCAAAGCAACTGTTATCATTAGCCGAAGTTACGGCGGTGCGACCGCTATTGCCAATTAGTAATTAAGGTTTCATTTTGGATATCAAGCAAATAGAGCAGCTGCTGTTAGAGCAATTGCAATTAACAGAAGTTAGAGTTGGTATGGACGGTACGCACTACGCTGTTACAGCGGTTGGTGACTGTTTTGCCGGCGTTAGCCGAGTTAAGCAACAACAAATGATTTATGCGCCACTTATGAGCGCTATTGCCGATGGCTCAATTCATGCCGTCAGCATTAAGACCTTTACGCCTGAACAATGGCGTAGAGAAAAACTTTTTAATCCTCCGATGTAGTATTTTATGCAGCAATTTCTTGTTACAGGTGGCAAGCCGTTACATGGTGATGTAATTATCTCCGGGGCTAAAAATGCTGCTCTTCCTATATTATTTGCTAGTTTGCTGTCGGAAAAGCCGACTGTAATTAGCAATGTTCCGCAATTAAAAGACATAGAAACCACGCTTAAGCTATTAGAGCTGTTTGGTGCGCAAGTAAGTTTTACGGATAACGTAGTGCAGGTGGATGCAGGTAAGGTATCTAACCAGTTTGCGCCCTACGAACTAGTAAAAACTATGCGCGCTTCTATTTTGGCGTTAGGCCCGTTATTAAGCCGGTTTGGTCAGGCTGAGGTATCGTTGCCTGGTGGTTGTGCTATTGGCGCCCGGCCAGTTAATTTACATATTGATGGTTTGCGCAAAATGGGCGCAGAAATAGTTGTCGAAAATGGCTACATTAAAGCCAAAGCCTCACGGCTTAAAGGCGCACATATCATTATGGATATGGTAAGTGTAACCGGCACAGAAAATTTGATGATGGCGGCAGTGCTAGCCGATGGCATTACCACTATCGACAATGCTGCTCGTGAACCTGAAGTGGTCGACTTAGCTATTTATCTTAATACCATGGGCGCGAACATTACTGGTGCTGGTACCGACAGTATTGTTATTGAAGGTGTATTGGCGCTGAAAGGTGGTAATCATAACGTTCTACCCGACAGAATAGAAACGGGTACGTTTTTAGTAGCCGCAGCAGTGAGTGGCGGTGATGTAACTTGCCGTAATACGGATCCGGCTGAGCTTGAAGCTGTGCTAGAAAAGTTACGTGAAGCAGGTGTTGATGTTACTACTGGTCCAGATTGGATCCGAGCGAATATGGTAGGCCGCCAGCTAAAAGCGGTAAAAGTAAAAACAGTGCCACATCCGGGTTTTCCAACGGACATGCAAGCTCAGTTCACGGTATTAAACGTGGTAGCTGAAGGTGTGGGTTTTGTTACTGAAACCATTTTCGAAAACCGTTTTATGCACGTACCAGAGCTACAGCGTATGGGGGCAAAAATAAGTTTAGAAGGCAACACCGCCGTATGCCAACACACTGAACAGCTTATGGCTGCACAGGTAATGGCTACAGATTTGCGCGCATCGGCAAGTTTGGTTATTGCTGGGCTTGTGGCAACAGGTGTTACAGTAGTAGACCGTATATACCATATTGATCGTGGTTATGAACGTATAGAAGATAAGCTGAAACGGCTTGGTGCAAATATAGAACGTATTGACGCGGTGTAAGCCGCGTTTTTTATCGTCTTAGTTCTTTAGTTATTGCATCTACGATTAGCTGTTGCCCATTGCGGTTAATCGTAAGAGCTAACGTACTATTGGGTTCTGTTTCTGCAATCATATTTAGTGCTTGTTGTATGCTATCAAAATGCTTACCGTTTATTTCAAGTAAGATATCACCTACTTTTAAGCCTGCATCTGCGGCTGGGCCATTAGCATTTACTGCACTTATGCTTAGGCCATACAGTGGTTGGCCCGTTGAGATTAATCGCTCACCAGCCGCATTAACTACTGCATCTCCAGCAACACCAAGATGACTGCGGGTAACCTTGCCATGCTTAATGAGTTTTTGCATTACGTTAAGCGCTAGCTGATAAGGTATGGCAAAAAATATCCCTTGAATATCTTGGTTCTCTAGTTGGAATGCTGCGGCGTTAATGCCAACCAGTGTGCCATTACTGTTAACCAGTGCACCGCCAGAATTACCTTGGTTTATAGCAGCGTCCATCCGCATAAAATCAATATAGCCCCGTGAACTTAGCCCAGTGTTACCGTTAGCGCTAATAATACCTTGAGTGATAGTTTGGCCTAAGTTAAGAGGGTTACCTATGGCAAGTACAACATCACCCACTTGAGGTTCTAACTGCGGATCTTGTGGGATCACCGGTAAATTGTCGGCTTGCACATACAATACCGCAAGATCAGTTAGTTCATCTTGGCCGATTAACAGCGCTTCTAAGGTACGACCATCTTGCAGAGCGACTTCGATATAGTCAGCACCATACACAACATGAAAATTAGTTAAAATGTAGCCGTGTGCGCTCATAATAACGCCGGAGCCGAGCTCTTGTCTTTCAATAGTGCGCGGGCGAAGTGAACGCGGGTCAACCAAGGTACTGCGTGTATACACATTGACTACTGCTGGTGCTGCACGTCGCACGGCTTTGGCGTAACTTACAGGTTGATGCTCATTACCTGCTTCAGCACTACTAAACAGCGGAGCAGATAGATGACTTATCGAAGGAAAAAAGAACATTAGCATAAAAGCTAATGCCAAGCCGTAGATAATACTTTTAAGTAGGAAATACAGAAATTTAGCCACGGGTTTTGAAAGGTCTACAAAATACGGATTGTGCAAGCATAGCACTAATATAAGCTAAGCAGTAGCGCTAGGGCACTGCTTAGCTTAGTGTTATTAACGAATTAGTACGTATAAACTTGCATTACCGCGGCGGATATTTAATGCAGCAACACCCTCGCGGTTTTCCAGCATTTTGCGCAGCTCTGCCAAATTGGTTACCCGCTGCCGATTAATGCCGATAATAATATCGTCAGGCATTAAGCCAATTTGCGCTGCAGCAGAATTGTTAGCAACAGACTCAATTTTAACCCCACCGCCCTCGGCGTTAGACAGCTCTGCACCATCAAGCATTGGATGCATTTGGCTGGCAGCAACCTGAGTTGTTGATAGCTCTTTAAGTTTGATGGTTAGCGTACGTTCCTTGCCGTCACGTAATATACCAAACTTAGCTTCTCGGCCTGCGCCTAGTGTACCAACCTTTGCACGAAGCTCTTGAAACGAGCTGATTTTATTACCATTCATACTGATAATAACGTCACCCGACTCTAAGCCTCCTTCAGCCGCCGCGCTGTCGGCAATAACTTCGTTAACAAAGGCACCACGACTCACATTTAAGTGCATAGCTTCGGTTAGGTCGGAAGTAACATCTTGGCCGCGAATACCCAAACTGCCACGGCGAACTTCACCATGCTCAATAATTTGGTCAACTAGGTTTTTCATCATATTGGCTGGAATAGCAAAGCCAATACCGATATTGCCGCCATTTGGGCCCAAAATGGCCGTGTTAATACCTATCAGCTCGCCGTGAAGATTGACCAAAGCACCACCAGAGTTACCACTGTTAATGGCTGCGTCGGTTTGAATAAAGTCTTCAAAGCCTTCGATACCAAGGCCGCCACGACCTAAAGCGCTTATAATGCCTGAGGTAACGGTTTGCTCCAAGCCAAAGGGGTTACCAATTGCTACGGCAAAGTCGCCAACACGAGTTTTATCTGAGTCGGCAAGTTGGATCTGGGTTAGTTTTTTCGCTTCAATTCTTAGTAATGCAATATCAGTTTCTGGATCGGCACCAAGCTTGGTCGCTTTAAACGTGCGGCCATCTTTTAAGCGAACTTCAATGTCGGTTGCATCCTGGATAACGTGGTTATTGGTGACAATGTAGCCTTTATCAGCGTCAATTATTACGCCCGAGCCTAAACCTTTAAACGGCCGTTCTTCACGATATTCAGGCTGACCGCGTTGGCCAAAAAACTGACGAAATGCGTCAGGTAGGCGCTGGCGAACCTCGCGGCTACCTGCTACTGAAATGTGCACTACCGCTGGTGTGGTTTGCTCCAGCATAGGTGCTAGAGTTGGTATTTCTTGGGTATTGGAAAAGAATGGGATTCGAGCCTCTGCTGGAGCGGGTTGAGCTAGCAATAAACCCGCAGCAACAGCAGTAGCAAGCAATGATAACCTTTTGTTCATAGCATCTAAGTCTCCTGTTACAAGTTGCGCTTAAGAGTCGTAGATTAAAAAAAAAGTTCAGTACTTTTGTTCGGTTAATTAAACAAATTATTCAGTTTCTTTTATTGGCTTACTGGCTTTGATTAGGCCGCTAGCCCCGTCTGAGTAATCACGAGGCTGTTGTTCTGTTGCCGAGTGCACTCGACGTTTTTCATCTATTTGGTGAATAGACTGTCGAATATAAGCCGCAGCATCGCCAGTTAAATAGTTAATGTCAGGCCGAACTGATTCTGTTGGTCGCTCGACTAGTTGCATTTTAGAATCAGAAATATGGCGAGCAATACGGGCATAGTTATCTTGTAACTGCGTCATAAGGTGGTTTGTTGTTTCAAGATGGCTAGAAACGTCTTGCCGATACTGAACCAACTGCGCTTTGCTTTCGTTTAACTCAAGCTGCAGCTTGTGCTGGTTTAGCTGCTTTAAGGTTATTAGGCGAGCAACAACAGCACCAATAACTAAACCAGCGCCCAGCCAGGCGGCGGCATACATATAGTCCATAACAACTCCTGAGGGTAATATCTGTTGATAGTGTAACCTAACTTCTTATCCAGAGTGGTAAGGCATGTTACTATTATTACCGATATTAAAGCTTTAATTAACCCCCTTTCAAGTAAGATGCAAATGACGCCATTACAAAAGTATCAACAAGATTTAACCAGAGATGATTTTCAGTACGACGTTGCACAAGAATTTGCCGTTAAGCAGTTACAGCGTTTGTTTGACGATTTTGTTGCAAACCAACCTAGTAAACCAACTCTGTGGCAGAAATTGCTCGGTAATGCTGATACTTCGCGACCATTAACGGGGCTATATTTTTGGGGTGGGGTAGGCAGAGGTAAAACCTATTTGGTTGACACTTTTTATGATTGCTTGCCTACAACAAGAAAATTAAGAATTCACTTTCATCGTTTTATGCATCGGGTGCATGAAGAGCTAAAGCAATTAAAGGGAATCAGTGATCCGTTAGAAAAAGTGGCCGACTCTTTTAAACAAGAGGCCGACATTCTGTGTTTTGATGAGTTTTTTGTCTCAGATATTACTGATGCAATGATCTTAGGCACTTTGATGCAGGCTTTGTTTGCTCGTGGTATTACGTTGGTAGCAACCTCAAACATTGAACCTGATGGCTTATATCGTAATGGCTTACAGCGCGCTCGATTTTTACCGGCAATAGCCTTAATTAAAAAACATACGCAGGTCGTTAACGTCGACAGCGGTATTGACTATCGGTTACGAACATTAGAAAAAGCCGAGATTTATCATTTCCCGCTAGATGCACAAGCAGAAACTAATTTAAGCCAATACTTTAATGCATTATCGGCCGAGCCGCGCCGACAAGATGTGCAGATAGATGTTGCCAACAGAAAGCTAAACGCACGTTATGATGCCGATGGTATTGTTTGGTTTAACTTTGCTGAGCTTTGTGAGACGGCACGTAGCCAATATGATTACATGGAGCTAAGTCGCTGTTACCACACGGTTTTGCTATCGGGAGTTAAAGTAATGGGCCGCACTAACGACGACGTCGCTAGGCGTTTTATTGCGTTGGTTGATGAGTTTTATGAGCGTAATGTAACACTGATTATTTCTGCGCAAGTTGCGTTAGAAGCTTTATACACAGATGGCATTTTGAGTTTTGAATTTAAGCGTTGTATCAGTAGGTTACAAGAAATGCAGTCGCGTGAATATTTGGCGAAAGCACATTTGCCATAATTATTTGCTAAATAAGACAAATTTTATGCGTAGGGTGCTGATTTTTAAAGTTGGTTAATATATAATCCGCGCCCGGCCTACGTTACAGCCTAATACTGCCGTTAGCCCGGTGGTTTTTGTACTCGAAGGGGTACGCTAACGACACAAGTTGCAACAGCCCTGCACTGTGTCAGGTGTAACTAAGTTATTTTTGGATAAATGAATGAAAACTTTTACCGCTAAGCCAGAAAGCGTAACACGCGACTGGTACGTTGTTGATGCGACAGACAAAACACTGGGCCGTATCGCAACAGAAATCGCTTCCCGTTTACGTGGCAAGCACAAGCCAGAGTACACTCCGCATGTTGATACCGGTGATTACATCATCGTTGTAAACGCAGAGAAAGTAGCTGTTACCGGTGCTAAAGCGCAGAACAAAATGTATTACTCTCATACTGGCTTCCCAGGCGGCATCAAGGAAATCAGCTTTGAGAAATTGATCGCGAAGAAACCAGAAATGGTTCTGGAACTTGCTGTTAAAGGCATGTTACCAAAAGGCCCACTGGGCCGCGCTATGTTCCGTAAGTTGAAAGTTTACGCAGGCGCCGAGCATCAGCATGCTGCTCAGCAACCGCAAGTATTAGATATTTAATCGGAGCATATCATGGCACAGAATCAATATTACGGAACTGGTCGTCGTAAAAGCTCAACGGCCCGTGTATTCATTAAAGCTGGTACTGGTAAGATTACTATTAACCAACGCGAATTAGCCGAGTATTTCGGTCGCGAGACAGCTTGTATGATTGTTAAACAGCCATTAGAGCTAGTTGAAATGGTTGAAAAGTTTGACTTATACATCACTGTTAAAGGTGGTGGTATCAGCGGTCAAGCTGGCGCTATCCGTCACGGTATTACTCGTGCACTGATGGAGTTTGACGAATCATTGCGTCCGGCACTGCGTAAAGCAGGCTTTGTAACGCGTGATGCACGTAAAGTTGAACGTAAGAAAGTGGGTCTGCGTAAAGCACGTAAGCGTCCACAGTACTCAAAACGTTAATCGTTTTATTACAGTACAGAAACCCGGCACATGTTGCCGGGTTTTTTATTTGCAGCACCAGAGCTAAACAGCGAGTAAACTAACGTTATACCCTGTTATACAACGCAAACAGTTAAGATAATAGCTATTCACATTGCCTTAATCCTTGTCTAAAGCAAGGCTTTTCATTATGATCTACCTCATTTTACAGTTATAATAATTGCTGAAATTCAGCCGCTTAAATTTTGTTTAAGTGTTAACGTGGAGACGAGTGGATGAGCAACGCGCCCGTAGATCAAGGTCGCCGCCGCTTCCTTACCATTGCAACCTCGGTCGTAGGGGGTGTAGGTGCTGTCGGAGCTGCTGTACCTTTTATAGCTTCGTGGAACCCAAGTGAGAGAGCTAAGCAAGCTGGTGCAGCAGTAACTGCTGATATCAGCAAATTAGAAGAAGGCCAGCTAATACGTGTTGAATGGCGCGGTAAGCCAGTTTGGTTAGTAAAACGCAGCCAAGCATCACTAGATCAATTACCTCAGCTAAATAGCATGTTACGTGATCCTGAATCAGCAGATGAGCAACAACCCGCTTACGCGCAAAATATCTATCGTTCGAAAAAACCGGAGATTTTTGTTGCTGTAGGTATTTGTACTCACCTTGGTTGTTCACCAACCTATATCCCTACCGACTTTGACGCCCACGTTGAAGGTGTACACTCTGGTTTCTTCTGTCCATGTCATGGTTCTACTTATGACTTAGCGGGCCGCGTGTTCTCTGGTGTACCAGCGCCAAAAAATCTACAAATTCCACCTTATATGTTTATTGACGACAATACTTTAGTAATTGGCGAAGATGAGGGGACAGTCTGATGTTTAAAAATCTGATGAACTGGATTGAATACCGTCTGCCATTTATGGAAAAGATGAACCTGCATGTTATGCAGTATCCAGCACCAAAAAACTTTAACTTCTGGTACTTCTTTGGCTCATTAGCCATGCTGGTATTAGTTAACCAAATTCTGACCGGTGTTTGGTTAACCATGAACTATGAACCCAGTGCTGAAGGCGCTTTTGCATCCGTTGAGTACATTATGCGTGATGTAGATTACGGCTGGTTGTTACGCTATATGCATTCTACTGGCGCGTCAGCGTTCTTTGTTGTGGTTTATCTGCACATGTTGCGCGGTATGATGTACGGCTCTTACCAGAAACCACGCGAACTGCTGTGGATTTTCGGTATGCTAATTTTCTTAGTATTAATGGCTGAAGCCTTTATGGGTTACTTGCTACCATGGGGACAAATGTCTTTCTGGGGCGCTCAGGTTATTATCTCCATATTCGGTGTAATACCGGGTATAGGTGACGATCTGACATTATGGATCCGCGGCGATTATGTTATCTCTGGCGCAACCCTAAACCGTTTCTTCGCCTTACACGTTATTGCGTTACCATTGGTGTTGGTTATATTGGTGTTTTTACACATTATGGCATTACACGAAGTGGGCTCGAATAACCCAGACGGTATAGACGTAAAACGTGATAACGATGGTTCAGTTGAACAAACTGAAGCAGACAAGAAGTTTACTTTCCACGAGTACTTCACCAAAGGTGGCAAGAAAATCATTGTTGATGCTATTCCATTCCACCCATATTACACGGTTAAAGATTTAGTCGGTGTAGCTGGCTTCTTATTAATATTTGCTTGGATAATTTTCTTTATGCCAGAAGGCGGCGGTTTCTTCCTTGAACCACCAAACTTTGAAGCAGCAAACCCAATGAAAACACCAGAGCATATTGCACCAGTTTGGTATTTCACTCCATTTTATGCAATTTTGCGTGCGGTGCCTGATCAATTGTTTGGCGCAATTTTTATGTTCTTAGCCATTATTGCATTGGCGTTATTACCGTGGATAGACCGTGGTTCGGTGCGCTCAGTGCGCTATCGTAGCGGTTTACATAAAGCTAACTTAATCTTGTTTTGTATTAGCTTTATCGCACTAATGGTATTAGGTGTGCTACCGGCAACACCGACGTACACCATATTGGCCCGCATCTTCTCGTTTACATATTTTGCTTACTTTATTTTACTGTGGATATACAGTAAAAATGAGACAACCAAACCGTTACCAGTGAGGTTAAGTTAATGATTAAGCATATTTTCTCAGCAGCCTTACTATGCATATCAGCTAGCGTGTTTGCCTCTGGTGGCGGCGTACATTTAGATAAAGCACCGATTGACCTGACCGATAAAGCGTCGCTGCAAAACGGCGCTCGTATGTTCCAAAACTATTGCTTGGGTTGTCACCAGATGCAATATCAGCGCTATGCCAGAACCTTCCGCGATTTGGATATTCCAGAAGACGTTGGTATGGAAAACCTGATGTTTACTGGTAAAAAAGTGGGTGACCATATAAAAAACAATATGGCAACTAAGGACGCAGAAAAATGGTTTGGTGCAGCGCCACCTGACCTAACTAACGTTGCTAGGGTACGTGGGCCAGATTGGCTATATACCTACTTACGCAGTTTTTATGCTGACCCATCACGTCCGTTTGGCGTGAATAATGAAGTATTTCCATTGGTAGGTATGCCGCACGTACTGCAAGAGTTACAAGGCACACCTTATAAAGCATACGAAACACGCTTAGTTGATGGTGAGTCAAAGGACGTTTATGCTGGCATTAAAACTGACGGCAAAGGCGAACTTACTACTGAAGAGTATGATAGAGCCGTCGCAGATCTGGTAAACTACTTAGAATATGTGGGCGAGCCGTCAAAATTAGAAGCAAAAGCACTTGGAATTAAAGTAATGGTATTTCTGCTTATCTTCTTTGTCGTTGCTTACCTACTGAAGAAAGAATATTGGAAAGATGTACATTAACTAGTTAAATCAACTAGATATGTTTATGGGGGCCTTAGCGCCCCTTTGCTGTTTTTTATTTTACTGGAGGAAGACATGGCTATCACTGCCAATAAACGCCCTGTAATGACGTTGTTCTCAGCAGCTGATGATATGTTCAGCCATCAAGTACGTATTGTACTTGCTGAAAAAGGCGTAACTGTCGATATTCTTCAGGTCGCACAAGATAATTTGCCGGAAGATTTATATGAAGTAAATCCTTACGGCAGCCTGCCGACATTGCTTGACCGTGAATTGGCCTTGTATCAAGCCAATATCATTATGGAATATCTGGACGAGCGTTTTCCTCATCCTCCGTTGATGCCTGTGTATCCAGTTGCACGTGGCCAAGCACGGTTAATGATGTACCGTATTGAAAAAGATTGGTATCGTTTAGCCGCTTCAGTTTTAAATGGCGATGAGAACGCAGCAACTGCCAGACAAGAACTAAAAGAAGGTTTATTGTCTATTGCTCCGTTGTTTAATGAAACGCCGTATTTTATGAGTGAAGAATTTGGTTTAGTTGACTGTTATATGTCAGCTCTACTTTGGCGCTTACCAGCATTAGGTATTGAGCTAATTGGCCCAGGTAGCAAAGAACTGAAAAACTATATGACACGTATTTTTGAACGTGACGCATTTCAGGCATCTTTAACTGATGTTGAGCGCGAGATGCGCAGAGGAACGAAGCTGTAATGAAGATGACACCAAACCGTCCCTATTTGCTTAGGGCGTTTTACGAGTGGATTGTAGATAACAACTGTACGCCGTATTTAGTGGTAGACGCGACCGTAGATGACGTGAAAGTACCAACCCAATTTATCCAGAACGGACAAATTGTGCTAAACACCGCACCGTCAGCCGTGGGTAATCTGCAGTTAGGTAACGATGCTGTTACCTTTAGCGCTCGGTTTGGTGGACAACCATTTGCGTTGTATATTCCGGTAACCGCCGTTTTAGCTATTTATGCTCGCGAAAATGGCGCTGGCACCGTATTTACACTGGAAGAAGAGGAAGATGAAGCAGAGATTTTTGATGAAGATCTGAATCATGAACCAGAACCGCCAGAACCAACCAAACCTAAACGCGCTTCGCACCTGAAAGTAGTTAAGTAACACTTGCTACCGCTAACTTAATTTTTAGCGGTAGCAACTTGCCAAAATGCTTGAATAAGTGGCTCATGCAGTCGCTTGTTTAGCATACAAACGCCAAGATCAAATGGCTCAAACCGATAATCCAATTCTATATTCCGTACTCTATCTTTTACCGGGCTGTTAACTACTACCGCATCTGCAACTAAAGCAATGCCCGTTCCCAACGCTACCATTGATACCATAGCTTCGTGGCCATCTACTTTCGCAACAACTTGAGGTACAACCGCCATTTGCTGTAGCCAGTTGTCAAAGCGACTACGTGCAGGGCCATGCTCAGGCAAAATCATTGGGATTTTCTGCCAAGGAACGGGCGTTTGTTGTAGTAAATCATTCACTTTGCAGGGAATGTTAGGTGCGATTAGCTGCACCGGAAGGCTAGCAATACTGCGAAAGGCTAAATTAGTGGGTAACTGCAATGGGTGAGCAGCTAGCGCAATATCAACTTCGCCTAAGCGCACTTTTTCAATAGCCGATGCTGCATCACCTGTTGTTAGTTTTAGTTCTGCCTTTGGGCATATTAACCTGAAACGATCTAAGATCGTTGGTAAGTGACTATAACTTGCGGTAACTGTGCAAAATAGCCGAATTTCACCAGTAAGCTCGGCACTGGCCAGTTGTAAATCTACCTGTAACTGATGCCATTCATCTAACCATAATCTTACGAACTGTTGAAAACGCAGGCCAGCAGCCGTCAATTTTACCGAGCGTTTATCACGAAAAAATAATTCGGTTACTAACTCTGCCTCTAACCGTTGGATCACGCGAGTTAATGTCGGTGGGCTAACATACATTTGTTCGCTGGTTTTACTAAAATTTAAACTGCTAGCAAGGTGCAGAAATAGCTGAGCGCTGCGTGTATCCATAATAAGTGTATTGCAAAAAGTGAAATATAGACTTGTTAATATATCACTTCACGCAATTAAAACCAGTAGGTAGTATCAACCTATTCAAGCAAGCCTTAGCTGGCAGCTGTTAATACCCATTTTAGGATAAGTTGTATGGCTAATTACTTTAATACACTGAATTTACGCCAACAGTTGGCTCAACTGGGCCAATGCCGTTTTATGGATAAAGCTGAGTTTATAGAAGGCTGCGAACTAATAAAAGGTTGGAATATCGTCATTGTTGGTTGCGGTGCTCAAGGCTTAAACCAAGGTTTAAATATGCGTGATTCCGGCTTAACAATTCGCTATGCGCTGCGGGCTGAAGCGATTACCGAACAGCGTGCATCCTTTATTAAAGCGACGAGCAATAATTTTGCTGTGGGTACCTACGTGCAGTTAATTCCTAGCGCAGATTTAGTCCTGAACTTAACACCAGATAAGCAACATAGCGCAGTAGTTGAAGCCATTATGCCATTAATGAAGCAGGGCGCGACGCTAGCCTATTCACATGGTTTTAATATAGTGGAGGAGGGTAAGCAAATTCGACCGGATATCACGGTAATAATGGTAGCACCTAAGTGCCCAGGTACCGAAGTGCGCGAAGAATATAAACGCGGCTTTGGCGTACCAACATTAATAGCCGTGCATCCAGAAAATGACCCCAATGGGCAGGGATTGGCTATTGCTAAGGCTTATGCTTCTGCTACAGGCGGCGACCGTGCCGGTGTATTACAGTCGTCATTTATCGCTGAAGTTAAGTCAGACTTAATGGGCGAGCAAACGATTTTATGCGGCATGTTGCAAACGGGGGCAATTTTAGCCTTTGATAAAATGATTGCTGATGGCATTGAAGCCGGTTACGCGGCCAAACTTATACAATACGGTTGGGAAACAGTAACCGAAGCATTAAAGCACGGCGGTATTACTAACATGATGGACCGTTTAAGTAACCCCGAAAAAATTAAAGCCTTTGAGTTAGCAGAACAACTTAAGCAGACATTGCGGCCGTTATTTGAAAAACATATGGACGATATTATTAGCGGCGAATTTTCGCGTACCATGATGATCGATTGGGCTAATGACGATAAAAACCTATTAACATGGCGAGAGCAAACCCGAAGTAGCGGTTTTGAGCAAGCGCCGGTGTCTGCAGAAACTATTGCTGAGCAAGAATATTTTGATCATGGCACCTTGCTTGTTGCCATGGTGAAAGCCGGCGTTGAGTTGGCATTTGAAATTATGGTTGATGCCGGTATTGTAGCTGAATCCGCCTACTACGAATCGTTGCATGAAACACCTTTGATTGCTAATACCATTGCGCGTAAGCGGTTGTATGAGATGAATGTTGTTATTTCGGATACCGCAGAATATGGTAACTACTTATTTTCGCATGCGGCAGTGCCATTATTAAAAGATACGATTAATAACTTAACTAGCGACTACATAGGCCAAGGTTTAGTCGGCCGATACGGTGTTGATAACCTAAAGCTGATTGCCGTAAATGAGGCAATTAGGCAGCATCCTGTTGAAGTTGTAGGTAAAAAATTGCGAGGTTATATGACTGCTATGAAGCGTATCGTCGAGCTGCAGCAATAGAGTGATGAATGAAGTGGTTAGTTGCCTAGCAAGTATAGCAAAGCTGCTATGCCAATAACGGTGTTACACGTGGACCTTGGTTGTTTTGCCCTGCTATGCGGGGCTTTTTTTAGCAAGTAACTTAAACCGAGCATAAAATATAACTCGTACAAGTTAAGTTAGTTATTGACGTGAATTACCGAAAAATATTGAAGTTAGTGTGCAGAAGGAGTTGGCCGCAAACTGCGCGGCCTCTCTAATATTCTTTCGTCATCCTGACGATACTGTCCGTAGTAGCTCTTCCTTGGCCCCATCCTAGGGTGTTCCTAAAGCGTCTTGCTTGTCCTGCTATCCTTAAGCATCGTCATCCTGACAATGCGCTCTCATCCTAAGAGTTCCTTTATCTTTCTCGCTACTTCCAGCGCCAGTGATGAAACTGAAAAAAGCATACTCTTCCTGAGCGTGTCCTGTTATTCATCCTTGTGCTATCCTAGCAATCTACTGCATCCTGCAGCTGTACCCTACATCCTGTTGGGTCTATCCGTTGACAAAGCTATTATCAACTTTTCAGCTTTGTTAAAGCAGTGGTTTTTTTGAATTAACTTGCTGTAAGAATAATGTAATTTGTGAAATTTAATTTTTAATTGTTTAATTTCATTATGTTACGGTGTTTACTGCTATTTCATCTTAATGTGAATAGCGCTTAAACCCAGTCATTTGTGAGATATATCTCACAAAGTGGCAGGCTTAAAGGTTGTTTTATCTTACAGAAGAATTGGACTTAGTGATTTAAAGGAATAGATGTGGCAAGAGAACAGTTGGGAATATGTGCTGAAGCAAATTTACATGGTACTTATCTGCTATTAAATGCTTTTGAGGGCCATGAAAAGGTATTGCGTTATAAGTTAGCACGTATCTCGCAGTTGTTTGATCGTTTGGCGGGTCATTTTTCTGAGGCGATGTTAACGGGCATGGTTGCTGTAGGCAGTAACTATTGGGATGTGCTTTATCCTGATGCCAGGCCAGCAGCCTTAAAAACCTTTCCAGAGATAGATGCGAATGATATTGGTATGGCGCCAGTACCTATAGATCTATTGATCCAAATTCGTTCAGACCGGCTTGATGTTAATATTATTGCTTGTCAGCAAGTATTACAGCTATTGCAAAGCCACGTTGAAGTGCAAGAACAGTTGCAAGGTTTTCGTTATTTAGATGGCCGTAACCTTACTGGTTTTATTGATGCACCTTATAATCCCGGAACACGAACTAGACGGCCGGTTGCGTTAATAAATACTGAGCAACAACCTGTTTTTGCTGCAGGTAGTTATTTATACCTACAATATTTATGTTTTGATCAGCAAGCATGGCAACAATTAGCGGTAGTAGACCAAGAAGAAATTATGGGCTGTTATAAAGTATCTGGTAAGCCCTTACCGGCAGAATTGTTGCTTGCAGATAGCCATTTTGCCGTTATGCAAAAACACGGCGAACAAAATACCATGGTACTACAACAAAATATGCCGTTTTATCAGCTAAAACGTCAGGGCTTAATTCAAATGAGTTTTGCCGCTAGTCCTGAAGCATTGAATGAGCAACTATATCAACGTTTAGGTATAGCAGAGCATGCGGTGGGGGCAGACTTACTGCTGGCTTATCATCATATTGAATTGAGTGCAGCGTTCTTCGCACCCTCTATCAGTTTTCTTGAGTTATCAGCCACAGATTAAATTTAAGCTTTAATTACACTTTCTCAAATAATTCAGTAACCTTAGTAAGCGTAAAATCTATATTTTTTACGCTTATAGGAGCAATGAAAATCGTATCATCACCCGCGATAGTTCCCAGTACGCCTTCCGCTTTGCCTACCGAGTCAAGTAATCGTGCAATAAGCTGTGCTGCACCAGGGCTAGTACGAATAATGATCATCACGTCGTTATGCTCAATATCTAATACTAGCTGTCGCAATGGGCTTTTAGTGGTTGGTACGCCTAATTCTGATGGCAGGGTGTAAACCATATCTTGTCTGGCGTTACGCGTGCGAACGGCACCGTATTTACTTAACATGCGTGATACTTTTGACTGGCTAATATTGTCAAAGCCATCGTTTTTTAACGCGTCAACAATTTCACCTTGAGAACCAAAGCTTTCAGTTTTTAATATTGATTTAAAAGCCTGAATTAACGCTTCTTGCTTAGCTTGTTTAGTCATACCGTGCTCATTTTTGTAATTTATTGCCACTATCTTAACAAAGTTCGTCGCTGGCGACACTTTGTGAAGTAAACTAGATTAAAATTCGCTAAAATGCCTAAACTTTAAGCTTAAGCTATTTGTGTTTTTTACGCGGTTTCAGTATTGTTGGCGCGTTTTTCATTCAATCGTTATCGAGGGAAATAATCATGAAAGTAGCCGTTTTAGGTGCCGCCGGTGGTATTGGTCAGGCATTATCATTATTACTGAAGCTAGACTTGCCAGCAGGTACAGATCTCGCATTGTACGATCTAGCGCCAGTAACACCGGGTGTTGCGGTTGATTTAAGTCATATCCCTACCGCGGTTAAAGTAACTGGTTATGGTAAAGAAGATTTAAACACGGCGTTAGCCGGTGCAGATATTGTTATGATCCCTGCTGGTATGCCACGTAAGCCTGGCATGGACCGTTCAGATTTATTTAATATTAACGCCGGTGTAGTAAAAACGCTTGCTGAAGCTATTGTACAGCAATGCCCTAAAGCACTAGTGGGTGTAATTACCAACCCAGTAAATACTACGGTAGCAATTGCTGCTGATGTATTTAAAAAAGCGGGTACTTATGATGCGCGTCGCTTATTTGGTGTAACCACGCTTGATGTTATTCGTGCTGAAACCTTTGTTGGTGAGTTAAAAGCTAAAAACCCAACTGAAATAACTGTGCCAGTAATTGGTGGCCATAGCGGTACTACTATTTTACCTCTGTTATCTCAGGTTGCAGGCGTAAGCTTTAGCGATGACGAAGTTGCGTCATTAACGCATCGTATTCAAAATGCCGGTACTGAAGTGGTAGAAGCTAAAGCGGGTGGCGGTTCAGCGACGTTATCAATGGGCCAAGCTGCAGCGCGTTTTTGTCTATCTTTAGTGAAAGGTTTACAAGGCGAAAAAGTAACTGAGTATGCTTATGTTGAAGGCAACGGCGAACACGCTCGTTTCTTTGCTCAGCCAATAACCTTAGGTAAAAATGGTGTGGAAGCGTTGTTGCCGATAGGTACATTAAGTGCTTTTGAGCAAAAAGCGATGAACGATATGCTAGGTACCTTGCAAGCAGATATTACGCTTGGCGAAGAATATGTAAAAAATAATTAAGTTAGTTTTTGCTTAAAAAAAGGCGCTGATGCGCCTTTTCTATTATATACACTTAACTGCGATTAATGCGTTCTGGATACGGCAATATCGGCTAGTGCCAGTAGAGCTTGTTTGTAAGCAGATTCCGGCAGCGTTGCCAGCGCTTGACGCGCTTTCTCTGCTTCTTGTTCAGCAAGGTTGCGCGTGTAGTGAAACGCTTTGGTGTCGTGCAGTGCTGTCATAATTGCATCAAGATGCAGCATGCCATTACCTTGCTCTATCGCTTCACTAATTAGCGCTTTTTGCTGTGCCGTGCCGTGTTTTAGTGCATGAATAAGCGGTAAGGTAGGTTTGCCTTCAGCTAGATCATCACCGATATTTTTACCTAGCTCTAAGGCGTCAGCTTGATAATCTAAAACGTCATCAATTAACTGAAAAGCAGTACCAAGATGCATACCGTATAATTTCATACTGTTCACTACAGCTTCAGGTTGCTGTGTAATAATGGCGGCTAATTGCGTAGCAGCTTCAAACAGTTTTGCTGTTTTGCAGTAAATAACCTGCATATAGCTTTGTTCAGTGGTATCTGGATCGTTAACGTTCATCAGCTGTAGCACTTCGCCTTCAGCGATGATGTTAGTTGCGTCAGCTAGCACATGCATAATACGCATGTCATTTAATGACACCATCATTTGGAATGAACGGCTATACAGAAAGTCACCAACTAGTACGCTAGCTTGGTTACCAAACACTGCGTTAGCTGTTTGTTTACCTCTTCGCAGCGTAGATTCATCTACGACATCGTCATGCAGTAAAGTTGAGGTATGAATAAACTCAATAATGGCCGCAACGGTAATGTGGGCGCTGCCTTCATAGCCAAGAGCTCTAGCCGCTAATACCGCAAGTAATGGCCGTAAGCGTTTACCACCACTATTAACGATGTAGATGCCTAATTGATTGATCAAGGCAACATCGGAGTTTAGTTGTGAAAAAATATGTTTATTAACCGCAGCCATATCGGCAGATGATAACTGCTGGATCTGTTCGAGCGTCATGAAAAACAACTGCTTAAGCCAAAGAATGGCTGCAATTCTACACCATCAGGCACAGAGTCCCAACTCAAAACTAGATCCTTTTCTAACATCAGTGATCTTTTTTATATTACTACTTGCGGGGGTATAGGAAATTGCGTACAATTCGCGCCCTGTGAATTGAATTAACACGCCCCTTAAAAAAGCGATGGCGTGCTTTGTACGGAGTTAACTATGTACGCGGTTTTCCAAAGTGGTGGCAAACAGCACCGTGTGACGGAAGGTCAGACTCTACGTCTTGAAAAATTAGACTTAGAAACCGGCGCAACAATCGAATTTACACCAATGATGGTCGCTAATGGCGAACAAATCAGCATCGGTGCACCTTTAGTTGAAGGTGGTAAAGTAGTAGCGGAAGTGGTCACTCATGGCCGTGGCGATAAAATTAAAATCGTTAAATTCCGTCGTCGTAAGCATTCACGTAATCAGATGGGCCACCGTCAGTGGTTTACTGAAGTGAAAATTACCAGTATCAGCGCGTAACAGGAGTATCGACACATGGCAAGTAAAAAAGGTGTAGGTAGCACTCGTAACGGTCGTGATTCAGAAGCTAAACG
The DNA here is from genome assembly GCF_036983985.1 of Rheinheimera metallidurans. Classification (NCBI taxonomy): domain Bacteria; kingdom Pseudomonadati; phylum Pseudomonadota; class Gammaproteobacteria; order Chromatiales; family Chromatiaceae; genus Rheinheimera; species Rheinheimera metallidurans. Next base: position 91,255 of record NZ_JALAHQ010000001.1, read on the forward strand.
CTTAGGTGTTAAACGTTTTGGCGGTGAGTCTGTATTAGCTGGTAGCATCATCGTGCGTCAACGTGGTACTAAATTCCACGCTGGCACTAACGTTGGTATCGGTAAAGACCATACTTTATTCGCTTTAACCGAAGGTAAAGTGAAATTTGAAGTTAAAGGTGAACACAATCGTAAGTTTGTGAGCATCGTCAGCGAATAAGCTGAAAATCTTCAAAGAAACCCCGCCTCGTGCGGGGTTTTTTATTAAATAAACTGTGATATAGGTGTCGAAATGTGTTTTTCGGCATGTTTTAATAACCTAAGTTATACTTGTTCTAGTTAGCAATTGGCTAGAATTAAACTGATTAATCAGGACGCACCCAATGAAGTTTGTAGATGAAGCGATAATTCGAGTTGAAGCCGGTGATGGTGGCAATGGCATTATCAGTTTTTTACGTGAAAAATTTGTATCAAAGGGTGGTCCTAACGGCGGCGACGGCGGCGACGGCGGCGATGTCTATCTGGTTGCAGACGAGAACCTGAATACCCTAGTTGATTTTCAATTTGAAAAATTTCATCGCGCCGAGCGCGGTGAAAATGGCGCTAGTGTTAACTGTACGGGGAAGCGCGGCAAAGATTTAACCTTACGTGTACCTGTAGGTACTCGCGCAGTAGACGTTGATACCGACGAAATATTAGGTGATTTAACCCATATTGGTCAACGCCTGTTGGTGGCAAAAGGTGGTTGGCATGGTTTGGGTAATACCCGTTTTGCTAGCAGTACTAACCGAGCGCCGCGGAAAAAAACCAATGGTACGCCCGGTGAAATTCGTAATTTACGTTTAGAATTATTGTTATTAGCTGATGTAGGCTTGCTCGGTTTACCTAATGCTGGTAAATCGACACTTATTCGCGCTGTCTCATCGGCAAAACCCAAAGTTGCTGATTACCCGTTTACTACTTTGGTGCCTAATTTGGGTGTGGTTCGTGTTGAAGCGCACCGTTCTTTCGTTATCGCTGACATACCTGGTTTAATTGAAGGTGCGGCTGAGGGCGCAGGTTTAGGTATACAGTTTTTAAAACATCTCGAAAGATGCCGTTTATTGTTACATGTAGTTGACGTACTACCTGCGGATGGTTCAGATCCTGCAGAAAACGCAGTTACAATAGTGCATGAGTTGGCAAAATATAGTCAAAAGTTAGCCGGAAAACCGCGTTGGTTAGTTTTTAATAAACTTGATCTCGTGATGGCTGATGAGCTAGAAGAAATTATTGCCAAGGTGACGTCTGCGCTTGAGTGGGACGGGCCAGTATTTAAAATTGCTGCCGCAGGGCGGACAAACACCGATAGGCTAGCTGCAGATATTCTTAATTATATAGAACTATTACCTGTAGAAGAGCCAGCAGACCCAATAGCTGATCCTGTAACATTTAAATGGGATGATAGTCCAGTTGATATTCAGCCTGTTGCCGAAGATGAAGACGACGACGATGATGACTTTGATGAAGACGACTACGATGTAGAAGTAATTTATCAACGTTAAGGTATCTGTAAATGATAATTTCGATGATAGCAGCTATGGCAGACAACCGGGTAATTGGTAAAGATAACCAAATGCCGTGGCATCTGCCCGCAGATTTAAAGCATTTTAAGCGCCTTACTCTGGGTAAACCTGTAGTAATGGGGCGGAAAACTTTTGAATCTATAGGTAAGCCCTTGCCAGGTCGACGAAATGTTGTCATCAGCCGCACTGCACCACTGGATAGTTGTGGCGCTGAGTGGGTAACCAGTTTGGCGCAAGCATTCGAATTATTAGAAGGGCAAGCTGAGGTAGTAGTTATCGGTGGTGCCGAAATTTATAAACAGTGCTTACCATTAGCACAGGTTTTATACCTGACTAAGATTGATTTAAATGTAAGCGGCGATGCATTTTTTCCGGATTATCAATCGAGTAGTGCAGGGGCTTGGCAAGTGATAGACGAATATGTGCAGCCTGCTGATTCTGCTAACCCTTATGCATGCCGTTTTATTACCTTAGAACGAGCAATTTGATTTCGGCATAATTTGCACCATTACAAACATGTTGTTAATATAATTCATGTGATGTTCAGCAAGGAGTAGTGAATGAGATTATTGCCAACTATATTTTGTGGTGCTGCGGTAACACTGTCGTTGTTAATTGCACCGGTTGCAGTAGCCGATGATCAGTTAGCTGCGTCAATGTGTGATTATGTAACTGCAGATGATAAAAACCGTTTACGTAAGGTACTGAGTGATTATCGACTGCGGCTACGCAATATTTATGATGGTGTGGTGTGCAATGGCGATAGTTTGCTGCGTCATGCGTTTAAAAGTAACGCAGTAGACGTTGGTGAGTTTATTGCTAAGCAGTTACCTGGTACGGCTATCGCAAACGCTGGAGATATAGCTTGGGCCGAAGCCAATGGGTATTCTGCGTCGCCATTGTTAGCGGTATTAAAAGCTCGTGCCGGTGAAGGTGATTAGTTAGACGTTTATATTACTGACAAGCTCATTTTAACTGAGCAATAAAAAAACCGCGTATTCGCGGTTTTTTTATTGCTGTTACAAATTACATTATACTTTAAATTGCTCAACTGATACGCGCAGCTCTTCTGCTAAACGTGCTACTTCATGACTAGATTCAGAGGTTTGTTCTGCGCCTGATGCAGTTTCTTCAGCGATAGATACAATAGATTCCAATAGTTTACTGATCTCATGCGATACATGGTTTTGCTCTTTAGCAGCATCAGATATTTGCTCACTCATATCGTGGGCTAAATGTACCGCTTGAGTAATTGAGTCAAGTGCCAACGTTGCTACTTCAGTTTTATCTACACACTCTTCTGCTTGCTTTTTACCTTTATTCATTGCTTCTACTGCCGCCTGAGCGCCACTTTGCAATACTTGGATCATTGCTTGAATTTCTTGGGTAGAGGCCTGAGTTTTACTGGCTAATGAACGGACTTCATCTGCAACTACCGCAAAGCCTCGGCCTTGTTCGCCTGCGCGCGCGGCTTCAATTGCTGCGTTTAATGCCAGTAAGTTGGTTTGCTCTGCTATGCCACGAATAACGTCTAAAATGCTACCAATTGATGCACTATCTTTATGCAGCTTATTGATCACCACTGAGGCTTGGTCAACTTCGCGTGATAGTTGAATAATAATTGCTTTGTTCTCAAGAGAAATACCTCTAACACGTTCAGCTTCGTTGTCGGCATTTTTAATTTCAGCCAATGCGTCGTTAGAACTTTGCAGCACGCCTTGAGAGGTACTGCTCATTTCGGTGGTTGCAGTTGCCGCTTGGGTAACCTGAGATTTCTGTTCGCGAATGGCTTGAGTTGTTTGCACGGTAATAGCTGATGTCTGCTCTGATGCTGCAGCAAGCTGAGTCGAGCGAGAAATAATACCTTGTATTAGCTGTTGCAAATTGCCAATTACGGTATTGCAGTTACGTGCTAAGTCACCAAACTCGTCTTGAGCGCTATCATCGAGTTTTTGTGTCATATCGCCCGATGCCACCACGCTTAAAATCTGGTTAACTTTGGTCAGCGGTATTGAAATGCTGCGCACCGTTAATGTAGCAATAATAATAGAAAATATAATTGAAAGTAGTACCACTATGAATATAGTAGTAATGGCATTTGATACGCCAGTGGCAGAATCGTTTTGAATCATTTCTGCAGCTTTACTGGCTTGATTTAATAGCCGAGCAAGGCTTGCCATACCATTGGTGGCTTGCTCTTCAGCAGAGGCCAGTAAAGCGGTTGCATCGGCAGTGCTTTGCAAACGCTTAAGCTTAATATTGGGGATGCCATTATTTTCATTTAATAATGTGTTTATTTGGCTTATTTTTTCTTGTAATTCATTTACTAGATTAACCTTACCGCTAGTCTCGGTTTGTATTACTGCAAATTGCTCATTTAATTCTTTTAAACGAAAAGCAATTTCATTGTTGATGGTATTCGCGGTGGCATCAGATGCCGTACGGTTTAAATCAACTACGTTACTGATCAGGGTATTAATACCGGTTTCAATACTGGTAGCGGCTTGATAAGAGCGAGGAAAACGTTTTTGTACATCCCGGGTGTCGGTGAAATCTAGAATAAGTGAAGCCATATCATCGGCGTGTGTTTCTAAGTCTACCAACTTATTATCAATGTCATCACGTAAGCGAAGGCTATTATTTAGTTGCTCAAATAAACGTGTTGCTGCTGGCGTAAAGTTGCTATATGACTCATTGACTGCAGCTGCGGCTGATTTCAGTGTTGCTTCATCTTGCACTGCTATTGCTAGTCGTTTAGCCGCTTGCTGATAGCGTTCTTGTTCGGCATCAAATTGGCGCCGTAGCTGCTCAATTTCAGATAGTGTAGTGGCGTTAAAGGCTTGTAAGTTAAGTTTGCTCATTACTACAAACTCACTTTGCATTGCGGCACTGTTCTCTAATGCAGGGATAGATACTTTATTTACTTCAGCGGTTGAGGTACTGATACTGCTTAAACTGCCGTAAGCAGTTATACCAATAAGTAATAGCAGTAGCGAGATAATACCAAATCCGCCTTTAACTTTTAATGCAACGGTTAACTTCATAACAACTCCCACTTTTTGCATTAGTAATGCACCTTAATTTAAGATGCTAAGCTGAACAAGTTTGCACAACGCAATTAGTTATACTGTGTCGGTTTAAAACCTACGACACTATAACGTTGTTGGGTTTCAATACAATATGCGGTGAGAGTATTTCCCCAAACACAGCCAGTATCCAGTGCATGTATATTAGTAACGGGACTATAACCATTTAACGACGCCCAGTGGCCAAAAAATAGCTCAGGTTGCAGTTTACTGCGCCAGAATTCATACCAAGGTATTAACTTTAACTGATTTCGCGGATGGCCCTTTTCTTTTAACTGTAACGAACCGTTGGGTCGGCAAAAACGCATTCGGGTGCAGCTATTAATAGTGAATCGCCAACGCTCTTGCTCCGTTGTGATATCTGCAAGGCTATTAGGTTTATTTCCATACATATGCTGCAATAGAAGCAAAGGTGCAGTACGAAGTTGATGCTGTACTTCCTGTGTCATTTCAATGGCTTGTTTAACTGACCATTGCGGTGATAAACCGGCATGCACTAGCATATAACGCTGGTCTTCACTGATGTGAAGCAGCGGCTGTTGGCATAGCCAGTGAATCAGATCGTCCAGTTCTGGGCTAGCAAATACTGGCTGGAGTAAGTCCTGTGCTTTTACTTCACCGACACCATAGTAACAAGCAATTAGATGGAGATCATGATTGCCTAATACAGTAACAGCAGAGCTGCCGAGACTTTTAACAAACTGTAGACATTCTAAGGATTGCGGACCTCTTGCTACTAAATCACCACAAAACCAAAGTTTATCTTGCTGTGGCTGGTAATTAATATGCTGTAGCAACCGTTGAAGGGCATCATAGCAACCTTGCAAATCGCCAATGACGTAGGTAGCCATTAATTAAGAATATTAGGCATGGCTAGTCTAAACAAGGGTATGGCGGCATGAAACCGCTCCATTTGTTCGGTGGCCATTTCATAATGCCCTTGCATGGTGCCAACCGGTGTTTCTAGTATTGCGCCGCTGGTATAACGGTAGCTGCTACCTGGTGCTAAGTTAGGTTGTTCACCAACAACGCCGTCGCCTTCTACTTCAGTTTGCTTGCCATTGGCATCGGTAATAAGCCAGTAGCGGCGCAACAGCTGAAGAGGCTGGTCGCTATGATTACGAATGGTAATTGTGTAGGCAAAAACAAAACGCCCTGCTGCCGGATCAGATTGCGCAGCAATATATAATGTTTCTACTTCTACTGGCACATTAAAATGAGATGTCATAAACCAGACTCTTGTTGCTGCAGCCATTGTGCAATGTGTATAAAATCATCCACGCTTAGTTGTTCAGGTCGTAATCCGGGGTTTAAGCCAAGCTGCTCTATCTGCTCCGCCGTCGCAAAGTTGCTAAAACAATTGCGCAGTGTTTTACGGCGTTGATTAAACGCTTCTAGGCAAACACGGTTTAATACTTCTGCCGCCACTGGAGCTCGGCTTGCAATGGCCCTAGGAATTAAGCGTACGACTGCAGAATCTACTTTTGGCGCAGGTTTAAAGGCGCCGGGGCCGACTTGAACTACCGGAATAGCCTCACAGTAGTACTGTGTCATTACACTTAAGCGCCCAAAAGCTTTACTACCATGAGTGGCGGTCATGCGCTGCACAACTTCCTTTTGTAACATAAAATGCATATTTTCAATTAAATCAGCATATTGAAAAAGGTGGAACAATAAAGGAGTGGAGATATTGTAAGGCAGATTGCCAAACACTTTCATTTTTTGGCCATTTTTTACCAAGCTGGTGAAATCAAACTTCATTGCGTCAGCTTGGTAAATCGTCAGTTTGTCTGCTAATTGTGGGTGTTGTTGTAACCGCTCGGCTAAATCTCTATCCAGTTCAACTACAGTTAAGTGCCTAGCTATTTCGGCGACAGGCTCTGTTAGCGCGCCAAGGCCTGGGCCAATTTCAACTAAAACATCGTTAGGTTTAGGCGCTATGGCTTTAACAATACGGCCTATAACCTGAGGGTCATGTAAAAAGTTTTGGCCAAAGCGCTTACGGGCGCGGTGCCCTTGGTGTACGTTATCAGTCATTTATCGTCATCGTTTTAGTGGCCATTATAATTGCTTGGTTCACAGCATGAAATAAGCTACCGGCGTCGGCTTTGCCTGTCCCCGCTAAGTCCAGAGCAGTACCATGATCTACAGACGTTCTTAGTAAGGGCAGGCCTAAACTAATATTTACTGAACGACCAAAACCCATGTGTTTTAGTACGGGTAAGCCTTGATCATGGTACATAGCAAGTACGGCGTCGGCGTCGTTCAAGTATTTGGGTTGAAACAAGGTATCGGCGGGTAGAGGACCAATTAAATTCATACCTGTCGCGCGCAGCTTATCTAGGGTGGGAATAATAATATCGAGTTCTTCACGGCCAAGATGGCCATCTTCACCCGCATGTGGGTTTAAACCGCAAACATAAATTTTTGGTTGCGCTATAGCAAATTTCTGTTGTAAATCATGATGCAAAATACCAATAACCTTGGTTAGGCGTTCAGCGGTAATAGCTTTGGCCACATAAGCTAGAGGAATATGGGTTGTTGCCAAAGCTACTCGTAGTCCTTCTGTAGCCAACATCATTACAACATAGGGGGTATTAGACTGTAACGCGAAGAATTCAGTATGGCCGCTAAAGGGAATTCCCGCCTTATTGATAATACCTTTGTGTACTGGGCCAGTGACAATAGCGTCAAATTCACCACTTATAGCTTTTTCGCCGGCAAAGGTTAGGGTTTGTATGACGTAGCCACCGTTGGCCGCATTAAGCTGCCCAGTGATCACTGGTTCTTCTAGTGCGAAATCAACTATCGTTAGGCTACCTGCTTGCTGTGCTTTAGGGCTGATTGTTGCATTGTAAGGTAGCAACCGTAACGGCAGTTGTAGCTGCGCAGCGCGCTCAATTAAAAGTTCGGCATTGGCACAAACCACCAGTTCAACCGGCCAATCTTGCTGCGCCAGTTTTATTACCAGATCAGGGCCTATGCCTGCAGGTTCTCCCGGAGTAATGCCAATGCGTAGTGTCATTTATTTCTCCGACATGACTTCAATATGCGCTTCAGCACGTAATTCGCGTAAAAAGTTACTGGCTTCTTCGTTGTAGCGGCGATTAAAAATCATTCGGTACACTTGTTCGCGCTTTTTATCAGCTGTAGCGTCTACGGTGCGTTTATCTAATACTTGGGCGATATGCCAACCATGTTCAGTGCGAAATGGCTCACTAATCTCATTTATTGCTAATCTGTTTAGAGTGTCTCGAAATGCTGGTACAAAAATACTGGGCTCACTCCAGCCTAAATCACCGCCGTTTAATTTAGAACCCGGGTCTTCAGAGTGCTGCTTTGCTAACTCTGCAAAATCTGCCTCGCCAGAGCGAACTTTTGCGGCAAACTCTGCCAACATGCTGCGGGCACGGTCTTCGCTAACGATAATTGACGGCTTAATAAGTATATGACGAGATTTTATTTCGTTGATGTCGGCTACGTTTTCACCGCGAATATCAAAAATTGTGAGGATGTGAAAACCAGCACCAGAACGCAGTGGCCCAATAATATCAGTTTTTTTACGGCCGCGAATAGCTTCAGAGAACAAGGTTGGCATTTCGTTAATATTCATCCAACCAAGGTCACCACCTTCGAGGGCGTTAGAACCTGAAGACGATGCTATTGCAATGCGCTTAAAGTCACTGCCGTCGCGTAAAAGTTGCATAACTTTATCTGCACGATCTTTGGTCTCAGTAATATCTTCTGCGGTTGCTTGGCTTGGAATAGCAATAAGAATATGACCGATATTGTACTGCTCGTTACTCGCGCCCTGATCTTCCATCAGCTTTATTAAGCTATCGATTTCTTGAGGGCTAATATAAATACGCCGTTGCACGTTAGCACGCACCACTTCGCCGGTAATCATTTCATCGCGAAGCCGCTCACGAAACCGCTCGTAATTACCTTCTTCGTTAATAACTTGTTGACGAAAAGCATCTAACGATAACTTTTCATTTTGGGCGATATTACGGATAGTATCGTCCAACTGTGCATCACTTATTTGCATGCCCATACGCTGAGCCATTTGCAATTGTAAGCTGGTAAGAATTAAACGTTCGGTTGCCTGAGTGCGCAGAGCAGCGTCAGACGGTAACGTTTGGTTTTGTGCGGCGGCATTGCGTTTAACCCGCTCAACAATGTCTGCAATATCACTTTCTAACACCACACTGTTATCCACTATGGCGGCAACGCTGTCTATTTCACGTTCAGTAGCGAAACTGCTAATACTGACACAACACAGCAGTGTTGCAGTGATAAGTCGAAATAACTTCATAAATTCCTACATCAATTAGTTAGTAAGTACGGTCGGCGATAATTAAAAATGCCGTTTGAAAGCATATCTGTCACACCAAAACCGGCGCTGTCGCCAAAACCTTTGAGAACAAACTGTATGCCTACACTACTGTCCAGTTGGCTTGCTTGGGCAAAATTACCAACTGGCAGATTAAGATCGGTCATAACCTGCCGCTTTGCAACCAGTCGCACGGCCCAGCAACAGGATTCATACTGCATACCAAAGCTCAGATCTATCATACGACGATTTGTCAGATCACGATAGTAACTACCGACCAGCTGCCAGTTATCGGTTACTGGCATCGTGCCAAGCACACCGAGTTGTCGAATTTCCACTCCTGAGACTGCACGGCTGAACCTATGGTTCAACTGGAAAAGACTTTTATCACTTGCTCGGTAGTCTAGCGACGCACTGCTTTTCATCACTTCGTTGCTATCAACATCATACTGTACTGCTGAGCTAAAGTACCATTTACGATACCAATGCCAAATAAGCTCTGCTGCCAGCATAGATTCAGATGAGCTAAAATCTTCCAGCAGGTCTGCGGACATGCTCGGTTGTTTTAAAAAGAAGATTTGGCCTAAACTAAAGCGAAATAACTCGTTATCAACATTATCATAAAACCGGCTGGTCCAGCCAACAGTTAGCTGGTTGGCTTCGTTAATTCGATCTAAACCAGAATACCGGTTGATACGAAACAGGCCATAATAATCGTCTTGCAAGCGGGTGGTATCGTACAAGCCAATCGGGCTTTGTTCACGATACGGAATATATAGATATTGAATTTGTGGCTCGAATGTTTGTAAGGCCGGTGCACCAAACCAATCATATTCACGCTCAAAATTTAATCGAGAGTGTAAACGAATTTTAGGTACTGTACGTGTCACTGATGGATCAATCTCTAAGCTATTGTCGCTAGTATGCTGCTGATAATAGGTATAAAGCAGACTCGCTTCGGCAGTAAACTCGAATGCCGGAGTCACAAAGGGTAGGCTGATACTAGGTTCAAGGTGCAGACGATTAGCACGATCTATGGCAGCTTCGTCATTGTAAAAATGCGCATACTGCGCTTGCCAAGCAAAATTAATACCAGGAAACAGGGCTACTGGTTTTGCCGAGGTGAGACTTAGCTCTGGTAATGAGCTGTAAGCCTTGTTGTAATTACCCAAGATCTCGAAGCTTTGTACTCTAAGCTGCGAATGTACTTGTTCGCCGTAATAGTTTAATGCTGCTTCGCGTAAAAGTTGTGTGTCACTTTGGTTGCTATAATCTGAGCCCAGCTCACTAATATAAGCATCATCACTTACGTCGGTAACATCAATAAAAGCCCGGAGCCTTGGCGTTAGATCACTTAAGTGGCTAAAGTGGCTAAGATAACGCGCGCCAAAATCACTATCTTTCTCGTTGTCAGAGTTCAAGTACTCAAGTTGCAAACTGCCTTGATGGGCTTCAGTTAGGTAACGAAACTCAGATTTTAGCTGTGCGCCGCGTTTACTCATGTAGCGCGGCGTTAACGTTAGGTCATAATTAGGTGCCAAATTTAGATAATATGGCAGTTCAAAATCAACGCCTAATTTTTGTGAGCTGCCAATCTTCGGCAATAATAGGCCGCTACGTCGCTGTTCGTTTACTGGAAATGTAATATAGGGCAGATATAAAACAGGAATATCTTTAATTCTAAATATGGCGTGGTGAGCTTCCCCCCAGCCTTCATCAGCTTCAATGTTAATTTCTTTGGCGTGTAGTGCCCAACTATTATCGTTGCTGGGACAAGTAGTAAATAAAGCCTGCTCAAGTACTAGCTGGTCTTCAGATGCGGTTAATTGTTTTGCATAACCTCGGCCAGCCTGGGCGGCAAATTGATAATTTGCGTCGTCTAAACTAGCTTGGTTGTGCGCTAAGTCGGCAGTAAAACGGCTGGCACTGACCTGCAGTACTTTATTGAAATAAGTTAAACCGCCATCAGCAGTCATATTCTGTGCGGTGCTACTAAAATTAGCTCGAGGAGCTAACAACAAAGTATCACGATAGGTTATTTCAACATTGCCAATAAAATGCGCCTGCTGATTATCTGTAAGGGTAACGTTATCTGATGAAATACTGATCGTTGGGTCGGCGGCATTTAACTGGGCAAGAATTTTCGGTTGCTCAACTGGCAGATAACATACCTCAGAAGAAACGGTGTCAGCATGCGCTACAGATAAGGTTTTGAAAACCAATAGAAAAAAAACCACCGCTAACCCATGTTTCATGCAGTTACTCTTGCCTTACTTGTATTTAAATAGCGTCATTGTATTGCGAGCTTGCTATGATAAATCAATTTTAGAAATCCTGCTAATCCGATATAGTATTAGCGGCATGTAGCGGCGTTATTATTGCGTTTGTATTGGTTGTTGGTTTAACAATAAGGGTGTGATGTGTGGGGTAAAATTCTTGGTGCATTATTCGGTTTGGCGTTACTGAGGCTACCAGGATTAATTATTGGTCTTTTGCTCGGGCACTGGTTTGATAAGGCGTTTCGGCAGCAGTTTGAGCAAGGTGGCGGCTTTAGCGGTTTATTTAAAGACAGTGCTGATGAACAAGGGTTATTTCATTACACTACATTTTCTACAATGGGACACATTGCTAAGGCCACAGGTACGGTAACCTCGGTGCATATTCAACATGCAACCGCCTATATGAACCAGTTAGGTTTAAATAACCTTCAACAAAAAGAGGCTCAAGCTGCGTTTCGTGATGGTAAAGCGGCAAGTTTTCCGCTAAGGCAACAGCTACAGCAGTTTTATTATGCTTATCGACGACATAAGGATGTGCTGCAGTTATTTCTTGAAATTCAATTAAGTATTGCTTGTATTGACGGTAATATGACGGCCAGCCAATATGGCTTACTGCAACAGGTTGCGGGTTACCTTAACTACAGTGTTGCGCAGTTAGAGCGATTATTGCAGGCACATCAGGCACAAAGCCGTTTTTCTTCACGTACTAATTTTAGCCGTGGCCAAACCGCGAAAGATACGTTGGCAGATGCCTATCAGCTATTGGGTGTATCCGCGGATGTTAGCGATAACGTATTAAAGAAAGCATACCGTAAATTGATGATACAGCATCATCCTGATAAGTTGATGGCCAAAGGGGTGCCTGCAGAAATGTTAGATGTTGCTAAACGCAAAACTCAGGACATTCAGTCTGCCTATGAACTTATTAAACAGCAGCGACATAATAGATAAACTATAAACCGACTGAGCCAAGCCAGCCGTATATTTCTTGAAACACCCATTGTTGCACATCCGCATTATAGCCAGAGCCATTAACTAAACGCTGTCGGTATAATGCTTTTAAATGTTTATTTGCTAACTGACGCCTAAGCTTTAATTGGCTTGTTACCATAGCGTTATCTTGTTGACTGCTAATATCTAGTGTGGGCACCTGATGTGTTGCTAGTGCTTTAGCGATGTTACGATTTAATGTTGCCTCAGGAAGAAAAGCGCCAAGCATAATAAAGGCGGCGGGTTCAGCTAGCTGATTTGTGGAAAAAAGTTGGTTGAGTAGCGCTGCGCTAGTGCCTTGGGCAATAATAATGGTAACACCACTATGCAATTGAGCTTGTTTTTGAGCTGCATTCAATCGTTGTAATAGCGCTTGTTGGTAGCTATCTAGGCTTTTTTCATTTAATTCAACGGGTAATGTAGGCGGCATTATTGCTAGCGTGTACCAGCCGTAACTGTTTAGCTGCTGGCGCAGTAGATCTATGTGCTTGGAGCTTGCTGCATGCTCATTACCATCAGGTAATAAAATTGCAGTACCCTTAGTATAGCTGGTTAAGGTTTCACGCTGCAGCGACATAAAGGTTTGTTGCTCATCTATGTTTAATGCTACAACTTCATCTGCTGGCAACTGACGTATTATGTCTGCAGCATAGTTTTGTTCAGTAGACGGCACCGCTAAAATGATTGATGACATTGTCAAACAATACATTATGAGTAAATAGCTAATAACGTTTTGTCGCATACTGATGATCCATAGCTCGGCTTAACAGGCTATCGGCAGCGCAGCGGTTTACTTTAACTGTTATTAGCAGCTACGGTTGTTGTGATAATGTATTTTCGAAAGGTGTATAGAACTTGGGATTTATAGTCAAATTTAATATAGTTTGGCTGCTGCTCGAGAATTGTTACATCAGCTGAGTCGGGCAGAATAAAACAAAATTTGGTAGGTTTAAATTCAACTAGTGCTTTAGCCATTTCCTGTAAATGTTCATTTTCAGCTAAACGCGCTACTTCTGATTCGGCATTGCAAACATGAGAGTTTGCGCTCAACGACACCAGTGGTGTTTGCTCAGCTGATACCGAAAAAAGCGCAAATAAACTTGCTACATTTAGCAGATAATGGCATTTAGACATTGTAAACTCCAAGCACGCTATTAGATCAAACTACATTATTGTAATACTACATAAGGTTAGCGGCGAGCGATGATGCTAGCATAATTAGATTATGCAGAGTTAGCAAAAATATTAATTACCATTAATTTAGGCTAAAAAAAAGCCGCTGTTTGACAGCGGCTTTGAGTTAAAACAATTGCTTAGCGTAATACTGGCTCTTTAATTTTAGCCGTTACTTTAGCTTCAATGCGCTGGTTAGCTGCGTGTGCTGCACGAGTCGAACCTTCAACGCGAGGACGTGTAACACCGTAGCCTACTGCGCTGATACGTGATGAGTCGATGTTGAAGTTTTTCTTCAGCATGTCTGCAACTGCATTAGCACGACGCTCTGATAAACGCATGTTATATGCTGGATTACCAATGTTTGACGCGTGACCTTCAATTTTTACTGTTGATTCAGGGAAGCGCTGCATAAACGCACCTAAGTTTTCAACATCAACGCGCTGGCTTTGTGGTACTACTGCTGAGTCGAATGGGAAACGAACTTCAATATCAATATCGCCTACTGATGCCATCTTCTCTTGGTAAATAGTACAGCCTGTTGCGTCTACTTTATGGTTCGCCGGTGTATTAGCACATTTATCTACGTTGTCTAATACGCCGTCAGCGTCTGAATCTAGTTGTGCAACTGGTGCTGGAGCAACTGGAGTAGGCGCTGGTGCTGGTGCTGGAGCAGCTGCTGCCGTACCAAACACATAAGTCATACCCAATTTTATTCCCGCGTCAGCATAAGACTTATCGATACCTTGGAAACGATTAGCTTCAGCAAACAGTGCGAAGTTTTGATTAAAGAAATGCTTGTAACCAACACCTAGGTTTAATGCCGTTGTGTTTCTTACTGCATCAATGCGATTTAAACCACCTACGATATAAACTGACGGCAGTTGAGCTAAATGGTACATTGCGGCGATACCAAGACGTTTACCATCAGCATCTGAACCATCTAACTTTGAGCTTAAGTCTAACTTGGCATACTCTGCACGTAATGCCCACTGTTCCGTTAGGTAGTAACCTAACTCTAAACCGTAGCCCCAGTCTTTTTCCATGTAATTCCACGCAGCAGATTCAGTTTTATCTGTATCTGGCATGTAGTATTCTGCGAAAATTGAACCAAATACGCGTTCTTTTAAATCTGCAGAACTTACAGCGTCGGCCATTACTGCACTACTAAATAATGGCACTGCTGCCGCTACTGCTAAAAACGTTTTATTAAGTTTCATCCATTTCTCCTTAGGCTCATCTTGCACTAAAGTGCATTATCAAATGCGCTTCGTACATATCATTTAAATAATTTAAAAACATTATTGAACTTATTATACATCGATTATATGAACGGTGGGTTAATGTTGTAGTACTTTTTTAAATTAAAAAGGGCAAGCAGCAAAACATATTAAGGGCTGTCCCGTATCTGGGTGGTAAAATGTCAACTTTTCAGCATGCAACAATAAGCGACTGGCGGCTTGATAAGAGATGTCATCGGCGTAAAATTTATCACCGAGGATTGCGTGACCTAACCACTGCAAATGCACTCTTAGTTGATGTGAGCGCCCAGTAACTGGCGTTAATTTAAGTCGTGTTGAACTTTGATCACGCTGCAGTACCTGATAATGCGTTAATGAAGGCTTGCCATATTGATAGCATATTTTTTGTTTTGGTCTATTTGGCCAATCACAAATTAATGGCAAATCAATACTGCCTGTATCTGCTTCTACGCTACCTTTTACTCGAGCTATATAATGCTTTTCGGTTTCGCGTTGCTGAAATTGGCGATTAAGTTCGCGCTGGCTAGCAGCGGTTAACGCCATTAATACTACGCCTGAGGTGGCCATATCTAACCGATGAACAATACGAATGCCAGGCCAAACTAACCGAGCACGATATTCTAGACTGTCTTTATGTTCGGGCGCTTTGCCAGGCACAGTAAGTAAGCCACTGGGTTTATTAAACACCACCAGCGCATCATCCTGATATAAAATATCTAAATAAGGCGACATTGGTGGTGCATAATGCAGCAACATAATTAATCGTGGCTTACAACAATTAGCCGAATAGCATCTAGCTTTAACCGTGCTTTGCTAATGTAATCGGCTATTTGTAGTTGTTGATTGTGTAATGCGTTAATTTCATCTTGGCGCACTGATGGATTAAATTTTTTTAGCGTAACTAAACGCTGTTGTTGCTCATACAATGTTTGCTGCGCGTGTTGTTGTGCTTTACCGACAATAGTATCTAACTTGGTTTGCGCTAAGCTGGTTGCCTTGGCAATTAAGGGGTGCACTGTAGTTTGTAATGCGCTGGCTAGCTTGCTCGCATTTTGTCGGCCAATTGGCTTTAGCTGCTTATTTAATTGCTCAAAGCTAACGTTTTCAGAAAGATTATTGCCATTTTTATCTAGCAGTAAGCGTAGTGGGGTTGCAGGTAAGTAACGATTCAGTTGTAACGTAGCTGGAGCACTGGCTTCAACAATAAAGTTTAATTCTAATAAATAACTGCCAACGGGTAGCGCTTTGTTTACTAGAATAGCAACAGAGCTACTGCCATGGGGTTCGGTGGTCAAAATATCTAACGTACCGCGAACCATTGGATGGTCCCAGCTTAATAATTGAATATCTTCTTCTGCTAGTGCGGTTGCTCTATCAAAAGTAACAGTTACACCATCATCACCTAACCCAGGATAGCTGGTGCAGTGCATGTGTTCAGAGTGTGAAAGAATGATGCTAGTATCATTGCGGTCATCTTGATTAATACCCAGCATATCCCAGGCTTTAAACATTAACATAGGCAGAGCGGTGTCATTATCTTGTGTTGCCAGCCGTTCTGCCAATGCTTTTGCAGCGGCGCCACCACCAGAGTTTATTTCCAGCAGTTGATCTCGGCCTTGCTCTAATTTTTGTTTTAATGCAGCGTTGAGTTGCTGAGTTTGCTCAATAATATTGGCAAGTAGTTGTGTGTCGATATTTGGTTGAGTTAATAGCGACAATAATTGGGGGGAAAAATGTTCAAATACGACACGGCCAGTTTGGCACGTATGTTCTATGGCATTTAACCCGTGCTGATACCATTCCAACAATACCTGCTGACTATGATTAGTAAAATACGGTAAATGAATTTGAATATCTTCACGTTGGCCAATTCGGTCAAGACGGCCAATTCGCTGCTCTAATAAATCTGGATTGAGCGGCAAATCAAATAATACTAAATGATGCGCAAACTGGAAATTACGGCCTTCACTACCTATTTCCGAGCAGACTAATAACTGTGCACTATATTCTTCTTGAGCAAAATAAGCGGCGGCTTTATCGCGTTCCAGTATTGTCATCCCTTCGTGAAACACAGCGGCACGAATACCTTCACGCACGCGCACGGCTTCTTCTAACGCAATTGCGGTTTCGGCATGAGCGCAGATAAGTAAAAACTTATCATGCTTGTGTTGTTTCAATAGGTTTAATAAGTAGTCAACACGTGGGTCGAATTGCCACCAATTACTGTTGGTATCAAGCTGTTGTAATACTTGCTCAGGAAATAAGTTGGCCCGAATTCGCTGGGCTTCTGTCAGTGACGGATTAAGGCTAAAGTGCACTTTTAATGCGTTTTGATATTGTTCTGGTAATACAAGCGGGGTCAGATGAGCATGACGCTGAGGAAAACCTTTCACACTGGCACGACTATTACGAAATAGTATACGGCCAGTGCCGTGATGATCTAACAGCTGAGACAATAATCGTTGACGAGCTTGAGCTTGCAGTTCTGCGCTAGCATCCACATCGTTTATTTGTTTAAGCTCACTACTAATATCGCTTTCAGTTAACGCTTGACGCAGTGCGGCAGCTTCTGCAGTAGTTAAAATACGCTGCTCTAATAGCGGAATAGCTACAGTAGCAATATGCTGGTAGCGCTGCTCCTCCTGCAAAAATGCGTCGTAGCTATGAAAACGAGCAGGGTCTAGCAGCTTTAATCTGGCAAAATGGCTTTCATGGCCTAACTGATCGGGTGTGGCCGTTAACAGAATAAGCCCTGCCGTATTTTGCGCTAAGTCGCTAATGCGTTGATATTCTTCACTTGGGTTATCCTCGCTCCACTGTAAGTGGTGCGCTTCATCCACAACCAATAAGTCCCACTGGCTTTGTGTTGCTAATTGGTGCCAACGAGGTTGGTTTTTTAAGAATGATAAACTACATAATACCAGCTGTTCAGTATCAAACGGATTGGGGTTATCCAAGGCTGACTGTTCACAGCGTTCTTGATCAAATACCGAAAAGTGCAAGTTAAAACGGCGTAGCATTTCTACTAGCCACTGATGTTGCAATGAATCGGGTACCACAATCATTACTCGGCTAGCAAGGCCGCTAATCAGTTGCTGATGTATAATAAAACCAGCTTCAATAGTCTTGCCTAAGCCTACTTCATCGGCAAGCAATACACGCGGCGCATGGCGCTGTGCCACTTCGTTAGCAATATGCAACTGATGTGGAATTAAGCTAACACGAGGCCCAGATAAACCCCGTAGTGGGTTTTGTTGTTGTTGATGCACATGCTGCCAAGCTTGATAACGTAAGCTAAACCAATCAAAGCGGTCTATTTGGCCGGCAAATAAACGATCTTGTGGCTGATTAAAGCTAATAAAGTGATCAAGAAATGTTTCTCTTAGCTCAACATAGCTGCCATCGTCTAAACGCGTACCGCAATATACTAAAGTGTCGTGTTGTTCTTTAATGGCACTGACGAGTATTTTAAAATCATCAGCGCTTGCCACTTCGTCGCCAACGTTAAATTGTACCCGAGTTAATGGGGCTTCTGCTTGGGCGTAAAGGCGGGTTTCGCCACTGGCTGGAAATAAAAGTGTTAAATGACGGCCTTCCAGCGCAACTATAGTGCCTAAACCTAAATCGGATTCTGTATCGCTAATCCAGCGTTGTCCCAGAGCAAACTTCATTCTGTACTCAATCAGTTAAAATGGCGCGCTATGGTACTAGGAATCAGGTTGGGCTGCATCTGAATTTGCAATTAATAACACTGCTGATTTTTAGTTTTTTATGAAAAATGTTTAATAGTGCTATGAGTGTATGAAATTACGTTAGATTTTGCTTTTGCTCAGGCAAAAAAACGCGTGTTGCACTATGCTTGTTTTATGGCACAACTCATAAACTTGTTTCAGTTAAGGGGATAGCCGTATGGCGCGAAAAAAAGATAATGAAAAAAAAATCTACGTTCTCGACACTAATATTCTGCTACATGAACCCTTTGCCTTCCTAAACTTTCAAGAGCATGACGTTATCATTCCAATGACCGTATTAGAGGAATTGGATCATATTAAAGATCGTAACAAAGACGTTAGCCGCGATGCCAGAGTAGCAATACGCGCACTAGAAGATGTGTTAAAAGATGCTTCGCCCGATCAAATGCTACAAGGTGTCGCCATACCTAGGCAAAGTGAACAAAACCAAGGTGGTCACTTGTTTATTATTAATGACCATCATATTTCTGATGAAATACCCGGTCTGCCCGGTGGAGAAAATGATCATCTCATCATTAATACTGCACTTTATCTGCAGCGGGAGAAAAGCCCAACTAAAGTTATTCTTGTAACCAAAGATATTAATATGCGGCTAAAAGCCAAGGGCGCTGGGCTTAAGCTGGTTGAAGATTATCGCACTGACCAGTTAATTGACGATGTTCGTTTTTTGTATAAAGGTTATTACGTTTTTTCTGGCGAATTTTGGCGCCAGGTTGGTGAGTGTCGCAGTGAAAATGCCGGCAGAAGCACCTATCATTATGTGAGTTGCAGCTTGTTACCCAATGCTTATGTAAATGAATACCTAATTGATGAGGCTGAAAGCTTTGCCGGCAAAGTGGTATCAATTACTGAGACAGAAATTTGTATTCAGGATTTTGGCTACGAACAGTTAATGCATCGTCAAGCTTGGGGTATCAGGCCGAAAAATATTTATCAGGCAATGGCGATGCAGGCTTTGTTAGATCCTCACTTAGACTTAGTTATTCTAACTGGCCCTGCAGGTTGTGGTAAAACACTTATTGCGTTGGCAGCTGCGCTTGAACTGGTAATTGAAAAAGGCATGTACGACAAAGTAATTGTTACTAGAAATACGCCAGAAATTGCTGAATCTATTGGCTTTTTACCTGGTACAGAAGCAGAAAAAATGGCGCCTTGGTTGGCGGCGATTACCGACTCATTAGAGGTACTTCATAAAACTGATGAGCATCCGCACGCTAGCGTGAATTACATTATGGAAAAAGCGAACATTCAATTTAAATCGGTTAATTTTATGCGTGGTAGAAGTATTCAAAATGCGATTGTAATTTTAGATGAGTGCCAAAATTTAAGCGCCGCACAGTTGAAAACTATTATTACGCGCTGCGGCGAGGGCACTAAACTCATTTGCTCGGGTAATTTGTCGCAGATTGATAGTAACTATTTAACTGCGGTTACGTCAGGGTTAACCTATATTGTAGAGCGATTTAAAAACTTTGAAGGCAGTGCAACTATTAATTTAAATGGCGTGGTGCGTAGCCGCTTAGCGTCTTTTGCGGAAGTAAATTTATAAGCAAATAAGTTGAAATGCTAGCCTAGTTAACTAATGATGCCGTTCAACTGAGCTGGTTATGGTTATAATAGCCGCGAAATTAGGTCTAACAATGCAAGGAAGCTGCATGAAAAACCCTGTCTACATCGAATATCGTCGTAGCACTAAGCTCGGCATCATACTATTACTGCTATTGTCCACTTTTGGTGCTTTAGTGCATTACTTTCGCAGTGTTGACGATAAGGTATTACAAACCAAGTTACGTTTAGCTGCAGCTAGTAATCAGGTTGATAGCGAATTTGTACCTATACTGGCGTTTATGGAAGCGGTACGGCGGGCTTCATTATTAAAGCTATCTATACCTGCAGAGCCAACAGAGGATATGTTGCCTTTGCTGCAACTAGACAGTGGTGTAACTGAGCAAGCGTCGCTGATGCAACTGGATGGCACTGTAAACGCTGAATTAATGATGTTACAGCGGTTACAACCTTACTTTGAATTAGCGAAAGAAACTCAACCCTATCTGGTTGGTATGTACTACTTATCAGAGCAAGGCTTTGCTTACAATGGCCAGCTTAAATGGTCCGATTATATTGCCGATTATTTGGTGCAATGGCAAAAAGATAGTAAACCTGAGCCGAACTATGAACGTGGGCAGATATTTTTTTCTAGTTTTTTGCAGCAACAGGCCGCAGTTATGTTGCCACTTTACGCTGACGATAAAAAACTTGGTCGATTTGTATTTGCCATTAAATTGGCGCCGCTATTAGCGCCAATTTATCAGCAGCACAAGGACGCTGAGTTTATGCTGTTAGATCAGTTTGGCCAGTTAATAAGTAATTCAATGACGATGCCTGCGCAGAATATTGATCAACATATGTTGCAAGTGCAGCGTCTAAGTTCTATGCCATGGTCATTAGGTTTGTTAGAACATAAAGCTAATGTATTTGCCGCCGGAGTTAAAGAGTTTGTCTGGCATTGGTTGAGCTATGCGGTGTTATTCGGCGTTTTCTTATACGCACTACAGTATCGTTATCGGCTGCGTATTTTATCGCCATCTAAGCGTTTGCTGGTGCATATAGAGCGTCTATCTAAAGGCAGCAGCCAAGGCGTGCAGCGTATACCTTATGGTTGGCATGACATATTTGAACGTATTAGTCGGTTAAGGCAAAATCCGCCGTCATAATAGCTGGTATCCGAAATGGTCATTTCGGGTATATATTTCATACTGTGGTGCAATCTGTCCGGGCGCTAATTGCGCCGGGCCAGTTGCATCGACTAGCAGGTAATCTCGTCCTTCGATACTCACACTCATATCATCGTTAGTGGGGGTTAACTGCACAGCTAGAAGTGCGTGTTCAGGCAAATAAACCATGGCCAGACGCACATCAGGCAAAAGCATCCGTAGTAATGCCGCCAATAAAACGGCTTTACTGTCACAATCGCCACGGTTTTCTTTTAGTAACTTTAAGGGTGGGTTAAAGCTCTCGCCAGACGACTGTGCTCTATTAGATAAATCCTGATAGGGAATTTGCTGTATCCAGCTGGTTAGCATAGCTAAGGATTGGCGAGTGGGCATGTTAACTAAGGTATCGTGCCACACCGTAGCTAACGGCAGTAAGTCTTGCAGGCTATCCTGCATAAATCGTTGATGATCCGGAATAATAACCAGCTCGCCCCACGGCAGTTCTAGTTGGTGATAGTATTGTTGATGCAAATAAAATGCGGTGCGTTCCTTTGTCAGTTGCGCCAGTTCGGCATTCAACTGCTGCCGTAATGTGGTGTCAGCAGTTTGTAGCTGGTAATTCAATAGGTCGGCAGGGGGGAGTTTACGCAGCTTTGCGCCCGGATATTGCGCAACATGGGCGCGTAAATCGCGCCAGAGATAGTGCTGCAGCATAACCGGTTTAAACGCGCGAAACTGCCGAAAGTGATTAGTTAGATTCTTGTTTTCAATAGCAAAACGTAACTGCTGTGCTTGCCCCATGCTGGCATAGCGGTAAGTAAACTGCGTGTGTTCAGGCAATTGTTGCATATTCAATTGCATTGGCGCCGCTATAGTTAATGGCGCCGCAAGCAACATGCACAGTAAAAGTTGTTTCATTTAACGCTGACACCTCTTAAAGCCTACTCTCGAATAGAACATTAAGCATAATACTAGCAGTGAAAAGATACCAGTTGTGCCGCCAGATACTACAACTGTGGTGTCAGTTATATAGCTGTCGCGGTCGTAATCTTCTAACGGAAGATAATCGAGGTTGCTATCGTCAAAGCCTGAAATTTCGGCTAGCAGATAGCCGGTGTTCGCATCGAACAAGCGAATGGTTAGTAGATATTCATCGGCTGGAAAACGACGTTCTAAAACCGTATCTACGGCTAACCAATCATTATTGCTTTGGCGAAATAGCTCAAAAACGCTACTGGTATAATATATTTTTTCACCACCGTAGGTCGGCAGTAACGAAAATTCGGCAAATACTTGTTGATAAGGCAACGAGGTATCCGCATCAAACTCCACTTCTAGCTGATGAAAATAGCCGTTGTTATTAATATCGCCGCTGATAAATATATCAACACTATTAAACCAAACATGGCTTTGATAAGACTGCGTGGTAATGGCAAGTTTTTTTGGTGACGAGCTTGATTTTGCCGTGCTGTGACGTTCGCTGCTGCTACTCAACGTTTCAGTCGCATTAACCGGTAGAGCTAAAGCTAGCAGCAAACAACTTAATAACTGTAGGTTGATATTTTTCATAACCAAATCTCCTTTTGCTTTGTTACTATTACAGGCTGCGCCGATGAATTTTGGCTGAACTTCAACGTAAAGGATGTGTAAAGCAATGAAACTGATACGCACTGTTGTTGCACCAAGCAGCGTTAATGCAATTGATTTACTCGTACAGCAAGTGCCTGAGCTGTCTAAAGGGCGGTTGAAGGATGCGATGGCTAAAGGTGCGGTGTTATTAAATAGCAAGCCGCAAAAGCGCTTACGCCGAGCCCAAACTAACCTGCAAGCCGGACAGCAGTTACACATTCATTATGATGACGATATTTTGCAGCGTAGTTGCACCGCACCAACACTGATAAGTGATCAGCAACAGTATAGTGTGTGGTTTAAACCTGCTGGCATGTTGTCGCAGGGCAATGAGTGGGGCGATCATGTATCGCTATTACGTAGTGTTGAGCAACATTTCTCCGCTAAGCGGCCGGTGTTTTTATTACATCGACTGGACCGTGAAGCCAGTGGTTTGGTGTTAATTGCGCATAGTAAACCTTCAGCTGCAGCGTTTAGTAAATTAATTGCCGAGCATAAAATAAGTAAGCGCTACTTAATAAAAGTAAAAGGTGTGTTGGCAGATAATGTATTGCAGCCGGGCAAAATAGAATTAGCGCTAGATGGAAAAGCTTGTTTAACCCAGTTTTCTTTATACCAGGTTGACTTTGAAGCTCAGCAAAGCTGGTTAGAAGTAGATTTAATCAGTGGGCGTAAACACCAAATTCGTCGTCATTTTGCCGCACTGGGTCACCCGGTTATGGGCGATCCAGAGTACGGTGAAAATAATAAAAATAGCACAGGATTGGCATTGCAAGCGGTTAGTTTAAGCTTTGTTTGCCCGAAAGCTCGTCACAGCGTCAGCTACACTTTACCTGAGCGTCTTCGTCTTTTAGCCGTTAGTGCTTAGTTAGTTTAAGTTATCGGCGCTAGTCGCCGGTAATACCCTGTTATTGTATCGCAGCACCATACTACCTAAGCGTATTGCATTTAATAGATCCTGCCGAACCATATTACCGCGCCATTCACAGGCTCTTGGTTGTGTACTGCTTATGGACATTACATATTCGCTGGCGTCGTTATGATTGTTAGTACACAGTGCCCAGCTTGACCATAGAGCCTCACGTAGTGCAGTAATTTCTAGCGTACGCCACGGTTTTTCAAGCAGCTGCGCTAAAGGAAGATGCAAGCTAAGTAAAGATTGTTCAGCAGAGATCTCTTTTAATCTAGGTTTGAGTTGCTGTAGTAAACTAGTTTGTAAGGTACTAACTGATGCTTCGTCACCGCTTGCGGCTAACCATAACACGTCGTCATAAATACAGCTTGCGAGCAGTGTATTACTTGGTTGTTGGTGTAAAAAGTTTTGCCATAAATGCTGTAGCTGCTGTTCGCCATGCTGGCGCTTTAACTCTGGGCTATTGGTTAAGGCGTAAGCTAGTATGCTGACATCACTTGTTACTGAATGAAGCTGTATACGCTGACAAAAATTTGTCCAATTAGGTGTAGACAGTGTTAGCGTTTTTTTTGCTAATACCTTACGTCGCCATACCCAAATAAAAACCACTGCTAATATTAAGACTAATAATGCTATAGCAACGATATATAGCTTAATTCTTTGTTTTTGTTCAATATTTATTTGTTTTGTTTGCTTTAATTCGGCTTGTAGTGTTTTACTTGCCGTTACTTGGTATAGCCCCTGATTAATTAAGTCTAACTGCAGTTTGCTTTGTTCAGAAAGTTGTTCAAAACGTAGTGCGCTGGCTTGTATGCTATGGTTGTAAGCGTTAGCCCACTGGCGATCATGTGCTGCCATTTTGGCTGAAACATCATGGAAACGGTACCTTAAATAAGAAGCAGCTTGCGGCATTTGTGGGGCAAGCTCTTGCAGGTGGTGATTAGCTTGCTGGTATTGCTGCTGTTTTAGTAATAGCTCTATTAATGCTAGTAAGGTTTCGTGCGAGTACGATGATATTTGTTGTTGGCTAAACAACTGTAATGCATGATTAAAGTGCGTTAATGCTAAGTCTGCATTATTTTGCAATGCCGCTAACCGGCCTAAAGATAATGTAACAACGCCAATGCGCAGTACGTCGTCCATCTTACGTGCATGCTCTAGAGCTTCATTTAAATAACTCATCGCTTGGTCTGCGGTAGTTATGTCCTCTAAATAGGTATCAGCAATATAAATTAAGCTGTAAGTGTAGTTGGCAGTGCGCTTGAGTTGCTTGTACAAGGCGCTAGCTTGCTGTAAATGGTCGAGTGCTTGTGTGTGATATTGAATTTTTCGATAGGCCATGCCAAGCCGAAGATGAATAGACGCAAGTGCGTCGGTATCTTGCAAGCGGGTTGCTAATTCTAACGCTTCGTTTAAGTGCTGGTATGCTTGGCTATAGGCGTTGTTTTGCAGCATTAACCTGCCCAGCGTAATATGCGCCTTAAGCTCAGCATCAGGTTGCAATTGTTTTAATGCTAGCTCTAGGCTGCGTTGGGCGTAAGGGATTGCCAGTGGAATATTGCCTAATTGGTTATATGCTTGGGCAAAGCTTTGCAACACATCACTGTATAACGCCATGCTGTCGTTATCGTCAGTATGTTGTAATAACTGTTCAGCGCTTTCTAATTGGGTAATGGCAATAGTAGTATCGCGGTATAAAATGCCATAAACCTGCGCTTTTAATAAGTAACCGTAGGCTTTAAGGTAGGCAGACTGTGCAGATTCTATTGCGCGATTTACCGCGTCCATCGCTGAGTCTTTATTAAGCAGTCGCATTTGAGTTTCGGTTAACACTAGCCAGTCTTCAGTGCTTCTGCTGGCTACTGGCATTGCTAATAGCTGCTCACTCACTTGCTCAGAATTGGTTTTTGCTTCGGCTAAACGAACTAATAGCGGTTCTGCAGCGTATGTTGCAGGCAATAGTATTAATAAAAACGATAAGATAATTAATCGCATAGTCAGCACTGTAATTTTTTCAGCAGTTTAGCCTGAATTGATGATAGCAACCATAGCTAGCGCCGCACTTCACTTATTAAAGTTAACTATGCTTTAGCAGGTTTAATTATGAAACGGCTTAGCGGTAACTAATATCTTTATACATTGGCGCCAACAGTGCCAATAATTGATTCTGGGCACTGATGCTAATGTTCTGGCGCTGCATTACCTTAATTAAATTTTCAACTAACGCATCGTAGTTAGCTAGCGTAATATTAAAGCCTTTATGACTATCTTGCATGGTGCCGCCGCTATAAATACAAGGGCCACCAGTTAGCTGGCACAATTGCTCGGCTAATAAACGTCTAAAACGTTCAATGTCAGTGTCCGCAAAGTGGTGCACGATACGTTCGTCATTAGCAATTTCGTTTAATAATGCGTCGGTTATTAAACTAATTCCGGCGTCACCGCCTAACTGCTGGTATAGGCTTGGTCTTGTATGTTGGCTGCATGCGCTGAGAAATAATAGCGTTGTAATTAGTATCCATTTCATTTACCACGCTCCTTCAATAGACAAATAATAACCTTGCTGATTGTTAAAACCGGCGATACTGCCAAGGTCTACGTAGCCTGCGGTTACAGAAACATGTTTATTAATAAACCAAGCAATAAACACATCGCGCCAATGTTGTTCATCGGCAAAGCTTAATTTGTTAGGCTTTTGTTTAAATTCTACGCCTATGGCAACATTATAATTTAACAGTAGAGCAGCTGAACCTTCGAGCATTAGTTGGTAGTTGCTATTGGTTTCGCTACCAAACCCCAGTAAACCCGTTTGATTTGCTTTAGTCGCCCGCGCTGTTGCATTAAGCAGTAAATTACGACCGGCAATCTGGTTAAAGAGTAGCTTGGTTGCAGATAAGTAGAAATCGACGCCGCTATCATCACGTGCGCCAACCGCTTGTGGCAGCGTGAAATCGCGATGCTTTTTGTATTGAAGACCCAAGCTTATTTGTGGCAGAGCGGTATATAGCAGTTCGCCAGCAATATGGTATTTTACGCTAAAGATATCTTGGCCCAGCTCACCGCCTAAGCTATCAAGCTTTAAGGTTTGCCTAGCGATGGACCATTCCCAATTGTTATCATACGTTAGGCTAGCGCCAAAGGTGTTAAGCGTAAAATCATCGACGCCAACCACACTCATAAAAGCTGTCGCTGCCCATTCGTCACTACTGGCATAACCGTTAATAACTGCCCAAGGTACGATACCGCCGCCGGCGTTACCCTCAATTGAGCTGGTGCCGCCGGTGGCAATAATTTTACTGTTAGCCATGCTTTTCGGGCTGAACACTAAGATAATTGTCGCCAGTAATAGAATTGTTTTCATTTAGAGCCTTCTGTCTCTGTGCTGCGCTGTTGTTGCATGAATTGCATTAACCATGCTGAAAACTGCTCGGCAACTAGCGGCTTAGCAAAGTAATATCCTTGAACTTTGTCACAACCACACTGTATTAGATGTTCTAACCCAGCTTTATTTTCTAAGCCTTCGGCCGTTACTGTAAAGCCTAAGCTATGCGCTAGTTTGGTGGTTGCCGCCACAATAAGCGCGTCGTTTGTGTTGTGTTCAATGTCTTTAATAAAGGCGCGATCAATTTTAACTTCGTGTACGGGCAGTTGTTTTAAATAAGCTAGAGATGACTGGCCGGTGCCAAAGTCATCGATTGACAGTGTAATACCAAGCCCCCGTAAGCGCTGTAATTGTTGTATAACTGTGCTGGCATCTGCCATGACCGCGCTTTCGGTTACTTCTAGCGCTAGTGCTGCTGCGGGTAAGTTATGTGTCGTTAGCAGGGCGTAAATGTCATCAGCTAACTTTGGGTTTAGTAAATCGGATACCGATAGGTTTACAGCCAATTGCACCGGCATAGCATGCTGCCACCAGTAAGCGGCTTGTTTTATTACTTCAGCTAGCATCCAATTACTAATCAGGCCAATATTACCTGAATGCTCAGCTAGCTTAATAAACTGATCCGGTGGGATGAAACCAAATTCGGGGTGTTGCCAACGAATTAGGGCTTCGGCGCTACTGCATGTTTGCTGTGGAATATCGACTTTAGGTTGATACACAGCAAAAAACTGGCCGTTTTTTAATGCATTAGGTAAATCACGAATTAGCGTTAGTTCGCGCTGATGGCTTTCGTCTTGGCCTGGTGTATAAAACGCAATATTGTTTGCTGCGCCTCGTGCATTGCCCAGGGCAATGTCGACACGGCGTAATACGTCATTTATACCCGTCTCGCTGACACTAAAATGATAAATACCGACTGTTAGCTTTAAGTTAATGGTTGAACGTTGCAGCATATAACCATCCAGTAATGGCTTGAGCAAAAGCTGTACTTGTTCAATTGATACATGACTATCGTAGAGCAGTAAAAACTCATCACCACCTAGTCGTGCTAATAGTTTTGGTGTTGGTGCAATTTGCTTTAAGCGTTCAGCAAGTTGCTGCAAAAGTAAGTCGCCGTTACTAAAGCCCAATATATCGTTAATATGTTTAAACCGCTGAATATTAAGCTGTAACAGGCAGCTGTTTGGCTTGTTTAACCAAGGTTGCAGCAAGCGCTCGGTTGCTAAACGGTTATAGCAGCCGGTTAAGCTGTCATGCTCCGTACTAAAAATAAGCTGCTGTTCTCGTTGGCGAATATCTTGCTGCATAGTGACCAGTGTACGGCTAAGCAAACCTACTTCGTCGTTGCCTTCTGCAGGTGGTGTAGCGTCAAAGCCTTGGCCGATCCGCTTAGCAAAAAGGCTTAGCGCATTTAGTGGCCCGGTAATACTTCGAGCAAAAATAATGGCAACCAGCAAAGCCAACGCAAGCGATGCACTAAAAATAAGTAACAGCTGTTGGCGAAACTGTTGATAGCTATCTAACCAACGCGCATTAGGTAAGTGCTGCACTGCCCAGAGTTGCTGCTGTGCATCAAGCGCCGTTGCCAAAGAGGTGTAGTCTTGTTCGGTGTTATTTTGTGCCGTACCAGCTTGTGCAATAAGCACTGGCATAATGCGAGGCAAGCGTTGCTGGTTATCCAGATCTAGAGTTGAGGTAAATAACGTGAAATTATTATTCTTGGCGGCAATAAAGCTAATATCTAAACCAGTAATACCGGATATTTGTTCTGCCAGTGTGCTGTCTAAAGGAAACCCCATGCCCACCCAAGCAATAAGATTGGGTGCTTTAACTGGCGCGAGTACTAATTGATATGCTTGACCTGCTAAATGAATAATATCGGTAACAGGTATGCTATTTTCAGTTTGGGTTTGGCTAAATAAAGGCGTTATATCTACTGCCGTAATGCTTGGCTCTGAACTAACCAGTAAATCGCCGCTGGTATCAATTAATAGCATTAGGCTGGCATTAACGCGGCTGCCATGGTTAGCCAGTGCTGATGCTATGGTTTCTTGCTCTTTTGTTGCCACTGCGCGACGAAAACCAAAATCGGTAGCAAGGATCTGCACACTGTTGCTCAATTGGCTGGCGCGGTTATTTAGTGCTTGTTTTAGTACTTTACTTGCAACGTTAAGTATTTGGCGAGCTTGAGTTTCGCTATTACGCTTTATCGTATTTAGCGTTGCTAAGCCGGTTGCTGTAGCTAGTAAGCTAAGTAACAGCAACATAACTAAGATGAATTTGGTGCGCAAAGATCGGAATATCATTAACTTAGCGCAACTAATGGCCAAAGCCGCGTTTGGGCGCGGTTGGTAAGGCTTTTTGTTCTACCGGCAGTGTCAGCTGCTGTTCGGTGTTCGTTGTCAGTGTGATGCTGGTAATCTGTTGTGGTTGCTTTTGCCAAGGATGCCACAGTTTAAGTTGATAATTACCTGCTGGTAGATCAGAAAAAGCAGCGGTTCCTGCTCCATCAGTTACCGCAAGCAAAGGGCTTGCGCCAATATAAATATACGCTTGCATATAGTCATGAATATTACAGCCTAATACCACGATACCTTGTCGATCAAAGATGACAGGTTGTTCAGGCGTATCTGCATATAATTGTATTTCAAAGGTTTTGGCGTCTGAAAATGAATAAATATGATGCCGAGTTTTGTCTTTATTTGGAAATTCAATGGCGCTATTTATTGGTGCAGCAGTAACAAAGGGTACAAACATTAAACCTTGTTGCGCAATGCTGATCTGAGGTTGGTTCAGCTGCGGTATCGGCTGCTCTGCTATCAGCTCAATAACCGCATTAGCTAACGGGCTTGCAGCCTGATCTTGCACCTTAATTTGCAGCGTATTGGCAGCGGCATTGCAGCAGAAGAGTGTGGTGGCAAGAATTAGAGTTTTATATAAGTCCGAATTCATAATAATGCCGACAGCATAAAAATTTCCTTAACTTTAGTGATAGCGCAGAATAAGCTCAGATCCACTTTATGTTATATCGTACTAAGCATTAAAACCCTACAACCTTATCGGTTTTATTGCTGTTGTTACATATTTACTAACAAATTGCTATTGGTCGCAGTGTGTTCGGTAGTGGTAAGCTTACATTATTAGTACATAAATACAGGTTAGCCATGGTTAACCTGCTAATAGGGTTTTTTATGCAACTTATTGTTACGGCTATTAGTAAAGCGTACGCCTCGGTGCAGGCGGTAAAGCAAGTAAGTTTTCAGATTGACAGTGGCGAAATATTCGCACTGCTTGGGCCAAATGGCGCTGGAAAATCCTCTATTATTCGTATGTTAGTGGGCATGACTAAGCCTGATAGCGGCAGCATTATGATTAGTTATCAAGATCAGCAGTTTGATCATGTACCGCGCCGGTTATTAGGATACTTGCCTGAAGACCGCGGTTTATATCCAGATAAAAGTATTGAAAAAAATCTGCTGTATTTAGCGCAATTACACGGCTTAAGTAAAAGCGTTGCGTTACAAGAAATGGACTATTGGCTTGGCGAGTTTGAACTTCTTGAGCGGCGCCACGATGAGCTTAAGCAGCTATCAAAAGGTAATCAACAAAAGGTACAGTTAATAGCGGCAGTGTTGCACAAGCCGGCGCTGGTAATTCTTGATGAACCATTTTCAGGCTTAGACCCGATTAATCAAGAAAAGGTAGTGTTGTTTCTGCAGCAATTAAAACAACGCGGTATGACAGTGATCCTTAGTGCGCATCAAATGGCGATGGTAGAAAAGCTCGCCGATCACATGCTGTTAATGGCGCAAGGTCAGGTGGTTTTAGCCGGTACCTTGCAACAAATACAGCAACAGGGGCAAGGGCCGCGCGAGATGAAAGTAGGTTTTAATAGTGCTGTAAGTTTAGAGCAGTTACAGCAGCTGCCGGCATTGTTATTAGCACAACCGTTGCAGGCTAATCACTATATGCTTACCTTGGTTAACGATGTTGGTGTATCCGAATGCTTAAAGCAATTGTTAGCCTTGGCTGAGTTAACTCAGGTAGAAATGCAAACCGCGGACTTACACCAGCTCTATTTGGCGGCAATGACAAAACATAATTTGCAGGTGACAGTATGATTTCGCGTCAAAGTTTAATTGTTGCCCGCTGGGAGTTTTTGCGGTTTTTCAAGTGGAAGCAGCAGTTGGTATCTTATTTAATGATGTTAGCCGTGGTCGCAGCCATTTCATTGTGGGGCTTTTTTAATGATGAAACTAAAAAGCAATATAATATTGCGGTACCGGCTAACTTTAGCATTGAAAATACTAAACTATTTCAGTTTCAGCGGCCCAGTATCGACTTAAATACACAGCTTGAGCAAATGAAAAGTGATCAGTCTTGGCAGGCCGTTGTTACCGAACAAGAGGGTGAGATTAGCTTATATACGCTTACCGGTAAAAAATGGTTACAACAGTTAGAGAAGGTGTTGCAGCAACATTACCGACAGCAAGCTGCGCTGAATATAGGGTTGTCAGCAGAGCAATTAGCAACACTAGAGCAGCCCAAAGTTATAGCTATGCGTTATTTAGACCAAGCTTACAAGGGTAAAGATACACCGGAAAAAATGATTGCCATGGGCACGTTAATCTTGCTGCTGGTGGGGTTAAGTACCGCGTTTGGTCAGGTGCTAATGAGTATTACTGGCGAAAAGCAACAACGGGTTACCGAACAATTATATGCCATAGTTACACCGCAACAATGGATGGATGGTAAGGTATTAGGCCATAGCTTTAGTGCAATGAAAGCTATGCTAACGTCGGCATTGGTTATGCTAATAGGTTTGGCGGTAGTCAGTTTGTTTTCGTCAAAACCGGTAGATTTAAGCTGGCTAAATGTTGGTGTAATACTCTGGTTGATACCGTTTGCGCTGGCGGGAGTGTTGCTTTGTGCTAGCTTTATGGGCGCTATTGCCGCGTCTATTGATGACCCCAATAATAGCGGGAAAAGTGCAGTAATGTTGCTTACTTGGTTGCCAATGGTATTTACCTTTATGGTAATAGATAGCCCGTCAGGCCTTGGCATGACACTGCTTAGTTTTATACCTTTTACCTCGTTTGCAGCCATGCCAGTGAAAATGGCCATGATGACCGTGCCTTGGTGGCAGCCAGTGTTATCATTAGCGCTGCTGGTCGCAACTGTTTACTGGATGCGTCGTGTTGCCGGGCGGGTGTTTTTGCGTGGCATGCAAATGTACGGTAAAGAGCCATCTTGGGCTGATATAGTGCGCTGGGCGCTGAGCAATAAAACCGAGTAGACTGTCGCGTTTATGGCGAGCGTCTATTGAACTTATAGTCGTTCGCCCAAACTAACGCGGTAGAGCTTGGTGAATTGAGGTAAATATGTTTTCTTCGTTTAAACAACAAAGCGGCCAATGGCAGCAAATGTTTGCCCGTCGCCAAAGTGCAGGGCCGCTGCAGCGGTTGCTAGCTTGGTTTATTTTAGGTGTTATGTTACTCGCTGGCGCAGCTATTTTAATCTTTATGCTGTTATTAAGCTGGATTTTAATTCCTATTTTTCTGTTTCGTCAGCGGGCCAAGATTAATGCTTGGCAAAAACAGCAACAGGCCGCAGCTGAGCAAGCGTCAGCGCAGCAGGGCCATACTGTGATTGAAGGCGAAGTGATTAACAAGCGTGAAGATTAAATTAGGCTACTGGCTGTTGTCACAAACAGCCAGTTTGGCTTGAATGTAATCGCTATGGCGAATAAACAATAAATCGGCAATTTTACGTAACATCGCTTCTTCATTTGGGTCTAGAACCTTATCAGCGTAAGCCTGCTGCCATAGGTTATCTAACAAAGCTAAGCGCGAGTCATAACTTAATTGTTTTAATTGGCTAGTAAACTGATGCAGTGAAATTGCGTCTTTAGCTTGTTGCTTGGCTAAAGTAACTGCGGCGTTAGCATCGGTATCTGACAGAGCAAATTCTTGCTTAACATAATGCTGCGCTAAGGCAAGTTCGGTTTCGTCGCTATTAAAGTCGGCGTAGGCAACCATCAACATTAATGAAACACAGGCTAATTGCGCATCAGTTAAACCATAAGTTAGGTTGCCGCTACTGGTCGTTAGGTTGTCGTTAACTTTATCAAATAGCGTTTTAAACAGTTGAAACATCGTTAGTCCTAATTTGTAATAAATGCGCGAATTAGAGCCAAAAATTAGGCTAAAGTTCGAGTGTTAGGTCAATCTGCGCGCGCTTCATTATACACAACTTGAAAAGCCGTAAACTACCCCGCATTAAGCTTACAGCATATTGCAGTATTAATTTGAGGTGTTCTGTGGCTGTATTTATTACCCTGTTGTTAGGTGCAGCAATAGTCGCGTCAATATTATTGATACCAAGCTGGCGCCATTATCAGCGTAGCCAGCTAATGGCAAAACCTTTTCCTGCGCCGTGGCGCGAGATATTAAAACGTCACTTCCCCTATTTTCGGGCATTACCGGCAGATTTACAGTTGCAGTTAAAAAAGCATATTCAGGTGTTTGTGGCAGAAAAACAGTTTATTGGTTGTGAAGGCTTAACAGTTACTGACGACATGAAAGTGGTTATTGCCGCACAGGCTTGCTTGCTATTGCTTAATCGCCCTGATTATTACTATCCCAAGTTACGGCAAATTTTAATTTATCCTGCGGCGTTTATCGTTAACGCTAAGCAAGCGGATCATGCCGGCGTAATGCATGATCAGCGTCGGGTATTATCGGGCGAATCCTGGGGCTTAGGTAAAGTAATTTTAAGTTGGGCTGCAACATTAGATGGCGCGGCTAACCCTACCGATGGTCGTAATGTGGTTATTCATGAGTTTGCGCATCAGTTAGATCAAGAAAAAGGTGTCGCCAATGGCGCACCGCTATTGCAGCGTAGCGGCGATTATCAGCAATGGTCAGGTGTCATGGCAACAGAGTTTAGCCAGTTACAGCAACAAGCCCAAACAGGGCAGCAAAGCTTATTTGATCACTATGGTGCAACTAACCCCGCGGAGTTTTTTGCGGTAATAAGCGAAGTGTTTTTTGAACAACCGCAGCAACTATCTGCGCTTCACCCACAGCTATATCAGCTATTAAGCCAATTTTATCGGCTTAATCCATTAAGTTGGTGTTAAAAGCTATCACGAAAAAACACGTATTTAATGATCTGAGCACCCACCAAAATAACCATTAACGGAATAATATAACGGCTTAGCTTGGCATTTTTTTCTTCGTCGCGGCTGCCGTATTTCTCTGTCAAAGTAACCACAATAAATAACGCGGCAAAGAGTAATGCTAAAATAATAATTAAGGTGGTCATGATTTGCTCCAAAGTAAACTATGGCAAAGCTTAACTGGTTTAAACTCGAGTTTCAAAAAAACATATAGGCCATCTGTGCGGCGATCTAGGCGGCATGTTATGCTGTGCGTAATACATTAATGTTAAGGAAATGAGTGATGTTACTGGCAGTGGTGGCGTTAATTGCAGGGCTAGTTTTGTTAGTGTGGAGTGCTGATCGGTTTGTTGGTGGCGCTGCTGCAACCGCGCGTTATGCCGGTATGCCGCCATTATTAATTGGTATGTTAATTGTTGGCTTTGGCACCTCGGCACCCGAAATGGTGGTATCGGCTATGGCCTCCGCTGACGGGAACCCAGCCTTAGCGCTAGGTAACGCGTATGGTTCTAACATTACTAATATTGCGCTTATTTTGGGCTTAGTTGCACTGCTGAGTCCTATTGCGGTGAACTCACAGGTATTGCGCAAAGAATTGCCGATACTGATGCTGGTAACATTATTTGCCGGTTGGCAACTGTTCGACCATCAGCTTAGTCGTCTTGATGCTTGGTGTTTATTAGCGGTGTTTTTTGCGTTAGTTAGCTGGTCGATATGGCAGGGTATGCGAAACCCTCAAGATACCATGGCTATCGATATGCAAGGTGAGCTTGCGCAGAGCAGCAGTATGACGTTAAAACAAGCCATTATGTGGTTAGTTGTTGGCTTGGTACTGTTAATTGCTGCGTCACGCTTGTTGGTTTACGGCGCCGTATTTATTGCGCAAAGCCTAGGCGTTAGTGATTTAATTATTGGTTTAACCGTGGTCGCAGTAGGTACGTCGTTACCTGAATTAGCGTCGTCACTTATTGCGATTAAAAAGGGCGAGCACGATATTGCGCTGGGCAATATTATTGGCTCTAACTTATTTAATACCCTAGCCGTGGTGGGCATAGCTGCAGCAATTAATCCGATGGCAGTAGATGCCGTAGTATTAACCCGTGACTGGACTTTAATGGCCGTGCTAACCGCAGCCGTATTTGTGATGGGTTACGGTTATAAGAAGCAGGGCCGAATAAACCGGCTTGAGGGCGCAATTTTATTAACGATATTTGTTGGTTACACCGGTTATTTAATCAGCACAATTATTGTCTAGCACTGTCAAAATGGCGGTGTAACCACCTAAATAGCGCTATTATTTAGCGCTATTTAGGGCATGAATGGCAAAACTGCCTAGCCAATGGCCACCTTCGTAGCTGTCGCCAATTAGGTTTGGATAAGAGTACGCGACATGTTTATCGGCTAGTTTCCGTAAATGCGCATATTGTGGGTATTGTTTTGCTAAGGCGTATAAATTCCAAGCACGGCTAAAATTCAACCCATCTAGATGTACTAACTTGCCATCGGTTCTGTCACTTACTTCACCTACTGCCAGTTGATAATCTTTGTCAGCCAGCTGCGGCATAAAATTATTTAGCCAAGTTAAAAACTGCGCTGCTGGCAGTACGCGCTGCATTAAGCCCATTTCCTCTAAACAAGGTGAGATAAAATCGTAGCCACTTGGCTCCCAACTTATTGGGCAGTTTTTATCCTGCATAAAGTAGTGTTTAGCGCGCTCGGCGATAAGTTGTTGTAGTTGGATGTGTTTATTAATAACAGCATAGTCGTAAGCGAAACTTAAACCAAAAGCGGTATTTGGGTGCTCACCTACGCGAACTGGGTATAAAAGCCGCGGCAAAAAAGCTTGGTAGCGAGTGACAATAAGATCGGCCAGCGGTTGTAAGTTTTCCGCTAATTCAACGGCCAGAGGGTCTTGCCATGTCCGCAGTTCCGCCGATAGCTTTAATAACCACGCCCAACCATAAGTGCGCTCGAACGAGGCATTAATATCTTTACCGAAAAACTCAACTTCTTGCGCTACTTTTTCAACAGTTAAATTGCGTTTTAGCACGGCTTTTACTTGTTCTGCTTCTGCTAATTCTGGAAATTGCCGCAGTAAGCTAACCATAGACCAGTAACCATGAGCTGCGCTGTGCCAGTCAAAACAGCCATAAAATATCGGGTGTAGCACTGACGGTTCTTTTAAGTCGGCCGCACTAGATAATACCTGCCCTGTTTTATACGGGTAGGGCGTTTCTACACAGTGTAGTGGCAGTGCTATAAGTTTATTAGCTTCGGCTAAGGTTAGGTGGTGGCTAGTATTAGGTTCGACAGCGCTGGCTTGGCTACACCAGTTAACGCCAACAAATATGACACTGCAAATTATGGTGCGAATTTTCATAACATTACCTTATTGGGCTAAAAGTCGATTAAGTTTATACCTAACGTCTTAGCAAATAATTATTTAAGCCTAAATTTTCCCTGCTGAGCCGATCTGGGTTGCACCCTAACCTTTAACGTGGATAATTTAGCCAGCATTACAAATACAACTAAAATCTTGAGAGCATTATGAAAGCAATTTATTTATTAAGCGCTGTCGCCTTAGGCGCAAGCTTATGCGTTTCTGCCGATGAAGGTCAGTGGCAGCCACATCAATTAGCTGAGTTACAAGCAGAGTTAACCGCTAAGGGCATTGCCATTCCGGGTAAGCAGCTGGCAGATTTAAGCCAATATCCAATGAGCGCTATTGTTAGTATGGGCTATTGCTCGGCTTCTTTTGTCTCACCTAACGGCTTAGTGGTAACTAACCATCACTGCGCTTACAACGCTATTCAAAATAACTCGAGTAAAGAAAACAACCTAATTGAAAAAGGCTTTTTAGCCAAAACAATGGCTGAAGAGTTATCAGCTGGCCCGCAAGAGCGGTTATATATTACTGAAGCGGTAACCGATGTTACCGCACAGGTTTCGGGCAGCTTGGCGGCCGGTTTATCGGGTGAGGCGCGTTATAACGCTATTGAAGCAAACCGCAAAGCATTGATAAAAAGCTGTGAAGCCGATCCTAACTATCGCTGCTCGGTAGTAAGCTTTCATCATGGTTTAGAATATTTTCAAATTAAACAGTTAATGTTACAAGATGTGCGCTTAGTGTATGCACCGTCTGATGCGGTCGGTGGCTTTGGTGGTGATATCGATAACTTTGAATATCCGCGCCATAGCGGTGATTACACCTTTATTCGCGCCTATGTTGGTAAAGACGGTAAACCAGCGCCTTATTCGGTTGATAACGTACCCTATCAAAGTAAGCATTTCTTAAAAGTAAGTGCCAGTGGCGTGCGCCAAGGCGATGGTATTTTATTAGCGGGTTACCCGGGTAGCACCAGTCGCTATCGCTTAGCCGACGAAATAGCCTTTGCTGCAAACTGGCAATACCCAGCGCAGGTGAAAACCTATCAGCAAATTATTGATACCATTGACCGTTTAAGTGCGTCAGATGCCGATATTCAAGTGAAATATGCGTCCACGGTTAAAAGCTTAAACAACCGCATGAAGAAACTGCGTGGTTTACTTGATGGTTTTAAAGTTACCGATATTCATGCCATTAAACAGCAGCAAGAGCAGGCGTTAACGGGGTGGATTAATGCCGATAAAGCCCGTAGTCAATATCAGCAAAGCATTACTGCGTTACAGCAGGTTATTGATGCTGACCAAGCTTTTACTCAACAAACCTATTATTTTGAAACCGCTAAGCGCAGCGATCTACTGCAAACTGCCATACTGTTATATCGTCTGGCCCAAGAAAGCCAAAAACCTGATGCCGAACGTGAAATGGGCTTTCAGCAGCGCGATTTAAGCATGATTGAAGGGCGTTTAGCGCGGATGGAAAAAAGCTTTCACCCGACGATGGATTTAGCCATTTGGTCAGAGCAATTAGCTGAGTATTTAGCGCAGCCTGATAGCGTGCGTGTAACCGAGCTAGATACGGTATTAGGCCTAAATGCAGGTATGAGCCAAGCAGAAGTCAGTGCCAAGTTAATAACTTTATATAGCCAAAGTAAATTAGGTAGTATCGCAGGCCGCACCAGCTGGCTAGGTAAAGCGCCAGCTGACTTTGTGCAAAGCGATGACCCTTTTATTCGTATTGCAGTGGCTATTTATGACAAAAATAAAGCTTTGCAACAGCAAGAAAAAGAATTAAATGGTCAGCTATCGGCAGTTCGTCCAGCGTATATGCAAGCGCTTATTGCTTACAATAAAACTCAAGGTAAGCCAGTCTATCCTGATGCTAACAGCACCTTGCGCATTTCTTATGGCTCGGTAGATGGTTACCCAGCACAAGATGGCGTATATAAAACGCCATTTACCTCGGTACAGGGGCTAATTGCTAAACGTAAAGCAGCAGCCCCGTTTATCGTGCCAGAAAACCTCGTTACAGCTTATCAGGCAGGTAACACCGAAGGGTATTTTTATGCTGATTTAGCTGCTAAGCAATCTCAGCCTTGGTTGTGCCGTATCTTTAGTTGCCCACAGCCAGAGATAAAAGCCTTTAACTCAGTGCCCGTTAACTTTTTAACCAGTGCTGATACTACCGGCGGTAACTCGGGTTCAGCGGTAATGAACGGCAAAGGTGAACTAGTAGGCTTAAACTTTGATTCGACGTATGAGTCGATCACTAAAGACTGGTATTTCAACCCAGAAATTACCCGCGCTATTCACGTCGATATTCGCTATGTATTGTGGCTTATGCAATATGTTGATGGCGCACAAAATCTGCTAGATGAAATGCAAATAGTCAGATAAATTGAGGCGGGGTTATCCCGCCTTTTCTTTTATGAGAAACCTATGGTTAATTTTGCGTTGCTTGGCGCTTTCATTCCTACTTTTTTGTTTGTTTCTGTCACTCCTGGCATGTGTATGACATTAGCCATGACCTTAGGCATGAGCCAAGGCGTGCGGCGCACTTTTTGGATGATGTGGGGCGAAATGCTGGGTGTGGCATTGGTGGCAATTTTGGCCGTGTGTGGTGTTGCTGCCATGATGCTGCAATTTCCAGAAGTGTTTCAGGGTTTTAAAGTAGTGGGTGCGGCCTATCTTAGCTACATTGGCGTACAAATGTGGCGAGCAAAAGGCAAGCTTGCTTTGCCTAAGGCTGATCAGACGGCGCAATTAATGCCGCGGCGTACGTTATTTAATCAAGGTTTTATTACTGCTGTATCTAACCCAAAAGGGTGGGCTTTTCATATGGCATTGTTACCGCCGTTTATTGATAGCCAGCTTACCTTTTGGCCGCAATTATTGGTACTGGTGGCCATTATTCTACTGCTTGAGTTTTTATCCATGCTGGCTTACGCCAGTGGTGGTAAAGCGTTGGGCGCATTTTTCCAGCAACAAAACAAAGTACAGTGGTTAAACCGTATTGCTGCTAGTTTAATGTTTGCCGTCGCGCTGTGGATGTTATTAGGCTAGTTTTGCTCTGCCTACCTTGTCTTATTTAAACCCTTAGCTTATTTGTTAGTGCTAATAGCGCTGTTATATCCTGCTATACTTTAATTTAGAATCTGCTAATATAATGCTTGTACATTGCCTTTTACTAATATTCAGCTAACTTAACCGAGGTTAATTATGTCGCAATCAACAGCAACAACTAATATTGAAACATTAGTATTTCGCTTTGCCGGTACTTTTATCCTGCTAAGCGTATTATTAGCGCACTTTCATTCGGCCAATTGGCTATGGTTTACCGCTTTTGTTGGAGCAAATTTATTACAGGCGTCGTTTACTGGTTTTTGTCCGTTAGTCATTATGTTGCGTAAGTTAGGTGTTAAATCAGGTTGTGCATTCCCGCTTAAAACGGTAGAAAAATAAGACAAGGCTAATCATGAATAAACTGATTATTGCAGCAATTATCACCCTGCCACTAGTGCTTAGTGGTTGCGGTGAGGCGCCGGCACCACGACAAAAGACAGCAGCTGCGGGTATTGAGAATTTGCAGCGAGTTAATGCCGAGCAAGCACAGATTAACGATGAAATTGAATTAGACGGTATTATTGAAGCGATTAATCGTGCTGTGGTATCGGCCCAAACCAGTGGTCGGGTGTTGGCTTTGCCGTATGATGTTGGTGACGTTGTACCTGAAGGCGAAGTTATTGCTCGCATTACCGATAACGAACAGCAGGCTGCTTTAAGTAATGCCAAAGCCCAACTTGCTGAAGCGCAAGCGCGCTTTATGGAAGCTGATCAGCAGCTAAACCGTATTAAAGATGTATTTGAGCGCGGAGTGGTATCAAAAGCCGAGTTTGATCAGGCTAAAGCCGCGCAAAAAACTGCGGCGGCCAGAGTTGAGTCGGGTAAGGCAGCGATTAACAATGCCGAGCAAGGCTTGGTTTATACGCAAATTCGCGCACCTTATAGCGGCATTTTAGTGCAGCGTTTAGTTGATGTTGGCGCTACGGTGGCACCGGGCACACCATTGCTTGAAGGGGTGTCGCTGAAAGATTTAAGGGTTGAAGTAGATATTCCCGAGCACTACATAGTCGCGCTACGTCAGCATAATAAAGCGCGTATTATTCTGAATAACGGCGCCTCTATTACTGCGAAAAGCTTGCGGATCCCGCCATCAGCAAATGCCGCAACTCACAGTTTTCGCACCTTGCTTGAACTACCTGAAGCTGAGCATGAACAACCATTATTTCCGGGCACTCTAGTCAAGGTGGCATTTGCCATTGGCAACAGCGAGCAAATTCTATTACCGAATAGCGCTATCGCAAAGCGGGCTGAAATTAGTGCAGTGTACGTGTTTAACGGTGCGCAACAGCTTGAGTTTCGCTATGTACGAACAGGTAAAATCTTAGCAGACGACAAGGTTGTTATTTTGTCGGGCTTACAGCATGGCGAGCAAGTTGCTTTAGACACCGTTGCCGCGGCCAGCGTATATAAAACGCAACGTTTTGCTGCGCAAGATAAATAGGGGAAATTATGTCGACTAAACCCCTTGGTATTGCTGGGCGCATAGCTAACGTTTTTTTGCTGTCTGAAATTACCCCACTGTTAGCCTTAGTGGGCTTATTACTAGGACTATTTGCCTTAGCAATAACCCCGCGCGAAGAAGAGCCACAAATTAACGTCACTTTTGCCAACGTTATTATTGCCTTTCCCGGCGCTAGCGCCAAAGAGGTTGAGTCTCTGGTAACCGTGCCGGCAGAAAAAATAGTGTCTGAAATTGCCGGTGTGCAGCATGTTTATTCTATGTCGTCACCTGGCATGGTGGTGCTTACCGTACGTTTTGAAGTGGGTGAGCCACGCACCGATGCCATTGTGCGTTTGTATAATGCGTTTTACTCTAATAAAAATGCTTTGCCCTATAACCTTGGCGTATCGCAACCGTTAATTCAGCCGAAGGGTATTGATGATGTGCCCATTGTTACTGCCACCTTGTGGAGCCATAACCCTGAGATCGGCAGTGCCGAATTACTTAATATTGCCCATGGTATGGAAGCGGAGTTGCAGCGAGTGCCTGGCACCCGAGAAATTAAAACTATTGGTGGCGCACCTGCGGTTGCACTGGTGCATTTTGAACCAGCACGTTTGGCATCGTATCAGTTATCACTTACCGACATACGCAACGCGTTATTCGCGGCGAATACGTCTGCCGCTGCCGGTAATCTTGTTAGTCAAAACACCGACATTCAGCTACAAGTAGGCACGTTTTTAACGTCAATAGAGGATATTGGTCAGTTAGTAGTGGGGGTATTTAATAACGCGCCAATATTTTTGCGTGATGTCGCTAGCGTATCCTTGGGTGCAGACACACCTAGTAGCTATGTGGCCTTTGGTGTTGGCGCTGCCAGTAATATTGATGCCGCAGGTAATTATTCCGCTGTTACCATAACGGTAGCAAAAAAGCCGGGTGAAAATGCAGTCGAAGTTGCTAATGGTGTACTGACACGCTTTGAGCAAATGCAGGGCATTTATTTACCAGATAGTGTTGAGGTTACTTTTACCCGCAACTACGGCGTTACTGCAGAAGAAAAAGCCCAAGCGCTAATTAAAAAACTGATTTTTGCTACCTTATCGGTCATTGTCTTAATATTTTTTGTACTGGGCCGGCGTGAAGCGGTTGTAGTGGGTGTGGCGGTAATTGTTACGCTGGCTATTACCTTATTCGCTTCTTGGGCGTGGGGCTTTACGCTAAATCGTGTGTCACTGTTTGCACTGATCTTCTCCATTGGTATTTTGGTCGATGACGCCATCGTGGTAGTAGAAAATATTCATCGCCATATGACGCTTGGCGGTATGTCGTTAAAACAGTCTATTCCACTAGCAGTAGATGAAGTGGGCGGGCCAACTATTTTGGCTACCTTTACCGTTATTGCTGCATTGTTACCAATGGCTTTTGTTACCGGTTTAATGGGCCCGTATATGCGGCCTATTCCAATTAATGCGTCTATAGGCATGCTAATAAGCCTAGCAGTGGCCTTTATTCTTACACCTTGGTTATTTTTAAAGTTATTTAACAAAGACGCTATAACGGCACACGCACCAGAGCAACAAGCTAGCCGATTACATAATTTCTTTGCACAATTACTTACGCCCTTTCTTAATGCACGAAGTGGCCGCGGTAAGCGGGTAATGCTGTTGGCTGGTATTGTGTTATTAATCGCTGTTTCTATGGCGTTAGTAGCTAGTCAGCATGTGGTGATGAAAATGCTGCCGTTTGATAATAAAAGTGAATTTGAGCTAGTAGTCGATATGCCAGAAGGCACTAGCCTAGAACAAACTTATGCCACCTTGCAGGCATTAGCTAACGATTTACAAGCCTTGCCTGAACTGGATAACTATCAGCTGTATGCAGGCACCGCGGCGCCTATTAGCTTTAATGGCTTGGTACGGCAATATTATTTGCGTAATCAGCCATTTATGGGTGAAATTCAGGTAAATCTTAGCCATAAAGATAAGCGTACTCGTAAAAGCCACGCTATTGCTTTAGAGGCACGGCAGCTTATCGCACAAACTGCCCAGCAATATAATGCTAATGTGAAAATTGTTGAATTACCGCCGGGCCCTCCTGTGCTGGCGCCATTAGTCGCAGAAATATATGGCTTAGATTATCAGCGCCAACTAGAGGTTGCGGCTAATGTAAAAGCCGTATTTATGGCCACAGAAAACGTGGTTGATGTTGACGATACGGTAGAAGCATCGCAGCAAAAGTGGATATTAGTGGTCGACCTCGCCAAAGCAGCAAAGCTAGGTGTTAATCAAGCGACTATTGTTGCCGATATTAATGCCGCAGTAGCCGGTGAAGATGCGTCGTTTTTACACGATGATTATACGGCAGTGGCTATTCCTATCCGCTTAACTTTGCCTAGTGGCGCGAAAAGTGATTTGCTAACAATACAAAATTTACGTGTACGCTCTACGTCGGGTGAATTAATAGCGTTATCTGAATTAACCCAACTGGTTAAGCAGCAGCGCGAGCAAACTATTCATCGTAAAAACTTATTACCGGTTGTGTATGTTACTGGCGATGCCGCGGGTGACACCGACAGTCCGCTATATGGTTTAGCCGCCATGTCGGCAATGCTTGAACGCACACCAGTATCCGCAGAGGGCGAAATAATTGAACAATACTTTACTACTCAGCCAGCAAATCCGTATCAGTGGAGCATAAAATGGGATGGCGAGTGGCAGGTTACTTATGAAACCTTCCGCGATATGGGCATCGCTTATTCTGTAGGGCTAATTATGATTTACCTACTGGTAGTCGCGCAGTTTAAATCGTACTTGATACCGCTAATCATCATGGCGCCTATTCCGTTAACCATTATTGGCATTATGCCAGGCCATGCGTTATTGGGGCAGCAGT
Organism: Rheinheimera metallidurans; assembly: GCF_036983985.1. Taxonomy (NCBI): domain Bacteria; kingdom Pseudomonadati; phylum Pseudomonadota; class Gammaproteobacteria; order Chromatiales; family Chromatiaceae; genus Rheinheimera; species Rheinheimera metallidurans. Next base: position 135,333 of record NZ_JALAHQ010000001.1, read on the forward strand.
TCACCGCACCATCAATGATCGGCATGATCGCGCTAGCGGGCATAATAGTTAGAAACTCCATATTGCTGGTCGACTTTATTCAGCAACAGGTGGCGGCGGGTAAAGACTTACAGCAAGCCACTATAGAAGCGGCAGCAGTGCGCTCAGTGCCGATTGCCTTAACTGCAGTAGCGGCCATGATGGGCGGCTTCTTTATACTCGACGATCCGATCTTTGGTGGCTTAGCCGTATCGCTTATTTTTGGTTTGCTCATATCAACAGTGCTAACACTGCTAGTAATACCCGTGGTGTACTACGCGTACCACTACAAAACCGAAGCTAGTTAAGCAAACCTAGCCAATAAAAAAGCCCCTGTACATTGCTGTCAGGGGCTTTTCGCTTAGCTAATTAAGCTTACTTTTTAAAGCGACGTAACATCAACAAGCCTAAACCTAACAAGGCAATGCTAGCTGGTGCTGGCACTTTAGCTGGCTCATCAGCCACTGGCTGTGATGCTGAGCCGTGTATTGTTAAATTAGCGCTATATAAGTTGAAGTTATTTGCACCGAAAGCTTCTTCAGAAAACCAAAGACTGAATTTTTTGCTATCGACAATATCGTTAAATAACGATGATAACGTGTTCGCATCAAACACAAACGTTTGCTGAGTGATACCGCTTGCGCGAGTCAGTTTTGTTTGCTCGGCTAAGGTAGCACGTTGGCCATTGCTTGCAGGCAATATCCGCCAATCTTCATTAGCGCAGAAAATAAACATTACACAATTACGGTTATTAGTACCTGAGAACGTTAAATCAAGCTCAAAGCGGTCAATGGTATCAAAATCTAATGCTGAAAAATCGAATACATCAGAAAAGCGCTGGCAGCCGGTTGAGGTATCTTTAATCGTTACGCTACCCGTATTTTTGCTATCACATGAGTTTGTGCCCATTGAATTTGGAATATAATTATCGGTGCCATAGGTGTGATTAACATTACCAATAATGCCTGCAAAGCTGCTGCTGCTAAAAAGTAAAGCAGCAGAAAGTAACAATTTATTCATGAAAACTCCATATGTATTAACTTTAAGGTGTTGTTTTTATTTGCTATTTATATTTAAGCAATATTTGGGCCAAGTTTTATTTCGCGCTGCAGCCCTTGTTCTGCTTGTAGGTAAAAAAGTTAACCAAAAACTAGATGAGAATATTTCTTTGAAACGTAAAAAAAACTGACGATCGACAATTAAAAATTTAGCCGGTAAGCAGTAACACCGCTTAGACAAAAAATTACAATTTAATGTAATAAAGCTGTGAACGTAACATGGGTGGATATGCTATTATAATGTGCCATATAGATGGCTGAAAAGTTCTGAGCAAAGCGTAATCTTATGTCTAATATTTATATTATCTATCGTGCTATGTTTTCCTCCGATGGCGCAATGCACACCATAGGTGGTATTGAGAATTATCTATTAAGTTTGTGCGAAGTGTTTACTCAGCAAGGTTGGCAGTGCCATGTTGTTCAGCCAGCAAAGCGAGCGTTTTCTCTTGCGCAGCCAAACTATGTCATTCATGGCGTAAACACCGGTATATATCGCGGTAACTTTAAAAAGTATGCATTAGCCAATTGGGTGCGTAAACAGGCAGATAAACAGAATGATATTGTAATTTTTGCTACGGACTCTTATGCGGTAACCATGCAAGGGTTTAAAACCCTTGCCATTCAACACGGGATCTCGTGGGATAAGCCAAGAGCAAGCAAACAGTCAATAATACAGTTTTTTTCATCGCTGCTAAATCAGTATAAATATTTGTCTTATATTAAACCTAAGTGCAGCTTAGTTTGTGTAGACCATAATTTTGTTAATTGGTATCGCACTTGGTTTAATATCGATAAACAGCATATAAAGGTTATTTATAATTTTTATAATGAAAAGATTGGCGAAAAAGAGTTTGCTGAAAAGTGGTCGTCTGAAAATTCAAAACTAAATATTATTATAGCCCGCCGCTTTGTCGATTATCGCGGCATTAAACTTATCGCCCCCATTATTAAACAACTTTTGCCACAATATAATGTGCAAGTAAGCTTTGCTGGTGATGGCCCGCTAAAACCTTATTTAGAAGCGTTATTTGCTAATGAAGCAAAAGTAACGTTGATGCAATATGGGCCAAACGAAAGCTTTAACGTGCATAAAAACCAGCATATTGCGATTATTCCTACCTTAGGCTCAGAAGGCACATCTTTGTCTATGATTGAAGCTATGGCCGCTGGCTGCATGGTTATTAGTAGTGACGTTGGTGGCTTATCTAATATTATTATTAACGGTTTTAACGGTCGGCTTGTTATACCTAATACACTAGAATTTACTCAAGCGTTAACCGCCAGCTTAAGTAATTATCAGCAAAGTAAAACTATGGCGTTGAATGGTCTGAAATCGATTGAACACGCATGCTCAAAGGCAACCTGGGCCAAAGGTTGGCTAGATACTGTTAATACATTACGCTTGGCCTAGGAAATTGTCTGTAGTGATTGTTTTTCAGACAGCTTGAGCACTTTGCTAGTAACTACGCCAGATACCATTGCACCTGATACATTCAATGCCGTGCGAGCCATATCAATTAACGGCTCTATAGAAATGAGTAAAGCGACTATTTCTATAGGCAACCCCATAGTAGGTAATACCACTAACGCGGCAAAAGTTGCACCACCGCCGACTCCAGCAATACCAAAAGAGCTAATAACAACAATACCCACTAATGACGCGATAAATTCGAATGTCATAGGATCAATACCGACGCTTGGTGCTACCATCATCGCCAGCATGGCAGGGTAAATACCGGCACAACCATTTTGGCCAATTGTCGCACCAAAAGAGGCAGATAAATTAGCAATAGCGGGTGGCACGTTAAGCTGGTTAACTTGAACATCAATATTCATTGGTATTGAGGCAGCTGAGCTGCGTGAGCTAAAAGCGAAGGTTAATACTGGCCAAATCTTTATAAAATATTGCTTAGGGCTAACGCCAACTAAACCGATTAAGAAACCGTGTATAACAAACATTATTAAAATGGCGATATAAGAAGCAATAATAAACGCCAACAAGTTAAGAATATCGTTACTACTTGAGTTGGCAACAACACTCGCCATAAGCCCAGCAACACCATAGGGCGTTAAGGCAATAACCATCTTAACTAAACTCATAACAATGGCTTGCAAGACGTTAACACCGCTGCGAATAGGAACCGCAAGTTCAGTTCGCTCTAGCATTACCTTACGGGCAGCAATACCTACTAATACGCCAAAAATAACCACCGCTATAATTGAGCTAGAGCGCAGGTTACTTAAATCGGCAAACGGGTTTTGTGGAATAAAATTTAACAGCATTTGCGGTACTGTTAAATCAGCTATATTCGCTGCTTTGCTCTGCAAAGCTGTCATTTGCGTCGCCTCGCGGCTACCTGCTACTAAGCCTTCGATACTAATATCAAAGCCAAAGCTAACGGCAATACCCACCAGCGCTGCAATGGCAGTCGTAAATAATAAGATAGAGATGCTAATAAAAGAAATTTTACCTAACGAGCCTTGGTCTTCAAGCTTAACTACCGCAGCAATCATAAAGATCAGCACTAAAGGCATAATGAGCATTTTTAATAGCCCAACATAACCTTGGCCCACTATGGCAACCCAACCTAATACATCTTTTATAACCTGCGGCTGCTCGGCAAATAGAAACTGCAAAACTAAACCAAATACACTACCCAGAATTAAGCCTAATAAAACGCTGCGTGATAAATTTTTATTTTTTTGCGAGAAAAGATAGATCGCGAACAATAAGCCAACAAATAACGCCAGCATTAAAAATGCAGTAAGCGACATAACATCCTCTTAAGAAACAGTAGTATAAGGGAGTACTGTAACGCTTTGCACAAAGTTAATAAAATGCCGTTTCGCTATGAGTTAGATGAAATAATTCTGCCTTAGGACTGATCCAATTTTTGAGCACTATGACGTCTTGAAAAGGTTATAGTCGTTTAAAATGGGTAGTAAAATTAATAATAAAGCATAAGTGCCTGAAAAGGATGGTGGCAACGTAAACGACAAAATGTGAAAGACAAGTGTTGGAGTGGATGCGCTATTTTACCCCGATAGTTATTTGATACTGTGTTTCAGTGCGCTGGACATCAATTGACCAACCCAATTCTGCAGCGATTCGCCTAATAAGGCTATTGCCATGACCAAACCCCTGGTAGCGAGTACTAGTGGCGGCAGTGCCATCAGTTTGCCATTGAATTTGATTCATAAATTGAACTTTTTGACGCGTTGAGCAGATATGTAAAACAGTACCACCGCTATGGTAGCAGGCGTTACTGACAATATTAAGCAGTAACAATTGAATAAGCTGTGGATTACCATTCACTGTCATCTGTTCTGGCAAGTCAACTTTTATTTGACTGATAAATTCTGGCTCAGTTTGGTACAGAGTAAACATGGCTTGCTCGAGTTGTTGCAATAATGGCAACTGCAGCGTCGGTGTTTGCTGTTTTCTGGCTAGCGCCAGCAGTACGTTTAGTTGCTGTGTCATGGCTGCAGTTGCCGTTTTAGCCAAATATATCGCTTGTACGGTTAATAGCCTACCGTCGTTAACAGCCAGTGCATTATGTACAATCGCAAGCGGTGTGCGAAGTTCGTGGCTGATGTCGTTAACAAAGTTCTGTTCGCGCTGCAAGGCTGATGCTAAGTGTCTTTGTGCTAGGTGAAGCCGGTACACTAACCATAAACATGCGCCGCCAAGCAGCACAATTAGGGCGGTGCAAACCACCTGTAGCAGCTGTAAAAAATTAGCCAGCGGCAATGCCTCAGATAAATTGAGCTCCAACCAGAGTGTTGCTGTTGTTGCTGTGGCCGGTTGCAACACCCGTGCATAACGTAATGCCTGGTCATCACCAGTGAGCAGCTCAGCCACAGCCGTATCGTGTGCGAAGCCAGACGCAGCGTCAGGTAAGGTCGCAGCATGTAATTTGAAATAGGACCTAGATGGCTGAACAGCGTCGTATTGCTGTACAAAAGGTTGTGTTTTACTCTTTGCGATGGGATCTAAAACCATACCTGCTTTAGCTGCCGCTTGTGTTTGTAAGTATGTCAGCTCTTGTTCTAACAACTGGCTGGCGCTTATCTGCAACAACGTGGTGGAAAATTGTTGCCCCAGCCATAAACACAGCGCAGCTGTTAGGATGATAAAGGTTGCCAGTGCAAGATGAATATTCAGTGCCGGAGGGCTAAACATCATCCACCACCGTTAGTTGATAACCAACAGAACTTATCGTGTGAATAAGCGGGCGGCCTATCACCGCATCAAGACTTTTGCGCAGCGTATAGATGTGTACTTTTAGTGTGTTACTTTCTGGTTGATCCGTTGGCCATACCGCAGCAATAAGATCGCGGCGCGAGCTGGGATAAGGGTGATCTTCCATCAGCTTTTGTAAAATATGAAAACCTGTGGCAGTTAATGTTATAGGTTGCTGGTGCCACCAGACCTGATGTTGGCGGCGGCACAATGCCAACGGACCAATTTTGATGCTGTGCTGCACAAACAATTGACGCCGCCGAGATAACGCTTCACAGCGCAATGCTAATTCCCGCAAATCAAATGGTTTGGTTAAGTAATCATCTGCTCCCGCAGCAAAGCCGCTGGCTTTATCTTTAAAAGCATCGCGGGCGGTAAGCATCAGAATAGGGGGTCTAACGTCAGTGCTGGCTAACAAATTCTGACAAACCTGCAAACCATCCAGATCTGGCAAGTTCAAATCTAGCAATATCACATCAAACTCATGCTGTAGCGCCAACTGTAGCCCGAGCTGGCCCGTGCCTGCATAGTCAACCAGCCAACCTAAACCCTGCATAAAGTTAACCAGCTGATTTGCCAAGGCAACATTATCTTCAATCAGTAAAATTTTCATTGGTTTTAGCACAGCTCTGGTTATGGCTTACAATAGGGTTTTTAATGCGTTTAATACTGTGTCTGGCTCATCCTGCATAATATTATGACCAACCGTGTTTAGCCGCATATGGCTGCCGTTTCGTACCCCAGCAAACAATGCTTGATGTAATTTCAGCCATAAGGCTTTGCCTGCAGTTGTTTCAACAAAAACCATAGGCTCAGATTCGACGCGGGTTGATGTTAGCAAAATAGTTTTCAAATCAGAAGGTAAAGGCGAAACTTCATGGCCGGCCAACTCTAGCTCTTGATTAAGTTGCTGCAATTGCCGTTGCAGTTTCGCCGGCAGCATGTTTTGTAGTAAGGCATCTTCAGCGGAAACCGCCTTGGCATCAGCTGCTTTAAACCAGACTCTTTGCTGGGCGACTGTAGGGTCGATTAACAATAAACCTGTGACGTGCTCACTATAACGTCGGGCAAATTCACTTGTTACTAAGCCACCGTATGAGTGCCCAACTAAAACCAGCTTTTTACCCTGACTAAATAGCTGAGTAAGTGAGGAGAGATCTTGTATGTGCTGTTCTATGCCTGACGGTTGCGTACGATCTTCCGATTGGCCAGTGCCCGCCCGAGCATAACGTATCGCAATAATATCAGTAGGTAGTTGCGCCACTATGCTGTCCCATGCACTGGGACCGCGACCAAAACCAGACTCAAATAATACAACGGTATCGCCTTGTCCTGAAACAACCACGTGTAGCTCTAACCCGTTAATGCTTGCAGCGTTAGACGGTATGCTAAAGCAGCTAATAACAGCGATAAGAGAAACTTGTAAAGCGGTGAATAATTTATGCATAGTTTGGCTCCTGACTTTGCTAAAAACTTAGATTCCCATTGATACTAACCAATGTGCGGTAAAGAAATGGTAAAGAAAAATACATTTTGTGCAGAGTAGGTAGGTAAGCGTGAATATGCATCATTTTGCTTGAATAGTGTAAAGCAGTGCTTTACACTATTCGTCATTGGGGAAGGAATACTTATGGCGATAAAAAGTTTTACTCATAAGGGATTAAAGAACTTATTTTATAAGGGCGATAGTAGTGGTGTACAGCCAATACATGCTGCAAAACTTGAGATAATGCTTGATACCATTCAGGCATCACATCATCCAAAGGATCTAAGGGCCATTTATGGCTCTAAGTTTTCAGAAAAGAATGGATCAGGAACAGGTGTTTATGCAATCGACGTAAGCGGCAATTGGCGTGTTACTTTTGAAATTGAAGATAATGGTGCCGTGCTGCTAAATTACCGTGATTATCACGGAAAGCAAATTAAGGCTAAAAAATAAAAATAATAGCCAAGTAATGACTAAGGAAAAGAATATGGAAAAAATGACCAGATGCCCAACACATCCGGGAATTGTTTTTCGGATGAATATTTTAGAAGAGCATGGAATATCTATTACCAAAGCAGCGAAAGCATTGGGTGTGTCTCGTACTACCATGAGTAATTTTTGCCATGGGCATACTCCTTGTACTCCAGAGATTGCCCAAAGAATAGCTCTCTCTATCGATAGTAATGTTGCAGTATGGATTAATTTGCAAGCTAACTATGATGCTTGGTTTGCCGAGAATGGCGAAAAGCCTAAAGTTGAAAAATTATTGCCGTCTGCTGCTTAAATGAAGTTCAGGAACCCGCGAAAGCGGGTTTCTTTTTTGTCCCAGTGAAAGCAGGGAAGTCCAATCGTCCTGTAAGGTGTTAAGGGGATAGCCTCTTTTCTATTTATCGGGAGTTAGAGCTTAACATGCGCATAAAGCCGAAGAAGCGCCTAAAAAGGGATAAACCCGATGTACTGGCAGTGCCTGACGCGATGAACGAATGTTGGTCTATGGATTTTATGCATGACTCGCTTAAAGATGGCCGCAGCATAAGGCTGCTGAATATCATTGACGATTTTAACCGTGAAGGTTTTACAATTGAGGCAGACCGCTCGTTGCCTGCTGAGCGGGCTATCCGCACACTAAACCAATATTTATTCAGCAGTATTACCCTACGCTCAATCTAGAGCAATTATTGACATGCCGCTTCAAACAAATCGCGCGCATAATTTTGCTATAAACATACGAAATAAAAATTAAAGGCTATGCTAACAGCATGTATTAAGTGCTATTTTAGCCATAAGTAAATAATATTGGATACCGAACATGGATCAGGATAGCGAAAAATTATCCGAGACAGAAAAAAGTATTAACTCCAATGCGGCGCCGGTGAAAACACAAGACACAAATAGTGCGATGCGCATCAGTGTGTTGGTATTTAGTTTATTGTTATTACTGGTGATGTTGTACGCATTGACCGACCGCATTGCACCGAGCAGTTCGCGTGGCATTGTCTCTGCTCATATTGTGCAAATTGCCCCTCGCGTAGCGGGTGAAATAATAAAAGTGCATGTTGCAGACGATGCGGTAGTTGAAGCGGGCAGCGCACTATTTTCACTGAACCCATATCCATTTGAATTGGCAGTACGCCAAGCCGAAGCTAACTTTAAAAGTACGCTGCAAAGTATTGATGCTTCTGGCGCTGCTATTGTAGCTGCGCAGGCTTTAGTGACACAGGCCAGAGTGGCGCGAGATAACGCTCGCACTGAAGCTGACCGCACGTTGCGTTTGGCACAGCGTGGTTTAGTTTCTCGTGCTCAGGCAGATACAGCCAAAGCCAGTGTTGATGATGCTAATGCGCGCTTACTTAGTGCAGAAGCTAATCTTGATAGTGCTAGGGTTGAGTTAGGCTCTGTAGGTCGAGATAATCCCGTCATTGCTGCCGCAGCAGTTCAGTTAGAACGCGCTCAATACGATTTATCATCCGCTACTGTTACTGCACCACATCGGGGCGTGGTGACCAATGTTTTACTTTCCACTGGCCAATATATAACTGCCGGTAGCCCATCATTAACCTTTATCGATGCAGAAGCCGCATGGATTACCGTAGATTTACGCGAAAACCAACTACAGCTGGTTAATGCTGGCGATGTGGTGCACCTATTATTTGATGCCGTGCCCGGAGAGATTTTTACCGGCAAGGTACAAAGTATCGCCTGGGGTATAGACCCGGGCCGCAGTATGCAAGGTGGTTTAGTGGTAAATCAGCAAAGTAATCGCTGGTTTGAGCCAGCACGACATATTCCTGTGCGCATAGAGCTTGACGGCGGCATGGCCGCTTGGCCAAGAGCAGTTCGCGCCGGTGGTAAAGTGCATGTTGTCGTATTCGCGGGTAGTGAAGACAACCCTATCAGCTGGCTAGCAAATGGTTTGCAGCGAGCGCGCTCTATTACCAGCTTTTTACACTAGGCTAAACAAATGTATATCACTCCAGCACCTAGTGCCCAAGATGATCCTTTATACGGATTGCGTTTAGGCTTAACCGGTATGCTGGCTTATGCCATGATCCCCATTATTGATCCCGCCTTACCATCTGTTATTGCTGCTTTACCCATAGGGTTAATTGCCTCACAACGTAAGGCATTTCAGCCAATAAAAGCTGTTGCCGGACCTATTACTATGATGGTGGTAGTGATCTTAATGAGTTGGCTAGTAGAGCAATTACGGCCTATGCCATTAGTTTATGTTGGTAGTATGTGGCTAATCTATTTTACCGGCTTTCATATGATTTTAAAAAGCGGCTCACCAGCCGGCATGTTGTTGTTAATTATCTCGGTGCTAATGTCTGTTATGGGCATGAACGGTAACGCCACCTTAGAAACAATGCGTGACAGTTTTCTTCAAGCATCATTTGTTGCACTGCTATTAGCACCTATTGTGTATATGGTTTTTCCGGCGCGTACCACCGAACGGCATATCGCAGCGCCTGTGCCAAGTGAGGGTAATATTGTACTAGGTGCAGCCATTCGAGCTTCAGTATTACTAATGCTAAGTTTTTGGTTGTACTTAGTAATGCAACCTTCAGACATGATGATGGCCATTATAGCCGCAATGGTGTTGGTGTTTCCTACTCGCCACGCCGTATTTTTTGAAGCCAAGCAACGCGTACGGGCGACACTGCTTGGTGGTGTAACTGCGTTAGTTATTTTGGTGCTATTTACGTTTTCGCAGCATTTATTGATATTGCTTGGCCTAATTTTTCTCGCCGGAACCTGGTTTGGCAGTAAAATGCTTAACTCAACCCAGCCTAGCATGGTGTATCAATATGCCTTCTCGGTAGCATTAGCGCTAATAGCTGGCGCACTTTCAAGCCAAGATGCTGGCTACGCTACCTTCACTCGCATTGTATTAACCATCACCGGCGCCTTTACCGCCGCGTTTTTAGTTGCTGCCTTAGATGCGTTAACGCGCTGGCAAAAAGCGGAAAAAAGCCAAGCTTAATAAAGTGAAAAGTGCGTCTTATCGCAGTTTTTAGAGCTGGGAAGTTCAAACAAGCTTGTCAGGGAGGTAATAAATTCAAACATTAGTACCACCGCCCCAAAATAGCCTTGGCTAGTTTGTCAGTTTCCCTTGCGAAGGATAGACAACGCCGAAGCGCCATTAACAAGCGCAAGCACTTGCCGATTTCTTACTTGCAGTGTCACAACAACTCATTGCTTTGCTTGCGTTGTCTTTGGCATCTTCCGGCTTACCATTATCATGGCAAGACGCCGCTTTACTGTGGTGTTCTGCACATGCCCGGTGTTCATCGGCTGCTGCTTTATGGGCGTTACTGGCTACTGTGTTAGTGTTTGACATAATAATCACCTTCATTGAGTTTGAATTAGCTGATTAACGCGGCAGCAATAGCTACCGGCCAGCATTAATTAGTATGTACTGAAGATTCTAAGGCGTCTGTATGATAGCGAACATCGCGCAATGGCTGCGTGGCCGCAACTATGGCAAATTGGGCATTTATTGCTTCGAATTGCGACAGTTTTTGTTTCCGGAATAGATTTAAAGCAGCCTCTCAAAAAATAGCAGTGGGCTTCCCAGCTTTTACTAGCCCTAGCTGTTCAACTACAGTTAGTCGATTTTGTTCATAAGAGTAATGGGTTTTGGTACTGAGTGCAGCTTGAAAGTGTGTATTTAGTGAAATGGTGGCCCCAGCTGGACTCGAACCAGCGACCGATCGATTATGAGTCGAGCGCTCTAACCAACTGAGCTATGGGGCCATGTGCAACTTTTATATTGAGAGCTCAATAAGTAGCGGCAGGCAGTATAAAAACTTTTGGCTGCTTTGTCATCCAGCTTGTGACATTAAGTGTGGCAACTGCTGTTTTTTTAAGCTTATAGCGTTAAAAGTAACAAAGGCGCTAAAATAGCGCCTTTGTATTAGGAGTACATCGGCCTTATTTACTCGTCAAGAAAGCTCTTTAATACTTCTGAACGTGATGGATGACGTAGCTTACGCAGTGCTTTTGCTTCAATTTGACGAATACGCTCACGAGTTACGTCAAATTGTTTACCTACTTCTTCTAACGTGTGGTCGGTATTCATATCGATACCAAAACGCATACGAAGAACTTTTGCTTCACGCGCGGTTAAACCGGCTAACACTTCATTGGTAGCGTTTTTCAGGCTTTCTATGGTCGCAGAATCGAGCGGTGATTCACCGGTCGCATCTTCGATAAAGTCACCTAAGTGCGAATCTTCATCGTCGCCAATAGGCGTTTCCATTGAAATAGGTTCTTTAGCAATTTTTAACACTTTGCGAATTTTGTCTTCTGGCATTAGCATGCGTTCTGACAATTCTTCTGGTGTTGGTTCACGCCCCATCTCTTGTAGCATTTGCCGTGAAATACGGTTTAGCTTGTTGATGGTTTCAATCATGTGTACTGGAATACGGATAGTACGGGCTTGGTCAGCGATTGAGCGTGTAATAGCTTGACGGATCCACCAAGTAGCGTAAGTTGAAAACTTATAACCACGGCGATATTCAAACTTATCTACTGCTTTCATCAAGCCGATATTACCTTCCTGAATTAAATCAAGGAACTGTAAACCGCGGTTGGTGTATTTTTTCGCGATAGAGATAACCAGACGTAAGTTAGCTTCAACCATTTCTTTTTTCGCACGGCGGGCTTTTGCTTCACCGATTGACATGCGGCGGTTGATATCTTTAATTTTAAAGATACTTAAGCCGGTTTCTTCTTCTACCTTTTTCAGTTTTTCGATACTGCGCACTAGCTCTTCTTGCATATCCTGCAATTTAGCTGAGTAAGGTTTGTTTGCTGCAATTTCTACACTAACCCATGCAGTTGATGTTTCAAAACCGGTAAAGGTTTTCACAAAGTGCTTTTTCGGCATTTTTGCGTAATCAACACAATGTTTCATGATGATGCGCTCTTGAATGCGCACGCGATCCATCATTTCACGCATGTTTTTAACTAAGCGATCGAATTGCTTTGGCACTAAACGGAAACAACGGAACACTTCACTTAGCTTTTCAATTTCAGCTTTGGTGGTGGCATGTTCACGGCCATTTTTGACAATAGAATTACGGGTAACATCGTACTGAGTACGTAGCTCACCGAATTTTTCACGTGCCATTTCTGGATCTGGGCCGGTGTCGCCGTCATCCGCATCACTGTCTGCGTCGTCGTCGTCTTCTGAGTCGTTATCGTCCATTTTGTCTTCAGGCACTTCAGAACCGATATTACTACCAATTACAGGCGCTTCTTCAACTTCGTTCGGATCGATAAATGCGGTAACAATGTCGCTTAAACGAATTTCTTCAGCTTCATACTTGTCCCACTGCTCTAGCAGGTAAGTAATGGCTTCTGGATATTCAGCTACCGAGCTTTGAACGGTATTAATACCTTCTTCGATACGTTTGGCGATAACAATTTCGCCCTCACGAGTTAGTAGCTCTACTGTGCCCATTTCGCGCATGTACATACGCACAGGGTCAGTAGTACGGCCTAGTTCTTTATCTACGCTAACTAATGCCTGAGCTGCTTCTTCAACGGCATCTTCATCCGTGGTAGCATCAGCCATGATTAGATCATCGGCATCCGGGGCACTTTCAAATACCTGGATCCCCATGTCATTGATCATGCGGACAATGTCTTCTATCTGATCAGAATCGATAATATCTTGCGGTAGGTGGTCATTCACCTCGGCGAAGGTTAGATAACCTTGCTCTTTACCTTTGATGATCAAGAGTTTTAACTGCGACTGAGGATTTTGCTCCATAGAGACTGATCTTCCACCAATGTTGATTAATGTAAAATTGCGAACTAGTGATTATAACAAAGCGCGGCTTTTCTAGCCAGCCGCATTAGTTCGCAAGCCTCGGTTTTTTGCTTTTCAGGGCCTGTAATAACAATTTGTATTCATGCCATTCGGCTTTACTTAACTGTTGTAGCTTATCTTTTCGTTCAAGCGCCTCTAAGCGTTGCTGTAAATACTGATCTTCAATTGAGTGAAAAGTATCAACAAACTCTTGGCATAGTTGCTCTGGGTCAATTTGGTGATCCCAAGCAGCGAGTGTCATTAAGATGCTGTGCTCTGGTAAATCACGCCATTGCTCCAATAGCTGTGCAGTAGTTAAACTAGGTTCTTGTTGCAGTCGTTGCTGCAGCGTTAATAGTAGGCCGATACCGGGAATATTTGCATCAGCAAGTTCTGGGGCATTAGGCATTACTTTCACTATATTGGGGTTCTGCAGCAATAAACCAATAGCGCGACGCATTGGTGTTATTTTCATTGCGCTTGACTTAACGCGATTACTGGCTCGACTAACCGTGGCTTTAGTGCGTTCACGCGGCTTACCAAGCAAGTTTGCTAGTTTGTCGGTTAAACTTTCACGGTAAAACTCACTAGGAATTTGTTTAATAAGCTCGCTAGCCTTTACCGATAATGCAGATTTCCCGCCATCAGTGCTGGGATCAAACTCTTGAATTAAATGCTCAAAAAAATACTGATTTAATGGTGTTGCAGCACTGATTCGTTGTAAAAATGCGGCTTTACCTTCTTTTTGCACTAAAGAGTCGGGATCTTCACCATCGGGTAAAAATACAAAGTTTAACTCAACGCCATCTTTTAATTGGGGCAGGGCGCTTTGTAGTGCACGCCAAGCGGCATCGCGGCCTGCTCGGTCACCGTCGTAACAGCACACCACTTTAGGGGTAAAGCGAAATAGTGCGTGCATATGGTCAGAGGTGGTGGCAGTGCCTAGGCAAGCTACGGCAAAACGAATATCTTGCTCGGCTAAGGCAACAACGTCCATATAGCCTTCAACCACTAAAACCTGCTCTAAATGGCCAGGCTGTTGGCGAGCTTCATATAAGCCATATAACTCTCTGCCTTTTTGAAACAGGCGACTTTCTGGTGAATTTAAGTACTTTGGTGTGCCATCGCCTAATACTCGACCGCCAAATGCGATAACCCGGCCGCGTTTATCGCGGATAGGGAACATTAAGCGTTCGCGGAAAAAATCGTATTCACGGCCATTATCATTACGGTTTATTAAGCGCAGCTCTACGAGCTGATCACGTAATTGCCGATTATTGGTTGGGCTTAAGCGTTTTAGTAAGTTATCCCAGCCATCGGGCGCATAACCAATACCAAAGTCGTTTAGCGTTTTTGCACTTAATCCACGCTGGCTAACGTATTGTTGCACTGAACCGGCGTTAGGGTGCTGTTGCAACTGCTGTTGATAAAACTCACTAGCTTGCTGCATTAAGTTGTAATCGTCAGCCTGCACTGCTGGTCTCGCGCGGCCAACGCCTTGCTCACGAGGTACTTCTACATGATGCTGTTGTGCAAGTTCTTCAATAGCTTCAACAAATTCAAGCTGCTCAAATTCCATCATAAAACTGATGGCATTGCCGTGCGCACCACAGCCAAAACAATGATAAAACTGCTTATCTGGGCTTACGGTAAAAGATGGCGATTTTTCACTGTGGAAAGGGCAGCAGGCAGCGTAATTTCTACCTGCCTTTTTTAGCGGTACACGTTGGTCGATAAGCTCAACGATGTCGGTGCGAGCCAACAAGTCGTCGATAAACTGTCTTGGAATTTGTCCTGACACCTTTTTCCTTTTGGCTTTTTGCAGAAAAAGACAAACCGTGCCTTGCGAGCACGGTATGCAGATGTCGACTTGCGATGTTGTATTGGTGGCTTAAAACGGACGTTAAACTATGTCAGTAACCGGCACCAATATCGCGAAGCGGGTACTCTTAGTACAGCTTGATGCGACGTGCGTTTTCGCGAGACAGCTTCTTAGCATGACGCTTAACAGCTGCTGCTTTCTTACGCTTACGGATCCAAGTTGGTTTTTCGTAGAATTCTTTAGCGCGTACGTCAGCTAAAATACCAGCTTTTTCGCATGAGCGCTTGAAACGACGTAATGCTACGTCAAACGGTTCGTTTTCTTTTACTTTAACAACAGGCATTAAATTCTCACCTCAGGGCCAAATTGGTTATCTGTGAACCAATACGATTAAAAATGGTGCGGCATTTTACGCAAAAAGCTAAGACGATGTAAAGCTATTCCGCGATCTAAATCCGATCCTCTAGCTCTGACAGTGCTGAGCCGTTACAATAGCCGCCATTTTAGCTGAATTGAGACGCGGATGCGAGTTTTAGGTATCGAAACTTCTTGTGATGAAACCGGTATTGCTATTTATGATAGCGAGCAGGGTTTGTTAAGCCATGTGCTATATAGTCAAATTCCAATCCATGCTGATTACGGCGGCGTAGTGCCAGAATTGGCGTCGCGCGATCATATTCGCAAAACTATTCCACTGATCAAGCAAGCCTTAGCTGATGCTGGTATTACTGCTGCTGAAATTGATGGCGTAGCCTATACCGCAGGTCCCGGGTTAGCGGGCGCCTTGTTAGTTGGTGCATCGATTGGTCGCTCACTGGCAATGGCATGGCAAAAGCCGGCGTTGGCCGTGCACCATATGGAAGGCCATTTATTGGCACCAATGCTGGAAGAGCATTCGCCAGAGTTTCCGTTTTTAGCTTTATTAGTATCGGGCGGGCATACGCAGTTGGTAGCGGTAGAAGGCATTGGCCAGTATCAACTGTTGGGCGAGTCGATAGACGATGCTGCTGGCGAAGCCTTCGATAAAACAGCTAAATTAATGGGCTTAGACTACCCTGGTGGGCCGTTACTGGCCAAACTTGCACTGCAAGGTAATGCGAAAAAATATAAATTTCCGCGGCCAATGACCGATCGGCCCGGTTTAGATTTTAGTTTTAGTGGTTTAAAAACCTCTGCAGCAAATGTTATTGCTAAAGAAGGCAATAGCCCACAGGTGCAAGCTGATATTGCCGCGTCATTTCAGCAAGCGGTGGTTGATACGCTAGTAATTAAAAGCGAGCGCGCTTTGCTACAAACTGGTTATAAGCGTTTAGTTATTGCTGGTGGTGTTAGTGCCAATACGTCGTTACGTGAGCAACTTGCCGTATTATTAAAACGTTATGGCGGTGAGGTGTTTTATCCACGTAAAGAGTTTTGTACTGACAATGGCGCAATGATTGCGCTAGCCGGTTATTTTCGTTTAGCAGCGGGGCAACAGCAAGACTTAACTATTGGCGTAACACCACGTTGGCCAATGCAAGATTTGCCGGCAGTTTAAAATTTACTATGTGTTTGAGTTAAAGGTTGAAGGTTGGAATCCCGATTTGGGCGTCACAGAGTGTTTGAACGGACGCGTTAGCGGTAGTGAGTTGCTGTGGCGAGCCAAAGCGGGAGTTGCAACCGAAAACGCAGTAACCACACTCTAGTCATGATTGAACTAGTCTTCATTCTCGAATGCGTTTGGTTTTATCCCAAATTTTACTTTCTTTGCCCTGCCACAATCGTAAGATGTTTTCACGATGACGCACAATAATCAGGATGCTTAGCATCAGTACCGGCAACGTATAGAGCGGCTTAATAAACCAAGTAAATAACGGCGCTAGGCTAACGGTTAAAATAGCCGCTAGTGAAGAGTAGCCAGTAAAAATGACTATTATTAACCAGCTTACAATTAATAAACCGGCTAAATCTAGGCCAATGGGCATCATGGCGCCAAATGCGGTAGCAACCGCTTTGCCGCCTTTAAAGCCAAAAAATAATGGAAAAATATGACCAACACAGGCTGAAATTGCAATTAGGCCAAGGAAGAGCGGTTCTATTTTTAAAAAATAGGAACCCCAGACCGGAATAGTGCCCTTAAGAATGTCGAATAGCAGTACTAATACTGCGGGGAATTTTCCACCGAGACGTAAAACGTTGGTGGCACCTGGGTTGCCAGAGCCGTGTGAACGGGGATCAGGTAAGCGAAACAGCTTGCTGACCAGCACTGCTGATGAAATGGAGCCTAAAAGATAGGCTGCTAGCATCATAATTCCAATCAGCGGGGTCATTAAGGCGGTTCCTCAGCACCAGTTTTTACGGTAATATTACTGCCTAATTTAGGGGAAGCAGATTATAGGCTTTTTGCCGTTTTACCTATCCGACCAGCCTACCTGAAACCAGAAATAACGCAATGCGGATGTAACTGAATGGACATAGTTTTTATAAAACAGCTACAAGTAGACACTGTAATAGGGGTTTACGACTGGGAAAAGACCATTCAGCAACCTTTGTTTCTGGATCTGTCATTAACAAATGATCAGCGTAGCGCTGCAGCAGCCGATGATATTAAATTAACGCTTGATTATGCGGTAATAGCAGAAAAAGTGACCCAGCTTATTACTGCGCAACCGATAGAGCTAATAGAAACGGTAGCCGAGCGCGTAGCACAAATGCTGCTTGCTGAATTTGCCACTAATAAAGTTGAAGTTACGGTAACTAAACCCGGGGCCGTACCTAAAGCGCAGACGGTGGGCGTGCACATTGTGCGGAGCCGAAATTAATGGCGCGTATTTATATTAGCATTGGCACTAATACTAACCGCAGCTACCATATTCAGGCTGCAGTCAGTGCATTAGGCCAACATTTCGGCCAGTTAACGTTGTCATCGGTATATGAAAGCGAAGCGGTTGGCTTTAAAGGCAAAGCGTTTTATAACATGGTGGTAGCAGCCGATACGAGCTTATCTGTTGCGCAATGCGTGGCGTTATTTAAGCAAATAGAAGACGCTTATGGCCGCGATCGCAGTGCGGCAAAGTTTAGCGGTCGTACTCTAGATCTAGATTTGCTAACCTATGACGATGCTGTGTGCCAGCAACCTGTAGAATTACCCCGAGCTGAAATTACTGAAAATGCCTTTGTATTATGGCCTTTATCTGAGATCGCGCCCGAGGTTATACACCCAATAACAGGGCAAAGTTATGCTAGCCTATGGCTGCAGTATACAAAACAACAAAAATTATGGCCGGTGCCATTTCAATGGAGTTGATGACTTTTGTTAAGCAGCTAAAACACAAGCTGGTTTAACTTAAGATGTTTTTTAATATTAATTAAATAAGTTGCTATGGATATAATTTTATTATTAAAGGCCCTACTGCTAGGCATTGTAGAAGGCATTACAGAGTTTTTACCCATTTCAAGTACTGGCCATTTAATTGTTAGTGCTGATCTGCTTAATTTTCACAGTACGGAAAAGGTTTTTGAAATAGCGATTCAATTAGGCGCTGTCTTAGCGGTGGTTTACGAATATCGCCAGCGTTTTAGTCATATCCTAACGCATGTCGGTAGGGATGCTAAGGTTAACCGTTTTGTCATAAATATAGCGATTGCCTTTATGCCAGCGGCAGTAGTTGGGCTTTTGTTTGCCGCTAAAATTAAAGAGTTTTTGTTTAATCCTATTACCGTAGCCACTGCTTTGGTGGTTGGTGGATTAATTATGTTTTGGGCAGAGCATAGACAAAAATCAGTACAACCTAGAGTGTTAAATGTCGATGATATGACAGCAAAAGATGCGTTAGTGGTGGGCTGTGCGCAAATATTAGCACTTATTCCTGGTACATCGCGTTCAGGTAGCACCATTATTGGCGGTATGTTTGGTGGTTTAGAACGTAAAGTAGCGACTGAGTTCTCGTTCTTTTTAGCCGTGCCTATTATGTTTGCCGCAACCGGCTATCAAATACTGAAATATCGTGATCATTTCAGTATTGATGATATAGCAACTATTGCTGTAGGTTTTATCGCGGCTTTTATTAGTGGTTTATTTGCAGTACGTGCGTTATTAAAATTTTTAGCCAGCCATAACTACGTGCCTTTTGCATGGTACCGTGTAATTTTTGGCGGTATTATTCTACTAACATGGGCAACCGGAATGGTTGAGTGGACCGTCCCTTAACGTTCTAATTTAATACCTATATCAGTTAACATAAGCAGCCGGTTAGGGCTGCTTATTTTTAACTAACTTTTATCTATAGCCGCGCTCTGATGTTGCTTAGCCTTTTGAATTGCTTCTAATCTAGCTTGTTGTATCGCCTGCTTAATAGCTTCACCTTTTAGCCCTTGGCTAACAAAATCTTTCGCATTCACCTGCAATGCGGCTTTAGCCAAGGTCTGTAAATAACTCGCTTGTGTATATTCATCTTGTTCAAAGCCGGTACGACCGCGTAAATCGGCAGTGCAGCATAGCAATATTGCCTCTAGGCGCTCGGGCTTGCGCCACAGGTCTATGGCATTAAATAGTTTTAAGATGGTGCTACTTTTCAGTTCATAGGCACGATGCACCAACTGATGATATTCACACACTAACAGTGCTAAATCGCGACAATCGTTAGGCACACGCATGCGCAAACATAACTGATTAATTAACGCTAAGCCGCTATGTTCGTGGCCGTGGTGCGCTGGCCAAAGTTCCGGCTTGGTAATGCCTTTACCTAAATCATGTACTAAGGCGGCAAAGCGCACGTCTAAACGCGATGACAACTTGGTTGCTTGCTCTAGTACCAGCAGCGTGTGCACGCCGGTATCTATTTCGGGATGCCATTTTTCTGGCTGCGGCACACCCCATAACGCGTTTAACTCCGGCATTAGCGCCTCTAACGCACCGGTAGTGCGCAATAACTGAATAAATGCTTGTGGTGTGCGCTCAGTTATGGCTTTAGCTGTTTCTTGCCATACCCGTTCGGGCGTTAAACTTTGCAATTCGCCACTGAGGCTTAGCTTACGCATTAAAGCCTGAGTTTCGGGTGCAACCGTAAAACCTAAATGGGCGTAGCGGGCATAAAAACGTGCTACGCGTAATACGCGTAATGGATCTTCAGCAAAGGCATCAGAAACATGGCGTAGCACCTTATGTTTAATGTCGTTAATGCCACCAAAAGGGTCAGTTAAACTGCCATCATCAGCCTGTGCTATGGCGTTAATTGTTAAATCACGACGCAATAAATCTTGCTCTAGAGTGACATCGGGGGCGGCATAAACACTAAAACCGGTATAGCCGGTACCGCTTTTACGCTCGGTACGCGCCAGTGCATGTTCTTCTTTGGTCTTTGGATGTAAAAAAACGGGAAAATCTTTACCTACTTGCTGGTAACCTAGATCGAGCATTTGCTGTGGCGTAGCACCAACAACTACCCAATCACGTTCATGAAATGGGTAATTTAAAAGACTATCGCGAACTGCGCCACCTACTAGATATCGTTGCACCGGCTTTCCTGTTAGCTGTTTTTTTGCCATTATACCCGTCGTCTTTGTAAATGCACGGCCGCAACCAATTGCAGCGTCATAACCAGCAGGAAGCAGAATGTATAGCGGATTTTTCGGCCTAACCAGTGCACCTTTTTCAATTGCGCCCAATCCGGAATTTATGTATTTAAGCCCACGGCATGCCGAGGCATTAGCACACTTACGCTTTGGTTTAGGTGATGCTGGCGGTTTTGTACTGTTAACCGGCGAAGTAGGTACGGGTAAAACCACGGTGTCGCGCTGTCTATTACAAGAGCTTGATGCTAACGTCGAAGTGGCTTTTATTTTAAACCCGACTTTGTCAGAGCTAGAATTACTGGCTGCTATTTGTGACGAATTAAAGATCCGTTATAAAAAAGCCGATGCGAGCTTAAAGTTGCTCGGTGATAAAATTAAAGCCAGATTGTTAAAAAATCACGCTAGTGGCAAGCAAACGCTATTAATTATTGATGAAGCACAGCATTTGCAACCAGCGGTACTTGAACAACTGCGGTTACTAACTAATTTAGAAACCAATACTCGTAAGTTGTTACAGGTTATTTTAATTGGCCAACCAGAATTGCAGCAGCTATTAAAACGCAACGACTTACGCCAGTTAGCGCAGCGCATTACCGCAAGGTATCATTTATTGCCGTTAGATTTAGCTGAGGTAAAACAATATCTGCAGTATCGTTTACAGGTAGCAGGTTGTAGCCGCCCGGTATTTAGCGATAGCGCAATAAAACGTTTATATCAGTTGAGCGGCGGCATACCGAGGTTGCTAAACCTAATGGCAGATCGCGCATTGTTGGCGGCTTATAGTCAGCAGCAAGCGATGGTAAATGAAAAGTTAGTTAAGCAAGCCGCAGCTGAAATTTTACCACTTTCTGTACAGGTAAATAGTCCTAGATTACCGCGTTGGCTGTGGCCTGTGTTGGGGCTTTGCGCTATAGTGCTAGGCTTTAGTTTAGCGATATTATTAATGCCTTGGCTGCAAAATCGTTAGCTCAAAGGTTCTTTTTACCTTAACAGTTTCGTCGTGCGTTTTTTATTGAGCATCTTTTTTTCGAGCATTTTGTATAGAGAGTATCATGTCAATTTTAATGGCTGCACTAAAGCAACAAAATAAAACACCGATGCAAGCAGCTGATGGCACTACATATTGGCGTGGCGTTGCTGTAGTACTCGCATTGCTATTGGCTTTATTAATAGGTGCTGCAGCAGCTTACGTATTTATGCAAACAACGCAGTTTGAGCGGTCTGGAGCAACAATAGAGCCGGTTACACCCGCAGCGCCTGAAACCATAATGGCGGCATTAAATACTGAGCAAAAACCCTTAGATCCAGTATCACCAAACAATATTGATGTGGCACTGAATAAGTTGATATCACCCGCACCAGAGCCGATAACTGAACCATTTACTTCATCGCCGCCAGTAAAAACTGTTACTGCCGGTAGCTTAGCGGCAGAACCGCAAGCAGAGATACAGGTTGCGGAAAAACCGACAGCAGAACCAGAAACAGCGGTATCGTCTGAGTTGCGAGATAAGTTTGCGTCGGCATTAAAAGCGACAGAACGAGGTAATAACAATACAACAGAGCGCAATAGTATTAGTGCCCCAGCAACGGATATTAATAGCCTTGATACGCAGTTGCAGCGGCAAATTCCAGAGTTACGCTTTGAAGCCCACGTGTACGCAACCGCTGCTAATCAACGCTGGGTAAAGGTAAATGGTAAAACCTTACAAGAAGGGCAGTGGGTTACTGCTGATATTCGTATTAAAGAAATTACCCCGCAGTACGTGTTAATGACATTAGGTAATCAGCTATTTAGTATGGCAGCTTTGTCTGCTTGGCCTAATTAAGTTAAGGTTGCCCGTTATGCAGGCATAATAAACTGATTAAAAAACTTTTTAATATCAATGCCGTAATCTTCGGCATTTACGGCTGATTTAATCGCGTCATCACATTTAGCATCAGCAAGGTTTACAGTAATAGCGGGTAAATAATGACGTTGTTTCGCGTTATAAAACACTTTAACTATTGGGCAGGTTAAGCGCGTGGGATTATTTTCTAGCACCATCGCTAATTTTTCGCTTTCCATTAATACTAAGGTGCCTGGCGGGTACATACCAATAGCAGTAATAAATTGTTTTACCAATTCAAGATCAAAGTGTGCGGGGCTGTCGGCGCGTAAAATCTTTAGTGCTTTTATGCAAGTTTGGCCACTTTTATACACTCTTTGCGCGGTAATAGCGTCATAAGTATCAACAATGGCGATCATACGAGCGTGCATCGAAATTTGCGCTTGCGTTAGTCCAGCAGGGTAACCTCTACCGTCTAAGCGCTCATGGTGGTTTGCCGCTACATCTAAGCTAATTGCTGAAATGCCCTCAGTTTGCATTAGAATATCGCGACTATATTCAACGTGCTTACGCATAATCACAAATTCGTCGTCAGTTAGTCGGCCCGGCTTATTTAATATTTCGTTTGGTACCTGAATTTTGCCAATATCATGTAGCAGCGCGCCGGTAGCTAATTCCACAATAATGTTTTCATCTAACTTCAAATATTTGGCAAATATACTCATTAGAATAGACACGTTTACCGAGTGTTCTAATAAGTACGCGTCTTTGTCACGCATACGGCTAATGCACAGTAGTGCATCTTGATTACGAAATACCGAATCAATAAAGCCTTCAGCACAACGTTTAAAATCGGCCACGCTAATGGCCTTGCCGTTAGTGATATCGGCAAAAGCACGTTTTTGTAGCGATTTTGCTTGTGAATAAAGAGACTGCGCCTGTTTAATTTCCTGCGCTACGCTATGTTTCTTAAGGCTTTGCCTAGGTGAAAGTGCTACAGCGTCAGGTGTGATTGATGCCATATTAAATGCGCTGTCATCAGGGGCAGCTAATTCAGTTACTTGTTGCTTGCTAGAGTCGATAGTTAACTGCACTACGTTTTTGCTACGCAGTAGTTCAATTTGTGCTGTGCTAGAGATTAAGCCCTGAACCCGAAGCGATTTAGCGTCAGAGGTTTTGGCACTAACCACGTACATGCCACATATTAGTTGTTCTATGGAAATTGTTTTCAAATACGGCTCATTTAATGAAGGCAATTTTAGCAATATTAGTTGTCGCACATAACTTAAACAAGTCTATCTATTCGTGTTTATGCTGGCTAAATATAGTTGCGTACATCGAGCCCATATTTTTTTAAATCGACACAACTTTCAATTAGTTCTTCTTGTTGGCGCGACAAATCGAGTATTTTTGGCGGCAGATGGTGCTGATGTACGCTGTGATAAAACACCTTCACTTTAGGCAGAAGCGGTTTTTTTGCATTGTTTTCTAGCACTAATGCTAACTTTCCACTAACGAGCTTTACTACTGAACCGGGAGGATAGATACCGATGCATTTGATAAATAATTGCAGTAATTCGGCATCAAGTTTGTGTGGTGTGCGCTCTAGTAATAAACGCGAGGCTGCCAGCGGACCAAGTTTGCTGGTTAATGGCGAGGTTAGTTTTTCATAGCTATTGAC
Organism: Rheinheimera metallidurans; assembly: GCF_036983985.1. Taxonomy (NCBI): domain Bacteria; kingdom Pseudomonadati; phylum Pseudomonadota; class Gammaproteobacteria; order Chromatiales; family Chromatiaceae; genus Rheinheimera; species Rheinheimera metallidurans. The sequence goes on from NZ_JALAHQ010000001.1 coordinate 159,339, forward strand.
TATCGCCAACATACGGCTGCCTTTAGCTATCTGTGGTGCACTAATTTTCGGCGAACCGCTGCCATCAAGATGAGCGCAGTGTTGGCTGATCCATAATGAGATCTCACCGGCCAGATCGTTCGTTTTTTGTAGTGCGTTTAAACTAGCCGGAATAGCAACGTAATCTTCAGCGGTTAAATTGGTGGTATTTATTGCTTTGCCTATATCGTGCAATAAAGCGGCAGTAATCAGTGACTGTATTTTATGAGTTGGTTTATTAAGATATCGAGCAAAAGCGGCCATATAGACAGCACAGCTAATACTATGTTGCAGTAAGTTATCACTTTGTTCTGCAATACGATTTAAACACAATAATACGTCTTGGTTGCGGCTAATAGAGTCGGCTAGGCCAGCGCTAACTTCGTGTACTAAAGTAAGATCGATATTGCTGTCGTGACGCACGGCGTCGAGTAACTGACGTTGTACTTTTTGCGTTTGCAACAATGCGCGTTCAGCTTTTGGCCATTCGTTACTAAAGGCTACTTTTGTTGTTGGGTCTTCAGGTGTATCAAACGTGGTTAGCGGAGTGTCTATTGGTGCTGTTGGTAGTTTTTTATCTGGGTCGATCAGGAGTATTTGCACGCCTTTATTACGCAGCATAGCTATAGCATCGCTGGTGCGAACCCAGCCGGCATGCTTGACGATAACTTCACCGGTTTGCTTTAACACTTGGACTACATAACTTCCAGGTTGCAAATCAGTAATACTAACTTCCTGATACGCCATTTTGCACCTTACTTTCTCCATATATAACCAAGCAACGTAACATAACAGATTTTGTTTAACTATAAGTTAACAATGAGTTGATTTGTGACAACTTTGCGATAGAGAGAAGTATATACCAAAAAAAGCCCGCTATTGCGGGCTTGAGTATTGAAGCGTAGTTGTAAAGTGTTAGCTTAATTGTCAGCCATCGTCATTAGCGACGCATTGCCGCCCGCGGCAGTAGTATTAATAGTAACGGTCTTTTCCGTAACTAACCGCTGTAATAAGCGCGGGCCAGCTGGCGAGGTAATCAGCGGCAGTATTGCGCCTTCGCGTGCAGCCAGTAACTCGGCGCATAGCGGTTTTACTGCACTGCTTACTTCGACCATTGCGCCCGCTAAATCTTGATGGGCCAACAGCGTTGTTAAACAGTCTAAACGCACTACGGCTAGCAAATTTTGTGGCATACCGGCAAGTTGCAAAGCTTTAATACAGGCTTCTGCTTCTACTATATCGGTTTCTTCTACTGCAGTTATTACCGCATTACCTGCCGCTAATGCGGTAATAATGGCCACTAACCAGTATTGGAACGAACTAGACTCATCACGTACCAGCGCCAAAATACCGCGCGGATCGAGTACTAAAGTATTACTCTCACCGGTAGGGCCTGGCAACGTGGTTGGTTTTTGCAGCTCTCGCTCTACCCGTTGTAATTTTTGTTGCGCCAGTGTTAGCACTTGCTCTAAGTCAGGTTCTTGCTTATTAACTACCGTGCTTGATGCCAGCGACGCAAGAAATTGCCGTAGTACTGATATACGCTGGCTTATGCTCTGTTGCGCCCACTGCTGTTGCGCTAGCAAAGCGGTTGGCATGGCATAAGCAACCGCATTGCTGGTTGTCTCGCTTAGTAAACTATTGCGCTTTTGTTCACTAAGTTCAGCGCAGCTAACGTCCAGATTATCTTTTACTAAACGGGTTAAATATAACGGGCCGCCGGCTTTAGGGCCAGTACCCGATAACCCACGACCACCAAATGGCTGCACACCAACCACGGCACCAATCATATTGCGGTTTACATAAATATTGCCGGCTTTAATTTCGCGAGCAATACGGTTAGTAAACTGCTCAATACGGCTATGCACACCCATAGTTAAGCCATAACCGGTGGCGTTAATTTGGTTAATAATGTTATCTAGCTCATCAGCTTTAAAGCGAATAATGTGTACTACTGGGCCAAATACTTCGCGCTCTAATACCGTCAGATCACTAATTTCATATAACCGTGGCGCAAAAAAGTAATGCTTGTCGCCAGCAGGTATTTTGCATTCGTAATGTAACGTGGCTTTATCACTTAAATACTGTACGTGGCTGGTTAAGCGCTCATGCGCTTTGGCGTCAATAACTGGGCCTAAATCGGTGCTTAACCACATTGGATCGCCAACATGCAGTTCTGCCATGGCGCCTTTTAACATAGTGATAATTTTGTCAGCAACGTCTTCTTGTAAAAATAAAACCCGCAGCGCAGAGCAGCGCTGACCAGCACTTTGAAAACCGGATGAAATAACATCGTCTACTACTTGCTCAGGCAAGGCGGTAGAGTCAACAATCATGCAGTTTTGACCGCCGGTTTCAGCAATAAGCGGCACTGGTTCGCCGCCGCGTTCAGCAAGTTTACGGGCAATCCAACAACCGGTTTCGGTAGAGCCGGTAAACATAACGCCTTGAATACGGCTGTCGGGTACTATGTGCTCGCCCACTTTGCTACCTGGGGCAATAACTAACTGCACGACGTTTTCTGGCATGCCACATTCGCGCATAATTTCTAGCGTACGCACTGCAATTAAGCTGGTTTGTTCAGCTGGTTTTGCTACTACGGTATTACCTACTACTATGGCGGCCGCAACTTGGCCTAAGAATATCGCCAGTGGGAAGTTCCATGGGCTAATACATAAAAATACGCCCCGCGCTTGCTGTGGTTGGGCATACAGTGCTTCAGCACGGGCGGCATAGTAACGACAGAAGTCTATTGCTTCACGCACTTCGGCTACGCTATCACCTAAGGTTTTACCTGCTTCTTTTACACACAGTGCAAGTAGTTCGTTACGGTGTGTTTCTAAGGCATCCCCGACACGACGCAGCAGTGCTGCACGTTCAGCAACGTCAGTCATTGACCAACTGGTAAAGGCCGTTTCTGCTTGGCCTAATATCAGTTGCATCTGTGCTTTATCGGCAAACTTTAGGTAACCGACAACTTCATCAAGATTGGCTGGGTTGGTTACGGCTTTGGTGTCAACTGGCGCTTGCGCTTGTTGCACAAGCTGAAACCAGCTATCCATTGCTGCTTTTACTGGCTCGATTAAATCGATATCGGTTAAATCTAGGCCATTAGAGTTTTTCCGCTCGGTGCCATATAAGTTAGCCGGCAGTGGAATATGTTGATTGCGCTTTTTGCTCCAACCACGGACAATTTCAACCGGATCGGCTAGTAATGATTCTACCGGTATAGTTTCATCAACAATGTTATTTACAAATGAACTATTAGCACCATTTTCTAATAACCGGCGGACTAAATACGCTAATAAATCGGAATGTTCGCCTACTGGCGCATAGATACGACATGGAATTTTGTCCTTAATAACAATTTCATCGTATAAGGCATCACCCATCCCGTGCAGACGCTGAAATTCAAAGCCGGTATAGTCTTTGGTCATTTCCATAATCGTAGCAACGGTGTACGCGTTGTGCGTCGCAAACTGGGGATAAATGCTGTCGCGGTAACTCAGCATTTTTTTCGCACAAGCTTGATATGACACATCGGTAGCAGGCTTGCGACTAAACACGGGAAAGTCAGTGAAGCCTTCAACTTGGCTAAGCTTAATTTCGGTATCCCAATAGGCGCCTTTTACTAAACGTACCATCATTTTACGGCCAACTTTAACCGTTAAATCGCGAAGCCATTCAATAACATGCAGGCCGCGCTTTTGGTAGGCTTGCACCGCTAAACCAAAGCCTTCCCAGCCATCTAGTTCAGGATCGCTAAATACAGCAGCAATAATATCAAGCGAAATATCCAAGCGGTCCGCTTCTTCGGCATCAATAGTAAAACCAATGTCGTGAACCTTTGCCGCTAATGCCAGTTGTTTAACTCGAGGCACTAATTCTGTTATCACCCGATCGCGATGGCTAAATTCATAGCGCGGATGAATAGCCGATAATTTCACCGAAATACCCGGGCTATTATAAGGGCCTCGGCCTTTAGCTGCCTTGCCGATGGTGTCAATTGCGCGCATATAGCTATCAAAATAGCGATCGGCATCGGCCATGGTGCGAGCACCTTCGCCCAGCATATCGTAAGAGTATCTAAAGCCTTTACTTTCCATCTCATTAGCACGGTCAAGCGCTGCGCCAATGGTCGTACCCATTACAAACTGCGCGCCCATAATTTGCATGGCATAACGCACGGCTTGACGAATTACAGGTTCACCTAAACGACCACAGGTGCGTTTTAATAAACCGAATTGGTGTTTTTTCTGATCATCAGAATAGTTAACTAACTTGCCGGTAAGTAATAAGCCCCAGGCTGACGCGTTAACAAAAAGAGAGCTGCTATTACCAAGGTGTGAGCTCCAATCGCCTTGCGATAATTTATCGCGGATCAGGCGGTCGGCCGTCGTTTTATCTGGTACACGCAATAAAGCTTCAGCTAGGCACATCAGCACCAAGCCTTCTTCAGTAGATAAAGAGAATTCATTCAGCAGTGCATCAACACCACCTTTACCCACCTGCGCTTGGCGAATGGTCAGCACTAACTGGCGCGCACGCTCCCAAGCTCGGCTGCGGGCGTTGACACCGATATCAGCCAGTGGTAATAGGTATTCCAATACCTGTTCTTCATCAGCACGATAGAAATCACGAATAGTTTGACGCAGCGGTTGGGTGGCAACCAGGGAACCGTTATACAACATGGCAGTTAGCTTCCTGACAAAGATAAGAATGCGGCATTTTAGTGAAAACTCCGCAGCATAGGGTGGTTATTTTTGTCATTTAACCCTATATAATTCTGACAAAACCATAAGAAACCGGAAAAATTACTGTTATGAATATTCCTGTGAAAAATAAAACGCTGGACCGAATTGATCTCAGTATTCTGGATACCTTGCAGCGCGATGGCCGTATAGCTAATGTCGATTTAGCTAAAAAGGTTAATTTAAGTGCAAGCCCCTGTATTGACAGAGTAAAACGCTTAGAAAAAGAAGGCTATATCGACGGTTTTGGTGCCCGTTTAAATGCAGCCAAACTGGGTTATGGCACTGCGGCCTTTATTCAGGTTACCTTAGACAGAACTACCAGCGAAGTATTTGATAAGTTTCGTGATGCGGTAGTAAATATTCCACAGGTAGCAGAATGTCATATGGTGGCCGGTGGTTTTGACTACTTGCTAAAATTAAGGCTGCCTAATATGGATGCTTATCGCAGTATTTTAGCGGTGATTGTTGATTTGCCAGGGGTAGCGCAAACACACACTTATGTGGTGATTGAGCAAGTGAAAAACGATCGAGGTTTACCACTTAAAGCAACAGATAGCCCGCAGGTAGCGGGCTAATCTATATTACATCCAACGCTCGCTATCACGGTTTTTCGGTAACAATAGTGGTAAAATAAGGCCAAAAATAAGGCCAGCTAACAAGATAAGTGAGCCAAGTACCATCGGTTTTTCCCAAATAGAACCTTGGGTATTTTCCAATTGTACCTTTAGCTGTTCATAAGCACGGTTAGCTTGCTCTAGTTGTTCTTGCGCAGTTTGGCGCTCGGCAACCGCTTTATTTAATTGGCTATTTAACTCATCACGCTGTTGTTCCAATGCCAATGTTGCTTCATTATGATTGGCATATTTGGCTTTTAACTGTTCAAGCTGTGATGCCAAACCTGGTGTGTAGGTAACATGCTCTTTTGGCAGCCAGCCAGTTTTATCATCCACCTGAATTTGTACATAACCGGTATCGGCATCTTGCGCCAAGTAAGTCACACTTTGCCCAGCATTAACGGTACCAACAATACGGAATTGATTGCTTGGGCCTGAATGCAAATAAACAAACAGGGCATCACTAATATAGGCCGGTTTGCTTTGTGCTTGAGCGTCATTGATAAAGGAGAAAGTTAAACAGCATGCTGAAAACAATACGAGCATGGAGCTTTTAATTAATTTGAACATAGTGATCCTAAGCTTATTTTTCTAAAAACCGCCTTGCAGCCAACACCTTGGATGATAGGGAGTTGCATAGCAATTGACAAGGTTTAAAACGGTTAACACTGTTGCACACCCACTTTAATAAACAGAGTAGCAGATGAGTAATGAACTTGAACTGAAGTTTTTAATGTCACCATCACACTTAGCGCAGCTAGTGACGACATTACCACAGTTGGCGCAAATACAAAGCAGTGATACTACAACACTGCTTAATGCCTACTTTGATACCGCAGAGCATTGGTTTCGCGGCCATGATATGGGGCTGCGTAGCCGACTAAAGCGCGGCAGTTACGAGCAAACAATTAAACTATCCGGTGCGCAACATGGTGCAATGCAAATGCGCCCAGAATATAACGTAGCCTGCAGTACAGTGTTACCGCAATTGTTAAATTTTCCAGCGCATATTTGGCCGCAAAAAACCGATATTAGTGTATTACAAGCTCAGCTTATCGAGTTATTTCGCACCGATTTTAACCGACAAAGCTGGCTGCTTAAATGTACTGATGGCACCGTTATTGAATTGGCCTATGACCAAGGCCAGGTTATTGCTAACCAGCAACAACAAGCTATTGCAGAGCTGGAGTTAGAGCTAATAAGTGGTAATGCCGAGCAGCTGTTTATACTCGCTCGCCAGTTGCTACAGCTAATACCGCTGCGTACCGGCTGGCAAAGTAAAGCCGCGCGCGGTTATAGGTTAGCGGCAACACAAGATGTAGCGCTGCCGTTAGTGGGAGCAAATACATTGCTAGCACAAATATCTACTTTGCAGCAGGCAGAAGCTTGTTACATGCAGCAAGGCGGCAGAGTTGCGCTAACTATGTCGGCAAATGCACTATTTGCGTTGGCAAACTTAATGCAAAATATTCCGGTATTGCAGTCTTTTAGCGTATCAGCCATTCGGCTTGCACAGGCGTTGCCTAACAACGCTGAACTATTTGCTGGGCAAGAATATAATTTACTCTTGCTTACGCTTTCTGAATACTTATTTAAAAATGCCTAAGCGGGAGTTGCCGATGAGCAAAACTGATAATAAATGCACATCAAGTAATGCACTAGCCAACTATCTTACTCAGCAGCTAAGCAGCTTTGAGCTAACCTTATTGTCAGTTGCGCAGCAACAACAGCTGGCTAGCTTAATCAGCGCTAGTAGTTTTATCGGTCGCACTTTGCAGCAACAACCGCATTTATTGCCTGAGTTTTATGATCCGCATACTTTAATAACCGCGCTGCAATATAATACCGACTTACACGATAACCTTAATACGCAAGATGAAGCTGGCGTGTTTGCGCTGTTACGCCGTTTTCGCAATGCTCAACTATGCCGTATCTTTGCGGCTGATATTTTGCAGTTGCTAACCATTACCGATAGCCTGCAACGGGTTTCGCAACTGGCTGATCTGACCATTAACGCTGCGTATAATTGGGTATATCAGCAGCTTATAGAGCAGTGGGGCACGCCAGTAGACGACCAAGGCAATGCAATGCCATTGCTTATTTTGGGAATGGGTAAGCTAGGCGGTGGCGAACTAAACTTTTCATCTGACATCGATCTTATTTTTACCTATCCAGCTAATGGCGATACACAAGGTGGGCGGCGTAGCATTGAACATCAGCAGTTTTTTACCAAACTAGGGCAAAAACTTATTGCTGCGCTGCATCAGGTAACCGCGGACGGTTTTGTTTATCGAGTAGATATGCGCTTGCGTCCGTTTGGCGACAGCGGCCCGTTGGTACTGAGCTTTGCCGCAATGGAAGATTACTATCAAGAACAAGGCCGTGAGTGGGAACGTTACGCGATGCTAAAAGCCCGCATACTTAACCCTGATGGGGTGCACAGTACTGAGTTAACCCAGCTGCTTAAACCCTTTATTTACCGGCGCTATATCGACTTTTCAGCAATTGAATCATTGCGCCGCATGAAGCAGCAAATCGAGCAAGAAAACCGCCGTTTAAACCGTAGAGATAATATTAAATTAGGTGAGGGTGGTATTCGTGAAGTTGAATTTATCGTGCAAACCTTACAACTTATTCGTGGCGGGCGTATTCCCGCAATGCAGCAGCCGTCGTTGCTTAAAGCGTTACAGGTGCTTGCAGCAGAAGATATATTAAGCGCCGAACATGCCGCCCAATTACGCGAAGACTACCTATTTTTACGCCAAGTTGAACAAGCGCTGCAGGGGATAGATGATCAGCAAACTCAAACCTTACCTCAGGATGCGCTGTTACAACAGCAATTATTAGTGGCACTAAAGTTTGCACATTGGTCGCAACTACAGCAGCAAGTGGATGCTGTTATGGCAAGAGTACATCAGCAGTTTAAATTAGTTATTGATACCGGCGACGAAGCCGAGCCGCAAGAACTAACCTTAGGCAAGCTGATATGGGATAGCGAACAACCGCCACAAGAGTTAGCTAGCCAGATAGATTGGCTAGGCCCAGAGCAAGCAATAGAGCTTATTGAACAATTACAACAATTTAAGCACGACTGTCAAAAGCGCAGTGTTGGCCCGCGCGGCCGAGACTTGTTAGCCAAGCTTATGCCGCTATTGCTATATATGTTACAACAGCAGCAAGCACAACCTAGTGTGCTGGCGCGGGTATTAGGCGTGTTTCGACAAATAGTTACCCGTACCGCTTATTTAGAATTACTGTTTGAAAATAGCCCAGCACTGCAACAATTAGTGCTGTTGTGTAATCAAAGTGGTTGGCTAGCTGAACAGCTAGCGCGTTACCCCATGTTGTTAGACGAATTAATCGATCCAGCCCAGCTATATCAGGTAGCCACTGCTGCCGATTTTCGTGATCGGTTGCGCCAGTATTTACTGCGAGTGCCCTCAGATGACTTAGAGTTACTGATGGAAACGCTGCGTCAGTACAAACAAGCACAACAACTACGGATTGCGGCAGCGGATATCAGTGGCGCTTTACCATTAATGAAAGTAAGTGATCACCTTACCTGGTTGGCTGAAGTCATTATGGAACAAGTAGTAGAACTAGCTTGGCAGCAAATGGTGACGCGCTACGGCATGCCGGCTAATGCAAGTATAGAGGACAAAGGGCTGGCGGTGTTGGCTTACGGCAAACTAGGCGGGCTTGAACTGGGTTATGGTTCAGATCTCGATTTAGTTTTTGTGCATAATTGCGCGAGTGAACAACCTACTAACGGCGACCGAGCTATTGATTCCAAACAGTTTTATTTAAAGTTGGTGCAGCGAGTGGTACATCTATGCACGACTCGTACGAACAGTGGGGTGTTATACGATATAGATACACGACTTCGGCCATCGGGTAACTCTGGCTTATTAGCTGTGCATATCGACACTTACGGTCAGTATTTACAACAAGAAGCTTGGACGTGGGAGCATCAAGCTTTAGTGCGCGCTAGAGCCATTTACGGTAGTAGAGAATTGCAGTATCGCTTTGGCCAAATTCGTCAGCAAATTTTAAGCTTACCGCGAGATTTATCTAAATTGCGCCAAGACGTGATCGATATGCGTGATAAGTTGCGTCAGCATCATGGCGCTAATTTAGACGACCCCAAACACAGTGTTGGTGGCATTATTGATTTAGAATTTATCAGCCAGTACTTAGTGCTGGGGTATGGCGCAAGCTATAGTAATCTTTATCAGTATAGCGACAATATCCGCATTTTAGACGCTGCGGCTGTCGATGGTTTATTAAACCTAACGCAGGTTGAACAGTTACAGCAGGCTTATCAATTACTGCGCGGTGCTGGGCATCGGCAAACGCTGGCGCCGGTAACCTTGCCATCATTAGATAGTTTGTTAGACGCAAGACAGCAGGTAGAGCAAGTATGGCAGCAGCTATTTAATCCCGCATAGGTGGTGTGTTGGCTGGCATACAATATTGTTGTAAGTGTGCATTAATTTTGTCGGTAATTACTGCTGCACGTTCACGCGGGCAATAAAATGCTAGCACTGGAGACTGAAAGTCGGGTGCTATAGCAACAGCAATTTCGTGGATAGTTTCTATTAACGTGGTTTCAGTTTGAAAATATTGTTTTACCACGTAGTCTCTTGGCAAGGTCCAAAACAGTGCAATGCCTTCTGCCTGAGCAAATTCAGTAAGCTTATTTTTTACCGTTTCACCATCGCGAAAACGACGATCAACTACGGTACCTCGCCAATTCACATCGCCAGGCACCACGACTCTACTGCGTTGTTGCAATAGCTGCGTCAGTTTGTCGCTGGTATCGGGCAGGGCTATTTTAAACTTGGACAGCTCTTTTACACCAACGCTAATAGAGCTGCGAACTTTACTATAAAAATCACTAAAACCTTCAGCAGCAACGTTGGCTGAATTTTTACGGATTAAAAAGTCGGGCTTAGTGAAAATACCATAAGCTAGCGTAGCCAATATAATGAACAAGGTTAAGTTGCGGATCCAGAACCACATAGTTACTTTCCTTTATATAAAGAGGGCGCACTAACATCGGGACGAGTTTTAAACCGACGATGTAACCACATGTACTGTTCTGGGTAACGCAACACAGCTTGTTCTACCCATTGGTTTACTCTGGTCACGTCGGCTTTATCATCGCCAGTAGGAAACGGGCTTAGCGGTTCAAGTATATCTATCTGGTAGCCCTTGTTGCCAGCTAACCGACCAGTAATAACCGGAATAACCACACAATTAGCCGCGTTAGCAAATAATAGAGTACCCGTGGTAGTAGCGGTATCTTTTACAGCAAAAAATGGCACAAATTCTGCTCTATTACGACCATAATCTTGATCTGGCAAGTAAAAGCAGACTTCTTGCTGGTTTAATGCGGTAATTAAGCCTTTAACATCACGCTTGCCAACCATATATTTATTAGCTTTGTTACGGCCATGGTATTGCAGGTAATCCATTAACGCATTGTTATGTGGCCGATAAAAGCCGACGCTAGGGTGAGTTAAACCAAACACGCGACACGCCGCTTCTAAATGTAAAAAATGTGCAGCGAGTAATAATACGCCTTTGCCTTGTGCTGTTGCAGCTTGAATATGCTCGTAGCCGTTAACTATGCCTAAATTTTTAAAGCGCCAATTTGGCCACCACCAACCAATTACCGTATCAAATAACGCACGGCCGGTTTCTTCGAAGTTACGTTTTACTAGTGCCTGTTGCTCTGCTTTAGGCATATCCGGAAAGCACAATTCAATATTGCGCAGCGCAACTTTACGCCGCGAGGTTAGTGTTTTAAATAGTAAACGGCCAAAACCCGTGCCTAAGGCCATTAATGCTGAATACGGTAGCCAGCTAACTAACCCAAGTAGTGCGACACCTAACCATAACAACCAATACTTGGGCAGCAAAAAACGCCAACTAAACTGCGGAGCTTTAACCACACGATATCCTCAGCAAAAAAATATGTACTATTGTAACGAAAAATATCGGCGGGAACAGTGAAAAGAGTTAACAGGTTCACCGCTGGCGCGGTGAACCTAAATTAAGGCTAGCTGGTCAGTGCTTGATTAATGCTTTGTAAGTCTTGCTCAGACAAGTTACCTGCAGCCTGCTTTAATTGCAGCATAGTGACAATATAGCTGTAACGGGCGCTAGATAAATTACGACGCGCTTCAAACAGGTTACGAGTACTTAGCAATACGTCTACTATGGTACGTGTACCTACTTCAAAACCGGCTTCAGTAGCATTTAACGCGCTTTCTGCTGAAATAACCGCTTGCTCTAAGGCGCGAATAGACGATATTTGTGCATTTACGCCGTTAAATGAGCTACGTACTTGGCGAATAACCGCGCGGTGGTTTAGCTCTAAAGTTTGGCTAACTTCAACGTAATTAGCTTTAGCCACTTCTACGCCCGCAGATACACCACCACCACTGTATATTGGTACGTTAAGACCAATACCGATTGAACTGCTATCTTTGCGATCAATACCTGACGCTTTATTTACACCTAGAGTGGCTTCAAGGCCTAACGTTGGATAATGGCCTGCTTGCGCAAGATCGATGTCTTTATCGGAAATATCTAATAATACACGCTGGCTTTTTAAGGTTAAATTATATTCTTGCGCTAAACTTACCCAATCTTGCACTGTGGTTGGGCTTGGCTTGCCTGGTGAAAATTTATCGGTGTTTAACAGCGCCAGATCTTCATGATACTGGCCGGTAATTTCACGTAAAAACTCACGGGCATTTTCGAGTTTGTTTTCCGCAGCAATTTCACGTGCTACCGCACTGTCATACTGAGCCTGAGCTTCATGTACGTCGGTAATAGCGGTTAAACCTACAGCAAAACGCTGTTTAGTTTGTTCTAGTTGGCGCTCAATAGAGCGCTTCTCTGCTTGAGCAAAGCCCAAATCGTCAGAGGCGCCTAAAACATTAAAGTATGACTCAGTAACTCTAACAATTAAATTTTGCATTTCACTGTCATAGACAGTTTGAACCTGCAGTGCTACTTGCTCCGCACGAGATAAACGCTTCCAATCACCCCAGTTAAACAAGCTTTGATTTAGCGTTACACCTGCTGATGTGGCATTTTTTCCACCAAAACTATGGCTGGTTTCGTCAGAGCGTCCAACTTTTGCGCTTGCAGTAATACTAGGCAGCAAAGAAGCGCGAGATACGTCAATACGTAACGCTGCCGCATCACGTGTTGCAGCCGCGCGTAATACCGTTGGATCTTTTTGCACTGCCAACTGATAAATATCTTGTAAATCTGCGGCAAAAGCTTGCTGGCTGAACAAGCCAAACGAAGAAATTAATAGGGTGCTTAATAAGGTTTTTTTCATTTCTACCAATCCTGGCCATATAAAAGGAAACTGCACAAATAATACTCTGTTACAGTAAACTACGTAATCTTTAAACCGTAAAGTTATGCGCAATAGTGTAACAGAATGTGAGTGCCGTTATGTCTAAATTCAACTTTGCCCAGTATCCCTCATTTGGCCAGCAAGATCTGGAAATTATCGACAAAAGCACTGTTTTTCAGGGTTTCTTTCGCTTAGAGCGCTATACCTTGCGACATAAATTATTTAATGGCGGCTGGAGCACGCCAATGCAGCGTGAGGTGTTTGAGCGAGGCCATGCGGTGGTGGTGCTGCCATATAATCCACAAACTGATGAATTAGTGTTAATTGAGCAGTTTCGCATTGGCGCCGCAGCCACTAGCGCCAGCCCATGGTTGTTAGAAGCGATTGCCGGTATGGTTGAAGCGGGTGAAAGTGCCGAGCAGGTGGCGGCACGCGAGGCAGAAGAGGAAGCCGGGATAACAATTACTGAGCTATGGCCTATGCTTAGCTACCTATCCAGCCCCGGTGGCACTACCGAGCGTATTCAACTGTATTTAGGCCGTTTAACACAACCGGTACAGCAAGGAATTTTTGGTTTGGCTGAAGAGCATGAAGATATTAAAGTGCATTTGGTGTCACTTGCCGATGCCATACAATTATTGGCAGAGCAAAAAATAGATAATGCCGCGACAGTTATTGCCTTACAATGGTTAGCGTTAAATGTAGCTAAAGTAAAACGTAGTTGGGGAGCAGGAAGTGTGGTTTAAGCGCCAGAAGTATGTACCAAAATTACCCGATTTTTTGGCACTGTGCGAACGTAATTATGCTCAGCTAAACCGCTATTTAGCCAACGATGCTGAAGATGGCCAGTCAACGCTTATTCAGGTGTCTGAGCAGCATCAATACCGTATTAGCGTTACTGACGTAGCGCGCTTTACCACCACGTTGCAAATTGAGCTTGTCGATAATCAGCAGCAGTTTTTTCGCCCGCATTTTGTCGTGCGCTTGTATCATGATGCCAAGTTAGCTGAAGTGTTAGCGTGTCAGCAGATTAGTCAGTTTAAAGCCCGTTATGACTATCCTAATGTTGATATGCTATTACCCGATGAAAAACGACAAATAAACTTGTTGCTGCGCGACTGGCTAAAGCTTTGTGCGCAGCAGGGTTATATTAATCGCGAGTTGGCGTTCGGCTAATGCAGTATGTTTTCGCAACTAAAGCCCAGTATCGACTAGCGCAAATTACTGATTGCCATTTAATGGCCACGGCGCAGGATTTTTATAAACAGGTGCAGCCCGCCCAGCATCTTGCCGCTATTGTGGCACAGCTTATTATTGAACAGCCCGATGCCGTATTGCTAACGGGCGATGTTACTCAAGACCATAGCCGTGCGTCGTATCAGCTATTAAGTGATATAATGGCACCGCTGAACTGCCCAGTGTTTTGCCTGCCAGGTAATCATGACGATATTGCCGAGCTAGAGTGGTTATGCCAGCACGCGCCATTTCGGCCTGAACGCAGTGTGCAACTGGCTGGTTGGCAATTATTGCTGCTTAATACCAAAGGCGACACCCCAGCCGGTGTGTTTGGCGTGACACAGCAGCACTGGTTAGCTAGTCAATGTCAGCGCAGTACAGCTAAAGCGCTGTGGTTATTTTGTCATCACCATCCAATACCGCTTAACCAATTTATAGATAAGCACGGCCAACAACAGCAAGCTGAGCTTTGGCAGCTAATCAATGCCGAACCGCGTATTCGTGGTATTGCGCATGGCCATGCCCATTATGCGCATCAGCAATACGTGCAAGGGGTAAATGTGGTAGGCTGTCCGGCCAGTTCGGTGCAGTTTTTACCTACTTCTGATTGGCAAACCGTTGATAACGGGCCGCAGTGGTGTGACTGGACATTTAACGCTGATGCCAGCGTAAACTGGCAATTTCGCCGCTTAGCTTTAACTGAAAAGATCGATTAATGAATAACAAAGTAGTGTATTTACATGGTTTTGGTAGCTCTTCTGGTTCAGATAAAGCCAGATTAACCGCTGAGTATTTTGCTAAACATTATCCACACATTGAATTTACTGCCTTAGATTACCCTTATGATCCGGCTGCAGCCTTGGCATTAATTCAGCAGAATATAGGTAATCGACGTGACGTAGCCTTAATTGGCAGTTCGTTAGGCGGCTTTTTAGCAACCTGTATTGCCGAGCAAATACAGTGTCGTGCTTGTTTAATTAACCCTGCCGTTATGCCGCATCAGGTGCTAAGTCAGCATCTTGGCCGCTATTATCATCCGGTGTTACAGCAGCATTTTGATGTTACGGCTGAACATATGCAGGTGTTACAACAAATAATGCCATTACAGCTGCACCAGCCAGAGAATTATTTGGTGCTGTTGCAAAGCGGTGATGAAGTGTTAAATTACCGACTTGCGCTAGATTACTATAAAGGCGCACAGATAAAACTGACTGAAGGGGGCGATCACAGCTATGTCGGCTATGCCGCAGAGCTAGACGCTATTGCCCACTTTTGCCAACTTGCGTAAAACGCGCTTAATCCTATCCGCCAGTGACCGAGACTATGACATCACAACAGTATAATGCCGATTCGATTGAAGTGCTGACCGGGCTTGAACCCGTGCAGCGACGCCCCGGAATGTATACCGATACCACAAGGCCTAACCATATGGGTCAAGAGGTTATTGATAACAGCGTGGATGAAGCCTTAGCCGGCCATGCTGATACGGTACAGGTTATTTTGCATGACGATCAGTCGCTCGAAGTTATTGATAACGGCCGTGGTATGCCGGTAGATATTCACCCAGAAGAGGGTGTAAGTGGCGTTGAGCTTATTTTTTGTCGCTTGCATGCTGGTGGTAAGTTTTCCAACAAAAGCTATCAGTTCTCTGGTGGTTTGCATGGTGTGGGCATATCGGTCGTTAACGCCTTGTCTAATCGAGTAGACGTTACCATACGTCGCGATGGCAATATTTACGAAATGGCGTTTGAACACGGACAAAAAGTGTCTGAGTTAAGTATTACCGGCACTGTAGGTAAACGTAACACCGGCACCCGCGTGCGGTTTTGGCCTACCGCGTCTTATTTTGACTCACCAAAATTTTCTGTCAGCCGCTTATTGCATGTATTAAAAGCCAAAGCCGTATTATGCCCAGGTTTAACGGTTAGCTTTGATGACAAAATAAACCAACAGCAATACCAATGGTGCTATCAGGCAGGTATTAAAGATTATTTGGCCGAGTCGGTAAAAGACTATATTTGCTTACCTGAACAGCCGTTTGTTGGCAGCTATAGTGCGGTTACTGAAACAGTAGAATGGGCGCTGTTATGGCTACCTGAAGGCGGCGAGTTAGTAACGGAAAGCTATGTTAACCTGATACCCACCGCGCAAGGTGGTACGCATGTTAATGGTTTACGCCAAGGCTTGTTAGATGCACTACGCGAATTTTGTGAATTTAGAAATTTACTACCACGCGGCATTAAATTGTCGGCGGAAGACATTTGGGATCGCTGCGCGTATATCCTGTCGTTAAAAATGCAAGACCCGCAGTTTGCTGGGCAAACTAAAGAGCGTTTGTCGTCACGTCAGTCTGCAGCCTTTGTTTCCGGCACAGTAAAAGATGCCTTTAGCTTGTGGTTAAACGAACATACCGATATTGCCGAAACGCTGGCTGATTTTTGTATTAATAATGCCACTAAACGGCTTAAAGCAGCGAAAAAAGTTATTCGCAAAAAAATCACCTCGGGCCCAGCGTTACCCGGCAAATTAGCCGACTGTTCAATGCAAGATCTTAATCAAACAGAACTGTTTTTAGTCGAAGGTGACTCGGCAGGTGGCAGTGCTAAACAAGCACGTGACCGGCAATTTCAAGCGGTTATGCCGCTGCGCGGAAAAATACTCAATACCTGGGAGGTAGATTCAGGGCAAATTCTGGCCTCACAAGAAGTGCACGATATTTCTGTCGCTATTGGTATTGACCCAGATAGCGCCGATTTAACCACGCTGCGTTACGGTAAAGTCTGTATTTTAGCCGATGCCGACTCTGACGGTTTGCATATAGCTACCTTATTATGCGCGCTGTTTATGCGCCATTTTCGCAGCCTAGTTGAAGCCGGACACGTTTATGTCGCCATGCCGCCATTGTACCGGATTGATATTGGTAAAGAGGTGTATTACGCACTGGATGAAAGCGAGAAAAACGGCATTATCGACCGAATTGAAGCCGAGAAAAAACGCGGTAAAGTAAACGTACAGCGCTTTAAAGGCTTGGGTGAAATGAACCCATTACAACTACGTGAAACTACGATGGACCCTAATACCCGACGTTTAGTGCAGCTAACTATAGATGATGTGGCGCAAACCATCGAACTAATGGACATGCTGCTAGCGAAAAAACGCGCTACTGATCGGCGCGAATGGCTAGAACAAAAAGGCGATAAAGCCGCAATTACGGTGTAATAATAGTGAATTTAGGGTGCTAATGCCGTGATTAAGTATTTTGCTGTACTGGTGCTCAGCTATGCTCTGTGGTTAAGCCCCGCAGCGGCGAGCTCGTCTGAATTACCTGATTGGTTAGCGCAGGTAGCGGCGCAAAAGCGTCAGCAGCCTGAAGCTATGCTGGCGCTATTGCAACAGCATCAGGCCGATATTGCTAACTTGCCACTACAACAGCAAGCAAATTGGTATTATCAACAAGCCGAGTTATTTAATGTGTTAGCGCGGCATCAAGATCAGCAGCAAGCGGCGGAACAAGGGCTAAAGATACTTGGTGATCAGCAATCCGTGCTTAAAGTGCAGCTGTGGTATCAGCTTGGTTTCGCTTTTGAAATGCAAGCTAATTATCAAGCTGCGCAGCAGTATTATCAGCAAGGTATTAGCCTAGCCACCTTATTAGATGACGAAGTTCAAGTGTTGTATGGGCAAGTGAATTTAGCGGCCACGTTTAATAATCAAAACCAAGAGCAACGCGCGCTAGCGCTGTTACAAGCCACTTATCAGCAAGCGCAGCGGTTAAATGATGTTCCGTTATTGGCTGAAGTGAATGCTGAGCTTGGGCTGCTGTATGCGTCACTGGCTTACGATAACGAAGCGATAGACTTACTAAATAAAGGCCTAGAGCTATTTGAACAGCTAGGCTGGCATGCCAAACAAATAACCGTACTATTTAATTTGGCCCGTACTTATGGTTATCAGGGCCAACATCAAAAAGCGCTAAACACATATAATAAAATGCTCCAAAAATGTTTGCAGATAAACGATAGCGTAAATTTATACCATGCGTACTTAGGCCTAGCTATTACCAGTAGCAATATGGGTAGCAGCGAGGCGGCGTTAGCTTATGTTGATAAAGCCGAGCAATATTTAGCCTTACAGCAATCAACCGCCCATGTTTTTACACATCATTATGAGAAAGCGTTAATTTTAAACACATTAAAGCAAACCTCGTTGGCATTGCAGCAAGTTATGCTGGCAGAGCAAAATATGACCGCAGAGGGTGTGGCTGAAGATAGCCCAGCACGGCTTAACGTGTGGTATCTAAAAGCGGAGCTACTGGCACAACAAGGCGAATATCAACAGGCCTATCAGCAGCTAATACCCTATATCAGCGTAGTTAAAAGCGTACAAAACCATGAAAGTGACTTAGCATTACAGCAGCTTAAAACCGAGTTTGATATTGAACATCAGCTCGAAAAAAAACGCTTGCTACAACAAGAAAATGAACAACAAGCCAAACAATTAACACAAGTAGAGCGCAGTAGTCAGTTGCAACTCATCTGGCTAGCCATTTTAAGTTGTAGCTGCGTAATATTAATGCTGTTATTACTGTGGCAAATACGCATTAGCAAAACAAAAAATACGGCCATTAGCGACAATGCACCCAGACAGACAGGATAAGTTATGACAGAAACCGTAATCTCATATGATGGCGTAGAGCAGTTACCGCTGCGTCGTTTTACTGAAGAAGCTTACTTAAACTACTCCATGTACGTCATTATGGACCGAGCATTGCCGCATATTGGCGATGGGTTAAAACCGGTACAGCGACGCATTATTTACGCCATGTCTGAGTTGGGTTTATCGCATTTAGCCAAATTTAAAAAATCTGCCCGTACTGTCGGTGACGTGCTAGGTAAGTTTCACCCGCATGGTGACTTCGCCTGTTACGAAGCTATGGTATTAATGGCCCAGCCGTTTTCTTATCGTTATCCGCTGGTTGACGGGCAAGGTAACTGGGGTGCGCCGGATGATCCAAAATCGTTTGCCGCTATGCGTTATACCGAGGCCAAATTATCGCGTTTTGCCGAGGTGCTATTATCTGAACTTGGCGCAGGCACTACCGATTGGCTACCTAATTTTGACGGTACCTTAGAAGAGCCCAAAGTACTGCCGGCGCGGTTGCCGCATATTATGCTTAACGGCATTACTGGTATTGCTGTGGGTATGGCGACGGATATTCCGCCACATAACGCCCGCGAAGTTGCCTATGCCTGTGCGGCACTACTTGATAACCCGCAAAGCAGCGTTAGCGATTTAATGCAGTATGTAAAAGGGCCAGATTACCCCACCGATGCCGAAATTATTAGCCCAGCACACGAGCTAGCGGCTATTTATGAAACTGGCCGTGGTAGCGTAAAAATGCGCGCTCTTTATCAGCAAGAAGACGGCGACATTGTTATTACCGCGCTACCGCATCAAACGTCTGGGGCAAAAATATTAGAACAAATTGCTGGCCAAATGCAGGCAAAAAAACTGCCAATGGTTAGCGATTTACGCGACGAGTCTGATCACGAAAACCCCACACGTATTGTTATAGTGCCGCGTTCAAACCGCATTGATGTTGAGCAATTAATGCAGCACTTATTTGCCACTACTGACTTAGAACGCAGCTATCGGGTTAATATTAATATTCTCGGTTTAGACAATCGACCACGGGTTAAAAACCTATTAGAAATACTTAGCGAATGGCTGGTGTTTCGCCGTGACACCGTGCGCCGTCGTTTGCAGCACCGCTTAGATAAAGTACTCGATCGCTTGCATGTGTTAGAAGGTTTATTAATCGCCTTCTTAAATATCGACGATGTGATCCGTATTATTCGTACCTTTGACGAACCCAAAGCTGAATTAATTGCCTTTTTTGGTGTTACCGAACGCCAAGCTGAATCTATTTTAGAGCTAAAGCTACGCCACTTAGCCAAATTAGAAGAGATGAAAATTCGTGGCGAGCAAGATGCGCTAGCCAAAGAGCGAGACAAGCTTCAAGGCATTTTAGGCTCAGAGAAAAAGCTAACCAAACTTATTCGTGACGAGTTAATGGCCGACGCAGAAAAATACGGCGATGAGCGCAGAAGCCCAATTGTCGTGCGTGGTGAAGCCAAAGCCTTAAGTGAAAAAGAGCTATTACCTAGCGAGCCGGTAACAATAGTGTTATCCGAAAAAGGCTGGGTGCGCTGTGCCAAAGGCCATGATGTGGATGGTAACGCACTAAGTTATAAAGCCGGTGATGCCTATAAAGCCATGGCTAGTGGCCGTTCTAACCAACTTGCGGTATTTATTGACTCGTCAGGTCGCAGTTTTGCTACCGAAGCACACGAGTTACCCTCAGCGCGTGGCCAAGGCGAGCCGCTAAGTGGTCGTTTTGCTGTAGTCGCAGGCGAGAGTTTTGAGCACGTATTATTAGGTGATGAAAAACAAGCGCTGTTGCTAGCTAGTGATGCAGGCTATGGCTTTGTCGCTGAATACAGCGATTTATTAAGCCGCAATAAAGCTGGTAAAGCACTATTAAGCTTACCGGTAGGCGCTAAAGTGCTGGCGCCGATGGTGGTTAAACAGCCTGATACTGACTTAGTTTTATGTATTTCTAACGAAGGCCGCATGCTGGTGTTTCCGGTGGCCGATTTACCTAAGTTAAGCAAAGGTAAGGGTAATAAGCTGATGTCGATACCCTCAGCGCGTGCCGCTAGCCGAGAGGAATTTGTTACGCAGTTAGCTATAGTGCCAGTAACAGGCAGCGTAACGTTGGTGGCGGGTAAACGTAAACTAGGGCTAAAAGCTGACGATTTGGCGCATTACCATGGCGAACGTGGTCGCCGCGGTAATAAACTACCGCGCGGTTTACAGCGCATAGATGATGTTATTGTTAATCAGCAAGCTGAAACGAGCAACGATCAACCTAGCGACCCAGAGTAAAATCAGTATAATAACGCGCTACCGAATTACTTACACCAACACGTCGTAAACCCATCCATGGGGACTCGTTTCCGCCCGTCCGGGGCTACAACGGTTGGTTTAAGTAATGCGGTTCTGCATAAGTTATTATCGAAAAATTATTTTTAAAATATTTCAATGTCTTGGCGAATAAAGCGGTAAATTGGAGAGTTTGGTGATAGCGGTCGTACGATTAATTTTATTGGTATTGTTTTTTATTTTTAGCACCATTGCTGGGTTATTAATTTGTTTGGTTCGGCCATTTCACCCTAATAACGTCGCTATATTTTCTAAGTGGTACGGTAAGGTATCGTGGATTTTTGGCCTTGAAGTAGAAGTGCGCCGCCATAACGGCGAGTTTATTGGTCAGCCTTGTGTGTTTATTGCTAATCACCAAAATAATCTCGACCTATTTACCATTAGCGGCGCTGTTGAACCACGCACGGTAACTATTGGTAAAAAAAGCCTAAAATTTATTCCGTTTTTTGGTCAGCTATATTGGCTAAGTGGTAATATTTTGATTGACCGGCAAAACAAAAACCGTGCTTTAGGTACTATGCTAGGCGCCGCAGAGCGCATTGGCCGTGATAATATTTCAGTGTGGATGTTCCCTGAAGGCACCCGCAGTTATGGCCGTGGTTTATTACCCTTTAAAATGGGTGCCTTTCATATTGCGCTAGAAGCCAACGTGCCAGTAGTGCCAGTATGTATGAGCAGCACGCACGAGAAAATTAAGTTAAACCGCTGGAATAATGGCAAGGTTATTGTGCAAATACTGCCGCCGCAAACTTTCATTCGCGAACAGCAAAATATTCGTGAGTTTGCGCAAAATATTCACCAGCAAATGCAAAGCCAAATTCAACAGCTTGATGCGGAGCTTGGCAACGATTACACTGCCGATAATATTAAAGCTAAAGAGTAATTTTATGGAAAACTGGCAAGATTTTACTAATGACACTATTGCTGCCTTGCTAGAAGATGGTAGCGATCCAGATGCGCTGTATACCATAGAGCACCATTTTTATGATAAAGATTTTGCTAAGCTGGAAAAGCTGGCGGTCGAATTATTTAAACTCGGTTATGAAGTTACTGACGCTGAAGAAGTTGAATTTGAAGATGGTGATAGTGCTTGGGTATTTGATGCTATACGTGAGCAACCGTTAGACGCGGCTAGCATAATTGCCGATGCCATCAAACTAGAAGCTTTAGCGCATAAAAACAAAGTAGAGTACGACGGCTGGGGCACCTATTTTGAAGGCGATGAAGACGACGAAGAATATGAAGATGATGACGAAGACGGCGACGAAGCCTAGTTATTATTTCACTGTATTTCTAAATTAAAAAAACCGCTAATTTAGCGGTTTTTTCTGTTATGCAGCCTAATTTTAGTTATCGTCAGACTTTTTCATCAACTTATCTTTTAGTCGGTCTTTAACCTGATCTTTGGCGTCAGCTAGCTTGGCGCTGAGCATTTCTTCAATGCGGCTGCTTACCTCACTTAAATCGCTATCTTGCTGTGTTAGCAATGCAGCCCAATCTTGCTGGCCGGCTAAGCCAGTTTGTAATTGGCTATTTAACTTAGTTTGCAGCTCGCTTTGATAGGCGGCAATTTTTTGTTTGGCTTCACCCAATAAGGCGTCACCTAACAGCTGATCTAACGACGAGCGAATGCTTATCTCTGGCTGGCTAATCAGCCCAGTGGTGGCAATATTAAGTGGAATTTGTTGCTGCTGATTTAGCAAGCCTGTTAGCTGTTGCAGGTACTTATTACCGCTGCTGCTAAAGTCGGCTGCTTTTAAAATTACGCTAGCTTGTTGGGCAATTTGGTTATTGGTTAGGTTTAATTTACCGCTTGAGTTAATTAAACCGGTAGCTAAATCTAATGCGTTGTCACCCTTGCCTAAGTGCATCGGTTGTAAATTTAAACCATCTAGTTGCCAGTTAACGTTAGTAACCATTTTTTGCAAAATGGCAAAGTCGCCATCTAATTTAAACGCGGCTAGCTGCGGTAGTTGTTTTACGTCAAGTGAAAACTTAGTTGCAGCATTAATTAGTGCATGCTGCGCGGTAATATCTTGTAGCGCAATAGTGGCTTGGCCACCGCCAATTAGCCAATTAACCTTCGCGTTTTTGATCCAAAAGTCGGGATAGGGCGCGTGGGGTAACGGTAATATCCGGTTAGGTAATACCGGCTCTGGTTCAGTCGCCTCGCCAGAGGGCAAATTAAGCTGCTCTGGTATATAAGGTTTAACCAGTAGGTATAAACTTTCTAATTGCGCAATACGTTCGCCCCAAACATCACCTAACAAAATTTGGCTAATACCAGCAAGGCCACCATCTTTTATGTTGGCTAATTGCTGTACTTTAGCGTAGTCAGCTTTGCTGGCTGCTTTTAATTCGTCAACCGCTTGGCTTAGGGCTGTTTTACTCTGTTCAAGTTGCTGTTTGGCACTGGCTAGTTTGTCTTGCTCTGCTTTTAACTGATCTTTTAACTGTTGTAATTGCCCAGCTTTAGTTGCTAAATCGGCAGCGTTACTAATTTTGCTGTCAGTTAAGGCTTTTATCTCGGTTTGATACTGCGCTAAATGCTCTTTAGTTGGCAGGTTATCTTTTAGCGCTTTTAACTGCTGTTGCTCCGCTGTAGCCAGTTGTTTTAACGCTTCGGCTTTGGCTGGCGTTTGCAAGTTGGCACGGGCAATGAGTTCATTAGCATCGGGTAAGTCTACTTGTAGTAGCTTGGCAATATCGACCTTTTCGCCATCTTCACCCGGTATGCGGTATACCTTACCAAGGTTTTTTCGCTCAGCGCCGTATTCTAGGCCGTCAACGCTAAGATCGTTCACCACATAATAACCAAGTAGCGCTGGCCATACTTCTAGCGCTGCGTGGGCATGGCCAAAGCTTAAACTGTTATGGCTGGGGTTGGCGGCATCGGTAATTTGTAAATGGTTTATTCTAATGGCTAACGGCGCTAGCTCTAGCGCTACCTTATCAATATTGACTTCGGCACCTACGGCTTTTTCTAAGCTGTAAATCATACCAAGACGAATGGCGGGGCCAGCAAAAACATACACTAATGCTAGTAACGCGGCGATAAAAACAATAAACACTAACCAGCCGGATTTACGGATCATGCGGCGCTCCTTAATTCAGTTTTTCGTACAGTGCAAATAGCTTACTGGCTTTAAGCATCTGGGTAAGTTTCCATTTCTCAACGCTGGTCATAATATGGCTACGATATTGTTGTACCAGTGTTTTACCTAGCCACGCCACAGGCAGCAATAACACGACACCAAGCACAAAGGCACCTAAGGTTAGTGTGTGGTGTAAGTGCAGTAATTGCAGGCTTTCAGTATTGGCCAGGAAGTTGAGTAGCCCATCATTTTGCGCGTATTGCCAAGTAAGGCGCTCTAACGGCGAGGCAAATAACAACATTAAGCCGCTGCTTAAACCCCAGGTAACAATAAATGTAGTTAAGTTAATCGTTAGTAGACAAACCACTAATATTATAATTAAGGTAAGTAGGCCAAACGGCAAAATACCGGCAAATAGCCCTAATGCGATGGCAAAACCAATTTGCCACGGTGAGGCTTGTGAGTTGAGCACTTTTAAAACTTTAGCGAGTAAGGTCAGCATAAACACTCCGCTGTAGCTGCTACATAATAATGCTATATAAGGTAACAGCTTAGCGTAGTTTTGTCAGGAACAAAAAAGGCGCATAGCGCGCCTTTTTATGATGGTATAGTTTTAGGCTAATGCCAAGAAGCCGAAGAAGGCAATTACCGCTGCGGCAAACGCATAAGGAAACTGCGTTAACGCATGGCTCATTAAATTACATCCTGAACCCTGGGCCGCTAATACGGTAGAGTCACTGTAAAAACAGGCCTGACTACCGAATGAACTAGCAGACAGTAGTGCGCCTATTACCAGCGGTATATTCGCTTCTACAGCAAAGGCTAACGGCATAACAATGGGGATAGATACAGCAAAAATACCCCAAGATGAACCGGTAGCAAAAGCTAGTATCGCCATTGACAAAAACACCAAGGCTGGCAGTAATTGCGCGCTCATATAAGGTGCTAGGTTATCAATAATAAACTGCGGTAAGCCAAGCTGATCGCAAACGTCTTTAAAGATAAACGCAGCAATAACGGTACAAATGGCCGGTAGCATGGTTTTAAAGCCGTGGATCATCACATCCATCATTTCAGAAATGGTCATTAACCGCTGTACCATATACAACGGCAAGGTTAGCAATAACGTAACCAGTAAACCTTTCCACACGTCGATGTCGAACCACACGGTAAAACCCACTAGCATGATCATCGGTAATAAGAAGTTATACAGCTTGCCGCCTTTACGATCGGCTTGCTCAAACTCTTGATCAAAGGATTGCACAGCAAAATCGTCGGCAGAATGCGTATCTTGTGCTGCAGTGGACGAATTAGGCGCATCTTGTGGTGCTAGCGTGGCATTTTGTGCGGCTAATTCAGCTTTTTTCATCGGACCGACTAAAGGCACTACACCTAGGATAACCAAAATAACCATGATCATGGCTAACCAGGCATACAGCATATAAGGTATAGCCGATATATAGGTGGCAATGCCGGTAGTGTCACCCACGGGTGCTACGCCGTTTGACACCAGCAAGCCACCAAAAAATACCGCCCAAGTAGAAATAGGAATAAGCACACAAATAGGGGCAGCGGTAGAGTCAACTACATAGGCCAGCATTTCGCGCGATACTTTGTACTTATCGGTAATACGCTTCATGGTTTCGCCCACGGTTAGCGCATTTAGGTAGTCGTCGACAAAAATAACTACACCAAGAAAACAGGTCATCATTAATGATGATTTACGGCCCGTTGCCACGCGCTGAGCTACACGGCCAAAGGCAAAAGCACCACCGGTATGCACAAGTAGGGCAATAACAGCACCGAAGCCACCACAAACTAAAATTAACCAGCCGATGGTTTCGTCTTGCATTACGCGCAACGAGGTTTCAGCAAAGTTATCTAACGCGCCGCTAGGTGAAAGTAATAATAGGCCAGCAATAGCGCCTGCTACTAACGCCAATATTGGCCGTTTCAACCAAATAGCGATCGCCAGTACAACAACTGGCGGAATTAAACTGATGGCACTGGGTACAATAGCGGCCGCTTCGGCCGCAGCTACAACAGGATCGACGAGGCTTTCAACCAGGGTATCTGCTGACATCATTTATTATTCTCAAAGTTAGTCCGGCGGGCCGGATAAAAGTTAAGTGAACCGTTGCAGCAGATAATCAGAGTCAACGGAGCGGTTCCTTGCATTTATCAGCCGTTGCTGCGCTTAAAAGTGAAGCACTAAACACCAGACTTTACTGCGTAAATACGCAGTGCAAGCGTATAGTCAGCCAGTTGCCGAAATACCGCGCAATCATAGCAAAAATTATTTTTTCTACAACTGACATCTTTTGCCACTTTGCAGTAGGTAGTGCCTGGCAAGTGAGTAAACCGAAAGGTAATTTATTGGCAAAACTTAAGCGCTGGCGCTGAATGAATCGTTAAAAACTAAATAATTAGTTGTAAGTTTGATAAAGAACAGCTAACTTAAAACTAATTGTTTAGTAGGTGATGGGCATGGCCAGAGAAAAATCAACAGAGTTAACCGGAGCAGAGCAAAAAATTATGCAGGTGTTATGGCTGCATGGGCCTTGCTCTGTTAAAGCTATTGCTGCTGAGCTAAACAAGCAATCGGCAGTGGCTTATACTACAGTGCAGACTTTGTGCCGTATTTTGCTCGACAAAGGCCATGTGCAATGCGAAAAACAAGGCAAAGCTTTTGTATATCAGGCGATAACAGTACAACAAGAAGCTCGTAGTCAGGCGTTAAGCACATTGTTACAGCGTTTTTTTGCTGGTTCCCCAGAGTTACTGGCGCAGCACTTATTAGAACAACAAGCATTACCTGAAGCGTTGCAGCAAGATCTTCAGGCACAAATTGATGCAAAAGCTCTTTTAGCTTCCGACAAGAACCAACAGGAATCCTGAGCATGGTTGAATTCAGCTGGTTATTGTTTTACCTGTTGATTCATCTGGGGTTAGCGGCCGTTACTATACCCTGGCTGTACTGGCTTAGCCAAAGTAAATGGCAGAGCGCACCACAATTTATGCTGCGCCTGTGGACAGCGTTAACGGTTATGCTGTTTATATTGCCTTTACTGATATTAATGCCAACCTCGGATAACAAAACAGAGCCACGCCTGTTCGATACAGATCTTGCAACAATGCAGCCAGAGTCCGCACAAACAACACAATTGCTGTCTGGCGAAGTGTATCCAGTAGAACGAACCACAGAAATAACTCAGCGCTGGGCGTTAACCCCGCAATTGCTGTACTTATTGTCACCGCCAGTATGGCTTTTGTTACTATTACCTTTAGGTTGTTTGCTGCAGGGTTATCGTTTTTATCAGAGTTACCGGCTTAGCCGCACTTTATGGCGCCAGGCCGAGCCGTTGTTTTTACCGGGTTATGAAGCTACTTCGCCTGCGTTATATCAGCACACGGGCATTGCTAGCGCTATGTTGCTGGGCTTACGCCATCCACGTATTGTGTTACCGGCCAGTTGGCTTGGTAGCCTATCTGCAGAGCAGTTGCAACATGTAATTGTGCACGAACAGATGCACTGGCGGCGGCGGGATTTGCTGACGTTTTATCTGCAGCAACTGGCCGGCACGCTATGCTGTTGGAGCCCATGCTGGCGGCTATTATGCAGACAGTTAAATCGCTATCGTGAGCTAAGCTGTGATGCTGCTGTAGTTGCCGGGTTAAAGCAGCCCCACCGGTATGCTCAGACATTACTTGATTGCAATAAGAAAATAGCAAGCCCTGCCACGGCAGTACTGGCCATGTCATGGCAGCAACAGCCGCTGCTAGCCCAGCGCATTAACAATGTATTGCAAGGCACTAGCAAGCACGTAACCCCTTTGGCTGTCGTGATGATTACCGCGATATCTATGACACTGCTAATCACTTTTGCTATGGCGCAGCAATGGCAGGTTGCCCAACTACCAAAGCAGTTCGGCCAGGTTAAGCTAAGCCAGCTGGGGCAATTAGATGAATTACTCGACAGTATTAAGCGGCAGGATGTAGCCAAAGTGCAGCAGTTGATTGCAAAAGGTTATCAACTGAATCACCCCATGCCCGGCGAAGGAACCGCACTGATGGTGGCGGTACGCCATGAAAACACCGAATTGGTAGATATTTTACTGCGCGGCGGAGCCGATGTTAATGTCAGTAGCAGAGGTGATGGCAATGCGTTGATTATTGCGGTGCAGCGGCGCAACCTTAAGCTGGCGCAACAGTTAGTCCAGGCTGGTGCTGATGTTAATGCTGTGGTGCTGGCAGATGAAACGCCGTTGATTAACGCCAGCTACCTTGGCGACCTGCAGATGGTGCAATACCTGGTGGCTGTAGGTGCCATTGTTAATCTTAAAGTCGAGGCCACGCTGATGGATGGCCGGGAGCTCAGATCGGCGCTTAATCGGGCTGCTACCGAAGAGGTTAGAGGCTACTTACTTCAGCAGGGAGCTCTTCTCTGATGATTCGACGATAACTCTAGCAACCTTTCCAAAATATTAATTGATAACACGGGCCGTTTAAGCCTGCAGGCGAAGCTTTGCCTTGAACCCAGAATCAAAACATAATTTAGGAGCATAATTGATGAAAAAAATACTGTTAAGCCTGCTTGGTATTATATTTGTTGCCGCATTAGTGCTTGCGGGTTACTGGTTTTCAGGCTGGCTAGCATTACCTGAAAAAGTGCCGCAGCAAAGTGAGGTGTATCAGCAAGACTTTGGTAATGCCGCTGAGCAGGCTATGGCTGAACTGGTGCTGGCCCAGCAACAGCAGCAGTTACCAGCAGTAACGGCAGCAGTTGCCTGGCGCGGGCAATTAGTTTGGGTAGGGGCTGCAGGCTATGCTGATCTCGCCAACCAAACCGCGGCTACCGTACACAGCCAGTTTCGTATCGGCAGTACGTCAAAAGCAGTTACAGCAACAGCATTAGCCAGAGCAGTCGCAGCCGGCGAAATCGACCTTGATAGTCCAATTAGCCAGTATATGCCGCAGTTGCCTAATCCGGCATGGCAAAACTTTACTTTACGGCAATTGATGTCTCATACCGCTGGTTTACCAGGTTATAGCGAAAATACCGACAGAATGGGGGCTATTAGAACCCTACTAAAGCAACGTAATTTTCCGGATGTGATAGATGCTCTGGCACTGTTTGATGACAGTGAGCTGTTGTTTAGTCCGGGTACAGATTTTCATTACAGCTCTTTTGATGTAAATCTGGCCAGTGCAGTACTGCAAAGTGCTATGCAACAACCCTTTTTGCAGTATCTGCAACAAGAAGTTAGTGAGCCACTGCAACTGGGTTCGTTGTCTGCTGACTATGCTGACCGGCTTTTACCGAACCGGGTAAGTTTTTATTTTAACCACGATGGTTATGCCAAACTACATTGGCCGGTAAACTTAAGCCAAAAATGGGCTGGTGGCGGCTTAATCGCCAGCTCTGCTGATCTGGCTCGATTGGGATCTGCCTGGTTTGATGCGGATTTTATCCCTGCAGCGATACAACAAGAATTCTGGACACCGCAAAAACTCAGCAATGGCGAAGTTAATGAACAATTTTATGCCTTAGGTTGGCGACACTTTTCACAGAATTACTTATTTTGTAACAAGCAGGATCCACTGAGCAGAACCATTAGTTTTGTCCATCATGGGGGCGTATCTGATGGGGCTCAAAGCTGGCTGGTACTGTATCCGGAACTACAACTGGTGGTTGCGATGAACGCTAACACAGTAAAAGAAAACTACTGTGATTTTGCCGGGCAGGCAGCACGTATCACCCGGCCGTTTTTACAGCAGATAGCGCCAGACTGGCTAGTTCCCGAATAAACTGGATAGCATATGTGAAGGCAGGTACTAAAAACGTATACTGCCTTAAATCAGATCAGCAAACTAAAGCCAAACTAACTTTGTGGCAATCTGCTTCATTGCTGCAGCCGCTTTGTCGTCTACACCCCGGTTCATCAGAATAATAAAACCGTCTTTGCTACTGCGGTCAAAATAAAGCGCGGTAAAGACACCTAAGTCTGAACCCATATGGCCTGTTAAGCCCATTTCATTGTCTCGCCAGAAAAAACGTTGATTAGCAGAAACTGACTCTGGCAGTTGTAAGCTAAACATTTCGTTATACGTAGCGTTTGATAATAAAGGACGACCAGCACTGTCCTGATTGTTCAGTATGGCAACCAGAAACTGACTCAATTCGTTGATGCTACTGCGAACACCTCCGTCCGGGTATTGTGGGTTACCGAAATGCGGGTAAGGTTTAAAGCTTTTGTATTTTGCAGGCGGATCAATATAACGGCTAATCAGGTAGTTTAGGCGTGGCGACTCCGTATCCGCGCAAAGGAACAAATAAGGCACACATTGTTCTATTTCATAAGGTACTGCGACAGTTTCCAGGGCTACATCATGCAGCAACCAGCTGGTATGGGGCATCGCCAAAGCCGGAAACAAATTAGCTTTACTATACTGCGCCAGCGACATGCCTGTCGTCGCTTCGACCAGATAGCCGGCAAGCCCTGCGGCTAAATTACTGTACTGGCGTTTTTCACCGGGTAACTGCAGCAAAAAATGTTCACCTTGCCGGTAATTATTGCCATCAGCTAACAGCAGGCTGGTTAGATGTTGCTCTAAGGAGATAGCTGAGTCCTGGTTTTCTGCATAACTGTTGATGTCATAAAAATCGGCAATGCCAGATGAGTGGCTGGCCAAATGGCGCAAGGTTATTTTTTCCTCTGTAGTATGGGGATTATCGACCTTGAATGGCAGGTAGTTATTAATATTTTGCTCCAAATCGAGCTTACCCTGATCCACCAGTTGCAGCAGCACAAGGCCCATGATGGGTTTACTGATCGATGCCAGATTAAATAAGGTGTCTTTGGTTACCGGCGCGCCGGTTTCAATATTGGCTTTGCCATAAGTTTGCAGCAATACCGTCTGACCATTTTTAATCCGCGCAATCGCAAGGCCGGGTATAGCGGCCTCTTCCATCAGGGCGGGTAAGTACAGCTCCAGCTCGGCTATATTCTGGCTGACGTTTTGCTGCTTAGGCAGTACAAACCATAGTGCGGCTATGGCAGAGAACAGCACGATGACAAATCCACAGAATTTTTTCATTCACATCAATCCTTTAGTTATAGAAATTAGGGATTTGCAAATAATACGCCATAGCGATAATTCATATAACGCTTTGAAATTAATCTGGTTTATGTTTTCATCTTCGTAAGATAAACCGTGGCTTTGACTATTAGTTAGTGAAAATGCATACCGTTAAGGCAGGTTCACCTGCTGGCAATACAACGCGGATAAAAAAGGCGGCCATCAGGCCGCCTTAGTAGTCGTGTAGAAACTCGCTTGGCTTACAGCGCGGCGATTTCGGCTTGCTGGGCTTGCAGCTTCGCTACTGCCTGTTCCAGTTCAGCCTGTTTGGCGCGTTCTTTTTCCAATACCGCTTCCGGCGCTTTGGCCACAAAGCCTTCGTTGGCCAGTTTACCGGCGACGCGGGATAGCTCTTGCTGGGTTTTCTCCAGCTGCTTGGCGATACGGCTCAGCTCGGCATCTTTATCAATTAAACCCGCCATCGGGATTAACAGATCCATGCTGCCGATAAGCTGGGCGGCGCTGGCTGGTGCTTGCTCACCGGTTTGCAGCACGGTGATGTTTTCCAGCTTAGCCAGGTTCATCAGAAAGCTTTGGTTTTCGTTTAAGCGGCGCTGCTCTTCGCTGCTGACGTTACGCAGCAAAATGCTCAGCGGTTTACTGGGCGCGATATTCATCTCACCACGTACGTTACGGATAGCCGTGATCACTGCTTTTAACCATTCCAGATCGTTAGTTGCGGTGGCATCAATCAGGCTTTCATCTGCTGTAGGATACGCCTGCAGCATAATGCTGTCTGCGGTAATAGCACACAGCGGCTTCACCGCTTGCCAGATGGTTTCGGTGATAAACGGCATTATCGGGTGCATTAAACGCAGCAGGCTTTCC
The DNA here is from genome assembly GCF_036983985.1 of Rheinheimera metallidurans. NCBI lineage: Bacteria > Pseudomonadati > Pseudomonadota > Gammaproteobacteria > Chromatiales > Chromatiaceae > Rheinheimera > Rheinheimera metallidurans. Next base: position 191,410 of record NZ_JALAHQ010000001.1, read on the forward strand.
AGTACTGTTACCAGCGTATGGCGGGTAGCACGTTGCTGAGCTTCGTTGCCTTTAAATAATACCGGTTTAGTTAGCTCTAAATACCAGTCGCAGAATTGGTTCCAGGTAAACTCGTACAAAGCGGTTGCAGCCAAATCAAAGCGGTAGCTGTCAATATATTGCCTTACTTGCGTCACCGTGCCTTGGTACTGGGCTAATATCCATTTATCGGCAAGGGATAACTGCATGTCGCCACCGGCAAAACCACAATCTTGCTGTTCGGTATTCATTAATACATAGCGACTGGCATTCCATAATTTATTGCAGAAATTACGGTAACCATCTAAGCGTTTCATATCCCAGTTAATGTCGCGACCGGTAGAGGCTAATGCGGCTAAAGTAAAACGCAAAGCGTCAGTGCCACAGGCGGTAATACCGTCTGGAAATTGCTTTTCTGTTGCCTTAGCAATTTTTTCCGCTAAGTGTGGCTGCATCATATTGCTGGTACGTTTTTCCAGTAGGTCTGGCAGCGTAATACCGTCAATCATGTCTAATGGATCAACCACGTTACCCTTAGATTTTGACATTTTATCGCCATTTTCATCGCGAATAAGGCCAGTGACATACACGGTTTTAAACGGAACTTGCGGTTTACCGTTTTCGTCTTTAACAAAGTGCATGGTCATCATAATCATCCGGGCTACCCAGAAGAAAATAATGTCAAAACCGGTTACTAGTACGTTAGTCGGGTGGAAAGTGCGCAGAGCATCGGTGTTTTCTGGCCAGCCTAAGGTAGAAAAGGTCCATAGCGCCGAGCTAAACCAAGTGTCTAGTACGTCGTTGTCTTGCTGTAAGTTAACGCTATCAGCCAGTTGATGCTTGGCACGAACTTCGGCTTCGCTGCGACCAACGTAGACTTTACCTGTTTCGTCATACCAAGCGGGAATGCGATGGCCCCACCACAGCTGGCGAGAAATACACCAATCTTGAATATCGCGCATCCAACTGTAATACATGTTTTCGTATTGCTTGGGTACAAATTCAATTTGACCAGTTTCAACCGCTTCAGTGGCAGTTTTAGCCAATGGTGCAACTCGTACATACCATTGGTCGGTTAATAGCGGTTCAATCACCACTCCGCTTCTGTCGCCATACGGCAGCGTATTGTTATGATCCTCTACTTTTTCTAACAAACCGGCTGCGTCAAATGCCGCAACAATGGCTTTACGCGCAGCGTAACGGTCTAAGCCTTGGTATTCGGCAGGGATAGCCGCTGTTAATGCTGGATTAGCTTCACCATTAGGGTGAAAACACTCGCCTTCGCTGCGAATAGTGGCGTCGGGCGTTAAAATGTTAATCATTGGCAGTTGGTTACGTTTACCGACTTCATAATCGTTAAAATCATGAGCTGGGGTAATTTTTACGCAGCCAGTGCCTTTTTCCATATCGGCGTGTTCGTCAGCCACAATAGGAATACGGCGATTTACTAACGGTAGCAGTATTTCTTTGCCAATTAAGGCTTTATAGCGCTCGTCTTCTGAATTTACCGCCACGCCGGTGTCACCAAGCATGGTTTCTGGGCGCGTGGTGGCGACCACTAAATAATCTTTGCCATCTGCGGTTGTTGCGCCATCTGCCAATGGGTAGCGTAAGTGCCACATCTGGCCTTTTTGTTCTTTGTTTTCTACTTCTAAATCGGAAATAGCGGTATGCAGTTTAGGGTCCCAGTTTACTAAGCGCTTACCACGGTAAATAAGGTCGTCATCAAATAAGCGTACAAACACTTCTTGTACGGCATTAGATAAGCCGTCGTCCATGGTAAAACGTTCGCGTTCCCAGTCTACCGAGTTACCTAAACGGCGCATTTGCGAGGTAATAGTGCCGCCAGATTCGGCCTTCCAATCCCAGACTTTTTCAATAAAGGCGGCGCGGCCTAATTGGTGCCGCCCAGGTAATCCTTCAGCTGCTAGCTTACGCTCAACTACCATTTGCGTGGCAATGCCAGCGTGGTCGGTGCCTACTTGCCATAGCGTATTTTTGCCCTGCATGCGCTGGTAACGGGTTAGGGCATCCATAATGGTTTGCTGAAAAGCGTGGCCCATGTGTAAGCTGCCGGTTACGTTTGGCGGCGGGATCATAATGCAGTAGTTGCCGTGGCTTTCATCGCCGCTTGGCTTAAAGTAGCCTTTGGCTTCCCATGCGTTGTACATGGCTTGTTCTATTTCACTGGGGTTAAACGTCTTTTCCATGATTATACCTGTACTCAGCGCTGGGTAATGGTTTGCGGATTAATACCAAGCTGCCGATATTGCTTAAAACGCTCTCGCGCTTGCACTTTTAGGTGCTCAGCGGCGGGAACAAATTCGATAATGTGTGAAAAACGGTTAGCAAAGGCCGGAACAGTGTCGGCTAAATTGATTAGCACATTGCGGTTTTGCCTCGGGGCTTGCCAGCTAATTTCTACTGGTGCGCCGTACTTTGGGCCTTCACCGCTTAGGTTATGCGGCACAAAACGCTCGGCATCAAATTGCCAGAGTAATTCGTCAAATGCTTCGGCCTGTTGTTGGTCGGCAGTATAAACGAAAATGCGTTGCTTAGCGCGGTACAAGTCAGCACAAAGCTGGCAGGCTAAAGCAAAATGAGCTGGCGTTGGGCTCAGCTCATTTTGCTCGGCGCTGTTGTCTAAGACATAAAAGCTAACCTGCATTAATTATCCTGTTGCTGCGCAACCCGATTAATTAAAAACTGGGTAAGCATTGGCACCGGGCGGCCAGTAGCGCCCTTATCTTTGCCACTACGCCATGCTGTACCAGCAATGTCTAAGTGTGCCCAGTTATATTTACGGGTGAAGCGGGATAAAAAGCACGCTGCAGTGATAGTACCGGCAGCACGGCCGCCTAAGTTACTAAAGTCGGCGAATGGGCTTTCTAATTGATCTTGATAGTCATCCCACAATGGCAAGCGCCACGCGCGGTCGCCACTTTGTTCTGACGCATTTAAAATTTCATGCGCCAATGGATTATGGTTACTTAGCAAGCCAGTAGCATGTTTGCCTAAGGCCACCACGCAAGCACCAGTTAAGGTAGCAACGTCAATCACCAGTTCGGGGTCAAAGCGTTCAACATAGGTTAGTGCGTCGCACAGCACTAAGCGACCTTCTGCGTCAGTGTTTAGCACTTCTACTGTTTGGCCTGACATAGTAGTTAAAATGTCACCTGGGCGATAAGCATTAGCATCGGGCATATTTTCTGCTGCGGCTAATACGGCAACAATATTAAGCGGTAAATTTAAGTTAACCACCGCGTGCATAGTGCCAAATACTGAGGCTGCCCCGCACATATCGTATTTCATTTCGTCCATGGCTTCGCCGGGCTTTAAACTAATGCCGCCGGAGTCGAAGGTTAGGCCTTTGCCAACCAGTACTATAGGTGCGCTGTCGTTATCGGCGCCGCTATATTTGATGACTGCCATACGAGGGCCGTTGATAGAACCACGACCTACGGCCAAGTAAGAATTCATGCCATGTGCAGCTAGCTCTTCTGGGCCAAGAATTTCAACGCTAACTTTGCTTGAGTGCTCCGCCAGCAGCTGTGCTTGCTCGGCCAGATACTGCGGAGTGCAGATGTTGGGTGGCATATTGCTAACGTCTTTACACTGTTTGATGCCTGCAGCAATGGCTAAACCGTGCTCTACGGCTTTTTCGCCAATGCTTAGGTCGCGCCTAGTGGGTACGTTAAATACCATTTTGCGCAGTGGGCGCCGGGCTTCGTCTTTTTTACTTTTTAAGCGGTCAAATACATACAGGCAATCTAGTGTGGTTTCTACGGCGTGACGTACTTTCCAGTAGGTATCGCGGCCTTTTACGTGTAGCTCAGATAAAAAGCATACCGCTTCCATCGAACCTGTGTCGTTTAGCGTGCTGATGGTTTTACTAAGAATTTGCCGATATTGACGTTCGTCTAGTTCACGCTCTTTGCCACAGCCAACTAATAGTACGCGTTCGCTTAATACGTTAGGTACATGGTGTAACAGTAAGGTTTGCCCCGATTTTCCTTCTAAATCGCCTCGGCGCAGTAAATTACTAATATAACCTTCACTGATTTTATCCAGTTGTTCTGCCACGGCGGAAAGACGGCGCGGTTCATATACGCCCACCACAATGCATGCACTGCGTTGTTTTTCCGGACTTCCGCTTTTTACGCTGAACTCCATACCAACTCCTGATTCTAATAGACTGTGCTAGCATAGCCTGCACATTAATAGCCAAATTCTACCGCGAATTTATAAAAAAGCTCGGTTTTCTATGCTATTTGGACGATAATAATCGTTATAAATATCAAGTTTACTGCAAAATCGCCAGGGTTCCAGCAAAAAGGCCAGTTATTAGGGGGCGTTTTGATCATTTTTCGTTACTTGTTGGCCGAGGTGTTTAAGTCTCAGCTAGCGGTATTTATCATTTTAATGACCATTATCATTAGTCAGCGGTTTGTGAAAATTCTGGCCGATGCATCTGAAGGTGAAATACCTGGGCAATTGGTTGTTAGCATTGTGGCGCTTAAATTGCCGCAATTAGCGGTAATTATTCTACCCTTAAGTGCTTTTGTCGGCATTTTGGTGGCTTATGGTCGTGTGTATGCCGATAGTGAAATGACGATACTGCATGCTACGGGTGTTAGCGAGTGGTACGTTACACGGCTTACGTTATTGTTGTCAGTAGTGATTGCGCTAATGGCGGGTTATGTCACCTTATACCTTAGCCCTTGGGCAACCGAGCAAGAGTACCGCCTGTTAGAAAAGGCCGACGCTAACGCCGGTTTGTTGTCAGTAGTGCCGGGACGATTTCAGCATACCTCAAATGAAAAAGCCGTTATTTTTGTCCACGATGTTGGCCAAGGTAGCAATAGCGGTGAGTTATCTCGGGTGTTTGTGGCACAAAATAATGCTCGCGATGAGCGCGGTAGTGAGTCGATAGTGTATGCGCAAAGTGGCCGCGTAAAAGAAGATGCTCAAGGTGGCCAAACGCTGCAGCTAGAGCAAGGTCGGCGTTACGCCGGTGACGTGGCATCGCCAGCCTTTGAAATTACCGAGTTTGAAAGTTATCAAATTCAAATTCGCGAACAAGAGGTAGAGCAGCGCCGGCGCAAGCTAGGCAGCGTAGCAACCACTGAATTACTTACTATGGACAGCAACGAAGCGATAGCCGAGTGGCACTGGCGTATTGCTATACCTCTGACTATTCCTCTACTTACTTTAATTGCCGTGCCATTAAGCAGGGTTAATCCGCGTCAAGGCAAGTTTGGCCGGTTGTTGCCAGCGTTGCTATTATATCTTGGCTATTACTCGTTACTTATTATCGCCCGCTCAGCGCTTGAAGATGGCAAAATACCTGCGGCTTGGGGTATGTGGTGGTTGCATGGCTCTGCGCTAATTATGGGTAGTATATTGCTGCTGCGGAACAGGCGTAGCGCGCTGCGTTTTCAAGCTTGGCTGGTAAGAAGAAGTTAAGATGCTGAAAATTTTAGATGTTTATATTGGCCGAACTATCATTACGACCTCCGCGTTGACGCTAAGCGTGTTGCTAGCTATTTCAGCCATGTTTAAGTTTATCGACCAGATGCGTTCAGTAGGTCGTGGTTATTACGATATTGTGCATGCTGCTTTGTATACGCTGTACAGTGTGCCGGGCGATCTGGTGCTGTTCTTCCCAATGGCGGCACTAATTGGCGGCTTAATTGGTTTAGGTTTATTAGCCAGCGGTAGTGAGCTAGTGGTAATGCAAGCCGCTGGTTTATCAAGATTTAATATTATTAGTTCGGTAATGAAAACCGCAGTACTAATGATGTTAGTGGTTATGGCAGTAGCCGAGTGGGGCGCACCATTAAGTGATAGAGCGGCAATGGAGCTGCGCACTAAAGCGGTATCTGACGGCAATTTGTTTGCTGCGCAGCAAGGCGTTTGGGCTAAAGATGGCGATAGCTTTGTTAATATTCAAAAAGTAGACGACTTTGGTAACTTGCAGCAGGTGGTGGTGTATCAGTTTGATGAGCAACTGCAGCTTACGTCCATTGTTAGTGCCGACAAAGCAGTATATAAAAGCGATGCGTGGCAATTGCAGCAAGTCAATCAGCTACAATTTACTGCCGATCGGGTAATAAAACAGCAAGTGGCAACACAAAGTTGGCGCTCGTCGTTAACGCCAGATAAGTTAGGTGTTGTTACTATAAAGCCTGAAATGCTGTCACTAACGGGGCTTAATGATTACGTTGATTATTTACAACAAAACTCGCAAGACTCACGCCGTTATGAATTGGCGTTTTGGCGCAAGGCGCTGCAACCGCTGACTATAATTGCCATGCTACTCATGGCATTGTCGTTTATCTTTGGCCCACTACGCAGCGTTACTATGGCAGCTCGGGTATTAATGGGCATATTAACGGGTTTTGCTTTTCATATGGCAAACGAAGTATTTGGCCCAGTAGCCTTGGTATATCAATTGCCGCCGCTATTAGGGGCAATAATACCCAGTACCATTTTTATTATGTTGTCAGTATATTTTATGCGCAAAAAAGCCTAACCGAGTTTTAGCGTGCGGCCTTATGTAAATTGCGCAAATTACTTTGCTCTTTAGTAAGTGTCACCATCTGCGTGTTAGTTAGCTGATCTTGTAAGGCTAAGCCTTTTCCCCAACGTAACCACAGCCATAAATTACCTAAGCCGAACAATGCTGTTAGTGCACGAAATGCAGCTTGCTTTAGCGTAAGCGGCTGGCCATTTTGCTGCACCAGTATTAAACGCCAAGCGCGCATACCTAAGGTTTGGCCGCCATGACACCAAAAGTATAAATAAAACCAAATTAAACAGAGCGCAGAATAAAGCTGAAACCAGATTTTATGCTGGGTAATAAAATCGGCGTGGTCGGTATAATTCGCTAACGAAATAATATCTAGGCTGTTTAATAGCGCCACCAACAGCAAAGCTAATACCATAGCCGCCATCCATAGCGCCACTAACACTAACCAATCGTAAATCATCGCCGCTAAACGACGTATCAGGCCCGCGCGGGGTGCATTAGCAAACATAGCAATATCCGGTAATAAAAACCGCGCAAGTGTAGCATGCAGTATGGTTTTTTCGAAGCTGCTGTAATTTTGTGCAACTGCACGTCATAGCGATAAATTCGCTTGCGCTGTCAGATTGGCACCGTATAATGCAGGCGTTTACTTCAAAATACCTCTCAATGCCTGGGTGGCGAAATCGGTAGACGCAGCGGATTCAAAATGCAATGCGTCTTCGAATGTGGTAGACATAACTTGTTGAATAGTCTACGATTCAACTGTTATTAAAAGCTCCAAAGCCTTGCAAAGTTTTGCAAAGGTCTGTAACTAGACTAGTTACAGGAAAAAAGACCTCTCAATGCCTGGGTGGCGAAATTGGTAGACGCAGTGGATTCAAAATGCAATGCGTTTATTAATGTAGTAGACATAACTTGTTGAATAGTCTACGATTCAACAGTTATTAAAAGTGCAAACCTTTTGCAAAGTTTTGCTAAGTTTTACAAGACCTCTCAAATGCCTGGGTGGCGAAATCGGTAGACGCAGCGGATTCAAAATCCGCCGGGGGAAACTCCGTGTCGGTTCGAGTCCGACCCTAGGCACCATATTTTCTAGAATTTGCTTTATATCAAACCAACCTTGAATCCTGTTTTATTTTTGAAATTCAAATATGAAAATCATCTCCTAGCTACTTAAATACTTTTTACCTTCTGATGTAAAATGATTAGATGTTCAATTGATAAGTCAAGAATCGGTTCATACATAAATGAATTAAGATGAATATTAGAGCTTACTGTTACTCCAACTTGTTCGAGAATCCTTGTTGTATCAGAAACCCCTACAGTTTTTATGTACTTGTTAATCAGATTTCCGAATTGAGATTTTCCTTGAAACCAATAGTTAGGATCTCCAATAGAACTTCTGATTTGCTGAACCATTGCTTTTTCAGCAATTAGACGAATCGCAATCGACAGTACAACTTTATCTTCAAGGCATATTCCATCATGAGAATCTTGGGCAATAAGTTGCTCGGCCGTATTCAGAATTAAAGAGAACATACCTCTTTGACTATCTTCAGTATAATTAGTATCGAAAATCTTATTCCATATGCGATAAAAGTCACCTTCAGATATCTGATCTGAACCCTCTTTATAGTGAAGGATTTTAGTTAACTTCAAGAAGTCTTCATTCTCTTCACCACGAGTATATTCAATAAGGTTTCTAATAAATGGTACCGATGCACATAAGGTTTTTTCACATTTAGAAACCTGTGGCTTCCATTTTTTTATAAATACGTTATTTACCCCATCAGCTTTCAAAAGCGTAATCCCATGACTGCTTTTACTTGTCATTAAACTTCGCTCTCTGTGTACAAACAAGTTTGTCACTGCACGATAAAAATCGAAATTATGAGTCAGTATTATCTGGTGAAAAAAATCACTGTGGGTTAGGTCGTTCAAATACTGAACAATCGCATGTTTGTTTTTATAATCGAAAGAGTCCGCAACATCGTCAATAATAAAAAGCGTTTCTTGCTGTAACTCTCGCCTTTCCTCAACATCAAAAATAAAGTTAAGTAAATACAGTGCTCGTTTTTCTCCTTGACTCAGAGTTTTCAAATCAGCTCTATTCAGTGCTACTTCTTCACCTTGACCATCATTAAATATGTAGACTAATTTAGCAGGCTGTCGCCCTAAAACAGCATCAGAGGGGTTATCTAGTCTCAGACTAAAAGGCATATCTACAAAACGATCATTAAATAAACTAATCGCATTTTCCCAACGAAGGATAGACTTAGAAGCTCTATGCTCTATAGCCTGTATATTTGCCTCAGTCGATTCATGTAAAGTCAAGAAGTCAGCAACTTCGCTCGTATTGGAAACGTAATGCGCCCAAAGAAGTTGTTTGAGATAAGCTCTTTTTGATGATTTTACATTCTCAATTAAAAACTCTATTTGTTCATTTGAAAGATGCTCTAGGAAATTTGAAATAGCTTGAGTTTGAATATTTTGTGATATTGCAGACCGTAATTTTTTTAATTCTACATCCTCATCTAACTTACGGTTTATATCCGCAAGACGCTGCTTAAACTCATCTTCTGATAGCGACGATGCATCCCCTTCAAAGTGGACTCGATGACCACCATCAAAGTATCCTTGACCTTGAAGAGCTTTTAAACTTGCATCGGCTTTTGCGGGGCTAAATATTCCTTTTCGGTAGATCGTACTAGCATCAGTGAATAGTTCTTCATAACGCTCAGAGAAATCTTTTGCGCGTAAAGAAAACTCTTTGGATTCAAATATTGAAATGGCTTTTTCATGAAATATTTCTTCGTAGATTAAACCTTCAATCAATGGTTGATGATTCATTTTTGATGCTTCGATCAACGCTTTAGTTAGAGAATCACTCTTGAAATCATTAGTGATGGTTGACTCTATTAAATCTTTTTTATGTTTCGATAGTTTATTAAGTTTATTTAAAACTTTTGATTTACATTTTTCAAGTTCAACGACAAGTTCATCATATTCAATTTTGTCCTCAGGATTTACTAATATATTAGTAACCGATTGAGCATCTTTGCTAATATCAATGTCAGCTTTAAGAACATAAATCATACTTTGATCAATCATCGTTCCGTCAGCTAACACACTCCATATAGGTTGCCTAAAATATACCTCCTCCTTTGGAATCATCCTATTCTGTAAATCAAAAAATGACTTAGAAAACGAAGACTTCATGGTGCCATTTGGGGCGTAAATAGCGTATGCTCTAGTTCTATTTTTACCCTTAACAATTGCTCGAAAATCAAACTCGTATTCTTCAAGATCTGTTATTCCATAACAATTCTGAAATTTTACTCTCAACGTATCCATACTGTAATCCATCTTTTAGATATTAATGTTTACTTTTTGCTAATATTTTTCTGGAGCGTCTTCAATTGGGTCTTCAGGTAAAGCAACACGCCATCTTGAACCATCTAATATAAGCATGCCTGTTAAATTTCTTGCGATTCTAACTGCAATCACTTGACCTTTATTTGGCACTGGCAAGCCTAAAATTTTGCATATTTTAGGATGTTCATTTTGATGGCCTAAAATCAGAATACCTTCTTTCCCCAAATAAGTCCTTGCACCGCCGTTTGCTCTGACCCTTTTCATTGGATCATCCTTTGCTTGAGCGACGGTTGCAATCGTTTGACGTTCAATAAGCTCTCGCTGTTTAAGGCGAAACAACTCATTAAGCCTTTGTTGCCCAGAGTCTTTGGACCATATCTGCGCTATAATTTCTTTTGGCCAAACATGTAACTGATTTATTGGCATTTTAGACTGAAGTAAAAGCCAAACAATAGATTCTCTACCTATTTTACTAATCGTACCCTTTTGATCTTGATTTTTTCCAGGGTTCAAAATTGCTTCAGAGATTCTTATTAAACCAACACTTGCTGTTCCAGCTTCATCATCTGCGCGAATCAAAAGGCATATATGGCCCATGGCCTCTTTAGGTATGTTCCAACCCCACATGCTTCCAGTGTATTTACAGTCAACTTCAATGTTACCGACCGTATAATCCATGACATTACCTTTATTTAACCCAAACTCTGATCTAATAAGAATTTCGATCTTAGTACCTAAGTACGTTTTTTCTGTTTTCTCTAATGTGCTGTAGATGAATCTGCCGGTTCTTGGTCCATCAATAACTTCATCTAAGGCATTTCTAATTGTATTTATAAAACGATTATCAAAGTTGGTTTGGTTTTTAAACCATTGACTGACAAGTTGTAATTCCTTGTCTTGAGAAGTGTTGTGATCGGATTCCATTAATGATCTCAATTATAAAAATTGAGATCAGTTTCAGGCTTTATTTATGTAAAGTCAAAGCTTTGCAGATGAAAGTTGACCAAAGAAATTTTAATACAATAACACTATAAATTTGCCAGTTCAGAGTGCTTTGGCTTTTTCGCTGATTTATTTATCTTACTCGTTTTAATCTTATAAGTTATAGCCTTGGCAATTTCCTTGCCAACTGCTTCAGCAACAGGTGGGGGAAAAGCGTTTCCTATTTGTCTGTAAGCGTGGGTTTTCTTACCATAAAATTCCCATGAGTCCGGAAAACCTTGAATTCTTGCTGCCATTCTAAGTGATAAGTATGGCATTTTTTCATAGCCATCTTTTCCGATGAAGTCTTCTGCTGGTGAATCATATTGAACCAAGTGAGCATTCACAAAAAGCTCTTTCCATGATTTTTTAGCTCTAGTTGGTCCTAGATCGGGGCCTCCATGCTTTTTTGATCCACCTACCAGTGTAGGTGCAATTTTATTAGCTTTTAGCATCCATTCTTTAGCAAATGGCCAACCGTTTTTTGCTACTAGATCGTAAAGAGACTCACCAACAGTTGGAGCTAAATCAGGATCTTCTTTTGGCCAGCTAAAGTATTTGAAATATTCTTTTTTCAAAGCTACCAAAATTACTCTTGGTCTTAATTGAGGTACGCCAAAGTCGGATGCGTTTAAAAGCCGCCATTCAGAAGAGTATCCCATCTCTTCAAGACGTTGAGTGATAGATTTTCGGTAATCAGAAAATTTTTCATTAAGAAGGCCACGTACATTCTCTAACATTACAGCTTTTGGTGACGATTCTTCTACTATTCTTAAAGCCTCGTCAAAAAGATTCCTTTCATCATCTGCGCCTAATTGTTTGCCAGCAGCAGAAAATGGGGGGCAAGGTACTCCACCAGCAACTAAATCTACGCCTTTGTAATCACGTCCATTAAAATTGCGGAGATCTTCTTCCAGCACATTCCAATTTTTTCTATTTAATCGTAATGTTTCACAAGCATGATGATCATTTTCTACTAGACAGAGGTGTTCGAAACCCGCATTTTCCAAGCCTAGAGCTTGGCCACCAGCACCAGCGCAGAGTTCAATTGATGTAAACATGTATGTAGCCTCCAATTCCTGATCAAATATACAGCATTTCATGGATTTCATAAAGAGTCAGCATCGGAGAGTTTCCTGTGAAGCCTTATTGAAGGTACTGCCAATAGAACTTCATGACATTAAACGGTATTGAGAGTTTTACTAATTAAAATAGGAAATAGGTTTATCACGGATAATAATTGACTAGCTTGAGTTGTCTTTTTTGAAGTACTCCATAAATATAACGAGTTCTCTCAGCTGTTCAGATTCAAATAAACAATTACTTTTATCTGATAAACCTATCTCTGGATGTTCCTCACAGCTAAAGTTTTTAGCAGTCGTTATAGTATAACGCTTGCTTTCAGATTCACGTTTATCTGGGCTATCGAAATCAACCCATAGCACAAAATATTGTCTGTCTCGTTTAAACCAAAAGCTTGGACAAACATCGTTGTGCCAACTTTTATCAGTCAACTGTGGGTAGTCCGATAGGTTAAAACCTAAATCAAAGTCGGGCCCAAATTCCGTTTTATAAGACATATAAATATCTCCAATGTTTGTCCAGCCTAAGTATAAGCTGGACAGCTATTATAATGCGGCTATTTTAATAATTGATATATGAGGTTCTACCTCTAACCACTCACACAGCTCTATAAACTCCAACACATCTAATCCACGTTGTGCCTGTTCTATTTTACCAAAGTAACTATGCGGCTTGCCGCTTATGGCTTGAAGGTCACGCATAGTTAACCCTTTAGCTTCGCGCTGCTCACGTAGCCAGTTGCCAAGTGCTACCCGTTTTGGGCTACCGTTTAAATCTGACTTGCTGCGTTGAGTTATGTACTTTGTCATTAGCTTACCTCCACGTCAAACACTTGCATGTCTTGCCAGTAGCTTAAGAAATTGTCTTCCCATATCGGGTATATCTGTGTTGCTGTTTCTATAGGGTAGTAACCACTGATGTCTTGAAACATACCTGATTGAAAATCAAAGTCTAAACACTTAGCCAGCTCTACATCTTGGCCTTGGCCAACATAGCCAAAGTCGGTGATGTAGCATATTACCCAGTTATGACCGTATCGTTCGAGGCGTATCTCTACTGGATGATAGCCACCACGCTCGGCATTGTAACTCGGGTCTCTAAAGTTAATGGTCGCTTCACGGGACTCTTTGTCGTCTCGGTTAATAAGCAGTAGCGATAGCTTATCGCATAGGCGTTTTGATACAGGCAATACTAATTCTTCATATAAAATACGCATAGGGGCACTCTCCTTGAATGGGGGTTGGTAATAACTGAAAAAGCTAACTAGTTAAAAACGTGCGGGTGGGTTTGTTGCAAACTGCTGTAGTTGTTTAAACCAATAATGATGTGGTCAAGCACGGTGATATCCATTACTTTGGCCGCATCGCAAATACTCTTAGTGAACCGAATATCGGCATCGCTGGGCGCTGACTTACCTGATGGATGGTTATGAATAAGCACCACCACCTTTAGGTTAAGTATTACGGCAGTGCGCAGTACTTCAGCCGGTCGAACGCTAACGGCATCAACACTGCCGGTTGCCACGACTTCAAAGCAGCTAATGTCGTGTTGCTTGGTCAGGTTAACGACAATAAACACTTCTTTGGTTTCATACTTTAGATAGTCAAACAGTGCCGCTATTGTTTCGGGTGCGGTAATAGACTGCCCGATGATGGCGCAATCAATATCTTTAAAGCGATACTTCACTTCAATTTCACGCAGGGTTGCCATACATTACCTCCATAACCCTATAAACCTTATGGCCGGTAGGTTCCGGCCATGTCGTGATAGTGTGCTTAAGCCTTATCTGCTTTCGCGCCTTTAGCGGGTTTAGGTGGTTTTGCCGGTGATAGCTGCAATATCTGCGTATCTAATTCACCGGCTTCCACTGCTTTAATCAGGGTTTCGATAATGGTGGGTAATGCCTCTTTATTACCGATATCAATCGCGGCCTTACCCTTATCTATTTCCAGTGTTTTTAAGCCAACTTTAATTTCAAAGTAATAGTGGTCGTTATCATCAAAGTACCAAGGGCGAACAGCCTTGCGCTTACGTACCGTTTTACGCTCGCCGGTCTCGGGGTCTTTGATGGTTTTCTCTTTAAATGCTTCATAGGACTGGCCGTCTATCATGGCCTGAGCCATGGCTAACTGCTCATCCAGCTTTTCAATCAGCTTTAAACGTTTACCTAGGATAGGTGGCTTGGGCTCAATTTTTGGCCGAGCGATAACCTTGAGAGAACTCAATAATGTTGTCATGGGTATGTCCTTTATTGTTACAGTGGCAAAGCCGTTAGCAAGTGCTAGCGTACAAAGCCGATGGTGGGTGTGGGTTGTTTTCTGGTGTTTTCGTCAATCAGCACATTAAGCGCCAGCTGACGGTGTTCTTTGGTGTCACTAAAGCGTAAACGACGCGCTAACAGAGCGAAATCGCCTGGGGTTAATCGACGTAAAGCACTAAGCTCTGACATCTCATCTTTACTCAGCTGTGGCACGCTCACAGTGCGCTTGTAAAGCGTTATGACTTGCGATGCAGTTAGATAGTCACATTGCAGCTTGAAGTCAAAGCGGCGCAGGACAGCGCTGTCCAATGCTGTTTCGAAATTAGTCGCAGCAAACAGCGGTTGAGTAAAGCACTCAAGTTGCGCCAGCAGTTCGTTAACGACTTGCCGTTCATGCTGCATATTTAAGCGCTCGCGGCTGGTCAATAAGCTATCGACCTCATCTAGCAGCAATAGATGGTTATCCCTATGCGCTTGCTGAAATAAGGCGGCTATCTGCTTTTCTGAATCGCCAACATATTTACTTAATACATCCGAGCTTAGTACTCGTTTGATATGGCGGTTATGCTGCTCGGCCATGTAGTGGGCTAAGGCGGTTTTACCTGTACCCGATGGACCACTGATTAATACCCGTATAGGGGCATTGTTAGCCACCGCATGGTTAATCTGTTTTAACACCGAACTAGGCTGCTTAATGTTCAGCATCGTAATATCAAAACTTAACTCGCTTTGATACCGCATACTGTCATCCCATAAGTTACAGGCGCTCAGTGTGCCCTCGATGACATCCTCAATAACGCTTTGTGCCAATGTTCGTTTAAAACCAAGGGTTCGTGAAACATGGCCTGCATTGGCTATTAAGGCGGGTGTCAGGTTAGGTGTTTTACTTAGCCGCTCGTGAAACTCAGCCGATACCGCTAACCCCTTGAATTCGGCCTTACTGATAGTTTGTAATATCTGCTCTTGAGGCGAGTTAACTGACATCACGAGTTTAAAGCGCCGGATATAACTATGTTCAAGTTGCTGTACGTGGTTCGTTATCCAGATAGCAGGTACGGTATTTCGTTCAAGTATCCGATGCACGGATTCTTTGGAGTAATGCATATCGGCATTGAAAAATAAGCTTTCACACTCATCGACTAATAGCATCATATCGCTACCGGCCATTAAGCTTTGTACCATGGTGATATACTGTAATCGCTGCGTATCAGCACTTTTAGCGCCAAACTCGCCTGATAAGTAACCCTCATCAATACGCATATTACGAGCTTCATACAGTGGTAAAGCTAATGTACTGGCAAGCACCTTAGCCAGCTCGGTTTTGCCACTACCAGCTTCACCATAAAGCAGAATATTAATACCCGTTTGTTTCTGCTCAATGGCCTGACTGAGATAGCCTAGCAATAGCTCGGTATCAACATAGCTAAAGTTAGTGGCGTTAAGCTTGGTTGGCAGACACGGGCAGAGCGCATGCTTTAATAGCTGCTCTTTACTTTTCACCTCCTCAGTTGTGATGACATACAGTAGGCTTGGCGTAATGGTGATGTCTTGTGGCTCATCAAGATAACGGTCCATGCTGATTAAGCCACTTTGCTGTAATTGCATTACGCTATTGCCTACCTCGTCACTGCTCATGCCGGATAAATCACACAGTAGCCATTCCAGTGCTTTCTCTTCGATATAACCACCCAGTAGCTCAACCATACGATTTAAGCCTTGGTTGATATTTATCAGCGCTATAAGCCCCAATGCGGGCGCAAAGTTCGGGTTAACATCAAATAGCTGGCACAGCGCCACCATGTTGTTACGAATGCGCTCGCTAAGGGCAGGGGTATCATCGTTAAAGTCGAAAAACGGCAATACCTGTTTACTGTTTAGCTCGCTATTATCACTAAAGGCACGGCCAGTAATACCTCGAAGCGTACTGCGATTAATGCCAGTATGGCTAATATCAACATCAACCAATGCCAGCACCCGTTTAGCATAAAATGCTGCAAGATAGTGACAAGGCAGTGGTTGCTTAGGGAGTGCGGTCATTGTTCCTCCCTGCTGATCGATAACACAGCGTTAGCGCTGCTTGCTTCATAAACTGATGGTCACGCTTGTCATAGACAGTAGTGGTGCTGATATCCGCATGTCCTGCCATTTGACGTACGGTATTGATATCGACGTTTTGCTCCAAAAGGCGGGTGATAAACGTGCGCCGCATGTCGTGTGGCGACACATTTGGCACACCTATGGCGGCTAGTTTACTTTTTATGAGTCTATATACAGCTGAAACGGTTAACCCGACATCGGTGACTATTTTGCCGTTGGTGTAGGTTTTACACAGTAAATAGCCATCCTCTAGCCTACGCAAGCGTAGCCACTCGGCCATGTGCTCTTGACACCATTTAGGCATAAATAAAAGCCGACTTTTATTGCCCTTACCGTGACGTACGAGCAGGGTATGGTTACGTCGGTCATAGTCACTTAATATCAGCGAAACCAGCTCACTGCGACGAAGGCCAGTGCCAAGCAGTAATGCGAATATCGTTACATTTCGTTTAGACACAGCTGAGTTGCCATTGACCAACATATCGAAAAGCTGATTAACCTGACTAGCACTAAGCGGCGTACCTTGATGCTCAGGGTGCTTAAGCCTATTGATGGTCGCGATGTGTGCAGCATCTTTCTGATCTGCAATACCTGTCATCACTGCGACTTTAACGATACCGCGTATCGCAATCATAGCGCGATTAATAGAGCGCGGCTGCCAGCCAGCATTAGTCAGCACAGCGCGTATAACCAATGCTTGTTGATAATCAATCTTAGCGAAGTAAGGGGCATAATCGTCCGGCCAGTTCATTAGCCTTGCTATGCTTTTAAGCTGTGAACCAATAGAGCTACGACTGGTAGGCGATAGTCTGCCTAAATACAGCGCGCAGGGGCATACTGTACTCATAAGAGCACCTCTGTTTTTGTGAGTTATTTTATGATTAAAAGGAAGAGTTAGCGGCAGGAGTAAAGCGCTACACTATGGTAGCGCTGGATAGTCTGGAGTTGCAACCAGTGTTTATGACACGGTAAAATCTTTGTCAGATTTAACGTGGTAGGATTGAAAAATTGCATCGAACTTGTGTTGCACATGATTTGCAATATGAGAGCAGTCATAGTCCGAAAACAGACCACGCATGCGTTTAAATTCTTTTTTCAGCTCCTTATCAATTAAGTCGTGGTCAAAGTACTGTACTTTGTGTTTCGCGAGCTTCAGACGAAAGCTACGACGATGGTTCTTATCCATCGCCTGAAGGGCTGCTTTAATACCAAATAAAGCAATGTAATTTTTTTCAAGTGTTGAAATCTTTTCATCTTCAAATAAGCTGAGATCAAAAAACTCAATGCGATCAATATAGCTGTGCGCAGTTACCTTTTCAGGTAATTCACTGAGGAAACATTTTGGCTGGAGTCGTAATTCAGCACGTGTATCATACTCGTCGATGTCAGGCTTGCCATCGCGTTTACGTTTGGCTTTAAGGCTGTAAACAATAAGCTTTTTCTGTACGCTATCAATAGCGAAATATAAAGTTTCCGGTTTACCATCTTTACCAAAAAAACACGCGCTCTTCATGGCGTGAGTGAAGTTCACATTGATTTCATCCATGTGCATTTTAAAATCATGCGCGATGTCTATACGAGTAACTTTAACTTTGTTTGGATGAAGGTACAGAGTTGCCATGCGGCCGATAATACTCTCAAGCCAGCGGCGTGCTATGAAATAGTCGCCACGAAGCAATGGGAAGCCTGTTAACTCAAAACGAATAAAAGGACGTGTGTGCGCATTAGGCTTCACCTGCACAATCAGTTTGGGAAGGCCCTGATTATTATACTTGTTCTTCAAATCCAATTTCTTGCTTAAAGGCAGGACGATGCTATAGGCATAGCCATTTTGTCTTGTACAGATTTGAAACGGACTAACCTCATGCACACTGCATAGCATTGCAATTATTTGTTTTATGTTACTTTCAATTCCGTCAGCGTCAGGCAGCCAGTGAATTACTGCAGTAAGCTTATCAATTCCGACGCGAAATGAAGGTGAAGTTGTTTTGATGCTCATGAAGTTTCCTTACTTCTTAAGTGCTTTAGTCAACTGGCTGATAAACTTTTTATCAAACTGTTTACTCAGTACTACAGCCAATGCCTTAGGAGAATGCTTTGATCCTGCATATTTCTCGATAGCGTTCACAACTTGTTGCAAGGGATCTGCTTCAGACTCTTTAGGTGGTTTCTTTAAACGTAGGTGGATCATCGCGTCGATAATGCTGCGCTTAGTAACTGACTTTTCAGTAAAGTTTGTGCCGGCTTGCTGCTTAACGTGTTCCATGACTTCCAAGCATTTTTCCTTTGTTAGCTTATTCATTGGTTGCATGGAGTCATCACTGTACTTATGCACTGCATCGATTTTACCAATACGATATGCAACCCGGGCGGCGACCAATTGTCGATTGAGAGTGCCATACTGCTCATAGAAGTTTTCTTCAATAAACTCCTTCATTGAGTTTTTGCCAAACGCTTTCCAGCCTTTGCGAAGGTCAATAGCTAGTAGTAGGAACTTCTGGTTTTTAGCTGCATCATCAAGGCCGTTAACCATTAGATGTTTGTGATCCGATTTGAATTTGAAATCACGCTTTTTTATTGCCATCAGTGCGATTGTGACTGCACTCTTTTTTAATACTTTTTTGCTAACAGCATTTTTGCTGATCGTAGATTTTTTCTTAGCCATAAAGTTTTCTCTCTTACTAAATTAGTAACACATATGAGTAGCTCAATTTCATGAACCGATAATTGATTTACAGTTTTGAATTCACAGAGCAGTGAGTAAATTTTCTGCGAGTTCAGCAGAACTGGATTGATGCAAAAATTTGCTATGTCGCAGTTCGATTACTGATTTACAGATTTAAGAAAGTAAGAAAGGTGACTAAAAAATTATGGTGTGTTTATCCACTTAGTATGTCTACATAGATCCTATCTAGAGCTCTCTATTGATCTCATATAGTTAGATCTGTAGCTGTGTATTAATAGATCTATCTACCAATTACTTATAGCTTACTAGTGGATCATACTTAACTAGATATAAACTACATACATACACTAGAATGTACTAATTAGTGTGCATAAGGCTTTGATTAAAATGTGTAATACTTTCGTAAGCTTTCGTCGTTACGACAAGAGTTTGCGCCATTTTGTTTACTGGTTTCATAACGTCGTTATGACGTTAAATTGCAACCTAATATTAGGATCTTTATTGTAGTCGTAACGGCGGTGGTAACCTTAAAAAATTGATGCGACAATCGTCGTTACGGCGATTATGGTTTGTTATATTATAAGTCGTTGTAAATTATTTTTAATTGAGAGCTCTCGACTGGATTATGAATATGGGTATTAAGTTAAGTTATAAAATGTGCCGCGAGAACCTACCAAACTTGCAAAGCATTATAAACAGAACCAGAAATAAAAAACTTAAGCTGAAGATAGATAAATTGCAGGAGACCAGATACAGCCATGTAAAAGAAGAGAGAGTTGCCTACGTAGAAACGATAAAAGAAATTCTTAAGGATATGGACTCCGAGGATCGTGATAATTTCTATAGGGTTTTTAGGGACAGAAAATATATGGAAGGCAAGACTCAAATCAGGGTGGCTACCTCGACCAGAATACAACTTAAATCTTTAATGGAAAGACAAAGTTGGTCTGACTACGATGCTGCGGTTACTGAGCTTATGGCGTTTTTTAGCGCTAATGGGGGGTAACGTTTTAAGTGTCTTACACTGCCTAAACTGGCTTAACCAATATTACACAGAGACCGCCAGTCCACTGGACTTATGAAGTGGAAATTTATTGGCGTTGCATAAGCCTAAAACTGCTGCTAAGTTATTAAATTTATTGGCTTGAAGGAGTGTCACCATTGATTCCAAAATTCTGGAAACTTTCTCAAGGAACTGATTTCTTCGATCATCAAGATCTGGCCGCATCAATTGAATGTAAATTGGTCCATGTTCACGCCGACACCGCAGCAAAAGGTAAATCATTTGAAGCCCAAGGAGTCCGATTTATTGAAGCGGAGATAGGTGATTATTTTTATCTGACTCATGGAAATCAAGGAGTGTATTTGCTCGGTCAGTTTTCTGGGCCCGCTAATATTTTTTCATTGAAAGGTGATGGATGGGTAGATAGGCCATTCCGATTAATTCGATATGCAAAGCCCAATACCGGATACGATGGCCCTCATAAGTGGTGGGCGCCTAATGATCGTTCTACTTTCACATCGGTTCCTGAGCATGAGCTTATTGATTTTGAAACTCATATTCTGTCACCCTATTTTGGTATCTTTTTTGAACAATTCGGAATTACATTGTAGCTTATTGGCATGTTGACAACCTACACCGTTTCGCCGAATCCTTTAGCAGGAATAACACATCTGCTATGTCGGTATGTCTGGTAACCAGCAGCGCCCTTTAAATTTAGCTTGTCATACTGGGTACTGAAAGAGGTGTACTTGGATGGCTTAAAGCCGGTAGTGGATGATTAAAGTAACAGCCACCAAACAGCGTTGTCCATTCTACGAACGCCATCTCTCTGCCTGACAATACTGACCTGATTGGTAGCTCGAATAAACCTGCTGAATATCCGGCGCTCAGGGTACAGTTGGATCTACAGCCCTTCACATAGCTCCCTAACTCCAGGATCGTCTATTACGTTCAGTCTGCTGCACATACACCGTTAACCAATTTTATAATTGTTTTGCGTCTTTAATAGCTTTATATTTTACAAAGCAGTATTTAGGTTACTTGTTAAATCTCGACGGTAAGACTGCTAAGTGCCAATTGCTGACATCATCCCTTAAATGCAAAAAATTCTATTTCGTCGCTAAAGCAGACATTGATTTACCGTGATTTACATATTGTGCTTCTCCATAAAGTAAAACTTGCATTGTGCACTTCTCTCCTTGTAGTCACATTTATCAATTCTCCCTCAAGTAATACTTGAGTTGACGTGCCGATGAACCGCTTTACCTCGTCTAGAGTTAGCGCTTAAAAAATTTTCTTGACAGTTATTAACTGCACCTCTACATTTGTAGAAGTTTATTTCTACAAATGTAGAGACTAGAATGAAATTAAGTGATTTTGAATTAGATGTGATGCAAATTTTCTGGCAGCAGGGGATCTGCTCGTCACCGGAAATATTTAAGCAAATCGAACAGGTAAAAAATGTAACTTACTCTACAGTTAAAACTATCATTGATCGCCTCGAAGACAAAGGGGCACTTAAACGCGATCGCATTGAGGATCGAGCCATTTACTATGTTCCAGCAGTGACGCAGTCAGAGATTACACAGACTGTATTACCGGGTTTCCTGCGCCGCTTTTTTAATGGCAAAGCCACCGATTTAATTACCCATTTAATGAAGGATGAGGAACTCAGTCAGGATGATATCGCTTATTTGGAAGTATTCTTGAAAAAACAGAAAGAGAAAAATCAGGATTAATCGTAATGGATTATATATTTACCAACTGTGTGATTAGTGCGATTGCTTTTGCTGTTTACAGATCACTGATTAACGCACCGGCACGACTCAGGTTTTACGTTGTAATCACAGCATTAGTTGCTTGGTTTGTTCCCTGGAATCTGGTCACTATTTTGAACCTGCTTGCCGAGCCTGTTGCGCCTATAACGAGCGAATTATTTAATTTAACTCAATTAATGATTGCGGCAGGTGAATTGCAGAAGATGGAAGAGCAATTTGTTGCGGCTTTGCCGCAAACTGTGACCGGCATGAATTGGTTATCTCAGTTTTCAGTGAGTAGTGTGTTTGGGTTGCTAACGATTGTGGGCACGTTTATTTTTGCTACAAAAGTTTATGCTTATATACACTTATTACACTGCTGCAAAGCAGATTCACAAGCGGCGGAATATTTATGGCAAGAATATCAACTTGACGCAGATTTCGTGTCATTACGTGTTACGGCTTGCTGCGATATGGCCATGGCTACAGGCATCAGTAAGCCGGTTGTCTGGTTGTCTGAAGAGCTACTTGACAGCCCTCAGCTAAAGTCGATTCTTACCCACGAACTTAATCATATTCGTCAGCACGACCCAGCATGGATGTGGTTTGTCTCGCTAGCGCACAGTATCTTTTGGTGGAATCCACTGGTACGTGTACTGGTAACCATGGCACGTCACAGCATTGAGCTCAGTTGCGACGAACGCTGCCGCCATCAGTTAAAAGATGACTATGGCCGTGATTTAGCGCTACTTTTTTTGCATCGTAACATTCAAAAAAATGTTACTCATGCGGTGATGCCAGTCAGTCATTTCCGTAACTTCAATCTTAGTCGGATTAAAAACCTCAGCAAGGAAACAACTATGAAAACAAGGTATCTATTAATAACAAGTCTCGGACTCACACTCAGCACGTTGGCTGCCGCATCAATTAGTGACACGCAGCTATCAGCAAAGCAAACTCAGAGCCAGGCCGCAGAACAGCCCACTAATAAAAGGCTACCAATTTACAACGGCAATTTACTTCATGATAAACAAGTGGATGAATTATTAGCGATCAACGAGAATGCCAAAAGCCATGATCATACTGTGTTAGATAGCGTTTATCAGAATTCAGTGAGTTGGTATGTAAATCGCACGGATACTCAGGATCCTCGTTCTGAGCTCTCTCTAAAGCTAATGAGTTTTACCATGATGAGCTATGTGCTAAACAAATTAGAACGCCCAAAGGAGATATTGGCTCTGTATGATGAAATGTTTGATGGTATTACGCTCAAGCGCGTGATGTTTTTACAGCATCACCGCGCAATTGCTTATATGCAGTTAGGAACTCCGGAAAAAGGAATCGAGTTGCTTGAACAAGTAATCGGCTGGCAACCTCAGCCAAAAGATGGCTCGTTGTTATTACTCGCACAGGCATATTTACAAAATAACGATGGGCCTAATGCGATCCGAGTGGCGGAGCTGCTTGAATCACAGAGTGAAATACCAGTGTATGAAATGCAGGCCCTTAACATTAAACGAGCAGGCTATGAGACTTTGGGTGAGAAACAAAAGGCCAGTGAGATAAGCCAGCTTTTAAACGAAAAATACGGGCAGAAAAGCTGGCAGCCTGAGCTGTTTGAGATGGCATCGCCATTGTTAGCTTACTTGCCTGATGCAGAGTAATTGTCGGTAAAACTAAATGAGTTCTGTCGGGTGTGCAAGCGATAAGCGACCGTAAGGCTTGTTCACCCGGATTTCATATTCTGACGAAAAAATAGAACATATCTAAATTTAACAGGCATCAGAATGTTGGCTATAAGTAACGACTTCAGCTTCTCGCTCATAGCCGTCATTAAGTTATTTCGCTACCGGCAATTCGCTCCATTTAGTGGTGTAGGCAGGTGAGAGTAATTCCCTTTTCATGCTCCATTCCTGCTTAGTGCCTTGGCTAGCAAACCAAATGGTCCTAGCGTGTTTGGTGTTCAGATTGTCGATTAGCTGCATAAGCTTTAAATCTGACTCTCGCTGTACAATTGGTTCATCAAACAAACTTGGCTGATATACGCTGGGATCATAAAAGTCAGCGAGCATAACACCTGCCTTTGCGTACCTGTAGCCGTTAACCCATAGTCCATCTAACCTCTGAATATCCATATTTAGATCCAAAAAGTGAATTATTAGTTAAAAATAGATTTACAAATGATTGATGTCAACCTCATCAATAACTAGAATATTGCCAATTGTTGAAACAGATTAGGGAGCGATCTTAAGTGGGCAAAGTTTATTTATCGGGCGTGGGTAGCTATTACGAGCCTAGGCCAAGCAACCCAACTCCTTTAGAGCTGGCTATCCACCGCTTTGAGCAATTAGCCAATCAGCACTATCAAACTGGGTTGGAAAAAATGGATGGTAAAGCAAAGCTAAAACATGAACGTGATTTGCAGCATTTACAACGAGAAAGAATAAGGATTTCTACTCAAGCAGCACTGCAGCAAGACTTAGATAGCTATCGAGCAGACAATAAACAAAAAAACATATCCGAGTTGGCCAACGAGCCTCATCATCCAACTGTGACTCTATCACGCCACCTAACGGCCGTCGCGGAACCAAAACCCAGCTTGGACCATGATGCACATCATATCGTTATGGGTAAAGGACGCTGGCTTGCTTCACAAATGATGAGAGCCAGATTGAACCTGCACCTTAATGGTATCGGCATAAATGATCCAATAAACGGTGTTTGGTTGCCGCGCGATAAAGCGTCAAAAGGTCATTGGGCTACACCTAACTCACCCGCGCACAAAGAAATACATCGCTACAATTATGAAAGTTGGATAAGCACTCGATTAGGCGGTCCAGCCTTACCTGAAAGTTCAGTGCGTAACAGGTTGCGTGATATAAAGCATGTTTTAACCTTTGGTGGTTATCCGGCAAAGATTGTAGAGAAGAAAGATGCACAGTGGACAGGTGAATAGCATGGTGTATCAGCTAAAGCACATACCAAAGACGTACAAGACACTTCAACTTGACGTAATGACAATTGCTGAAAAGCTCGGTGATTATGACTTGATTACTACGTTGATGAACGCGCCGCTTACTGGTGATTCTCTGGCTGGTAAATGGAAGACGATGGAAACGACACTGCAAAGTTTATCTTCGAGTGGCAGAGAGATACCTGATATTGCTCTGTGGGATAGCCAAGGATTGTACTTGTCTGCAAAAGCCTATGATGCACTGGCGGAAAGCTTAAAGACCGATGGCGAATTTCTCCCTATCGTTGTTAATGATAAGCCAGCCTACTTGTTTAACTGCAGAGTGTTTGGCAAAGAGGACCTTTCGTTAACGGAGCGGAAATATTTAGATGGCGAACCTGATGGGGTAGTGTCATTAGTGTTCGATGAAGCTGACGTAACAAAACATAACCGGCATGTTTTTAGATCAAAATTACAAGGCTGCACCATCCTCTATGCAAGTGAGAATTTTAAGCAGTTAGTTGAACAACACCATCTGAACGGTGTAACGTTTGATGAAGATTTACTGAATTCATTTGTGTGAAAGTATATAGATAATGCCCGAGACGAAAATCTCGGGCATCGTTAATCATCTCAGCAACCTAGTTCATTCCTCAGACCAACAATCTGGCCTTCTTGTCTATCTCTACATAATGCTACTGACGAAATACTTACTATCAGAGTAAGACTAAGAACCACTCAGCATATCTAACAGCGAGCCGTATGCCGCTAACGCTGCTGAGTAGCTACGATACTCGCCGCCTAGTTGATACCATCCATTGCATTGATAACCCGGGATAAGCAGGAACAATTGCTCACCAGATTGGTTAGATGTGATTTTCATTAACGATGACAGTTCATGTCCACAGGTTTGCCAATCGCTTAGCATGGTAATCGCCTGTTCCTTCGTAATAGGAGTGTGCTGCATACTTCTATTAACCCAGTTGGTAAATGATAGGTTAAAAATAGGTTTCATTTTGGGAGGTGTCAAATGGTTGAGCGGCATGAGCTAGCAAGTGCTTGAATAGTTGACTGTTTAAAGTGACATAATTGTAAATTTTATCTAAAGTACAGACAGCACCAATGTTTAATTACTTATTGCAGTAATTGCAGAGCTGCTTGTGGCCTCTGGTTAGCCTGTGCCAGTACGGTGGAGCTGGTTTGTTGCAATATCTGTGTTCTAGTTAGTTCAGCGGTTTCTTTTGCATAGTCGGTATCCCGTATTCGGCTTCGTGCAGCAGATAAGTTCTCCTCGATATTAGCTTGGTTTCTAATTATTGATTGCAGTCTATTTTGTGTAGCACCAAGTTTTGCTCTGGCACTATCAACAGTGCTAATAGCTTCATCAATGATATCGAGGTTAAATCTCGTCATTGACTGCTCATCTTCAGGTGGAAATAGTGTATAGGCTTGGCTGCCAAGCTGTTGCGGAGACAGGCCGGTAAGAGTTGATATTTGATCAAGGTTATTTGTAGCATCTAACTGATTATCGGCAAGCCCCTCAAGTCGAAATTGTATAGAGCCATTGAGTAAATGAAACTGGTTTGTAAGTGGATTAACAAGTGCTTGGAAAGACAAATTTGTTTTTAAAATCTCTGTGGCGAATAAAACATTATTTTGCTGAGGATTACTGCCCATATTAAATGGTGGAATAGTAACAAATTCTCCCCCGTTTACACTTACTTGCAAGCCAGTGACAACACCTAAGACCGGCGGATCTGGTAATACAATAGGGTCGCCAATACCTATTAATGTTCCAGCTTGTACTTTCTCCTTGGCACCATCAGTACCATCAACAACAATTTCAGAAAGTCTTAATCCATCAGCAGTAAATCCAAGCTCACTGTCTAGATTGATATTAACGGTTTGCCCTGCATTCGCACCAATTAGAAAATCGCGGTTTAACGTACCGTCTAATAGCGGAATACCTGCGAAGCTAGTCGTACTAGCGACCCGTGTAATTTCCTTATTGAGTTGGTATATCTCATTTTGTATTGCTGTTTTATCTTCTTTGCTGTTAATGCCGCTGCGAGATTGAATAACAAGAGTACGCATACGCTGCGTCATATTAGAAATTTCATCTAAAGAGCCCTCGGCTACCTGAGCCAGTGAAATACCGTCATTAGCATTTCGTATACCCTGAGCTAAACCATTAATTTGACTTGTTAACCGATTAGAGATTTGCAGCCCTGCAGCATCATCGGCGGCGGAGTTAATACGAAATCCCGAAGCTAAGCGCTGAAAGCTTATATTTAAAGCTGGCTCAGTTAGTGCCAGACTTCGCTGAGCGCTCAACGATGACATGTTTGTATTCACATAAATAGACATTGAGAACCCTTGCAAATTACAATTGAAGAAACAATTGAGGACTATAATCCCTGTTAGTTATTGTTATCGTGCCGGAAATAGAAAACTTTAATACATACCTAATGTGCCAAATGTAAGCTTATGATTTAAATTAATTTAAATAATTATATTTATAATTGAGGATTATGATCCGTGGCAGATTAATCCTCTAATTACCATAGTGGCAGCCCTAAAGAATAAGGGCGCACAATGACTGATTTGGCTTTGCAAATAGGTGAGAATATACGCAAGCGAAGGCTTGAAATTGGTCTTAGCCAAGATAATCTTGCGCTTACCGCTGAAATCGATCGTAGCTACATAGGTCGCATTGAGCGCGGTTCAGTTAACATTACGATCGAGATGCTTTACAAAATTTCAATTCCGCTTCAGTGCGACCCAAAAACGTTGTTACCAGAAGCTGATAAGCGTTTAGTGCAGTAAAAGTTAGGAAGGCTAATGAAGTAGCCGCTGAATCTAGTTCAGCGATTTAATATGTACTACAGTTTTATTGTGCTGTTTATACCCTCAAAAAACTCACCGAAATTACGTTGTGATTCAAATTAACTTGTCTCGTTAAGCATTAGCGATCATGAAGCTTTCAGAGCTCAATTATGTTGCATAAGTGTAATATTTAGCTAAAGTAGTGACAGCCTGCGATAAGTTCACTAACTTAGTAACAGATAGTGCTGTTTGTCACTAACCTATTGAAAATAACGCGCTTTAATATGTATTAAAGTGCAGATAATCATATATAACTATGTGTTATTAGCGGACCTATGCCAAGTCTAGGAAACTGTTGGCTATTCAGTTTAGACAAGGAAGTTAAAATAGGTGTATTCAAATGATTTAGGTTTTATACACAGTCAACGGTACTGTATGTGGCACAAAAGAGTATTTAAATGCTGAAGAGTTTCTAGTGTTTTAGGGGAGTAATTCCGGTATGAAATTCAAAATAATAAAAAAGGATGTAAAGTTTCCGACTTCAGGATTAAATGAGCTATATCTGACCGTCGATTTCTGGAATGATTTCTCGTTCGTTACGCAATTTTATCTTTCGTTTTATGATTCTAGTGGTACATACCACGATATTGGGAATATTAAAATTGGTTTTGTTGGGCAAACGACGGAGGTTTCAACATACGAAAAATTAACTCCTGAGTTTGTTGACTTGCCTAGTAATTTTTTCTCGTTAGGTGAGGGGCCTGATTTTTATAAAAAAATCGTTAAACTAGGAGATGTTGGTAAAAGAATTCTCAAGTCATTAAACGACATTGTGCATAATATTGAAGTCATAGACCTTATAAAGGAAGAGAAAGTTTTTAGCGATTCATTCCTTCGTAACACTAGCCTTTCTGTGATAAAGGGACAATATGCGAGAATACTATCAGGTGGAACTACATTAACCGATTATGATTTCAAGTTTATGCGAAACAGGAGTGAGAATTTTGGTGGGCTATCACTAAGTTTTAATGTTCGCGTAGGTGCTAGGCCGACTACGAATATACATGCAATCATAGGTAGAAATGGTGTTGGAAAGACAACTATTTTGAATGGCATGATTGAAGCAATAACAAATCTCGGTGCAACGGACGCAAGATTTAAGCAAACTCTAGGTTTTCGAGATGTTGACATTGATGAATCGTATTTTAGTAGCTTGGTTTCAGTGTCTTTTAGTGCTTTTGACCCTTTTGTTCCGCCACCTGAGCAGAGTGATCCAGCAAAAGGTACATGTTATTTTTATATTGGGCTTAAGGACCCAAAAAACTCAGGTTTGCACCGCAATATTTCAGATCTGCATGATGATTGCGTAGTTGCATTAACAAGATGCTTTCATAACCCTTTAAAGGCGAAGCGTTGGCATTCTGCCATAAATAAATTGGGTTCAGACGATAACTTTGCTTCGATGGCATTAAGTTATCTTGAAGTGGCGTTTCATGAGCTTAAAAAAAGCTCAAAAAAGCAATCAGATAGTGACGAATTTAAAAGGGAATTTAAATCTCTAATCTCAACGTATTTGAACCGAATGAGTTCCGGCCATGCGATTGTATTACTGACAATTACAAGGTTAGTTTCTGTAGTTGAAGAGAAAACACTTGTTCTGCTTGATGAGCCAGAAAGCCATTTACATCCCCCATTACTTTCAGCATTTATAAGAGCACTTTCTGAATTGCTTCTAGACCAAAATGGTGTGTCTATAATAGCTACACATTCCCCTGTTGTGTTGCAAGAGGTTCCGAAATCATGCGTATGGAAGATATACCGAAAAGGCGAAAATGTAACGGCGAGCAGGCCAAATATTGAGACATTCGCTGAGAATGTTGGAGTATTAACTAGTGAGGTTTTCAATTTAGAAGTTGAGCGCTCAGGTTTTCACGACATTCTCGAAAATTCAGTTCGATCAGGAAAAACCTATGAAGAAATTCTAGCGGAGTACGATAAACAAATTGGTTTTGAGGGAAGAGCGATTTTAAAGGTCCTTATCGCTAAGCGTGAAAGAGAGTCTTAGTCATGATGCTTCTTAATGAGCCTCTTTATACTTTTGAACAAACTATCGATGAGTGTATTCTCGGCGTCACAGGGAATGACTCTCTACGTGAAAAGTTGATCGCGAGCAAAGGTGATTTTTCTAATGCGGGCATGCAATACAGATACGCAGCAAGTACAGCTGAACTTTATGCTTTACAACCTGTAAGTGTAGGTGGAGATCCTGAAGTAATTAATGCTCTTAAAAAAAGTGAGTTGGTCAAGCTTTATGAGCAATATTTTAGGGCTTCTGAAAAGCCGGCTAGAAAAGTATATGATGCCATTTTAAATTCTGCACAAGATAAGTGTCCGTTTTGCGGGGGAATAGGTACTCCACGCAACTTAGATCACTTCTTGCCCAAGTCTCATTATCCACAATTCTCTGTTTTGCCCAGCAATCTGGTACCTTCATGCCGAGATTGTAATATGGATGGAAAAGGGGAAAACTTCGCTATCAGTGCTGAAAAGCAAATAATTCAACCTTATTTAGATAAGCAAAGATTTTTTATAGACCAATGGATCTTTGCTTTTTATGTTTCAGTTGATGATGGTGAGCCGGGAGTGTTTCAATATTATGTTTCACCTCCTGAGAGTTGGCCTGAGGTCGATAAACATAGAGCTCGGAGACATTTTGAAGTATTTGATTTGGCTAAGCGTTTTGCAACGAAAGCCGCTGAGCAATTGGGTATTGTGCTTGGGCAGATCAGATCTATGGAACAGGCGGGGCTCGACATCAGCGTTATTAAAAGTGTGCTTCTGCAGCCAGCAATTGAAACAGCTCAGTTCTCGAATCATTGGCAAAAGGTCATGTATCAAGCTTTGTGTAATCATTATACCGAAAAAAAGTACAGGCTAAAAAAATGCCCAGTTTGCGAGGGGGAATGTTCATTCTTTAACTACTTTTGTCCACTGTGTCGTGGAGATGGAGTCGTTGAAGCGCAACTTGAAATAGATATCTCTGATTACGAATACTTGAAATGTCCTGAATGTGATGGTTGGGAAAGGTGTCGTTTGTGTTCCGGTAACGGCAGGATAAGCAGAGATAAAGCTCTTGAAATGACTAGGAATAGGCCATAACAATCAGCTGCACAGCGACAGGTTGCGGCTAAAACTGGCGCCTGAGCCAGTCGTTAATGTTTGTTCTTCGCTCAAAACACCTATTTAGCTTGAGGTAAATCAACCCAGCTGGTCGTGTATTGCTGTGACAACATGCCGCGCTTCATTGACCAGTCTTGCTTTATACCAATGAAGCTCAATTCAGGCAGCAGCTGTGGAGATGGAAATCAGTAGGACGAACTCTCTTAAACCTGCCTAAAATTGAAAAGCGCGATCACAAGTTAAGAATATCAGTCGTCAGCGTAGACAACATAACGTGCTACTCTGGGCTTCCCAGGTTTTACTAGACACGCTTAATTGTTATGAGAAATCCTGAGTGTAATTTGATCTAAAAACTGCATATTTAATGCTCTATGCAAATATTATTCATTTTTGTAGCAGCTCATGCTCATTAGCAGCATCAGATAAACTTTATTAGCTATTTTAAGCACTAAAATGCACTTTAATAAGTGTTAAAGAGCATTTTCCTTATTTATTTCGGTTAAGTTCAAATTCTCGATACTTAGAAAGCACTTCTTTGTTAGAGTACTCGCCTTCAACTAGATCCTGTTCGTGGCTACCATCTAGACCTTTGACTTGGCCAATCGAACCACCCCATTCAAGTCTGTCCCTGGATGGTACGATGAAATTCGACAAGTAGCTGTCTAAGTGATTATTACCTGGTGATGCGATTTCCTTGCTTAATGCAGATAAATACTCCATCTTTTTTGTTTGCTGCCAGTCAATGCAGAATCCAGCACGATGACACAGCTCGCTGTGAATGATCAGCATGGTCCTTCCATTGCCATCAAGAAAGGGATGGCCATAAGCAAAGTAACCCATCACTTCGCCAGGACGTTTTGCCATTTGTTTTTTGTCATGGCCGATTTTAAGTCCTTCAACTACCGCTCGCTCAAGATCAAGTGGGTGACAGAACTGCGTATTCGCTTTTGATATTGCTAAATTTGGTGCTATTTCGTATCGATCTTTACCAGCCCACGGATAAAACTCAAAGAACAGAATCTTATGCACTTCTTTGAAGTCTGAATAAGTGAGTTGCTGCCTCTGGGAGAGATAGTTAATTGCATCGTCAAGACCGGCCCTGAACATTGTGTGCTCGATTTCGCGGACTATATCAAGATTTTTTTCGTAAAAGCGGTTCCGAAGATAACCGGCAGTTTCAAAATCCTTAAACGGATCGAACACTTTGATTTCTTTCCCTGAGATAGTTAACAGTTAGTATTGCGACCTCTTTCGAGGTGATCTTACCGGCTCTCTTCATTGCGATTAGCAGATCCTCAACTGTATCTTGGCGGACTTCATCACCGGCAAGTCTGGTTACTGTATTTGCCCACAGATCCATTGAGTGATGCTTATATTTGACCTTATTAGCATTAGCCAGATTTTCTATATATTTAGCCACGTTTTTTGTTGGGAATTGGACTAATTTATTTGCTTTACGACTTTTAGTACTGCTCGGGCCGCCACAAAAAAGTATTCTGATTCCGTTGATATTGATACTTCTTGAGACTCGAGAATTTTTTGTCTCAATCTTGATTGTTTTACCCGCTTTAAGGTCATTTGATTCAAGTGATAAGGAAGTTTTTAATGAAAAGCCCAATTTTTCAGCGGTATCGGTGATAACGGTTGATAGGGTATTGCTTAGTTTTGCGGTAGAGCTATCAATAAAACTAGCCTTTGCATAAATGCCTCTGCCAAGCCTGTAAATGAAGCCTTTATTTATCAAGCTATCTAGGACATGGGATACCTGTGTCGGGCTACCAAGACCAACGACATCAGAGCGAAGTACTATTGAGCCAGAACGTCGACTTATTGATTGACGCATACGAGTTTCTAGATTCATAAAAGACACTCCGACTATGAATTTATTTAATTATACTACAAAAGTGACACTAAAATAATAATAATTAAATTCATTTAAATCAATGCCTTGTGTGTTATTAATGTGTTTACTAACCGGCATAAAATGTTTGAGTAAACGAGAGGTTGAAATGTCATTATTTATCAATGTAGTAATCGATAGAATTATGGAGATAACCGAATAGATAGCTTTCGATACAGCACAATGAGTTTAAATAAATTTTCTTTTCTCAAAGTTCTCAGCAAGCCAACCATAGTCCCTGATATTCGCATCTTTGGCTTTTTGGCTAATCTCCCGTCTTTTTAATGAATCAGGCTCCCTCTGTTTATAATTCACACCACTAAACTCAGGCCTGAACATCGAAGGCAACAGATGGCTATACGTGCGGTCAATCATCTCTATACTGGTGCCACATTGCTTAGCCAGTGATGCAATATCAGCTTTGGTTTTCAGGTTCCAGGTAATGTATGAGTGGCGCAGGGAGTAAAGTGTACGTTCACCGTAAGGGCTTTTCTTCAGGTTAAGTTTAGCCAATATGTCAGAGAACTTGCGGCTCAAGCTCTTTGGGTCTTTTCCGTTTGCCAATAGGAAGACTTTCTCATTGGCTTGTCTGTTAGGGAATCGTGTTACCAAATCTTCAAGGTTTGCTATAAAATCACTGCGCACCACTACTTGCCGGACACCGGTGAATTCGGTTGTCTTACCCTTGCGCACAGCTACGGTGATTTCTGGTACGCCGTCATTTAACCTGAAGCTGATATCACGCCATTCAACATGCTCAACCTCTGTGCCTGGCCGCATACCAGTTGCTACAACAAAGTCGATATAGTCATACAACAGTTCAAGTAACATTTTGCTTTTCTTGTTCTTGGTACGATGCATGTCATCCAAGATGTAGTCAGATATTTTCCTGAACTCTTCCCAGCTGAATGCAGCACGGCGCTGCTGGCGCTTACCTTGGGTATCAAAGGATGGAACTTGGTACTTAGTTATTTGACCTGATTTCAGCGCTTTCTCGAATACTTTGCCAAGCACGGCGTTATGATTTTGCAGGGACGAACTCGACATCTCACCGCCAAACCTTTCTTTACGCCATTCTGAAAACGCATCCATAGCTGACTGATCAATCTGGTTTATTCGGTGGCCTGTAAAAAAGGGGATGTGATACTTATTCAGAATGCCAATGTAATTGCTTTTAGTTTTAGTTGATTGGCCGGTAGTTTTTGCCAGTGCTATGGCTTTGTTTAAGTCTTCTTTTACTTCATTAGCAATGTCTTCAAATTTTTGCGCACCAGACCGAATGCCGAGCTCATGTTCGGCCCGGCGTTTGTAATATTCATCGGTTGCTTTGATTTTGGCAGTTTCTTGGTCATATTCGCCAGTGGAGTAGGTGATATGCTTCTTGCCGATCTTAAAGCGTGCATACCACCGTTTGGAGTTCTGCTGAGTGAAAATGTATAGGCCATCAATGATGGTTATTTTCTGCAGATACGCCACCAATTACTCCTTATTAGATGAAACCTCGCTGCTTATAGTTTTGCGCCCAGCGAGCAATTTGATTTTGCAGCAGCTCGTCGTAGTGTACTTCTGAGAACTGCTTATTAACCAGCTTCTTGGTTTCAAGCTCCACCCCAGAGAGCTGCCGACCGAACATTCTCGGAATGACATGGCTGTAATGCTGCTCAATCATCTGGATGCCTGTGCCACATTGTCGCGCTAACACATCAATACTGACATTTTGGGCCATAAGCTCCCAGGTGATATAGCTGTGACGTAATGAATATAAACTTCTTTCCCCCTGTTGGGAATTCTTTAGTTTAGTTAATTCAAGGGCTTTTTCGAAATGCCGTGGCATTTCTTTGGCTGAAGTACCATCCGATAACACAAATATTTTGTTGTCCTTTAGCCTATTCGGAAATCGATGGCTTAGGCGCTGTAGTACTTTTACTATCGCTTCTTTACAGACAATTTCCCTGGTGCCGGTGTACTTAGTTGTTTTGCCTTTACGGACTGTCACATAAAAACGGCAACGCTCAGTATCACGTTCAATGTGCATATCAGCCCATGTCAGGTTATCCATTTCAGAGCCTGGCCTCATGCCCGTTAGGATAGCGAAGTCCATATAATCCAATAAAAGCTCTCTGATCTGCCGGGTCTTCTCTTTGCGGCTTTCATGCTGGATTTCTTCTATTTTCTCACGGACCTTAAGATATTCGTCAATGTTGAAAGCAGCACGGCGTTGGCCGCCCACACCTTTATTTTCCAGCGAAGGAACTTGGCTTACCAGCATCCACTTCTTTTTTACCGCATAGTCGAACACCATTTGCAGGGCTGCGTTGTGATTCTGAACTGTTGACTTGGCAGGGACGCGACCAAGCTGAGTAACCCGCCATTGGTCGAACTCGGTGAGAAGGTCATCGTCAATTCTGGTCACATGCGTACTACCAAAAAATGCTATATGGTATCTACGCAGTGCGCCTATATAATCGTCATAGATGACTTTGCCCATACCAGCAGTTAAGGCTTGCTTCATTTGCTGGATAACCTTATCTGCTACAAATGCGAAGCGTTTGGTCTCTACGACAAAGTTGTTGGTTTCGTAACGGATTTCATATTCGATAAAAATTCGATGAGCCTTAGCTATAGCCTCGCTCAGATCACGGGTTTTGGTGGTGCGGGAGAAGTGGGTTTTGTTTATTTTGAGGCGGGCAATCCAGTTATAGCAGTTGCTTTGCTTGTAGATTTGCAGGTCTGGTGTAAGGCGATGTTTTTCGATGACTTTTGACATTGTTGAGCTCCATGTATAGCTCTCATTTTGCAAAGATTTTGTAAAGTTTGCTTTTTGAGAGAATTATCTGCTTAATTTTCAGCTAGATAACCATATATGAAGTTCATTCAAAATCCGCCGGGGGAAACTCCGTGTCGGTTCGAGTCCGACCCTAGGCACCATATATTCAATATTCTGCTGTTTGGCAGTACACGCGAAAAACAACTGACGTCAAAAGTATAATTTCCTCGTAACATAAACGCAGGAGACGCTGCGGCTAATAAGCAGTTATATGCACTAGCTAAAGCCGTTGCTATGCACTAACTGGTTGCGCAACCCAAGTTATTAACCAATCAAAAATACTGCTCAATACTTTGCTGTAAACTGGCTGCCGATAGCTCGCCCATATGGCTATGTACCAATTGACCGTTAGCATCAAAATACAAGGTAACGGGTAAACCAAACGCGCCCATACTGGTTGCCATATCACCTTTACTATCTAACAGCACATGCTTAAAGCTCAAGCCTTTCTGCTGTAAAAAATGCTCAACGGTATGAATGGGTTCTCGCTGATTAAGCAGAATAAATTTCACATCGTTATGGCGTTGTTCCGCCTGCTGTAACACTGGCATTTCACGCCGACAAGGCGGGCACCAAGTAGCCCATAAATTAACCACCGTTGGCTGTTGTTGACTAATTTCTGGCAGCGTTACAGTTTGACCGTCTAGCTGCATAAAACTGCTGTGCGGTAACACCGATTGCTCGCGCCCTGCGCTAATTACTAAGCTAAAAACCACATATAAACCTGCCATTGTTAATACACCAGACAGCAAGGCTTTACGTAAGTGTCGTTGGCGTAACTGTAAAAACAACACCACGACAGAGCTAAATAAGGCAGCCGTATAATCGATACCACGATCTCGAATATCAAACATCTGCCAAACGCTGTCGTAACTATCAGCAAAGCGCAGCACAAACACCAATCTACCTATCACTAACCCTGCCAACAAAATCAGCATTAACGCGTTTGACGCCTTTTCTTTCTTTTCTGTGTCGCCCTTTTTTGCGACTAATGAGCTGACGGTAAAACCAATAATGACACTAATTAACACCAGTAATGGCGACACCGGTAAAGCCAAAGAGCCAATGTTAACCGTTATCATTATTTCTCCATTTTCATCATTATAAAAACTGGTTGGCGTTGCTGAATATCCTAACTCTTGCGGCATCGTAGTATTCGCATTAACTGCTTCAATACCATTTCTATTCGCTTTTTGATCGTATTTAGTGCCGTCTTTACCTAACACAGTGTAATGCAGCAATAATACATGAGCCGGATCATGAAATGGTAACGGCGATAAGCAACTACTGTTTCCGAAATGTAACAGACTCATATATAATTTACTCCTTCTTAAAAGTATGAGAGCTGTATGTTAGAAAAAATTGAACAAAGTTTGGAAACGACTATTTTTAGAAGTCGCTGGATATTAGCGCCGTTTTATGTCGGTTTAATTCTTAGTGTATTTATATTATTTATTAAATTTGCTCAAGAGTTATGGCATTTGATCACGGGAGTTTTTAGCGCGACTGAAGCAGACGTTATCGTTGGTATGCTGGCGTTAGTTGATATGTCTTTGGTAGCCAGTTTGTTACTAATGATTATATTCAGTGGGTATGAAATATTTATATCAAAAATCGATATTGGTGATCACAAAGACCGTCCAGATTGGATGGGTAAAGTTGATTTTTCTGGCTTAAAATTAAAAGTTATTGGCGCTATCGTTGCCATTTCTGCTATTGATCTTTTAAAGTCATTTATGGATATATCTGCCGATATGAGTGATGCAAATGAGAATAGTTTAAAGTGGAAAGTCATCATTCATATGGCGTTTGTAGTGTCTGGCGTACTCTTTGCCATAATGGATAAAGTTGCGGGCGATACAAAAAAACATTAATGAATTCAGTCTCAGTCAGACACGCCGACTCGCATCATCGTAACGTTTCCAAGTATACATTTGACAACAGTACGAAAACATAAGAGGTAACTATGGAAGTTTGGCTAGATGAGATAGTAAACACTATTAGAGATGAATTTTCTGATCTGCCGGATATAGCGGGTGTAACAAGGATAACCGTCAGATTGTTGTTGGCGGCGATACTTGGCGGCCTACTTGGGTTTGAGCGAGAGCAAAAAGGTAAATCGGCAGGGTTGAGAACTCATATGCTCGTTGCGCTTGGCGCTGCGCTTTTTGTGCTCATTCCACAACAAGCGGGCGTGTCGGATGCTGACCTAATGCGAGTATTACAAGGTCTAATCACAGGTGTTGGTTTTCTTGGTGCGGGGACAATCATTAAAAGTGCTGGGGGCGAGGATGTCAAAGGATTAACTACCGCAGCTGGGATCTGGTTAACTGCCGCAATCGGCATGGCAGCTGGATTAGGTCGTGAGGCAACCGCTATTCTCAGTACTTTGTTGGCACTATTTATTCTTTATGTAATACCTAGATTTATTCTGATATTTGAAAATCGAATTAAGTAGGTGTGATTTTAAAGATTACTATTCTATGAGATGTGTCTACATAAATCAGACTATCTGGCGTAGATGCCATTGTCATGTTAACGATGCTAGGTACTTCAAAAGAGGCAATATCTATATTAGTTAAGGTAATATTTTGTTTAATCGCGTGTCATCAGCAAGGCATTTAAAAAATTTCGTATGTGCTGACTGAGTGGCTGGTTAATTAAATTTTTAGATTATTAGCCGATTTATAATCTAACAATAATATTCTCGTTTAAACATGTGTTTATTAGCCCATAATACAAACCGCCAAGCACATTGCGAAATCGTACCGCGTACATGCTATTCTTCTAATCTAAACCATATTGGAGAGATCGATTGCACGCTAGCCGTTATAAGCCGTTAATTATTGTCTCGCTGTTGCTCTTTGCCGTGGGCTTTGCTGTGCTGCGTTGGTGGCAGGGGCCTAAGCTTGCTGGCTATGTTGTTGCGTCAACGCCGCTGGTACAAACCGTGGTAGCAACCGGGCGGGTAGTTACCGTGTCGCGGGCGCAAGTAGGCAGTGAAATTACCGGTGTTGTGCTAGAACGCCATGTAAAAGAGGGTGACCAGGTTGCCCCAGGTGATGTGCTATTAGTGTTACGCGCTGACGATATTGCTGCGCAAGTGCGACAGGCTGAAGCTGCACTAATGGAATTGACGACAAGCACACGGCCCCAAGCAGCAGTAGCCATGAATAATGCTGAAACCCAGTTAGCTCAGGCTAATCGCGAATTAGCGCGGCGGCGCGATCTGACTCAACGCGCATTATTACCAGCAGAAGCACTAGAGCAAGCAGAGCAAGCGCAGCGTTTAGCGAGTAATGCTTATGAAACGGCACGGCTAAACGCAGCCGCGTTAGCCGGCAATGGTGTTGAAGAGCAGCAGGCGCAACAGCGTCTTGCCGCGCTGCAAGCGCAGCTAGCCAAAACGATAGTGCGCAGCCAGGTAGCTGGCACCGTGCTAACACGTAATGCCGAGCCTGGCGACTTAGTACAGCCAGGCAAGGTGCTGTTTACTATTGCATTAGCTGGCCATACTGAAATTTTAGTACCCTTAGATGAGCGTAATTTATCGCGACTAGCCTTGCAGCAACCGGCTTTTGCTATTGCTGATGCCTACCCTAATCAGCCGTTTGCCGCACACGTTAACTTTATTGCGCCCAGTATCGACCCGCAGCGCGGTACGGTAGATGTGCGCTTAAGTGTGGTGCCAGAGCCAGCGTTTTTACGCCAAGATATGACAGTATCTGTGAATATTGAAACCGGGCGACGCGAACAGGCATTAACCATTGCCAATGATGCGCTAAGTGCAGTGCAGGCCGACCATGCGCAGGTGTTGCTAGTGCGCAGTGGCAAAATACAACGACAAACCGTGGGCTTAGGCTTACGGGGTTTAGTTAGAACCGAAGTGCTAACGGGTTTACACGGCGGTGATCAGGTGCTTGCCGATGCCGCTTCTACATTAGAAGAGGGTACGCGGGTGCGTTTTGTTGAGCAAAACATGCTGCCCAATAGCGGTACTAATAGTGCAAATACCCGCAACGAACTACCGGTAAAGCTTAATTGACGCGCTTTTTTGCACGGCTATGGATAGAGTGGACAATTGCACTCGGCTTTTTGCGTGAGGGGCGAGCGCAATCGGTAATGATTAGTGTTGGTGTGGCCGTTGGCGTGGCAGTAATTGTGTTTGTTACCGCGTTAATTCAGGGGTTACAGTCGAACATTATTGAACGCACCCTTGGCACGCAAGCACATATTCGTTTAATTTCGCCCGATGAAGTAAACATTGTGCTGCCCACAGCAAAGGGTACCTTGCAATTAATACAAGAAGATAAACGTGCCCAGCGTTTGCGTTCAATTAATAACTGGCAGCAAATTAGTGCTAGC
Source organism: Rheinheimera metallidurans (assembly GCF_036983985.1). NCBI lineage: Bacteria > Pseudomonadati > Pseudomonadota > Gammaproteobacteria > Chromatiales > Chromatiaceae > Rheinheimera > Rheinheimera metallidurans. The sequence goes on from NZ_JALAHQ010000001.1 coordinate 231,253, forward strand.
TTAGACCAATTACCGCTACTTACCGCTGTGTCACCGGTGGTATCTGGCCCTGCCTTTGCTCGGCGTGGTGAGGCCGTTGGCTCTGTCGCTTTGGTCGGGATAGATCTTGCGCGTTACCAAAAAATTATTCCATTAAAAAACTATCTGATTGGTGGCCAACTACGAGTAGGGGCGGGCGATGCGCTTATTGGTAGTCAATTAGCCAAAGATCTGGGTGTGCAAGTGGGCAGTAAACTACGCTTAGATACTGGGCAGCAAAATAGTGCGGTGGTTAATATTGCCGGTATTTTTGAATTGGGTGTGCGCGAGCTAGATGCGCGTTATGTGTATTTAGATTTAAAGCAGGCGCAGTCGCTACTGGGTTTGCCTGGCGGGGTTACGGTAATCGATCTTAGGGTTGCTGATATCTTTGCCGCCGAAACCATAGCCGGCCAAGTTGGGCGTTTAACCTCGTTACAAGCCGAAAGCTGGATAAAAACTAACGCGCAACTTATGAATGCGCTTACCGCGCAAAGCCTGTCGACCAATATGATTATTGTGTTTGTTGCTATTTCTGTGGCCTTTGGTATTGCTAGCGTGTTGTCAGTTAGCGTAGTGCAACGCACGCGTGAAATTGGTATTTTGCGAGCAACAGGTGCCACACGACAGCAAATTTTACGCATATTTTTAATTCAAGGCGCGGTGTTTGGCTTGTTAGGCTCGCTGATTGGCACCGGCGTTAGCTATGCGCTAGTGTGGGTGTTTAATCGCTTTGGCCCTGGTTTATTTTATATTCCGGTATCTAGCACACTCATTTTAGTTACCATGTTATTAGCGACGCTAACCGGAGTGTTGGCCGCGGCTGTGCCATCGCGCCGTGCGGCAGCGCTAGACCCGGTAGTAGCGATCCGTTATGTCTGATAATACGCGCGAGGTGCTGCGCCTCGACAACTTACGCAAGTCTTATAACCTTGGTCAGCCGAACGAAATTGAAGTGCTGCATGGTATTAATTTTAATATTGGCCGTAATGACTTTGCGGCCTTAGTTGGCCCGTCAGGGTCTGGTAAGAGTACGCTGCTAAATATTCTCGGCTTGCTAGATAAGCCCACAAGCGGCGAGCTGTATCTACTAGGCCAAGCTACCAGCGGCATGGATGATGCCGCACGTACAGCGCTACGTGGAAGCAGTATTGGCTTTGTGTTTCAGTTTCATCATCTTATTCAAGCTTTTACAGCGTTAGAGAATGTGCTAATGCCGTTAATGCTTACCCGAGGTAAACCTGATAAGTTGGCACTGCAGCAAGCGCATGAGTTATTAGCTGCAGTGGGTTTAGCAACGTTTGCCAATAGTAAGCCTAATCAGCTATCGGGTGGGCAACAACAACGCGTGGCTATTGCTCGGGCACTGATCACCGAGCCTGCGTTGCTATTAGCCGATGAACCCACGGGTAATTTAGATACGCGTACAGCGGCAGACGTGTTCGACTTATTTCGTAAGGTTAATCGTGAGCGCGGCTGTGCGGTGTTGTTGGTAACACACGATCCACGCTTATCAGCATCTTGCGAGCGTACCATTAACCTAGTTGATGGCCGTATTGAAAGTGACACGTTGAATAACTAAACACGGATCGATTTTTCAAAATGAACCGTAGTGCTAAATGAACAGAACACGGAGCAACATCGATGAAAAATACAGTGCGTCAGCTACTTAAAACAGAATTTAAGCCAGAATCAGAGCAAAAACCACAGTTACCAGCTCAAGCTTATAAGTTATACGATAAATACGCTCACGGCATGCTAAGTCGGCGCGATTTCTTTAGTGCTATGGCAGGTTTAGCCGTTAATGCGGCATTGGCGGCTACCTTTATTAATAGCATGTTGCCCAACTATGCGTTAGCGCAGCAGGTATCGTTTAACGATGATGATATTACTGCTAGCTATCAGAAATTTACTTCTCCGCAGGGATATGGCGAAGGACGAGGATATTTAGTTAAGCCAAAACATCTAACTGCTGCGACATCAACGGTATTAGTGATCCATGAAAACCGCGGTTTAAATCCTTATATAGAAGATGTTGCTCGCCGCTTAGCTAAAGCCGGCTTTATTGCCTTTGCACCGGATGCCTTATGGCCGCTGGGCGGTTATCCGGGCAACGATGATGAAGGCCGTACTATGCAAAGTAGCCTGCAGCCAGAAAAAATTGTTGCCGATTTAAAAGCTGCCGCAACCTGGCTGAAACAGTTAGATGGTGGTAATGGCAAGCTTGGCGTCGTTGGTTTTTGTTTTGGCGGCTCTATGACCGGCCGTTTAGCCGCTGAATTGCCCGAAGCAGTAAACGCTGCCGTGCCTTTTTATGGCGCACCACCGGCGGCCGATAGCATTGTGGATATTAAAGCGCCAATGTTAATACAGTTGGCTGAACTTGATGAGCGGGTAAACCAGCAATGGCCAGCAGCAGAAGCGCTATTTAAGCAACATAGTTTGAACTACAAAATTGAAATTTACCCGGCGTCTCACCATGGTTTTCATAATGATTCTACTGCGCGCTATAACAAAGCCATGGCAGACTTAGCTTGGCAGCGTACGTTGGCTTTTTTTAAGCAGCATTTAAGCTAAATAAAATATTTTACGGTTTAACAAGAGCCAATTTCTAATTGGCTCTTGGCGACGTAACTCGTTTTAGGCTACTTGTTCTGCGGCTGCTGCGCGCAGGGCTTTAGCTGCGTCGACCATATTTTGTAACGCCGGAATAACTTCGTGCCACTGCCGTGTTTTTAGGCCGCAGTCTGGGTTTACCCAAAGCCGCTGTGCTGGAATACGCTCGGCGGCTTTTTGCATTAGCTTAGTAACCTGTTCAGCTGCAGGAATATTTGGCGAGTGAATATCGTACACGCCTGGCCCTATCTGGTTCGGGTAGGCAAACTGTTCAAATACATCGAGTAATTCCATATCAGAGCGTGAGGTTTCTATAGTGATAACATCGGCGTCCATGTGGGCAATGGCAGCAATAATGTCATTAAATTCTGAATAACACATATGAGTGTGAATTTGCGTTTCGTCTTTTACGCCGTTAGCGCTAATACGAAAGGCTTCTACCGCCCAGTCTAAATAGCTCTGCCATTGTGCTCGGCGCAGCGGTAAGCCTTCGCGCAGCGCTGCTTCGTCAATTTGAATTACGTTAACACCGGCTGCTTCTAAATCTTGTACTTCTTGGCGCACTGCTAACGCAAGTTGCAAGCAGCTATCGCGGCGGCTTTGATCGTCACGCACAAAAGACCAATTTAAAATAGTTACCGGGCCAGTTAACATGCCTTTCATCGGTTTGTCGGTTAGTGACTGGGCGTATTTAGTCCAGGCCACTGTCATGGGCTGCGGCCGGCTAATATCACCGAATAAAATGGGTGGTTTTACACAGCGCGAGCCATAAGACTGCACCCAGCCAAACTGGCTAAAAGCATAACCTTGCAGCTGTTCGCCAAAATATTCGACCATGTCGTTACGTTCAGCTTCGCCGTGCACCAATACATCTAGCCCCAGCTTTTCTTGTTCGCGTACCGCGTATTCAATTTCGGCTTTCATTTTTACTTCATATTCGCTGGCACTAATGCTGTGCTTTTTAAAGGCAAGCCTTGCTTGGCGAATTTCTTTAGTTTGCGGAAATGAGCCAATCGTGGTGGTGGGATACAGTGGCAATGGCAAATGCTTAGCTTGTTTCGCTGCGCGCACGCTATAACTACTTTGGCGTTTGCCTAGCTGTGCGCTAATGTTACTTACCGCCGCTTTTACTGCCGGGTTATGCACGCGAGGCGATGTATGGCGGCTGTTAATCGCAGCAAGGTTATCGGCTAGTTCACGGCCTACCGCATTTGGCCCGTCGTTTAGGGCTTTACCTAGTACAGTTAATTCGATTAGTTTTTGCTCAGCAAAAGCCAGCCAGCTAAGAATATCGGTATCAAGTTTTGTTTCATTATCCAAGTTTACCGGCACATGTAATAGCGAGCACGAAGGCGCTAACCATAAGCGCTCAGCCAGTTTAGCGGCTATAGGTTGCAGGTAAGCTAGTGTGATGTTTAAGTCGGTTTTCCAGATATTCCGGCCGTCAATAACACCCAGTGACAGCACCTTATCGCTGGGTAAGCTTGCCACAACTTGCTCAAGTTCGGCTTTACCGCGCACTGCATCAAAGTGAATGCCGGCAACGGGTAGGTTTAATGTTAACGTTAAATTATCGCCCAGGGTACCAAAGTAGGTGGCGAGTAATAGTTTAACAGGGCTAAATTTTAACGCCTGATAAGCCTGAGTTACCGCCTCTTGCCATGCCTGATCCAGCTCGGTTACTAACGCGGGTTCGTCAAGTTGCACCCATTCTGCACCCGCTTGGGCTAGCTCGGTTAGTAGCTGTTGGTAAACCGGTAAGAGTTTATGAAGCAACGCTAGCTTATTAGAGCTGTCTTTCTCTTTGCTTAGCCACAAGTAAGTGACTGGACCAATAAGTACCGGCTTAAACTTAACGCCTTGGGTTTTTGCTTCAGCTACTTGCGCCAAAATACGCGCACTATTAAGCGTAAATACGGTATCGGTTGTTACTTCAGGCACAATGTAATGGTAGTTCGTATCAAACCATTTAGTCATTTCGCCAGCGTGTATGCACTGGCATGGGCTATCGTTAGCCGAGCGGCCGCGCGCAATACGAAAATAATTATCCAGTTCGCTATCGTTTAAATGCGCTACCCGCTTAGGGAGATTGCCTAAGGTGAAGCTCATATCGAGCACCTGGTCGTATAGTGAGAAATCACCAACAGGTACAAGATCTAAGCTTTGTTGTAACGTCCAGTTTTTACTGCGGATTTGCCCCGCGGTAGCCAGCAACTCGGTTGCTGTGCTGTCGTTTTTCCAAAAGCTTTCTAACGCAAATTTTAATTCGCGCTTATTGCCAATACGCGGAAAGCCTAAGTTATGTAATTTTACTCGTTGTAACGAAACGTCGTGTGCAGTAGCCATAGTCACATCCTATTTATAATTCAATTTAACCATCTAGACGTCTAAATCTTATCGTGTAATATGTATGACTTGAAATGGTATGTTTTCATAGATAAATGAATATGGCTCATCAGTGGCAGGCGCGAGAACAACATGATTGAAAAAATTCACTTAAGTGTACTGCGCGAAATATCTCGCAATGGTTCATTAACGGCAGCGGCGAATAGATTGCACCTAACGCAGTCGGCGCTTAGCCATACCATAAAAAAACTAGAACGGCAGATTAATGTGAGCCTATGGCTGAAAGATGGCCGCAGTATTAGGCTAACTGAAGCAGGGCAATATTTGTTAGAGCAGGCCAATAGATTATTACCGCAGTTTGAGCGGATGGACGATACATTAAAACAGTTTGCTAACCATGAAACCGGCAGTTTACGTATTGGCATGGAATGCCACCCCTGTTATCAGTGGTTGTTAAAGGTTGTGCAGCCATTTTTAGCCCAATCGCCAGGGGTAGATATTGATGTAAAACAGAAATTTCAGTTTGGTGGTATGGCGGCACTGTTTAATTACGAGATTGATTTACTGATCACACCTGATCCAATAAATAAAGATAGTATTGTGTTTGAGCCGGTGTTTCCGTATGAGCAGGTATTAGTGGTTAGCGTAGACAACAAGCTCGCTGCACTAAAACAACAGCAACACATTACGCCGCAACAGCTTTGTGATCAAACCCTGCTAACTTATCCGGTTGAAACCGCGCGCCTAGATATTTTTCAGCAGTTTTTATTACCAGCGGAATGTATGCCAAAACAGCACAAAACGCTGGAGTCTACCGATATTATTTTACAGATGGTGGCCGCGAACCGTGGTGTAGCAAGCTTACCTAAATGGCTAGCGTTGGACTATGCGAAAACACTGCCGCTACATATTATTCGCTTAGGTCGTAGCGGTATTTATAAGCATATTTATATCGGTTATCGCAAACAGGAGCGAAGTAACCGGCATATTCAAACCTTTATTCAGTTAGCAAAGCGAAGTAATTCATTGGGTAGCCTTTGACTAAAACGCACTTTGCCAAGCTGAGAAAAGTGATCGCCATCATCCCAAAATTTTTCCTGGCATGACAGTAAATCTCGCGAGAAATCAAATTGCATTAAGGCATTTTGGGAAATAAAGCGTAGCTTTTTATCGGCTGGCAGATGGCGGCTAATATACTGATCTAGTTCATCAAACGGTTGTTGTTGGCCGTCTCGTAACGTGAAAGCGTAGTTACACCCCCGTTGTAGAATTTGCCGCGTGCTGATATGCGGTTCAAGTCGACTACCAAACCAGGTAACAGGGGTAAAGTTACTAAGCTCAGTAAGATACTGCATCACCTTATTTACGTTATCGGTGTTAACACTAATGCCCGTAACCGGTTCTGACAAGGCTAAACGGCTAAACATTGCTCTACTGCCATTATTGCCTTGTTTATCGCGCAGTAAGTAAAAACCACCCTGTTCAAAAATAATGTGTTTGAATAAGGGTTGCTCAGTAATTAAGCGCTTTACATCGTTATATTGGCAGTTTGGGTCGTACTTATGTGGGCGGCAACCAACACTGGTAATACCAACAATAAAAGCATCATTAAACTTTGTCGTTACAGTGCTAAATAGGTCAATGGCATGGCTATCGCCAAGAATAAGTATGCCTTTACCATACTGGTTAAAGCACTGTTTAAGCTTAGCGCGATACGGGGCGGTGAGTTTATCAATATTAAAACGGCAGGCCGTTAACTGTTGTAAGCCGTCTTCTTCTGACGCTTGTTGCTTTTGTGCCGCCACATTTTGGCTGATAACCTGATAGGTCTGTTTAATAATATCGCTTTGCCGTTGTAGCCAATAGTTTTTCCCATTAGTAACAAAAACTACCGCACCTAATAGTGCAACTGAAACCGCAAAGTACAGCGGTACTGCCTTGTAGAGGTCAAAAACCCGGACTAATTTTTTAAAGCGAAACGATTCAATATATTGATAACTAAGCCAACCAAAAATAAAGGATAACGGCACGCCAATAGCGAACCAGTAATGCGGCAAAAACAAATATCCCAGCACCACTAACGGCCAATGCCAGAGATAAATAGAATAAGAACTAGAGCCAATTTTTTGCAATACGATATTGTTAGTTACAACGCTGTTTTCGCGCTGGGCCTGAATAACGAGAAATGTACCAACAACAGGAGCTAAGGCTAAGTAACCCGGCCAAGGGTTGTGTTCTGAAAATAGTAGGTAGCTGCTCAATATCAGTAATAAGCCTAGCCATTCTACCGGCAATTTATGTTGAGCTTTAAGTGTAAATGGATATAGAAACGCGACGCCACCAATTAGCATTTCCCAAGCGCGGGCGGGGAATAAGAAATAGGCAGCTTCAGGCCATAAACGCGTGGTAATAATGCTATAAGCTAAACCAAGTAAGGTAGCGGCGATAACTAAACGTTTCAGTATTTTTAGTGAAAAAACGTAGGCCAATAGGCTAAGCACTAACGGATAAATAAGATAAAACTGCCATTCAACCGATAATGACCAAGTATGCAATAACCATTTTTCTTTTGATGCGGAAGCAAAGTAACCAGATTCTAGCCAGTAAGTGATATTTGAAATAAAGCCAATACTGCTGGCAACGTGCTTGCCTAAAGTACGAAACTCAATCGGCGTCAAATAAAGATAACCCAATAGCAGTAATACACTGCATAACGCCGCTAGCGCTGGGATAATTCGGTTTGCGCGAGCAACATAGAAGCCAATTAACGAGAATTTTTGTTGCTGCAAGCCATTAAAGATAATGGCTGTCATTAAATAACCAGAAATAACAAAAAATACATCAACACCAGCAAAGCCACCGGGTAGCCAAGTTGGCTGAAAATGAAAAAGTAGCACAGCAATAACCGCTATGGCTCTTAATCCGTTGATGTCGCTACGAAAGTGCAAAATAGGCTAATTTTAAGTTATGGGTTTGTTGCATTTTAAAGCAATGCATCGACAGATCAAGGTTTGTCTGGTTTTTACACAAAAAAATAGCTCAGGTTGCGTTAACCTGAGCTAAGTCTACAGAGATGATAATTTAACGTAAGGTAACAAACTCTTCGGCACTGGTAGGATGTAACGCTACCGTGGCATCAAAATCGGCTTTGGTTGCACCCATTTTAATGGCTACAGCGAAGCCTTGTAGTACTTCGTCCATGCCTTCGCCAATACCATGTAAACCTACTACTTTTTCGTCGCTACCGGCACAAACCAATTTAAACCGACTTAGCGCACGGTGTGGCGTAATGGCGTTATACATGGCGGCAAAGTTTGAACGATAAACTTTTATATTTTCACTGCCGTATTGTTGCTTGGCTTCATCTTCGGTTAGGCCAATAGTGCCAATGGGTGGGTGGCTAAATACTATGGTTGGTATTAAGCGATAATCCATATGTGCATCGCTCATATCTTTATTAAATAGTCGCTCAGCTAACATGCGGCCTGCTTTTACTGCTACCGGTGTCAGCTGAGCTTCGCCGGTAATATCGCCTACCGCGTAGATGCCTTTAACATTAGTATTTTGGTATTTATCGGTGCGAATAAAACCGTGTTTATCAACAGTGACACCGGCTGCAGCTAAGTTTAGTTGGTCGGTTGCAGGTTCGCGGCCAATGGCCCAAATTAAACAATCAACGTTGGTAAATACAGTGCCGTTGTCGCAGTGTACAGTTAAATTCGCATCACTAACTTTTTCAACTTTAGTAACGTTAATATGTGTATGTAGGCTGAGTTTATCTTGTGTCATGCGCTCAAGTAGCATGTCGCTAATATCGTGATCAAAATGGCGCAGTGGTCTGTCTTTGCGCACTAACAAATGCGTATCTGTGCCTAGTGCGTGCAGTACGCCGGCAATTTCAACCGCGATATAACCTGCGCCAATAATTAAGGCTTTTTTCGGCTGCGCGGTTAGGGCAAAAAAACCGTCGGAATCTATGCCATGTTCTGCGCCTGGAATGGCCGGAATAGACGGTCGGCCGCCAACGGCAATAGTAATATGATCCGCCGTGATCTGCTCGCCATTAACTTCAACCGTGTTGGCATTGATAAAGCGGGCAAAGCCTTGAATATAGCTAACACCGTTGCTGTCAAAGCCGCGTTGGTAACTACCATGAATGCGTTGAATATAAGCTTCACGGTTTTGCACTAAGGTAGCCCAAGTGAAATTGTTTTGCGTGACGTCAAAGCCGTAGGCTGCGCTGTATTTTAATGCTTCAGCAATATGCGCGCCGTACCACATCACTTTTTTTGGTACGCAACCCACATTAACGCAAGTGCCGCCGACAACTTTAGCTTCTATTACCGCTGCTGTTGCCCCACGCATTGCGGCGCGGTTGGCGCTGGCAATACCGCCGCTGCCGGCACCTATAGTAAGAAAATTAAAATGACGCGTCATAACACTGTTCCGTGATCACTAAGTATCAACAGTTTATATGGGGTCAAACGAGATTTTACAAGCCCAGCACTAAATAGTGCTGGGTGTAGAGGCTTAAAACTAGAGTTTTTTCAGATCTATGGCATTGGCCAATTCTAATAGGGTGCTTTGCGCGGCTTTATCACCACTTAGCGTAACCATGGCACCGCTTGGCGTTACAAACTGAATTTCCACGCTATCGCCATCAATTTTTTGTACCGCTTGAATACCTTGAATTTTTGTTAGTTTACCACCCGACATAGCAATCATTGATGGGTTGCTTAGCATCATTGAAAAAGCTTGCAGCATAGGTGAATCCATCATCAGTTGAATTTCTATGCGACTGTTGTCGTTGTAGTAGGCTCTTGATGCGTTAATACCGCCGCCAAACATCGCCGCACCGGCCACGTCGCTGCTGGCTTCGTCAGCCTTCCAGCCAGACGGCGGCGCAGGAAAAACCTTTTTTACTTGCTCACCTTTTTCTTGGCGGATTAGCGTGCTGGCATAATCAAGCTGCGCAATAGCTTGCGATAACTCACCGGCTTTATAATGCTTAGTTGCTGTGGCTATAGCATCATCAATATCATCTGCACTTGCGGGCATACTTAACAGTGCCGTTAAGCCGCTAATAAGCAGTGTTTTATGTAATGTTTTCATGTGAATCTATTCCCTTGATTAACAAACTGTGCACATTATAGTCATGCAAAAGCTATCCTGCCAACAGCTATATATTGTGTTGATAATTTGGCTTAGTGCCCCAACATTAAGCGTAATCAGTTACATTTTTATTAAAGGTTTATTATGACTGCTTCTGACAACGTGTTGCTATCTTTTACCGGCTTACCGCCTTTTTCGCATATTACGCCTCAGTTAGTTAAGCCCGCAGTCGAGCAGGCTATTGCCCAGTCTAGAGCGGCAGTAGAGCAGGTTGTGGCTGCCTCAGAGGTAAGCTGGCAAAGTTTGGTTGAGCAGCTTGAGCATGATAGCGAACGTTTAAGTAAGCTGTGGTCGCCAGTGTCGCACCTTAACTCGGTATTAAATAGTAGCGAGCTGCGTGAAGCCTATGAAAGTTGCTTGCCGTTGTTATCTGATTACAGCACTTGGTTGGGGCAGCACGAAGGTTTATATCAAAAATATCAGCAGCTAGCACAAAGTGCTGACTATGCTAATTTAACCCCCGCGCAACAAAAGGTTATTCAAAATGCTCTGCGTGATTTTAAACTGTCAGGTATTGGTTTATCGGCAGATAAAAAGCAGCGTTATGGTGAAATTCAAAGCCGGCTTTCTGATATAGGCTCGCAATTTTCTAATAATACCTTAGACGCAACCCAAGCTTGGTTTAAGCAGGTAACCGATGAAACCGAACTTGCTGGCATACCTGATGATGCCAAATTAGCTGCGGCAGAAGAGGCAACTAACCGAGAACTTAGCGGTTGGGTGTTTACCCTTGAGTTCCCCAGTTATATTGCCGTAATGAGCTATGCTGATAATCGTCAGCTACGTGAAGAGCTCTATAGTGCCTATTGCACCCGCGCCTCTGATCAAGGCCCGACGGCAGGGCAGTTTGATAACACGGCTATTATTGAAGAAACCTTAGCATTAAAGCATGAGTTAGCGCAGCTGCTTGATTTTAATAATGCAGCTGAAGAATCTTTAGCCACCAAAATGGCACAAAGCCCCGACCAAGTTTTAGCATTTTTACATGATTTAGCCACGCGAGCTAAACCTCAAGCTGAGCAAGATTTAGCAGATTTAGCCGCGTTTGCAAAAGAGGAATTTGGCATCAGTCAACTTGCGGCGTGGGATATTACTTATTACGCCGAGAAGTTAAAACAGGCCCGCTACGCGATTTCTGATGAACTGTTACGGCCGTATTTTCCAGAACATAAAGTGGTTGCTGGTTTATTTACGGTATTAAATAAACTGTTTGGTGTTACGGTAAAACTGCGCACGGGTGTTGATGTATGGCATAGCGACGTTAAGTTTTACGATATTTTTGATGGTAATAATGAGCTGCGCGGTAGTTTTTATTTAGACCTCTATGCTCGACCGCACAAGCGTGGCGGTGCGTGGATGGATGACTGCCAAGGGCGCAGAGTTCTACCCGATGGCTCGGTACAAGCGCCTATCGCTTATTTAACGTGTAACTTTAATAAGCCAATAGGTGGCAAACCAGCGTTGTTTACCCATGACGAAGTAGTGACATTATTTCATGAGTTTGGCCACGGTATTCACCATATGCTAACTAAGGTAGATGCAGCCGCTGTTGCCGGTATTAATGGTGTGGCGTGGGATGCGGTGGAACTACCTAGCCAGTTTTTAGAAAACTGGTGTTGGCAAAGCGAAGCGCTAGCGATTATTTCCGGTCATTATGAAACGGGTGAGCCCTTACCCCAAGATTTGTTAGATAAAATGTTAGCGGCCAAGAACTTTCATTCAGGCCTGTTTTTAGTGCGTCAGTTAGAATTTGCCTTATTTGATTTTAGGCTACACGCCGAGTACGACCCAGAGCAGGGCGGCAGGGTACAGCAAATGCTAGACGAAGTACGTGCCGAGGTGTCGGTTATAGTGCCGCCACGTTTTAACCGCTTTCAGCATGGCTTTAGCCATATTTTTGCCGGCGGTTATGCTGCAGGTTATTACAGTTATCTGTGGGCCGAAGTGTTATCAGCCGATGCGTTTAGCCGGTTTGAAGAAGAAGGTATTTTTAATGCTAATACTGGCTATGATTTTTTAACCTGGATTTTAGAGCGTGGCGGTAGCGCTGAACCTATGGAACTGTTTAAAGGTTTTCGTGGCCGTGAACCGAGCAATGCTGCACTGCTGCGGCATATGGGTTTAACTTGCTAGGTTTAATTAATGATTCATTGCCAATTCACACCGGCTCTGCCAAGCTAAATGTCAGACCGTGGAGGATAATAGAATGCGCACTAAGTTATTAATACTTATCATAACAACCTTAACATTGACCGCCTGTCAGCAGGGTCAAGCTGGCAGTGATAGCTCAGTAGAGCGTTTACCACCTAACCCGGTAGTAGAGCCAATTGACCCAGCGACAAACCCGATTGGTGCGGTTAAAGCGAGGAAGCAACAAATGGCAGAGCAAATAAACTTACCTGCAATGCGTGCAGAAGTGATGGCCATGATAGGTGAAGCAAAAGCCGATGATGTGCAGCAGTGTCGTGTTGTTGGTTTTGGCAGCAAACCCTGCGGTGGGCCAGATAGCTATATTGCTATATCCACTAAAGACGGCAACGAAAACAGCATAATGGCTTTGATTAGCCAATATAACGCTGCGGTAAAATCAGAAAATGATCGCCGAGGCTTAATGTCAGACTGTGCTGTGGTGCCTAAACCTGCGGTAACGTTAGAAAACGGGGTGTGCGTGTTAACCTCGGCAACTGACCGCGCAACATTCTAAAGCACCTAAGGTGCAACCCGCATTTAAGGTAGTGGTTAAGGCCGCTACCTGCATTAGCTTTTAAAGATGAATAACATGCAAACAGTAGAACCTTTTACACGTATATATCAGCGCGCTTGTGAGCGTAAAGGTGGCGCTCTGGCGTTAGAGGCGTTACTTAGTAACTGCGCGAGTGCCGAAGATATTGCCGTAATACCTGATAATCTTTTGTTGGGTGAATTGACAAAAAAAGTATTTCAATCAGGCTTTGTCTGGCGAGTAGTACGGCAAAAGTGGCCTGGTTTTTGTGACGTGTTTTTTGATTTTAATATCGAAAAAATACTGTTAATGAGCGATGAAATGCTGGAAGAAAAAGCGCGTGATGTGCGTATTATTCGTAATGCTAATAAAGTATTTACGGTTCGCCATAACGCTTTGATGATTCACGATCTTGCCTTAGAGCACGGTAGCTTTGCCCGTTTTATTGCCAACTGGCCAACGGAAAACATTATTGGCTTGTGGGCATATTTAAAACAGCATGGTGCACGTTTAGGCGGTAATACTGGGCCTTATGCGCTAAGGGCCATAGGTAAAGACACCTTTATTTTAAGTAGCGATGTTGAAGCCTATTTGCGCGCAACCAAGGTGTTTGACGGCGGTATTAATAGTAAGCGTAGTTTGGCACAAATTCAGCAGCAATTTAACGTGTGGCAGCAACAGTCAAACCGTAGCTTGCAGCAGATTAGCCAAATTATTGCCTTTAGTGTTGGCGATAACTATGTCGGCATGTTGCAGTAAAATAATAATCTGACACAGTTTTTTAAGTGAAAATATGCACAGTACTTATTATGTTAGTAACACTGAACTGCCGGCTGAGCTTGCTATTCAGTTACAGCGATTTGGCTTGCAGCCAATAGCCACGCCTACTGGCTGGTATCTCGCTTGGCAAGATAACGCGCTAGTGCTGTTACATACTGATTTACCTAAGCAAGGCGCTATCTTAGTTGATTTTGCCAGCGGTGCTGCTAGTTATCGACGTATGCACGGCGGTGGTAAAGATGAAGCTATTGCTAAAGCCTGCGGTTTAAATAAAAAACGCAATTTAACCGTGCTGGATGCTACTGCTGGCTTGGGTAGAGATGCCTTTGTATTAGCCAGTTTGGGTGCGAGCGTCACTTTAGTTGAACGCAATCCCGCTATTGTTGCCTTACTGTTTGATGGTTTGCGCCGTGGTGCAGAAATAGCTGAGCTAAATTGGTTGCCTGAGCGTATGAAACTACTGCATAGCTCAGCGCTTGACGCATTACAGCAACATAGCTCGGTCGATGTAGTCTATTTAGATCCGATGTTTCCGCCGCGAGATAAAACGGCGTTAGTGAAGAAAGAAATGCGGGCGTTTCATGATGTTGTCGGCAGTGACACCGATGCCGATGCGCTATTAATACCAGCGCTTAAGCTGGCACAAAAGCGGGTGGTAGTAAAGCGACCTGGCTATGCCGATTTTCTTGCCGGCCAGGCACCTAGCATGTCGGTGCTCGGAAAGAATAACCGGTTTGATGTGTATATCAATGCCGCAATTTAACCCGTAATTACTTACAGCAATTAACTTAACAGGGAAATAATAATGATTAAGATAGGCGATAAGTTACCAGAAGTGAGTTTTTCACAGCTGACCAAAGAAGGGGTAATGAACCCTACTACTAGTCAAATTTTTGCTAATAAAAAAGTGGTATTGTTTGCTGTGCCAGGTGCATTTACACCAACCTGCTCGGCGGCGCACTTACCGGGCTACATTACGCTGGCTGATCAAATTAAAGCTAAAGGCGTGGATAGCATAGTCTGTACTGCAGTGAACGATGCCTTTGTGATGAGTGCCTGGGCAAAAAGCCAGAATGCTGAAGAGATAGTGTTTTTAGCCGACGGTGGCGCAGCATTTCATAAGGCCATAGGTCTAACTATGGATACCGCCGACTTTGGTGGTGTGCGCTCACAGCGTTACGCCATGATCGTCGATAACGGTGTAGTAACACTGTTAAATGTAGAACCGCCTAAAACCTTTGAAGTAAGCAAAGCCGAAGTGGTATTAGCCGCACTGTAAACACTAGGCCTGGCTGCGACAACTAGAGCGCAGTCAGTGCCGTTTTTATTGACGGCCATACCTCATCAGCACTGGCTTTATCGGCCGCAGTGAGTGTTTGCCCCGATAACACTAACACCTTACGCGCAATACCTGCGGCTTTAGCGGCCTGCATATCCGCTTTTTTATCGCCAAGCATTAAGCTTTGTGTTGGGTCTATCTGATATTTTTCTATTGCTTGTAATAACATGCCGGGTGCCGGTTTGCGGCAGTCACATTCGATTTGATAGGGCGGTTTCGCATTAACCGGGTGATGTGGGCAAAAATACACATCGGTTAATTTAACCTGATGCGCTTCAAATTGGGCTTTCATCCAAGCGGTAAGTTGCCAAAACTGTGCTTCATTATAATAGCCACGGCCAATGCCAGATTGGTTAGTCACCACAATTAGTAAATAGCCTTGTTGTTGCAAATGCTGGCAAGCGGCAAATACACCGTCAATAAACTCAAATTGTTCTGCTGAACTAACATAGCCATGATCAACGTTAATTACGCCGTCGCGATCTAAAAAAGCTGCTTTACGTAAGGTCATCTTTAGTTCGCCTTTATAACTGTTGCTCGGCGAGCACACGATCAAACATCGCAGTAACAGCTTCTACCGAAATTCGTTGCATAATAGTGCTGCCCTTGACGCGGGTGCCCCATTTTAATTGCGCGGCCGTTTTACCCTTTTGCTCAAGTAAGCACTGGTGGTAAACCTCAACCACATACTGACGAAATAAATACGGGCCGGTGCGGTCGGGGTTACTATGGCCATATAAACCGATAACGGGCGTGCCTACGGCTACGGCCATATGAGTTGGCCCAGTGTCAGGCGCTAGCACAACACTGGCATGCTTAAGTACGGCTAGTAACTGTTTTAACGTGGTTTTACCGGTTAGATCGGTAATAGTGCAGCTTGCTGAAGCTATAATAGCTTGGCTTAAATTGCGCTCTAGCTCGGTTGGCCCACCGCATAACATAACGGCAAAGCCCTTGCTCATGGCGTAATCGGCTAAGGCCGCGTAGCGCTCTGGCAACCAATTACGTTCGGCTTTGGATGCTGCAGGGCTAATAACAAGTACGCGGCTATTACCGGTGGCGGCAAGCTGCTGTTTGGCCCAAGCTTCGTCTTCGTCTGTTATAGGTAACTGCCAGGTTGGTGCTTGTTCTGGTACGCCAATAGCTTTGGCAAACTGGCGAAAACCATCTAGTACATGACTGCGTGGCGCGGCTCGTACACGATGGCGCATAAATAACGCGTGTAGCTCTTTAGCCGTATGCCAATCAAAACCAATTTTTTTACGCGCTTTAATAAATAGCGAAGCTAGGTTAGCGCGAAACGCTACCTGCATATGTAGCAGTACATCAAACTGGTCGTGTTGTAATTGTTGCCTTAGCTGGCCATAGGCGGCTTTACCCAGTTTTTTGTCAAATACCACTAAGCGCACACCCGATAAACCCTCGAGTAAACGTGCCTCTACCTTGCCAATAACCCAAGTAATTTGGGCTTGTGGGTGCTGGCGCTGAATGCTTTGCACTACAGACACGGCATTACAGACATCACCAATGGCCGATAAGCGTAAAATACAAATTGACTTAAGTTGCTGCACAGACAAATTAGCTATTTCCTTGTAGATCCTGAATTTTGCGGATCACCTTGCTCGTCGAGCGGCCATCAACAAAGGTAAGTACTTGTACTTCGCCACCATGCGCAATAACCACATCCGCACCAATGATAGTATCTAGGCTGTAATCACCACCTTTTACTAATACATCGGGCAAAATTTGGCTAATTAGCTGCAGTGGAGTGTCGTTTTCGCTGGCATCATCGCCAAAGGGCACAACCCAATCAACACTGGCTAAACTGGCTAATACCGTTGTCCGGTCTTCTAGTGTATTAATTGGCCGTTGTTCGCCTTTTAAACGTCGCACTGAGGCATCTGAATTTAAGCCTACCACTAAGCGATCGCCTAAGGCTTTGGCTTGGGCTAGGTAGCGCACATGGCCGGCATGTAAAATATCGAAACAGCCATTAGTAAAGACGATGCGCTCGTTATTTTGCTGGGCAAATTGAATATGCTGTAGCACTTTATCAAATGGGGTTTGGTAGAAATCGCCCTGGCGGAATAAGTCTTTATTTAGCTTTATCGCCAGCTCTTTGGGTGACACCGTAGCCGCGCCTACTTTACCTACAACTATACCCGCGGCTAAGTTAGCTAACTGGGTAGCATCACTAAGCGATAAACCAGCACTTAACATTACCGCTAAGGTGGCAATAACGGTATCACCGGCACCAGTAACGTCACTGACTTCTATCACTTGAGCTGGAAAATGATGATGCTCGTTGGCGGTAATTAAACTCATACCTTGTTCGCTACGGGTTAATAAAATAGCCTTAACTTGCGCCTGTTGTATCAGCATGCGCGCCGAACTTAATATCAGCTCTAGAGAATCTGTTTTACCACCAGCGGCTTTAAACTCACCCAAATTAGGCGTAATAACATCAGCACCGGCATAAACCGATAAGTCGGCTTGTTTGGGGTCAACTAATACCGTTTTTCCAGCCATTTTAGCTAGTTGAATCATTTTGCCTATTTGTTGCAGCGAGCCTTTATTGTAATCGCTAAACACAATAACGTCGTAATTTTGATAGATGCCGGCAAAGCGCTCTGCCAGCAGTGTGGCATCAGCAAGGCTAAACATTTCTTCTTGGTCTAAGCGCACTATTTGTTGCTGGCGCGACACCACGCGCATTTTCGCAATGGTCGGTTTAGTGTTCTGGCTAAATAACTCAGAATGAATATGTTCACCCACTAATAACTGCTGCAACGATTCACCAGCACTGTCGTTGCCAATAATGCCCAGCAGGCCGGTTTTACCATCTAAGTGCGCGATATTACGTGCTACGTTGGCTGCGCCACCGGCTTTATCTTCAATTTTACTAATTTTTACTACAGGCACGGGTGCTTCAGGTGAAATGCGCTGTGAGTCGCCGTTGAAATAGCGGTCAAGCATAACATCGCCAACCACCAATACTGATGCCGATGACAGGTTTTGTAACAGGCTTAAATCAATCATTAATGGCTACCTGTGATGGCAAAGTCGAGTGCTTCACACAGCCAATGGCCAATAAACATATGCACTTCTTGAATACGCGCAGTTTCGTCGTTGTTAACGATAATAGCCAGTTTAGCAATGTCTTTTACTAAACCGCCATCTCGACCGGTTAGAGCCACAGTATAAGCGCCAAGCTCGTTAGCGGCTTGTAAGGCCAAATTAATATTGGGGCTTTTGCCTGATGTGGTTAAACCAATAACCACATCTTCGGCGCGCACTAAACCTTTAACTTGGCGCTCAAACACGCTGTCAAAATGGTAGTCGTTAGCATGAGCAGTTAAAATGGAGGTGTCGGTGGTTAAGGCAATAGAGGCCAGTGGGCCGCGCTCGGCTTTATAACGCACCATAAATTCTGCGGCTAAATGCTGGCTATCGGCGGCGCTGCCACCGTTACCCATCCACACCACTTTGCCACCTTGGGCTAGGCCATGTTGCACCGCATTAAACAATTGCATCGCATCGTCATGGTAGGCTTCTACAGTGGCAAAAGCGTCACGGTGGCGCTGTAAACTATCTAAGAAACTTTGCTTTAAATTTGACATATTAGGGCCCTGCGTTGCGGCATCAGTAAACGTATTTTAACGGATCTTTACTGTTGCAGAAGTACTTTTTACAGCTTATCCCAAAAGCTAGTGTAACGGGAGAGTTCGCTGATTATGACTGTGACGGTTCAAAAATTGCTTTAAAATAATCGAGTACATAGGTTAAGCCCGGAATAATATTGAGCTTTTGTTGTAACGGCTGCGCCAGTGCTAGTTTAGCTTGATTCGCTATTTCTGCTTGTGCTAATGCGCTGGTATAGATCAATCCTTGCTCTAGGCATTTAGCAATACGCGTTGGCTGATCTTTTGCTACCGGAATTGCTACGATATTTTTCTGCAATGCAATGGCTTGTCCCATAATATCACCGCCACCACTAACAATAAGTTTAGCGTGCTGCACTAAGGTCATTAACTCGGCGTTGGGAATGCTTTTTACCAGTTGAATTTGCCCCGTTTCCGCCAACGTGCCTTGGTAGTTAGCGCCGGTTACTACTATATGTTGCAGTTGTGGTTGCTTAAGTAGTTTAGCCGCTTGGTAAAATACTTCAGTAGCTGGCACACCTTTGTAGGTGTGGCCACCCCCACCTGCGGCCCAAAGTACAAATTCTTTGCCAGTTAAATTGGCAAACTCTGCGGGTAGATTAGCAGCTGGCTGGCTAAATACTGGGCCAATAAACTGCGGTTGCTTTGCCTTGCATAGGGCTAATTTAAGTTTTTCTAGCCAAGTGAAATCGCCATCAACAAATTTAAACTGGGTGATCCAGTGCGCATCTAAATACGGCAAACGACTGAATGAAAAGCCACGCTTACGCTTTTTCTTATGTTGACTAATAAACACAACTTTACTACCACAGGTTTTGGCATGACGCACTTGTGATGCGCGGCCCGAGCAATCAAATACTGTAACATCGGGGCGTATTTGCGTTACCAGTTGATTAACCGCCGTAACTTCTTTAGTTGGGCTGTTGTTTAATAAGAAATATGGAAATGGGCAACTGGTAGCATAGGGCGCATCTTTACTTAAAATAAAGCTGATTTCTGCTGCAGGCCAATGCTGCTTTATGGCTTGGGCGATAATAAGTGAGCGCATGTATTCGCCCGTGCCTTGAGCGGAAGATACGGGTATAAACAGAATTTTCAATGCGTTGGCCATTATAAACAACAAGCGATTTGGGTGTGACAAGTTTAACAAATTGCAGTGTAACAAGCTATTCTGTGATAATAGCGGCGTCTTTTATTTTAATGTTCAAGGTACTGATGATAAACCGGCTGTTTTACTCTTTGATTTTATTGTTGTGCTGGCCGCTGGTTATTGCTTACTTGTTGTGGCGCTCAGTTAAAGATCCTGCGTATCGTCAGCGCTTTGCTGAGCGTTTTGCTGTTAAGTTGCCATCAAACCGGGCAAAAAACGGCATAGTGCTGCACGCGGTGTCGGTGGGGGAGTTTAATGCGGCAAAACCGATTATTAAACAATTGCTACAACAATACCCACAACTGCCTTTAACGTTAACCTGTACTACGCCTACTGCGTCTGCTGCTATTTTGCAGCTACAAGCTGAACAGCCAACAATTCAGCACTGTTATCTGCCGTTTGACTATCCGATCCTTGTGCGTCGTTGGCTTAAGTTTATGCAGCCACAACTGTTTATTATTTTAGAAACTGAGTTATGGCCCAATTTATTGGCCAATTGCAAAGCTTTTACGATACCTACTTTAGTGATTAATGCTCGGCTATCGGCGCGTTCAGCCAAGGGATATCGGCGTTTCAGCTGCTTTACTAAAGCCATGCTGGCGGACATTAGCCAAATTCTAGCCCAAGATCGTGCGAGTGCGCGCCGGTTTCAAGCTTTAGGTGCTAAGCAAGTACAGGTTGCGGGCAATATAAAATACGAATTATCGATCCCCGAAACCAGCATTGCGCTGGCGCAACGGATTAAACCTTTAATACAAGGGCGGCGAGTTTGGGTTGCTGGCAGCACGCATGCCGGCGAAGATGAAATATTACTACAAGCGTATCAACAATTAAAAATAGACCACCCAGAACTACTATTAGTGCTAGCGCCACGGCATCCAGAGCGATTTACGGCCGTTGCTGAGTTGTTGCAACAACAAAAAATAGCTTACGTACAACGCAGTAGCGGCCAAGCACCCAGTAGTGGCACTGAGGTATGGCTGATTGATAGTATGGGCGAGCTATTAACATGGTATCAGCTTGCAGATTTTGTGTTTATTGGCGGCAGTTTAATTGCACGGGGTGGCCATAACCCATTAGAAGCAATGGCGTTTGCTAAAACAGTGTTGTCTGGCCCCTATATATTTAATTTTCAACAGGTATTTCAACTACTACAAAAGCAAGATGCCTATTTTTCGGTATCAGATACCGCCTCCATTGTGTCGCGGGTGCAGCAGCTTATTACGCAGCCTGATCTGGCCGTACGCACTGGGCATAAAGCGTTTGCATTATACCAACAGCAACAAGGGGCCGTGGCGCAAGTTATGGCCAAGGTTGCGATATTATTACCTATGGCTGGTATTAAAACCTGGTGTCAGGGCGCGAATGTGGCGTGGTTTGACCCCGATTTTTACCCTGAATTTGAGCTAGCGTACTTTCAACCTGAATTTTGGCAACGTCGAGGTTTAGTAACGGGGCAGTCAACCGGGCGAAATACCGTGTGGTTTGTGCAGCAAGATAATAAACAGGCGGTATTGCGCCATTATTATCGCGGCGGTTTAGTCGGTAAAATAAATAAGGACACATTTTGGCCTAGCCCAGTGTTAAAGAGCCGCGCTATGGTTGAGTTTCGCTTATTGCAACAGATGCGCTTATGGCAGTTACCCGTGCCTCGCCCCTGTGCGGCGTTATACCAAGCAGATCGCTTTGGTTACCGTGCTGACATTTTGATTGAGCGCATTAGCTCATCAACAGAGCTTGCGCAGCTATTAGTAACACGAGCATTAAACAAAGCGGAATGGCATGACCTAGGGGTATTGATCGCGAGGTTTCATCAATATGGTGTGCACCATTCTGATCTTAATTGCCACAATATTTTATTAGATAACACAGGCCAGTTTTGGCTGATTGATTTTGATAAGTGCGAGATAAGACCGCAGGGCGGATGGTGTCAACAAAACCTAGCTCGCTTACAACGCTCTTTGTTAAAAGAACGTAGTTTACAGCCTGCATTTAACTGGGATATAGCACAATGGCGCTGGTTAGTTGCCGGTTATAATGCACAGTTTACAAATAAGGCCAATTAAACTCGGTAATTTTCTAATTTATTCACCCGACATTCACTTTTTATCTCTCGTTCCGGCTTGGTGCTGGCGCATTTGTTTGATATAACAAGGTGAAATGGAGGGTAACATCGATGCGGCTAAATAAAATAATAATAGGCTTGATGCTAACCAGCTTTATGTTAGTGGCAGAATCGCAAGACATTGCCGCAGCTAAAGCGGCTTATGAGCAAGGCGATCACGCTAAGGCAGCGCAACTATGGCTTGCTTTGGCAGAACAAGGCAACACTACGGCTCAGTTTGAGTTAGCCAAGTTATATTCGCTGGGGCAGGGTGTTGAGCAAGATGCACTGCAAGCGGCGTACTGGTTGGAAAAGGCGGCATCGAAAACCGCAACCAGCGATAAAAATTCGATAAAACAGCCAGACATTACCGCGCTAACCGCTGACAGCGACGACGTGGCCGATTTACCTGTGTTAGCACTTAGCGAAGCCAATTTTGCTAATGGTATGCGCTTGTTTCAGCAAAAAAACTATGCGGCAGCTTACAGCCATTGGTATCCGTTGGCTCTGTCTGGCGTACTTGATGCGCAGTTAAATTTAGCCGCTATGTATGCCAACGGTGATGGTTTGAGCAAGAGTGACGCAAAAGCCGTGCGATGGTTTACTGCCGCCGCAGAACAAGGTTCTGCACAAGCGCAGTATCAGCTTGCCCTCGCTAACGCCAATGGCAACGGTGTCGCGCAAGATGACGCCTTAGCCGTATATTGGTATCGCAAAGCCGCAGAGCAACAATATAGGTTAGCGCAGTATAACCTTGGGTTTATGTATGCCAACGGGCGCGGCGTAACCCAAGATGATGTGAGTGCTTTATTATGGTATGAGCGCGCCGCCGTACAGGGCGATGTTGACGCGCAATATCTTGTTGCAGAGCGATACCGCACAGGCAGAGGTACGAATGCGGATATCAATAAAGCGATAGGTTGGTATCAACGAGCTGTTGAGCAAGCGCATAGTCGAGCTATGTATCAGTTAGCGCAATACTATTTGCAGGGTATTGGCGTGAGTAAAAATGAATCTCGCGCTTTTGACTTATTTAACTTAGCGGCGGCTAAAGGCATTGTTGAAGCTCAGCGCGAAGTCGGCATTAGTTATTCACTAGGCCGAGGTGTGCGTAATAACTATGCTAAAGCACTTGGCTTTCTTGAAAGCGCTTGTGCACAAAAGGATAGCCAAGCGTGTTATCAGCTGGCCGTGCATTTTGATGAGGGCTTAGGTGTAAAGGCGGATGCGAGTCGTGCGATGCCATTGTTTCGGCATGCAGCTACCGCCGGTAATGTTGACGCACAGTTTCGTTTAGCTGCCATGCTTAGCCAAGCAACGGAGCAAAACATTGATGACGTTGAGGTATTTAATTGGTTTCTTAAAGCGGCCGAGCAAGGGCATGCTCAGGCGCAATACTTAACGGCAATACGTTATGCCGAAGGCAATGGTACTGCAAAAAATGATACTGCGGCGGTAAAGTGGTATCAGCTTGCGGCAGAGCAAGGCGTGTTATTTGCGCAGTACAACCTAGGGTATATGTATGGCGCAGGCCGTGGTGTTGCGCAAAATGATGAAAAAGCCTTGTATTGGTACACTAAGGTTGCGCAGCAAGGCGATGCCGATGCGCAGTTTAATTTGGGCTTGCGCTACGAAACCGGCCGCGGCGTGCGCCAAGACGATAATCAAGCGGTACATTGGTATCAAAAATCCGCAGCACAAAATCATTTACGTGCGGTGGCCAACCTCGGTTATATGTACGAAAAAGGCTATGGCGTTAACTTAGATGAGCGTAAAGCCTTTGAGTTATATCAGCAGTCGTTATCAGAGCAAGTGCCAAGGGCATTAACCGCACTTGGCCTATTTTACAAAAATGGCCGGCAAGTAAAAGCGAGTGATGAAAAAGCCGTAGAACTCTTTCGTCTAGCCGCCGAGCAGGGCCATGCAAATGCACAATATAATTTGGCGTGGATGTACGAGTATGGCCGAGGGGTAAAGAAAGATTTAGTTAAAGCCCGAGATTTTTACCAACTTGCAGCCGAACAAAATGAACCCCTAGCACAGGCACAATTAAATCGTTTACTAAACCTATAGGTTGCTTAGGGCGGTGTTGGCAGGCGTGAGATTTTTCTGTCTTAGCACTCGCGCTAATTGCATCTGGCAACATAGTCACCGACAATAGCCGCCTTTAGCGAATGGGCAGGTATATAGCCGTGATACAGCAGTGGGATGTTATTGTAATTGGTGCTGGCGCTGCCGGTTTAATGTGCGCAATAGAAGCCGGCAAACGAGGCCGTAAAGTATTAATACTGGATAACGGCAAACGCGTTGGCCGTAAAATTATTATGTCCGGTGGTGGTCGCTGTAATTTTACCAATATGTATTCCAGCCCTGAGAACTTCCTATCGCACAATAAGCATTTTTGTAAATCGGCGTTAAGCCGTTATAGCCAATGGGATTTTATCGCCCTAGTGCAAAAGCACAATATTGCTTACCACGAAAAAACCTTAGGTCAGCTATTTTGCGATAATAGCGCTAAAGATATTGTTGATATGCTGCTAACTGAAGCCAAAACGGCGGGTGTACAAATTGCACTGCAACAACAGATCCAGCAAGTGAGCAAAACGGAGGCGGGTTTTATTGTCGATACACCAGACGTTAGCCGAGCCTGTCACAGTTTAGTGGTCGCTAGTGGTGGCTTAAGCTTGCCCAATTTAGGCGCTACAGCCTTTGGTTTTCAACTTGCCGAGCAGTTTGGTCTTAACGTACTACCGCTTCGTGCGGCATTAGTGCCAGTAACGTGGCAGCCGGCAGACAAAGCCGTATTTGAAGAAATTAGCGGCGTATCATTACCGGTAACTGTCGAAGCAAATGGCACTCTATTTCCTGAAGATATGCTCTTTACACATCGCGGTTTAAGTGGGCCTGCCATATTACAAATTTCTAGCTATTGGCAACCGGGTGACGATATAACAGTAAACCTGTCACCAGAAACTGACATAAACGAATTTTTAACCAACCAACAGCAAAGCCACCCAGAGCAAGAATTAAAAACCGCTTTAAGCAAATTACTACCAAAGCGCTTAGTTGAAAAACTGTTAGACATGCAGCTTGTTACCAACCAGCCACTAAAAGCTTTACACAATAAAACCATACAAAACATTGCTAATAGCCTACACAGTTATATTTTCAAACCCAACGGCACTGAGGGTTATCGAACCGCAGAAGTCACCTTAGGCGGCGTAAACACCAACGATTTATCGTCAAAAACCATGGCCGCTAAACAGCACGATAACCTATTCTTTATCGGCGAAGTAGTAGACGTTACCGGCTGGCTAGGGGGATATAACTTCCAATGGGCCTGGGCCAGCGGCTGGGTAGCAGGGCAGTATTGTTAGTGTTAATTACTAAGTGAATAGATATGAAAAAACTTTCTATAGTACAAAAAAAGCAGCAGCAATATGTAATGAGTGCAGTAACTGCGTTAGAGCAACAAGCGTTAACAGAATTAGCGGGCGTGGTGCAGTGTTGGTTTAGTTTTGATTATGAAGCCTTTCCAATTAGCTTATTAGCACGGGTGCAATTTGCTGAACAGGCGGCACTTGATGCGGCGCAGCCGCAGTTAGCGCTGTGGCAAAAACGTTTTAGCGGTTTAATGCTAAAGCGTGGCGTCATTTTAAAAGATATGCGTAAGCATTTAGTGTTTACCACCCTTAGCCCCGACGACTAGAAGGCTATTTATAGTGAAATATTATCTTGGCGCTTATGCGGCGTCACCAAATCACAGTACTTGGAATGCCGCACTAGAAACGGCGTACTACACCGAACTAAAAAAACTGGATAGATTAAAAGGCTTAGAGCATCCATTTTATGGCAGTTTGCATCAATATGACGATGCGTGGTTTTTGGCAAATATAGCGCCGGCTTGGAATTACGTATTTACCTGTATTCCCGGAACTATGAATGCGTTGGCAGCTAACCCACAGTTTGGTTTGGCGTCAAATGACGAGGCAGGTCGTGCGGCAGCTCTGCAGTTTATGCAGCAAGCTTGCGCAGCGGTTGCTAAGTTGAATCAGCACGTAGGTAGGCAAGCGGTTACGGCGATTCAAATTCATACTGCACCGGCACGCCACCGTGCGTCGTCATCAACCGCAGCGTTAGTTAAATCGTTAAATACGCTGGCCAGCTGGGATTGGCAGGGCGCGCGCATTGTTATTGAGCATTGCGATGCTTATGTTGATAGCCATGTACCGTCAAAAGGTTTTTTGTCGTTAGCCGATGAAATAGCGGTACTTTGCGAAGTAAATCAATATACTGCTGCGCCACTTGGCATGGTAATTAACTGGGGTCGTTCGGTATTTGAAGCGCGTGAAACTAATGGTGCGGTGGCACATATTCAGGAAGCGCTGGCGGCTGGCGTGTTAGCGGGTGTAATGTTTTCTGGTGTGTCAGATCAAGACAGTGAGTATGGCGCATGGCGTGATAGCCATCAACCGCCTAAAAGCAGTGCGTTGATTCAACACGGTTCACCAGTCTCGTGGATGACAGAACAGACAATGCACGATTGTTTAGCGGCTTGCACTGATCCTGAGCAGTTACTGATACTGGGCGCTAAAATTGGTATTCGACCACAGGATGCAACAGTAAAGCAGCGTATCGCTTATATTCACGATACGCTGGCTATTTTACAACGCTATTTTACGCGCTAGTTCGATGGCGTGCGGTACTTTTCAAACCAAGCAAGCATGTATTCTACTTTTTCAATCATGCGGCTTGGTCGGTTAGATATGCCGTGAGGCGAACCCGGCACCCGTACCATAGTAGTATCAATGCGGCGTAATTTTAGCGCTTGATAAAACTGTTCTGATTCCGAGATTGGCGTACGACGGTCACTTTCACCGGTAATTAAAATTGTTGGTGTTTGCACATTGCCAACTAAACTTAACGGTGAACGCTGCCAGTAATGTTCAACGTTTTCCCAAGGCACGCCTGGAAATTGGTGGAAGGTTTGGTAGGTGTAAGAGTCGCCAGTAAGCACCTTGCTTAACCAGTTAATTATCGGTTTGACAACGGCTGCGGCTTTATAGCGGTTGGTTAAGCCAATAGCATAGGCAGTAGCAATACCGCCGGCTGAACCACCACCAATAAACAGATTATTTTCATCAACAAAGCCTAACTTAATCATCGCGTTTACACCGCTATCATGATCGGCGTAATCTTCTGGCGAGCTATATTTGTTGTGTAACAACATGGCAAAACGTTCACCATAAGATGAGCTACCGCGGTGGTTATCGAAAAATACTACGTAACCTTCTTTGGCATAACGCTGCATTTCTGCGCTCCAGTGCGGACCATAGGCTAGATGTGGCCCGCCATGAATTTCCAGTATTAATGGATATTTTTTTGTTGGGTCAAAGTCGGGCGGCGTCATATACCAGCCTTGCATTTCTTCGCCATCAAACGACGATTTATAAATAACCTCATGGGTTTGCGCGAGCTTTTTATGCGCTAATAAGTCTTCATTAAGTGCGGTAAGTACCGTGGCTTTACCTTTTTGTAAAACGGCCACTTCGCTTGGACGCTGGCTAGTACCGTGGGTATAGGCAATAACACCGTTAGCCGATACGCTATATTGGCCACTTAAATACGGCTGAGGCTGCGACACGCCGCTTAAATTTGCAGTAAGCTCTGTTAGCTTGCCGTTAGTGGTAAGTGTGCCTAACTTACGCATGCCGCGCTGGTCGTATTGTACGATAAAGCTAGAATTGCTCTGCCAATTTGGGCTTTCTATGCTTAGGTCTAAGTTTGCTGCTACATCGCTAATTTCGTTGTTTTTTAACGACAGTATTTTTAACTTGCTGTTGGTATAAGGCACTAAATCGTTACTTTGCCATAAGAACGCCAGCTGTTTACCGTCAGCAGAAAATACCGGCGAGGACTCATCGCCTGCCATTTCGGTGAGTGCGGTAAGTTGTTCTGTCGCTAAATCTAAACGATATAAATTGCTATCGCGCGGCTGAAATTCCCATTCAGGGCTTAAGTTAGCTGAAAATACTAAGGCGCTACTATCGGGTGTAAAGCTAAGATCGCTACCGTAATTAAAATCGCCTTTAGTTAGCTGGCGCTCAGTGCCACCAGCGCTAGGTAAGACAAAAATTTGCCGAAATTCTGGTTTTAAAAAACCCTGACCATCTGCCTGATAACGCACGCGATCAATAACAATGGCTGATTCTGACCAGCTTGCGCCCTTAGGTTTAGCTACCTTCTTAACGGTTTGCTTAACTGCGGCTTCTTTTGCCGCCACGTTCATGGTAAAGGCTAATTGTTTGCCGTCGGGTGACCACGTGAGGTTGCCTGGGCTGGCTTGTAGGGTGGATAACTGCGCAGTTTTGTTTTCGGCTAACCAATGCAGATGAATTTGTCTTTTACCGCTAGCATCTGAAATAAATGCCAGTTGTTTACTATCAGCAGACCAACGCGGCTGGCTGTAGTTAAATTTATCGGCAAAAAGAGGTAACTGCTTACCGGTTTTAACATCAAGTAGCCACAGTGCAGTGTGGGTGCTGTCGGTCATAATGTCATTGCTAGCACGCACATAAACTATTTTGCTGCCATCGGGCGATATTTGTACATCGGCGGCATATTCTAAATCGAAAATATCTTCAGCCTCAAAATATTGGCTGCTGGCACTGCTACTGGCGTTATTGGATGTTGGTGTTTGTGCGTATAACGCAGCGCTGCTAAACACTAAACTAGCAGCAACGGCGAGTGCACATTGAGTAAAAGTAGGCATAGGCTCCCCAAATAGTACAAATTAAAATAGTCTTGGCTTAAAACTATCCTGATCTGTAATTAAGTACAAACCTGTTAGCGGCAGAGTGTAGATTTTAAGCGGCATAGCCCGATTGGGCGACGGGAATGGCGGTTGAGTTACCCGACTGAACTGTATATCAGTCGGGTAGGCTTGGTTTGTTAAGCGCTTAAACTATCAAAAATATTTAAAAAGGTAGGCGTTTGCTGAATACGTAAATTTAAGCCCAAACGACGGGCAATATCTTGCGCGCTAATAATGCCACGTATTTGGTGGCTTTCGCGGTCAATAACTACGCAGTGTAACTCGCCACTAGACTGCAGTGTGTTCACCACATCAGCAATGCTACATTGCTTTAATTGCTGGTACGCAAGCGCTTTAATCTTCTCTCGTGGGCGCATTAAATCGGCGACTAAAATATCGTCACGGCTTTCACCAAAGGCCATGCGACGCATGATTGCTTGATCTGACAGCTGGTCTAAATGTAGCAAACCAACCAGCTGACCGTCGTTATCTACCACTAACTTTAGCTTAGTTTGTTCTTGCTGCATGATATCTAAGGCATCACGAGCAGTACTCCTGGCGTTAATCATGTTCGGTAGGCTGTGTTTAAAATCTGTTACTACTGACATTGCTGGTGAATTTAAGGTCTTGTCATTAAAATCAGACGGTTGTACTAAGTGATCAATAGCTTCAACATTATATAAGGCTAAGGTTTTCATTGTATCCTCACAAACCGACCATTAAGGTTTAGTCGGCGAATTAGCAAATTAATTTAAATAAATTATCTATTTAGGATTAAACAGCGGTGGAGGATAAACCAGGTGGAGCACGAGCCTGAGGTGTTGTTAGATACGCATTCGCGTTACTAGCCGTTAAGGTTTCAATAATAAAATACTGAACAGAGGCTAACGTTAGCTCAGTAGACTCTGGCAATGCCGGTTGTGGGTCGTCAGTATTGTTGACGTCACATTCAACAAAGCACTGCTGAGTTTGAGCTGTAAGGGCGTGAAATTGGGTATCGGCTAATGGCGATAAGCGCGCGTCATGTACGGCAAAAGCCTGTGGTGTACACAGTAAGCTTAAATACAGTAATAAGGCAAAACTACTTAGCCAGCGCAACAACGATAACCTTTATTTAGTAAACTAACGTCAATTAACTATGCTGGCGCTTGCTTATTTATGCAAGGCATAGCAGGTAATAATTGCGATAAAACGTGGTTTTTTTCTGTTAAACGCGCGATTTAGCTAATGTTGTGTTCTATGCTAAAGCCATTACGGCCATTTTTCTTGGTGATATACATTTGTTGATCGGCGCGAGCGGTTATTTCAACACTATAACCGTTATGCGGTGTTGCCATGGCAATACCTATGCTGATACTAACCAAACGCAGGGGAGTTGCTGGGTGTGGAATTTTTAATTCGTTAATAGTTGTTAGTATTTTTTGTGCAAGAACGACAGCACCTTGACTGTCGGTGTCGGGTAGCACCACAACAAACTCTTCGCCACCATACCGAGCCACTAAATCATTAGGGCGTAAACAACAGCTGCTCATGGCCTGAGCGACTCGGCGCAGCGCATCGTCGCCAGCTAGATGGCCTAAGTGGTCGTTGTAAAGTTTAAAATGATCAATATCAATTAATAGTAGTGCTAAAGGCGAGCTTTGCCGTTTGCAGACCGCCAGCTGTTTATTTAAAAACTGGTCAAAATAACGACGATTATACACGCCGGTTAAACCATCCATAAACGCCAGTGAACGCAGTAAATCGGCTTGCTTTTTTAATGTTAAGTGGGCTTTAACTCGGTTTCGTAAGGTATTAGCATTAACCGGCTTTTGTAAAAAATCGACCGCACCGGCTTGCCAACAGGCATCTTCGTCCTGTTGTTGTTGCCCCGCAGTAACAAAAATTACCGGAATGTCGGCAATGGTATCTTGAGCTTTCATTAAGCGGCAGGTTTCTAAGCCATCTTGTATGGGCATAACGACATCCATCAAGATTAAATCTGGCATGCTGTCTAAGCAAACTTTAATAGCTTGCTCGCCTGAGGTCGCCATTAAAACTTTATAATCGTCACCCAATATTTGGTAGATAATTTGAATATTAATTGGCTGATCATCAACCACTAAAATTACCGCTTTATCAGAAAAAGCGGTTAAGTCTAATGGTGCTAAATTAGACATAAATGCACATTACTTTTCATTTAACAGTGGTTTAAGTATCGCAGCTGCGGCATCAAATGCCAAGGCTGAAATCTCTTGGTTTAACTTGTGCACTAATGTGGGGTAGCTAGCCTGCAGAGTATGAGATAACTGCCTAAATAACGGCAGCGCCGCCATATTTGCAGAGTTAAGATAATGTATTAACTGCTGTAACTGTGCTTGTATATCCCGATCAGACAGCATTTCTAAGCTCGCCGTGTTGTTTTTCTCGGAAGCGGTTTCGTCATCAAGTAGTTTAAGTAGGGTTATTGCAATGGCTTGATAAGCGCTAATGCTCGCTAAGGTTGTATCTAGATTAAGCGTACTGATGTTGTTGTTTTCTTTCAGGCGCTGCTCTTGCGCCGCGGCGAGTTGGCTTATAACCGTAAAACCAACTGTGCTAGCTGCTCCGTTAAGGCTATGAAACAGTAGCATTGCGGTTTTTACGCTGATGTTTTCTTGGCGTAATTGTTCAGTGCAGTGCTGTAAATCGGCACTAAATTGGCGTAGTACTTTAGTATATAGCTCAGCTGAATAGCCCAAACGCGCATAGGCTTGTTGTAAACTGATATGTTGTTGTTGGCAAAAGCTTAAAACCTGCGGGTTAAAAACGTTAGCTAGGCTAGGCAGGGTAAAGCTTGCCGCACGCTGGCAGTGTTTGAGGGTTTTAGTTACGACTTCATCTAGCGAAAACGGTTTGGCGATATGGTCTTGCATACCCGCAGCAAGACAGGCAGCTTTGTCACTGGGCAGGGCATTGGCGGTCATAGCAATAATGGGCAAATTAGCAAGCTGCGGTTGCTGACGAATATACTGCGTTGTTTGATAGCCATCCATTTCTGGCATTTGAATGTCCATTAGCACAACATCATAACGTGTCGGTTGCTGCGCTAACATGGCAAGCGCTTGTTCGCCACTGCTGGCAATATCAACTATTGCACCTTGGGTTGCCAGTAGTTCACTGGCAACCAGTTGATTAGTGGCGTTGTCCTCGACTAGTAATAGGGTAATATTGCTAAGCGGAATATCGTGATCAAGCTTGGGCGCTGTTGGTGCAGTAATCGGGTTTTCATGTATTGCTGAATAGACTGCAGTAAGCATCATGTCATGGGTTATAGGTTTAATTAAAAAGCCATCGAGTAACTGATCGGTACGCTCGGTGTGCTTGGTTAAAATTTCTTTATCATAGGCACTAATCATTACGACCTTTGGTGCGGGCTTATTAGCGTTGTTAAGTTTTACATACTCTGCAAACGCCAAGCCATCCATCGTTGGCATTTGCCAGTCGACAAAAATTAGCGCATAGCCCAGCTGCTGCTTACTGGCTTGCTCAACTAACGTTATCGCTTGCTCAGCGCTCTGTGCGGTATCGACTTGCCAACCAAAAGCGCCAGCCATTTCTTGTAAAATTAGCCGCGCGTTATCGTTATCATCAACAATCAGCACTTTTAAATCGGCTGGTAAATGCTTAAGTAAATGGGTTTGGCTTGGGTTATCTTCAGCCGCCTGATGCAAGGTGAGATCAAAAGTAAATTCACTGCCTAAGCCAAGCTCGCTTTGCACAGCTATAGTGCCATCCATTAGGTTAATTAAGCGCTTACTAATACTTAGGCCCAAACCTGTTCCGCCGTAGCGTCGACTAATAGAGGACTCTGCTTGATGAAAGCCACTAAAGATGGATTTTTGCTGCTCTGGGCTCATGCCAATGCCGGTATCTCGTACACTAAAGAGTAACTTAAGCTGGTTTTGTGGCAGTCGTTGAGCGCGAATTGAAATAATAACTTCGCCATGTTCGGTAAACTTAATGGCATTTCCGGCTAAATTAAGTAGGATTTGTTTAATGCGTAAACTATCACCGAGTAATTGCTGGGGTACGTCTGCAGCAATATGGTAGAGCAGCTCTAG
The DNA here is from genome assembly GCF_036983985.1 of Rheinheimera metallidurans. Lineage (NCBI taxonomy): Bacteria > Pseudomonadati > Pseudomonadota > Gammaproteobacteria > Chromatiales > Chromatiaceae > Rheinheimera > Rheinheimera metallidurans. Next base: position 264,058 of record NZ_JALAHQ010000001.1, read on the forward strand.
TTCTTTTTCTTGCGCGCCTGAGGATAATAAAATACTAATATCTTGCAGCAAGTTTGGCAGGCTAAACGGATGCGGGTCGAGTTCAAGTTTGCCGGCTTCAACTTTAGAAAAATCGAGAATATCGTTTAGCAAAGTAAGTAATGACGTGGCAGCACGCTGCGTTTTTGCAATGTAATCTGCTTGACGATTATCGAGTTGCGTATTCGCGGTAAGTTGTAACAAGCCTAAGATAGCATTCATCGGTGTACGAATTTCATGGCTCATATTCGCTAGAAAGTCAGATTTCGCTTGGTTGGCAATTTCAGCTTGTTCTTTGGCTTGGGCTAATTCTGACTCACGTTGTAACTGCTCGGTAAGGTCAAAGGCAATACCAAGATAACCGACACGTTGATTATACTCGTCGGTTAGGGCACTAACATTTAGCTTTACCTGCACGCTAGCACCTTGCTTAGTAACGTAGGTCCAGCGCTTTGACTCTACCCAGCCTTCCCGAGCTTTGGCAATAAGGCTTTCAAAGTCTTCATGAATATCTTTACCCAGCTCAGCCCTAAGTTTAACCGCATGACGTTGCAACTCATCAGGTAAATGAAAAATAGCCGGCGTGCATTTTTGCAGCACTTCGCTGGCTTGATAACCCAGTAAGCGTTCTGCTGCTGGGTTAAATGCGGTAATAAAGCCACTGGTATCGGTGGCTATAATGGCATAGCCCGCGCCGCTTAATATACTACGCTGCAGCGCATTTACTCGTGATATTTCGTTAGTACGAGCATCAACCAACTGTTCTAATTCGATATTAGCTTGCTTAAGCGTGTTTTCAGTAATATGCGAAAGCTCGGCTTTATGTCGCATTTTTTGTGTACGACGCATAATCAGTAATTGAACTAAAAATACGATTAAAGCAATAACTAAGCTAGCCCCTAAAATTTCGCGAAATAATACGCCTTTAGAGGGGAGCTGTAGTTTATTTATAAAAACTTGGCTCGGAGTCAGTGTTAATTGCCAGTGCCGGCCTAATAAGTTCATGTTGAGTTGTTGTTGATGTGCAATGAGGTGCTCTGCCGCTTGGCCGCGCTGAAAAAACGTTAAGGGCGTAGTGTCGGTAACATCGGCAATAGCTAAGGTTACGTCGCTTTGTAAACCACTTACTGTGCTTAGCACCTCATCAATTAAAATGGGCGCATAGCTCAAGCCATATAACTGTGCTAAGCGTGCTTCTGGCGCGGTAGGTATGCTTGATGTGTAATAAATTGGCAATAAAATAAGAAAACCTTGTTGGGTTTTTTCGTTGGCTTGCACTAAGGTAACCGGCGAGGTTAACCGCGATTCATTGGTAAGTGCGGCATCGAGCGCTGCCTTGCGGCGCATAGGTTCTGAACCAATGTCTAAACCTATCGCTTCTAAATTACGCTGTTCTGGCTCAATATATTGAATAACAAATAGGCTGTCGTTATGTGGTTGAAATTGTTCAATAGTAAAGTTAAAACCTGGGCGCTCTTTAGCCATTTTCGCTAAGAATATGGCTTTTTCATTAGGGTTTAGATAACGAATAATACCAAAACCACGAGCACCGGGAAACTCATGGCTATAATCACGGCTTTGTGAGTAGCTTAAAATCAGCTGATAACTCAACTGTTCTGGTGTTACTGTCATGACCGCCGCACGCGCGCCGCGTAAACCATACTCATACAGCGCGATATTATTACGCACGCCGTCGGCTATTAGGTTTAACCGCTGCATTACTTCCTGTTTTATGCGCTGCTGCTGCTCAGCTTGCTTTAGTGAAACGAAATGGTTAGCGGTACTATAACCGAGTAGCAAAATACACAGTGGTAACCAGAGCGAAAGCAACAGCTTGCTAACGCGGGAGCTGAAGTTACGCTCAGTCATCGGTTTTCGCCTTAGGCCCAGTTGCGACAAAGGGCTGTAACAGAGTGGCCGCCTCTGCAAAATTTAGCTCTGAAATAAAGCGATTAAACTTAACGGCAGCTAACGGCGTTAATAGATGCGCTAATGCGGCTTGGTTGGCATGCCATAATGCAACAGCGTGCATATCTTGTTGCTGTAATAATGTGAATAATTGCGAGATAGTGGAAGTGGTTTGTATATCAGCGAGTGCTAAAGATATGTCAGTCGTTATGGCATTAGCTTGAAACTGGCTTAATGCTGCGCGAATTGCCACACCAGTTTGTCGGTATACGTGAATAAATGGACTGATAGCTAGTTGCTGACCGTTGTTGCCAGTTTCGATGGTGAGTTCTAACGTTTTACTTAAGTTAGCGAGTTGTTCTGCGCCTAAGGTGGCATAACCGCCGCGTAGTTTGTGTAGCAGGTGTTGTAGCTCATTCGTATTGTTGTGCAACACATACTGCTGTATTAGCGCTATATTCGTCTCAGTATCGGCGAGCATACTATTAATCATTTGCACCAACTGTGCCTGATGCTGTTTTGACATCAATAGTACAGCGTTAAATCGGTCATAATTTACCAATGTCACTTTATATTGCCCTGCCAGAGTGCCGAGTTAACAGCTAAACCGTATCTATTGTTTTAGCATAGTGCTTCCATAGGTTAATTACTACTAGCTGCGCTAGAGATTATGCGCTTTGCTGCTCATCACTGCCGCCACTAAACCAGGCTTTAAACAGTACTTTTTCTATGGCCTGCTGCAGCGCTTGGTTAATCGGTAAGTGCTGTTTGCCAAGTTCATAGTCAAGTTCATTGACTTGCTCTTTAGCCATAATCATCAACGGCGGCGGATCGGACTCTAGTGCAATCAACGATTCTTGATAAGCATGGGCTTGGTCTAGTTTAATAATTTTACAAGTAGAGAGGGCGGTTTTGCCGTTTTTGTCACGATAACCGGCCGCACCAAATAAACGGCAGATGCTTGGACGTTGTTGATATACGCTACATTGCCCTTGTTTGCCGTCAAATGACAATTTTTGATAAAAAAAGCAGCCTTGAGGGCCGGTTAAGGTTTCGAGTTGTGTCAGTGTCTGTTCCGCTTTACCTTGATCAAACAAGTATAATGCCAGCGGCAACATTTCAAGCACCGTCGCTTCTATCGTCGGTTGCAAGCAGCATTCACCGCAGCCAGTGCGGCAACTTAAACCGCGCTGTTGTTGGTAGACTGAAAATGTTGTCGCTATTTCGCCATACACAGCCTCAACACGACGCGATAACTCACGCAATCGTTGCATAAAGACCTCTAACGAAATAACTGTAAATTTAGGTTTGCCTATTAAGGATCGACGAGATGTCGAGCGAACATTTTACCTAGTGAATAAAACTATCAGCAATAGGGAAATGAAAATAAATGCAAAATAATTCGTATTAGTTGCTTAGTCATAGCCAATTGAACACGGCACTATTTTTTAGCCTGATGGCGCTGCACATCTGCATCATTGCTATCGAATAGTTGTATGCGATTTGCGCCTTTTTCTTTGGCGATGCTACAGACTATATAGGCCTTTTCTAAAATTATCTTTGCACTGTTATCTTCTGGTTGAATCTCCGTAATGCCGATACAGGCACTGACATGATGAATAGTATCCTGCCATGTAAAGCTAAACTCTCGCACAACATCCAGCAACTTATAGGCTAAAGCAAAGGCTTCATTGGCACTTTTACCTGTTAGCAAAATTGCAAATTCGTCGCTGTCTAGCCGCGCTAATGGGCCGTTATGATGCGTAACTTGTTTTAAGGTGTCACTTAACTGCTGCAAAAACATATCAGCTGCAACACGGTTGCAATTATTACTAATGGTGCGGTACTGATCTACATCGATATACAATACGCAGCCTTTACCTACTCCCTCTTGGCTACACAATGTATTTAGTTGTTGCTCAAAGTAGTAGCGGTTATACAGCGTGGTTAAATGGTCATGGTTAGCTAAATATACTAGCTCTTCATCCGCTGATTTTTGTTCAGTAATATCAATAATTGAGCCGTGAATAATCGCGTTAGTGCTGGCATTTACTACGCCAGCCCGCAACGATATTCGTGCCCAAAATTGGTGATTATCAGCGTGTAAACAGCGAGCGTCAAAACGGCTAATTGTGCCCAGCGGCTGCGCATGTAACGCTAGTATTTGCTGCTCTAAGGTGGTCGCTATACTCGTGCCGGCAGTAGCGCGTTTTAATTGCTCTATGTTTGGGTAGCCAAACATATCTAGTAATACACTGTTGGCATTAAGCACTTTACCCGCTGTGGTGGTGCTGAACATGGCTTCAGCAGCTTGATGAAAAGCAGCTTGATATTGAGCATGCTCGGCTGCTGTTATGTTAGATATTAGCGGGCTAATTTGTAATTGATGCAGATTAAAGCTAGTGAGTGCCAGGCTGAGCAACACTAATGAAATCGGAATATACGACCAATTAAAATTGGCATGTAAGTAGCCGGCTTGACCTAGTGTTAACAGCAACGCACTAATTAAGGTAAAAACACAGGCCCAAACAAAGCTGCGTGTTTGCGCTGGGCCTTTGATGCTTAAACGCAGAGCCAGCAAGATACTGCTGAACAACGCCCAACCAAGCGCTGCAAATAACAAATATAATCGAGTTTGACCGCCAGCAAAGAGCGGGCTAAACAACAATGATAATGCTAAAAAACAGCTAAGATAATTAGTTAGTTGCCACCAAAAACTTGTTAAGCCGCGCATGGCGTAACGAATAAACATATTAAAACAAAATAGGTTAGCACCTACTACTATATATAAAATCGCCTGATTTATTTCTGGGTAGTTAGGCCATAATAGGGCAAATGCCATGCCGTTGAGAATGCCAATGGTGAGGGCAAAACTAATAAAAAAGCCAGCAAAATAGACATAGTGTTTGGCTTTATGCTGCGCCAATAAAATGAGGTTATATAACGCCAGTAATAATAAAAAGCCTTGTAATAAACCATCTAACATTGCTTGGCGTTGTTTGGCTGCAGTAAATTGTTCGAGCGGCCATAACTGTAATACGTTGGGAATAATTGCCGCATCTTGTATTTTAATAAAAATATCAATTTCTTCAGCTACCGGCAGTTTTAGGCCTACAGCAAAACTGCGAAATGGCATGGCACGTTCGCGATAGGGGTAATCGGTACCAGAGCGGCTTAATAAGCGAATATCTTGGTTTTGCCGATTTACTTGATAAATTTCAATTTTGTCAGCTAATGGAAAGTTATATTCCAATATCGATTCGATAACTCTGTTACTGGTATTTTTTATGCGGGCAAAAAACCAAATAGCCTCTCGCTCACTAAATAGCAAACGGGGTGCTTCGTTTACTAGTTTAAAGTTATGGTGATGTTCTGGATCTGAGAGTAAATCGTCTAAATTGAAGTTGCTTGGCGTAGCTTGAAAATACACTTGGCTTAAAATTAGCCGCTCGGTAGGCGCACTTTGTAGCTGGTTTGTTTCGGCATGAAACGCTAAAGCTCTAGGGCTAAATAGACACAAGAGTAATAAAACCCAGGGCAGAACGGTTGGCACGCTATAAGCTCCTACATATACCAGTATGGTAACTCATTATTTACTTTTCAAACAGTAACATACAGCAATATAGAGTGTCAGTATAAAACGGTGAATAATAACTAAGCTAAGTTAGAGGCGAATAAATACATCTAGAGTTTGAGCATTTCGTAACTTAGGTTATAACTACACTAAGCAAAAACTACCAGAGGGGAAATTATGATACGACCTATATTAGCTATTAGTATACTGCTTGTTACTTCGGCAGCGGCCGGTGCAGATGCGCAGGCTGGTAAGGCAAAAGCAGGTGTATGCGCGGCTTGCCACGGCAGTAATGGCATTTCTATTATTCCTGATTACCCCAATTTAGCCGGACAAAAAGTAAAGTACTTAGAAAGCGCGATTAAAGCTTATCGCGATGGTGAGCGTAAAAATGCCATTATGTCACCTATGGCAACTGGGCTAACCGAAGCGGATGTCGCCAACCTAGCCGCTTACTTTGCCAGCTTGCCGGTTGGCGGTTGATTATCTGCTGCTAAGTAGTCGCTAACTTCATCAATAAAGTCGGCGCCATAGCGGGCTAACTTAGTTTGGCCTACACCTGATATTGCTAACATGCTGCGGTTGTTGGTTGGCAGTTGTTGGCACATTTCAATTAAGCTGGCATCACTAAATACCACAAAAGGTGGCACATCGTCGCGCTTAGCAATGTTTTTACGCAGGTTTTTTAACCGAGCAAACAATGCACGATCGTATTGTTGCTTACTGAGGCGATCAGGCTCGCGTTTTACGCTTTGTAACCTAGGAACGGCTAGCGAAAGCGGTGTTTCGCCACGTAACACAGGGCGTGCAGCTGGTTGTAGTTTTAGTACTGAGTGCGCGGTAATATCCTGCTGTAGCAGGCCAAAGTGAATAAGTTGACGCAATATACTTAGCCAATAGTCATGGCTTAATTCTTTGCCAATACCCCAAGTTGATAATTGGTCGTGCTTTAGTTCGGTAATTTTTTGGTTTTGGCCGCCACGCAGTACATCGATAACATGATGCATACCAAAGCTTTGACCTACCCGATATACGCAAGATAGTGCTTTTTGTGCCAACTCTGTACCGTCAAACTGTTGTGGCGGTTGCAAGCAGGTATCACAGTTGCCACAGGGGGTTTGTCTGGCTTCGCCAAAGTAATTTAACAGCACGAGACGTCGGCAGGTTTGCGCTTCGGCAAAAGCCGCCATGGCTAAAAATCGCTGCCAGGTTACTTCAGCACGCTGGGTGTTTTCTTCTGCGTCTAACCAGCGTTTCATTTTACCGATATCAGCAGGATCAAATAGCAACATGGCTTCGGCGGCTAGGCTATCGCGGCCAGCTCGGCCTGTTTCTTGATAATAGGCCTCAATGGTTCGAGGCAGTTCGTAGTGTAAAACAAAACGAATGTTCGATTTATTTACGCCCATGCCAAAGGCAACTGTGGCGACAATTAACTGATAGTCGTCACGCTTAAACGCATCTTGCACGGTATTACGCTCGTCATTGCTCATGCCGGCATGATACGCCGCGGCATTAAAGCCACGTTGTTTAAGCTGTTCTGTTAGCTCATCTACTTTGCGCCGCGAGCCACAATAAATAATGCCACTGGCGCCGTCTTGCTGCTGTAAATAATTTATTACCTGCTCAAGAGGGCGAAATTTTTCTTGTACGGTGTAGCGAATGTTAGGCCGGTCAAAGCTGCCCACATGCACCAAAGGCCGCTGTAAGTTGAGCTGCTGTATAATATCATGGCGAGTTGCAGCATCGGCAGTGGCGGTAAGCGCCATTACCGGCACCGACGGGAAACGTTGCTTTAGCAGGGCCAATGCCATGTAGTCTGGACGAAAATCGTGGCCCCACTGTGAAATACAGTGTGCTTCATCAATGGCAAATAAGCTAACGCCAACGTCGACTATGCGCTCTAAAAAGTGCGGTTGTAATAAGCGTTCAGGCGCAACGTAAAGTAGCTTAAGTTCACCACGGCGCAACCGAGAAAACACCTGCAATACTTCATCGCGGTTTAAGCTGCTGTTGACGAATTCTGCTGCTATACCATTAGCTTTAAGTGCATCTACCTGATCTTTCATCAGTGACATTAGCGGCGACACCACAATAGTTACCTGAGGTAGCATTAATGCCGGCAATTGGTAGCATAACGATTTACCGCCGCCAGTAGGCATTAATACAAAGCTGTCTTGGCCTTGCAATGCCGTTTGGATCACGTCTAGCTGGCCGTCACGAAATTCGCTATAGCCAAATGCTTGTTTTAACAACGACAACAAATTTTGTATCACTTAACGCCCATAGTTAATAAAGTGCATTGCGGCGCTTATGATAATGGCACGGCGGCGAAACAACAAATTGTCTGTAAAGTCTTGCCTATGATTTCTGCTTCGGTAGACTGAAACGTCCTTTGTTAAGGTCTTACCAGTTAGGAGTTTTATGCCAGATAATCCGTTATTACCTATGATTGCCCAAGTGTTTGATCAGATGCCGTTCAACCGTTTACTGGGTTTAAAAGTGACCCGTTTTGCCGAAGACAGCGTTGAAGTTTGCTTTAATTGGTCTGAGCAGCTGATTGGTAACCCGTTACAACAAATTCTACATGGTGGCGTTATTTCTTCGGTATTAGATGTCGCTGGCGGCATTATGGCGGTATCTAGTGCACTAGGGCGCTTAACTGATGTTGCACCAGAGCAGTTATTTGCGCGGTTAGGTAAAATGAGCACTATAGATATTCGCACCGATTACTTAAGGCCAGGACGTGGTGAGCTTTTTATTGCCACGGCGCGAGTTATTCGTTCGGGTAATAAGGTTGCAGTATGTCGCATGGAACTGCACAACGAGCAAGGCAAGCATATTGCATTAGGTACAGGCACTTATTTAGTCGGCTAACCCATTTTTATCGGTAAGTGTTATGCGCATATTGTTGTGCTGCGCGTATAATGGCGGCTTATTGTCTGGAGCTTGCCTGAATGTCGTTAAGTCGTGAACAGAAGCTTGGTGGTATCTTTGCTGCCAGCGCCTATAGCTTATGGGGTGTCGCCCCATTATATTTTAAACACATTGATTACATACCGGCTGCAGAAATTCTGCTGCACCGCATTATTTGGTCTTTTCTGTTACTGTTTTTTATCTTACTGGCATTAAAGCAAAGCGATAAGGTATTGGCGGTGTTACGCAAACCCAAAACGTTAGCTTGGCTATTTATTGCGGCAATATTACTCGGTGGTAACTGGGGGCTGTTTATTTGGGCGGTTAATAATAATCACATGCTGGATGCTAGCCTAGGTTATTACATCAACCCCTTGCTTAATGTGTTGCTGGGCATGTTATTTCTAAGTGAGCGTTTGCGTAAATTACAATGGGTCGCAGTAACCTTGGCTTGTACTGGTGTGGTTATTCAGGTTATCACCTTTGGTTCATTCCCTTGGATTGCGCTAACGCTTGCCAGCTCGTTTGCTATCTATGGCTTAATTCGTAAAAAATTAGCGGTAGATGCCGTTACCGGCTTATTTTACGAGTCATTATTATTACTGCCCATAGCGTTAGGCTATTGGTGGCAATATGCCGATAGTAGCGCCGCAAACTTATTAAACAATAGTTGGCAGTTAAATAGCTACCTTATTGCCGCAGGTTTGGTAACCACAGTGCCATTGTTATGTTTTATTGCTGGTGCCCAACGTTTGCAGCTTTCTACCATGGGCTTTTTTCAATATATCGGGCCAAGTTGTATGTTTGTGTTTGGCGTCTGGATTTATCATGAGCCGCTAGCGGTAGAACGACTATTTACCTTTGGCTTAATTTGGTTGGCTTTACTAGTGTACTCGGTAGATGCTTTACGTTTTAATATACGACGTAACCGACAAAGCAAAAAATTAGCCTAGTTGTTTGTATAACCTTAACCCGGTGCCAATGGAGTAATAGCGTGATCAGCAGTATTGATTTAATTGCCCTTGCTTGGTTTTTCAGTTTGTGGATTGGCTACACGCTATTTGCCAAAAAACGCGCTAAATTAGTGAGTTGTTTGTCGTTTGAGCTAAGGCGCAAGCGCACAGACTGGATGCGAAAAATGCTGTCGCGTGAAAACAATATGCCCGATGTGGGTTTAATTTCGACGCTAGAGCGTAACGTGGCATTTTTTGCCTCGAGTTGCTTGCTAATTATGGCGGGTTTAATAACGGCAATGAGTTCGGCAGAGCAAGTTAATGCCATGCTAACTCAGTTAATGCCTTGGTCGACCTCTACCGCTAGTGGTGTGCAGCTAAAGTTACTGTTATTGACAGGTATTTATGTGTTTGCCTTCTTTCAGTTTACTTGGTCGCTGCGTCAATATGGCTTTTGTGGGGTATTAGTTGGTGCGGCACCAGATGGCCGTGATATGACCGATGATGATAAGCAACTTTATGCTAATCGCACCGCTAAGGTGCTAGATCAGGCTAGCCACTCGTTTAACTACGGTTTAAGAGCGATCTATTTTTCATTAGCGGGGTTAAGTTGGTTTATTCATCCGTTGTTGTTAATTTTTGCCACGGTATTAGTGGTGGTGGTATTAAAACAACGAGAATTTCATTCTGCAGTATTAAAAGCGCTACGCGAGTGTTAATTACGGCGTAACTAATAAGATAACGGCAGCAAAGGCTGCCGTTATTGTTACGGATACTTAGCGAACCTCAAAGGCTTTTACTACCCGAGATACGCCATCAACATGGCGGGCAATATCCACGGCTTTATCTGCTTCTACTTGGGTTACTATACCCATTAAAAACACTTCTGCGTTTTCGGTAATAACTTTAATATTTAAGCCACTTACTTGTTCGTCGGCAAGTAATTTACTTTTCACTTTAGTTGAAATCCAACCGTCGCGAGTGCGTGTGGTCATGGCAGTAACATTGCCAAGACGAATTTGGTTTTGCACATCGCGCACGCCATCAATTTGTGTAACTAATGCTTGGGCTTGTTGGCGGATTTGTTCATTAGTGGTTTGTCCGGTTAAAAGAATAACGCCGTTGTAACTGGCAATATTAATATTGCTCCCTTCTGCGGTTGTCGGGTCGTCTGCAAGCGCACGTTGTGCTTTTAATACCACGTTTTTGTCATCAATTTGTGCACCCAGCGTGCGACGATCGTTCGCGGATGTAACCGCAGTAGCGCCGCCAGCAACAATTGCAGCAGCGCAACCTTGTAGCAATGCGAGTATAGTAAAAGCGCAAATAATGTTTAATTTGTTCATAAATCCTCTTGTTGTGGAAACAACGTTATATCAATAAGTTCGCATAAGCTGTGCAGTAAAAAAGTATAACATTCGAAGATACGCGCGCGGCGTTGTGATGGCACTTTTAATTCAACGTCTTGTTGGTTAAGTAAACCTGACAGTTCGCCACTGCCTTCTACTGTTAACGCTATAATTTTCATGTCACTGGTCAGTGCAGCTTCGACCGCTTTTATCAAGCAGGGTTCGCTGCCAGTAAGAGATATCACTAATAACACATCATTACTCGTGCCTAAGGCTTTAATTTGCCGAGCTAAATAATCAAGCTGATGGTTATGTTGCAAGCTACTATTTTGTGCTTGCAACGCCACAGCAGGTAAACATGGACGCTCTGTTTCAAATTGGTCGAGTAATAGCTGTGCAACGTGATGGGCTAATGCTTGAGTTGCACCATCACCGCAGCAAATTACCTTACCGCCACTGACTAGGTTGTTCACAATAACACAGGCGGCATTCTCCAGCGGTGCCGCTAGGCTTTCGCCGGTGGCAATCATAGTTTGAATGTTTTCGCTAAATAGCTGACGAATATGTTCTTGCATCAGAAGATCCTGCTGGTTGTACTACTGAGTAAATGCATTTTTTATCCATTGATATTGATAGGGTGCTTGGCCTTCTATTGCCATAACATCAAGCCGGCAAGTCTGTTCTGTTAAGCGATGCTGTTGTAAATACCAGCGGCTAGTGCGCAAGAGCTTTTGCTGCTTACTACGCGTAACCGCAGCTGCTGCACCGCCAAACGCGTTGCTAGCACGATACTTAACTTCAACAAACACTAAACAGCTACCTTCACGCATAACTAAATCAATTTCGCCCAGTTTGCATTGAAAGTTTCGTTGCACCAGCTGTAATCCCTGATTTTGCAGATAATCGAGCGCTAATTGCTCATACAGCTGGCCAAGTTTATTCATGCTGAATTAGGGCTCCTGCACGGTGCGTAACCGGTTGTTGCGATAGTTAGCCCAGCTAAGCTGGCGCACTATGCTGCCGTTGTTATTTAGCCGTAGTTGCCCAGTTAAACCTGAGAACACCGTAGACGGAAGCTGTTGCTGTTGCCGCAGGCTACCTATCAGTTGATAGGCATCATACCCCATAGCAAATAAGCGCTGTAGCGCTTCATCTTGCTCGGCAAATAGCTGTTGATATTGCTGCCTTAACGGCGCACTACTTTTTTCCCCTAACATCCAAGGAATTTCGGTAAAGATTAAGCCGTTTAGATCACGTAAATCAGTGCTGTCTAAACTGGTACTGTGGCTGCGAGAGCTGGCAAATATCGGTAACTTAGGTGCCGTCTCGCTTAACGAAACATCAACAAAAGGCTTAAATAAACGGGTTTGCACCGGATCGGCAATTAAGTAAATAGCATCAATATCTAATCGGCTATGTGGATCAGACTCTAGCTTTTGCGGTATCAGGTTGCTGATTTGTTTAATACGCTCTTTACTGCGGTCGGTTTCTAATAAGCGGTTAATTAGCTGTTCTAATTCATCTTTATTATTAAACTGATATAAGTTTGGCGCACTGTGGCCTAAACTTTGCCAGTTAGCTGCAAAGCTTTGTTGCATGCGTAAGCTAATATTATTGGCCGAGCTGATAATTGCTGGGTGTTTATAATTTTTTTGCGCAAACAGTCGTGCCATCTGTGCGGCTTCATCTTCCATACTCAAAGCAAAGTAAAATTGCTCTGGTTTTGCGGCAATATTGTTGTCTTTACTATTTAAAAACAATGTTGGCCAACGCCAGTTTTCGATGAGGCTAATGTTATCTACCTGATCTTTAAGTAAAGGGCCGATAACGAAATCTACCTGAGCTTGTGTTACCTGCTGCTGAATAACCTCGATTGGCTGCTGACTGTCAATAAACACAATACTTGTGGCGGTATTCGTTGTTGCTGCCGCTAAAATACCATATTGAACGGCCTGCGCGTGTTGGCGAAATTGGCCTTCTAAGGGTAAAAGCACGGCAATACGTTTTGGTTGATAGGGTTTAAGTGTAACTAGCTTCTGAACCGCTTCGGGCATGTTTTTTAGTGCAGGTAAGCTTGAATAACGGCGCTGCCAGTCATAAAAGGCCTGTTGCAAGGCTTCAGGCTGACCAATATGTCTACGGCTAAGTAAGGCTAAATTTAACCAGCCCGCAGTATTGGCCTCAGCAGCGCTGCGCAGACTTTCAAGTTGAGAATCGGTTAACGCCGATAAATTTTGCCACAGCAAATTGGGATAATCTGGATAATTCTGTGCTGCGCTGGCCTGTCGTTCAAGCTGTAATAAATTGCGCACTGCAGCAAGGTGGCGTTGCTGTTGGCTTTGGTATTGACTACTAAGCCATAAGAATTCTGCTTGGTCTGATTTTGCTACTGCATTTATATCAGTGGTATCAATTAAATTAGTTAGGCTTTGCTGTTGGTTGGTCGCTAAGTACGCCTGTAACCTAGGTAGCATTATTTGCTGGCGAATAGTGCTGTAGCGACTTTCCTTTAAATTTTCATTAATCGCTAAGGCTAATAAATAGTCTTGCTCAGCAATCGCTTGTTTTGCGGCTTTAAGTAAATGGTACTGCTGTGGCTCCGCCTGATAATTAGCCGCTAACTTATATAGCTGGCGAGCCGACAGTTGCTTAGCGCCTTTCTCACTGGCTTTAACGGTTTCAGGCTTGGTTGGTGATGTTTTTATTGGCCCTTGGGTACAACTGATAATTGCACCACTTAGGCAGAAAAATAACACGGTCTTTAATTTGCTGGAAGTCACAATGCGCAGTACCATAGCTAAACAATGGTCTTATCTTACTGAGACTGCCGGTTAAGCTCAATTAAATAGCGTACATTAATCACAAAATGGCAAAAGATAACGGTTTTTTATATGTAGTTGCGACACCGATTGGCAATTTAGATGATATTAGCCAACGTGCTATTAGTACTTTGCAGCAGGTAGATTGGATAGCCGCTGAAGATACTCGGCATACCGGCAAGTTATTGCAGCATTTAGGGATCTCGGCAAAAACCATTGCGCTGCATGATCATAATGAAAAACAGCGCGCGGCCAGCATTATTCAAAAATGTTTAGCCGGTGAGCATGTTGCGTTAGTCTCTGATGCTGGCACACCGCTGATTAGTGATCCCGGTTACAGCCTAGTTCGGCAGTGTCGAGACGCTGGCGTGCGGGTAATTCCTATTCCTGGGCCTTGTGCGTTAATTACCGCCTTATGTGCAGCGGGTTTACCGACTGACAAATTTCATTTTATTGGTTTTCTGTTACCGAAAAGCCAGCAGCGACAAAACCAGCTAGCCGACATACCCAATGGTGTTGGCACTATTATTTGTTATGACACCGCACGGCGCATTAAAGATACTTTACTAGATGTGGTGGCGGTATTTGGTGCAGAACGTGAGCTAGTGTTAGCAAAAGAGCTAACTAAAACCTTTGAGCATTTAGAATACGGTACTGCGGCACAAATTACTGCTTGGTTAGAGCAGGACCCACAGCGTTGTCAGGGAGAAATGGTGTTAATGATCGCACCTACACCCAAAGCGGATAGCGAAATAAGTGACAGCGCGCAAACGACACTGAAATTACTTTTAGCCGAACTACCAGTGAAAAAGGCGGCAGCCCTAGCCGCAGAAATACATGGCGAGAAGAAAAATGCCTTGTATAAATTGGCACTGCAATGGGCTGGTGAAAGCGAATAAATAGCGTATAATCGCGCCGTGAGTTGGCCAAGGCAATCGCTGCTTGCGTAAGCAAGGGGAGGAAAGTCCGGGCTCCATAGGGCAGAGTGCCAGGTAACGCCTGGGGGGCGCGAGCCTACGACTAGTGCAACAGAGAGTATACCGCCGATGGCTTAGCCTTTGCTCGCAAAGGTTAGGATCAGGTAAGGGTGAAAGGGTGCGGTAAGAGCGCACCGCGCGGCTGGCAACAGTTCGTGGCACGGTAAACTCCACTCGGAGCAAGATCAAATAGGCTCTCTTTGGCGCGGCCCGCGTTGAGAGCGGGTAGATTGCTTGAGGCTTAGGGCGACCTAAGTCCTAGAGGAATGATTGCTACTCTGGCAACAGAGCACAGAACCCGGCTTAATGGCTGGCTCACATCTAATAAAATAGAAAACCGCAGCTTTAACCCGCTGCGGTTTTTTTATTGGTGAAAAAAAGCCCACAATAAAGTGGGCTAAGCATCACCAGGAGTAGACGGTGGTAAATTAATTAACTACATAAACTTATATTCGACTAGTAGCGTGTAAGCGCGGCCACGAGGGTCGGCGATACGCGTTTCCCAACCAGCACCGGCAGCAAAGTCGCCCTGATGCGCAGTAAATGGTGGGTCTTGGTCAAATAGGTTTTTGATGCCAAAGGTCAGACTTAAATCATCTACACCCTTATAGGTAACGCTATAGTTATAAGTAACATAGCTATCAACGTTCGGGTTCCAATTAGCTGGGGTATAACTGCCATTGGCCATACTTACCGGTAGTTCGTCTTTATAACCATCGCGATACATTTGCGTAAAGCTGTGGCTCCAATCGCCATGTACGTAACTTAAATTAAGTGTGTGCTTCCATTTAATCGGTAGGTTGTAATAACGCACATACTCACCCACTAAATTTTCGCTATATGGCAAGCTTTCAAGGCCTTTAGATTTAAAGGTATCAATATAGCTACCGTTTAAATTAACGCGCCACATACCACCAGCGAGTTCACCAGTTAAGTTGGCATCAAGCTCAATACCGCGGGTTAAGGTGCCGCCCGAGTTAACATAACGACGGTCAATGGCGATAACTTCACCTTGTGCGTTACGGATCCAGTTAGCGGTAAACTGGCTGTAATTTTCGATAAGTACATCACGTGGTGCCGAACGAATAGTGTCGGTACGTTCAATTTCCCACCAGTCGACGCTCATGTTGAAGTAATCAACTGGTACGACAACAAAACCCAAGCTCTTTTGCTTAGATTCTTCTGGTAATAAGTTTTCTTTACCACCAAAAATTTCGTCAGGGCGAATACTTTCACAGCCGACGATATTTTCATTTGCTATGCCACCAGGGCAGGTTGCTGGGTCGGCTAGATCAAGGCCAGTATATTGTGACTCGGTTACGCCGTTAAACAATTGGTTGAACGAGGGTACTTTAAAGCCGGTGCTGTATGCACCGCGGAACATCAGCTCTTCGATTGGTCGATAACTAAATGATACTTTCGGGTTGGTCGTACTACCAAAGCCATCGTATTTGTCATAACGAGCGGCAAGTGTGATATCTAAGTTATCCAGTACCGGTAAATACACCTCAGCAAATACCGCTTTAATGTCACGGCTTACTTTATCTAACACGTTGGCATTATCAAATGGCGCGTTAAATATCGGCCGCATTTCTGCGCGCTCATCACCATTAAATTTAAATTCTTCACGACGTAAATCAACACCGGTGGCCATCATAATAGTGCCACCAGGTAAATCAAAACTTACCTCGCCAGAAAATGTTGCGTCAATTTGCGTCATAATTGACTCGCCACCATACAGCTCAACGCCACTAGCTGACGCGGCGTTTAGTGCGGCCATGCCCTCTGTGGTTTGACTTTGGCCGGGCAGTAAA
The DNA here is from genome assembly GCF_036983985.1 of Rheinheimera metallidurans. Lineage (NCBI taxonomy): Bacteria > Pseudomonadati > Pseudomonadota > Gammaproteobacteria > Chromatiales > Chromatiaceae > Rheinheimera > Rheinheimera metallidurans. Next base: position 280,386 of record NZ_JALAHQ010000001.1, read on the forward strand.
AATGGATTGATTAAACCACTACCCAGAACGTCTTTTAACTCAGCGGTGTAATGGAAACCTGAACCTAATGTCGAGCTTGATTCACTAGACGCACGTGACACACCAACGTTGTAATCCCAGTCAGCTATTACACCTTCAAAAGCGGCTAATAAACGGTATGATTTAGTTGTGGTGTCAATTTCACGCGGGCCGCAGGCTACACAGCGCCAACGATAGGCAATACGCTCGCCATAGTTCAGTTGAGCGGCGCCAAAATAATCGGCTAATGCATTATAAACGGCATCATAGGATGCGCCGGTGCTTGGGTACCAGGTCTCAGGCGTAAAAGTAGAGCCTGGAGAAATTTGATTTGGCTCAAACGCTTTACTTACGTCAATTTGTGATGCAACAAATTCAAGTGTTGCCATGTGATCTTCGGCCAGTTTAAAGCTGGCACGGCCAATAAAGTCTACACTTTCCTGTGGTTGCTGAATACGTGCCGCTGCCGGATAGTCATAGGCACAGGCGTAACGTGATGAGGTTGAATTCCAAAGCTTCTCATCGTAAGGCCCCATCAAGTCACCACCTGACGCACAACCTGCGCCACCGGGTAAATCTAAGATATTAATCGCCGTCATAGATTTGCCATCTAACGGGTCAAGTAAACCGGTGCCAATTAAATTTGCATCGGCAGCGCCACGGTTAAATACGGTTGCAAATGGCGTGCCTCGGCTATCTGGTGATAAACCCCGATCGGCTTGAAACGAGCTAGAGAACTTACGGTCGTCACCGCCAAGCACTTCATTTTTCTTGTATGACACGGTACCAAATACGTTCCAGCCATCTTTATTAATGTCGCCCGTACCAAATAAAATATTAGTACGATAGATATTACCGCCACCGGCTTCGGTATGGTCAACAAAGGCTGAGGCTTCAGCACCGGTGTAATCACTTTTGGTAATAAAGTTAATTACGCCGCCAATAGCATCGGTACCATATACGGCTGAAGCGCCGTCACGCAGCACTTCCACGCGTTCCAATGCAGCAAAAGGAATTGAGTTTAAATCTACTGCACGGCCTTTTAGGCCATGGGTTGCGACCCTGCGACCATTTAGTAAAACTAATGTTGCGTCTGAACCTTGACCGCGCAAGTTAGCGCCAGACACGCCATTATTACCGCGTTGCTCCTCAGATACGATACCGCCATTACTGGCTAAGTTATCTGACGAGTTACCAGCAATATTCATTTGTAATAATAATTGCTCTGCTGAGGTAATACCTGCCGCATTGATATCAGCTCTGCTAAATACCGTTATTGGCAAGTCACCTTCGATAGTTGTACGTTTGATACTTGAACCGGTTACGCGAATTCGTTCAACTTTGGCATTAGGGTCAGTTGCTGCATCTTGCTGAGCGGCATCCTGGGCAAACACTTGTGTGCTCAAGCCTGCTAGGGCAAGGGCTTGAATGAGTTTATTCAACTTCATCGTTATTTCTCCTGGGAGTTGCGTTATTTTTATTGCTATTCGTTACCCGGGTCTGCACGCCCGTTTTAGCTAAAATGCATAATGTTTATTTTCTGCACAAAATGAACATAGCAACATTTCTTTCCTTTTGAAAATAATTTATGCTTAATTTTTAAATATATTGGAATATTTCATTCCTTAACGTTAAATTGACGCTAATAGCCAAAAAAAAATTCGTCAAATGAATCTGTGGCAGAGGAAGTAAATATGAAGAAAATAGTGAGCTTAGTCTGTATGGGGTGGATATTTGCGCTTACTTCAATATCAGCTAACGCTTTCAGCTCTGACGTACCTTTGCTGCAAGTTGAACATTTAAAACCCCAGTTTTGGCAGGCAAAATTAAATAATGCCGATGTTGTGATACTGACACCTGAGCAGATTATGGGGCGAAATCAACAAACCTTTGCGTTACAAAGTGAAATGCAATTGTTGCAAGATTTGCCAGCGCAGTTCACTGACGCCGAATTGGCGCAGATTATTAATCGGGTAAGCAAGGTCGCTACTGATGCGAGGTTTTATGCCAATGGTATTAAGCTAAGCGCAATGCATTGGGCAGCCTATCAGCAGTTATTAGCGTTACCGCAACTTAAACCACAGAATACTGTGCGGTTCGGTTTAGTGGTAAAGCGCACGGCATTACGTAGTTTTCCAACCGATGATCGAGTATTTAATGCAGAAGCAAACAAAGATTTAGATCGCTTCTCTGAAACAGCATTATTTCCAACTGATGCCGTGGCGGTTTTGCACACTACTGCTGACAAAAAATGGCTGTTAGTGCAAAGCTTTAACTATACCGGCTGGGTAAAAACGGCTGATGTTGCTATGGGTAGCAAACAGCAGGTGCTAGCTTATGCTGAGCAGCAACCCTTTGTTGTAATAACCGGCGCAACTGTACGCACTGCGTTTAACCCAGAAATAGCGGCGGTGTCTGAATTACAGTTAGATATGGGTATTAGGTTGCCCCTGCAAAGCGCAGCTGATGTCGGCTTTATTGTGCACGGACAAAACCCCGCAGCGAGCTACATTGTGCAATTACCGCTACGTGATGCCAATGGCAATTTAAGCTTTACCAGTGCATTGTTGCCATTAAGTGCTGATGTACATCAGGGCTATTTGCCGTTTACCGCTAATAATATTATTGGCCAGGCGTTTAAGTTTCTTGGTGAACGCTATGGTTGGGGCCACGATTATAATGGTCGTGACTGCACCGGTTTTACTTCTGAAATTTTCCGTAGTTTTGGTTTTTTAATGCCACGAAATTCAGGACAACAAGGCAATGGCCAGTATGGTAAGAATACTCGTTTTAATAGCGAGAGTAGTGGTGAACATAAGTTAAGCGCTATAAGCAAGGCGCAGCCAGGCGACTTACTGTATTTCCCAGGGCATGTGTCATTGTATTTAGGCATGCTGGGTACACAACCGTTTATGATCCACGATGTTAATACACTCATTTATCCGCAACAAAATGGCGAGCTATATCAAGGCACGCTTAATGGCGTAGTCGTTACGCCGCTATTACCACTTAATGCCAATGTCGAGCAGTCTTATTTAGATGCGCTCTATGCTGTTAAATCACTGCGTTAATAAGGGCAATAATGAAAATAACAGATATTAGATTAGGTATGCTGCGTGTACCTTTAAAAACACCCTTTAAAACAGCGCTGCGTACGGTAAACACCATTGAAGATATTGTGGTTATGGTAGAAACCGACACTGGCCACGTTGGCTATGGTGCAGCGCCTGCTACAGCGGTAATTACCGGCGATATTCATGGCTCTATTATTGCGGCAATTCGTACCGTAATTAAGCCAAAACTCATTGGGCAAGATATTGCCGATTTGAACCATATAGTCCGGCTGATACAAAATTGCATAATGAAAAACTTCAGCGCTAAAGCTGCAGTAGAAATAGCTGTTTATGACTTATTCGCCCAGATGTTTAAGGCGCCGTTATATAAAGTATTGGGTGGCGGTGTGCCAAAAATTACCACCGACATTACGATCAGTGTTGATTACATCGACAAAATGGTCGCTGACTCATTAGATGCAATTGAGCGCGGCTTTGAAACGCTTAAAGTCAAAGTGGGCAAAGATATTGGTGTTGATATTGAACGAGTTAAAGCCATTTATGCTGCGGTTGAAGGCAAAGCATTAATTCGTTTAGATGCCAACCAAGGCTGGACGGCTAAAGAAGCGGTATACGCGCTACATAAGCTTGAAGATGCGGGTGTTCGTTTAGAATTAGTTGAGCAACCGGTAAAAGCCTATGATTTAGAGGGGCTAAAATTTATTACCGAACGTGTGCATACACCGGTTATGGCGGATGAAAGCAGTTTTGGCCCCCGCGAGGTTATTGACCTAATTAAAATGCGCGCGGCTGACATCATCAACATTAAGTTGATGAAAACGGGCGGCATTGCCAATGCCATTAAAATCGCCGACATTTGCTCGTTCTACGATATGCAATGCATGATTGGCTGTATGCTTGAAGGTAGTATTAGCGTGGCAGCAGCAGTACACGTGGCTGTGGCTAAGTCTGATATCATCACTAAAATTGACCTAGACGGGCCATCGTTATCGTTGTTTGACCCGGTAACTAGCAGTGTGAAATTTAATGATGCTGATATTACTATTGGTGATGCGCCGGGTTTGGGTATTACCGCAATCGAAAATTTAGAGCTGTTACCTAACCACTAACTTAAGCTAGCGGCGAAGGGCCGCTAGAGTAAATCATCTATCTCGGCGGGGGTTTTTAGCTGATGCTCAACATTGTGACGTTGGCATAATAGTAAATACAAAATATGGCAAAGATGTTGTTGCGCTAGCTGCACAAGTATAGGATTAATCCGTTCATTCTCGTCGCCGCTTAGCGCATATAACGCCGTAGTTGCAGCCATACTTAACGCGTTAGTTTTATAACTGGTTAAGCTAATCAGTGGAATGTTTTTATGTGTGGCGTAACGCGCTAGTTTAAGTAAATCGGGTTCTTGCCCTGATTCTGATATGAGTAACATCACACTGTTGCTATTAAGAGTACTCGCCATTTGCACAACTAAACTGGGGTCGCTATGCAGTATGGCTAATTTACCTAACTGTAATAAGCGAAATTGTAGATCTTGCGCCACAATGTTTGACGCGCCAAACCCTGAAATAAGTATTTTATCGGCCTGGTTTACGCTGTTGGCGGCATCTAATAATAGCTTTTCGTCATTAACGTCTAAAATACCGCGTAAATGGCTGTGCAAACTAAACTGCAACTGCTCCACTAAGGTAAACAAATCACTTTGTACTGGGTTTAATTCTGGGCTGTCACGGTTTAACGTTGAGGCGGTTATTACCGCTTCACTGACAGCGAGTTTTAAATCAGGATAACCTTTATAGCCTAACTTCTGACAAAACTTAACCACGCTAGACTGACTAGTACCTACGGCATCTGCTAACTGTTGCGATGAATAGTCACGTAACAAATTCGCATTATCGAGAATAAAATCTGCTAGTTTGCGTTCGATCACTGACATCTGTTCAAGCATGCCGCGGATCTTAAGTAAACACATCATAAAGTTGTTATCCTCTTGCGCAGTTTTATACCACGTCTGATTTTTAGGAATTTGTTATTAACTATGTGACTAAGTATTGAATAATTTATTCTAAATTAGCAAGCAACGCGGTAAAAAACATCAATTTAGTCGCCCGCTTGTATTGATGGGCGATGCCGCTATAGATTTTTCACTATATTTTATTTTTCTGACCAAAATCATCATCTTCGCTGTAGCACTTATATCCAGTGTGATCACAATCGATCAATCACTTTGTTTTTACCTTGACAATGGTCAAACCTGCACCCTAAACTGTGTTGTTGTGGGGTTTTGTGGGTAAAAGTGGATCAAAAAGCTTACTCGCAAATAAAATTAATAAATAATTGCACAGGAAGCTTATGTTTCGTGGCTCATTTACACTGACATTAGACGAGAAAGGACGGTTAGCGATACCTACGCGCTACCGCGATTTTCTGCTGTCTGATGCAAAGGGCCACCTCATTTGTACCATAGATTTACATGACCCCTGCTTACTATTGTACCCGCTTGCCGAGTGGGAAGAAATTGAAGAAAAGCTAAAACGCTTGTCTAGCTTAAACCCGCAAGAACGCCGCTTACAGCGCGTATTGTTGGGTAATGCGACCGACTGTGAAATGGATAAAAATGGCCGTATTTTAGTGCCGGCATCACTACGTGAGCATGCCGGTTTAAGCAAAAATATCCGCCTGGTTGGTCAACTCAATAAATTTGAAATCTGGGATGAAACTGCCTGGCATGACCGTCTAGCTGCTGATATTGCACTAGAGCAGGCTCAAGCGGGTGAGGTTGAATTGTCAGAAAGATTACAGGACTTTGCACTGTAGAATGAATGCATCAGCCCACATTTCCGTATTATTGCAAGAAGCAATAGACGGCTTAGCACTGAAAAACGATGGTTGCTACCTTGATGGCACCTTCGGTCGTGGTGGGCATAGCCGCGCAATTTTAGCTAAGTTAGGGCCAAACGGCCGCTTGTTCGCGATAGATCGCGACCCTACTGCAATAGCCTCGGCTGAGCAGCTAACCGCTGACCCACGTTTTCATATAACCCATAGCCCGTTTGCTGCTTTAGCAACTATTGCCGAACAGTTAAGCATTGTTGGCGCTATAGATGGTATTTTGCTTGATCTTGGTGTGTCTTCACCACAGCTAGACGATGCCGACCGCGGTTTTAGCTTTATGCGTGATGGCCCATTAGATATGCGTATGGACCCAAGTTCTGGTATTAGTGCGGCTAATTGGTTAGCGCAGGCTGACGTAGAAGATATTAGCTTTGTGTTACGGGAATATGGCGAAGAAAAATTTGCTTGGCGTATTGCGCAAGCCATCGTTGCCGCGCGTAGTGAAGCCGCTATTACCCGCACTGCACAGTTAGCTAAATTAATTAGCGACAGCGTGCCAAAAAGCAATAAAGAGAAAAAACACCCTGCAACCCGCAGCTTTCAAGCCATTCGTATTTATATTAACAGCGAGCTGGAGCAGGTTAATCAGGCATTGCATGCGGCTATGCAGGTATTAAAACCTGGCGGCCGCTTAGTCGTTATTAGTTTTCACTCGTTAGAAGACCGCCTAGTAAAGCAGTTTATGCGCCGCTTTGCTAAAGGTGAGCCAATACCGCGCGGCATTCCGCTAACTGCAGCGCAAATGAATCAGCGCACCGAGCTAACCTTAGTTGGCAAAGCCATAATGCCTTCTGAGCAAGAGCTAGAGTTAAACCCGCGAGCGCGCAGTGCCGTGCTTCGTATCGCACAGAAGCAAACGCATGACTAATATTAAATTGCATTGGCTTATTGTTAACGACTGGCACCAGCAAAAGAAGCTGGTTTTGTTGTTATTGGCCTGCATAATTTCGGCGTTAGTTGTAGTGCATTTTGCCCACCTCAATCGTCAGTTAACTATTGCCCAAGATGACCTTTATCAGCAGCGCGACCAGCTGGATATCGAATGGCGTAATTTAGTGTTGGAACAGCGTGCGTTGTCGGAACATAGCCGGGTTGAAGATATCGCTCGTAATCGCTTAAATATGCATCGCCCTGCCGGCGCGCAAGATATTGCGGTAACTGTGCCATGAGTCGGGCTAAGAAGATGTCTCAAGCTAAAGGTCGTTCGGTACCATCGGTACTTGGCTGGCGTTTTGCTTTTGTTTTAATGACCTTGGCCGGTGTGTTTAGCGCTTTAGTAGTGCGTGCCGCTTGGTTACAAGTGGTTGAACCAGAAATGTTAGTAAGCCAAGGTGATATGCGCAGCCTAAGGGTTGAGGCTGACACGGTATTACGCGGTATGATCTTTGATCGCAACGGCGAAGAGCTGGCGATGAGCATACCGGTTGAGGCTATTTGGGCCGACCCCAAAGTAGTCATCGAGCGTCATGCTTCAGCTGACGAGCGGCGCTGGCACGCACTGGCTGACATTTTACAAATGAGTTCAGCACAGCTACTAACTAAAATTGGCGACAACCCGCAGCGGCGGTTTGTTTATTTACAGCGTCAGGTTAATCCTGCCGTAGTCGATTACGTTAAAAAGCTAAAAGTGCCGGGCATTTATTTTCGCCAAGAGTCGCGTCGCTATTACCCTGCGGGTGAAGTTACTGCTCAGCTAATTGGCTTTACCAACGTTGATGATATTGGCGTTGAAGGCATAGAAAAACGTTACGACGAGTTTTTAACGGGCGCTGCTGGACGTAAAGTATTTCGTAAAGATGCCAAAGGCCGTGAAATAGAAGTAATAGAGCGAGCCAAGGCGCAGCAGCCGGGTAATTTGCATCTTAGTATTGATCAGCGTATTCAAACTGTTACTTACCGCGAACTAAAAAAAGCGGTGTTATCACATGGCGCTACCTCAGGCTCAGCTATTGTGGTGGATGTGCAAACTGGCGAAGTGCTTGCCATGGTTAACAGCCCATCATTTAATCCCAATAATCGTGGTAATGCTCCGGCCTATTTGTTTCGCAATCGCGCCATTACTGACACCTTTGAACCCGGTTCAACCATGAAGCCTCTAGCGGTATTAAGTGCGCTTGAGTTTGGTGCGACTAAGCTAGGCGCTACTGTTGATACCAGCCCAGGTTATATGCGCATTGGCGGCAGCTGGGTGCGTGATGCTAATAACTATAAAACACTTAGCCTAACCGGCATTATTCAAAAATCGAGCAACGTGGGTGTAAGCAAGCTAGTGCTGTCTATGCCGCATGAGCACGTACTTGGTTTGTATAGCAATATGGGGTTGGGTATTGATACCGGCCTTGGCTTAAATGGCGAAAGTAGTGGCATGTTAAGCCATCGTCGGCGTTGGTCGGATTTTGAACGTGCTACTTTAGCCTTTGGCTATGGTTTGTCAGTTACTGCAGCACAGTTAGCCAGAGCTTATGCCACTATGGCCAATGGTGGTATTAGTCGTCCGCTGACTATTTTAAAAAGTGAAAATCAGCAGCCGGGTGAGCAAGTGCTAGATAGCAAAAATGCGGCCGCGATGTTGGAAATGATGGAAGCGAATATTATGCCCGGTGGTACTGCCACCCGAGCGCAGGTTAAAGGTTATCGCGTGGGTGGCAAAACAGGTACCGCGCGTAAAGCCATCGCTGGTGGTTATGGCGAAGATTATATCGCCTCGTTCGCCGGTGTCGGCCCTGTGTCTAATCCTCGCTTAGCTTGTGTCGTGGTTATTAATGAGCCCGCAGGTGATTTTTATCATGGTGGTGAAATAGCGGCGCCGGTTTTTGCCAATATCATGGGTGCAAGTATGCAGCTGTTAAATTTAACACCAGATGCACTAAACCAACCCAAGCTTTCTGCAATAACAGGGGGTAGCAATGCCGGTTAATTCTAAGCAGTGGTTGGCCTTGTATGCCAATGATGTACCAGATGTTGAGCTAGAGCAGTTACAGCTAGATAGCCGTAACGTTGGCGTTAATGACGTATTTTTAGCTATTCCTGGTGTGCAACAACATGGTAAACAGTTTATTAGCCAAGCTTTAGCGCAAGGCGCGGGTTTGGTGCTAACCAACGAAGGTAGCTACAACGACAAACGTGTGGTGGTATTGCCAGAACTGGTGCAACTACTGCCGGCACTGGCCGCAAATTTTTATCAGCAACCGGCGCGACAACTGCAATTAGTTGGTATAACCGGCACTAATGGTAAATCCAGCACGGCATTTTTTATTAGTCGTTTAGCTGAGCAATTAGCTCTGCCCGCTGCAGTTATTGGCACGCTAGGCTATGGTTCGTGCAGCAACCTAACGCCGTTGCCAAATACCACACCGCATTATGTTGATATACAACGTATTTTATCACTTAGCGTGGTTAATAATGCCAAGTTAGTTGCTATGGAAGTGTCGTCGCATGCGTTAGCGCAGCATCGGGTTGCGGGTTTATTGTTTGATGTCTCGGTTTTTACTAACCTAACCCGCGATCATCTAGATTATCACGGCTCTATGGCCGAATACGCCGCAGCAAAAGCGACGTTATTTACGCCACAGTTAAGCCGTACTGCGGTAATTAATGTATCTGATGAATTTGGCCGTAAGCTGGCCGCGCAAAGCCAAGTGCCGGTATTTGCTTATGGTAAAGCTGAAGACTGTGCCGGTTTTAGCCAGTATCTTGGTTATTCTGACGTTGTTGTTACCACCGAAGGTTATCAGCTTAAACTAAGCAGCCACTTATCTGAACAACGTTTTTATTTACCGCTGTTAGGCGAATTTAATATTCAAAATACACTGGCTGCAATAGCGAGTTTATTGGTGCTTGGCTATGACTTCGCTGCAATTATTACTGCTTGCAGCCAGCTACAACCGGTGCCAGGCAGAATGGAACAGTTTAAGTTTCCACAAAATTTTACCGCCGTTGTCGATTACGCTCATACTCCAGATGCATTACAGCAGGCGCTACAGTCATTACGTTTACATTGTAAAGGCCGCTTATGGTGTGTGTTTGGCTGCGGTGGTGACCGTGACCGCGGCAAACGGCCAATAATGGGCCAAATTGCCGAGCTTTATGCCGACCATGTAATTGTTACTGCTGATAATCCGCGCAGCGAAGATGTTGTTGCTATTTGCGAAGATATTGCCGCAGGTATGAGCCCTGACGGCAGCTATACCATTGAGCCTGATCGACAAAGTGCCATTAAGCTAGCGCTGATCAGCGCACAAGCACATGACATTGTGCTTATCGCTGGTAAAGGCCATGAAACTATTCAAATTATTGGTACTGAGCAGCGGCAATATGATGAACGTGCTTATCTTCGCCAGCTTATTGCGGAGATGCCAGCATGATAAAATTAAACTGTGCAGAAATTGCGTTAATGCTCGATGGTAGCTTAGTCGGCCACAACGTCAGTATTTTAAATGTCAGTACAGACAGCCGAACTATTGCGAACGACGATTTGTTTATCGCCTTAAAAGGCCCTAATTTTGATGGCTCAGCATTTATTGCAGAGGTAAAGGCTAAAGGTGCGGCAGCGGTTGTTGTAGAGCAAGCGGTAAATGTCGATATTCCACAAATTATTGTGCACGACACTCATCTGGCATTAGGCCAGTTAGCGGCTGCGGTAAAAGCCCGCTTAGCGGTAAAAACGGTAGCAGTAACTGGCAGTGCGGGTAAAACTACAGTCAAAGAAATGATCGCGGCTATCTTAAGCCGACGTGGCCGTGTGTTAGCTACGCAGGGCAATTTTAATAATGATATTGGCGTACCGCTTACTATGTTGCGTCTTAGCGAAAAGCATGACTATGCCGTGCTTGAACTGGGTGCTAATCATCAAGGTGAAATAGCCTATACCACTGCGCTGGCAAAACCCGATGTTGCCATTATTACCAACGTTGCCGCTTCGCACCTAGAGGGTTTTGGCGACGTAGATGGGGTGGCGCGGGCAAAAGGTGAAATTTTTAATGCTATTACTGAGCAAGGTTTAGCCATTATTCCAGCCGACAGCCAGTATTGCGATTATTGGCTACAGCGTTTAGCCGGTAAGCAGGTGGTGCAGTTTTCTACCACTAAAACGACGGATTACTGCGCACAGGCAATAGTTCTAGACGACCACGGTTGTGCCGGTTTTGAATTGGTTTGCCCACAAGGTAAGCAGTTTGTACAGTTAACACTGCCTGGTAAGCATAATGTTTCTAATGCCTTAGCTGCTGCCGCCGCGAGCATTGCTGTTGGCGCAAGCTTACTCGACGTGCAATTAGGTTTAGCGCAAATGCCCGCCGTTAAAGGCCGTGCCAATATTAACATGCTGTCACCGCAATTACGTCTGATTGACGATACCTACAATGCCAATGTTGAGTCAGTTAAGGCCGCGATTGATTTATTAACGGCGTTTGTTGGCTATCGCATATTAGTGCTAGGCGACATGGCGGAATTGGGTACTGACGCCCGTTTATACCATGAAGAGATAGGTTTATACGCACAAAAAGCAGGTGTTAATCTGTTGTTCACCCTTGGCGTGTTATCACAGAGCGCCAGCGATTTGTTTGCTGGACAAGGCGCTCATTTTAGTTCGCGCCAAGCGCTTATTCAGCGCTTAATGCCAATAGTATTAGAACAACAGGAAGTCACCCTGCTAGTGAAAGGCTCGCGCAGTGCGAAAATGGAATTAGTCGTACAAGACTTGCTAGAAAGATGTCAGCAGGAGAGTCACCCATGCTAGTTTGGTTAGCCGAGTACTTAACCCAGTATTTTAATGCGTTTAACGTGTTTAGTTATCTAACGTTTCGCGCCATTTTGGGTATTTTAACCTCGTTATTTTTAAGTTTATATTTAGGGCCTAAACTCATTGCCCGCTTACAACGCATGCAAATTGGTCAGGTTGTGCGTGGTGACGGCCCAGAAAGTCATTTCTCGAAAAAAGGCACGCCTACGATGGGCGGCTTGCTAATTTTGGGCGCGGTGTTAATAAGTACCTTACTATGGGCTAATTTAGAAAATAAATATGTCTGGGTAGTACTTTTTGTTTTAGTCAGCTTTGGCTGGATTGGCTTTGTCGACGACTATCGCAAAGTGGTGCGTAAAGACCCTAAAGGCCTAATTGCGCGCTGGAAGTATTTTTGGCAATCCTTATTTGCTATTGCTGTGGCAGCGTTTTTGTATTTTACCGCCGAACGTCCAGCCGAAACCGCATTATTAGTGCCTTTTGTTAAAGACGTTATGCCGCAGTTGGGCTTATTGTTTTTAGCGCTAAGCTATTTTGTTATTGTTGGTACTAGCAATGCCGTAAATCTTACTGATGGCCTAGACGGCTTAGCCATTGTGCCAACCATTATGGTAGCTGCCGCATTTGCCATTATTGCGTACTTAAGTGGCAACGTTAATTTTTCTAGTTATTTGCATATCCCTTATTTACCTCACGCCAGCGAACTGGTGGTGGTTTGTGCCTCCTTGGTCGGCGCTGGTTTAGGCTTTTTGTGGTTTAACACCTATCCAGCACAAGTATTTATGGGTGACGTGGGTTCATTAGCCTTGGGTGCAGTGCTAGGTGTCATTGCCATTTTAGTAAGACAAGAAATTGTGCTGTTTATTATGGGCGGCATCTTTGTTATGGAAACAGTCTCGGTCATTTTGCAAGTAGGCTCTTATAAGCTGCGTGGTCAGCGCATTTTCCGAATGGCACCTATTCATCATCATTACGAACTAAAAGGCTGGCCAGAACCGCGGGTTATTGTACGGTTTTGGATCTTGTCGATCATTTTTGTGCTGGTTGGCCTAGCCACCTTAAAGCTGAGATAACAATGATGCCGACGATAACACAGGTTGCCATCACGCAACGTTTAGCAAAAAAACGCATCGCCGTAGTAGGCCTAGGTTTGTCTGGGCTGGCCACGGTGCGTTTTTTACTAAGCTTGGGCGTGAAACCCGTGTTAATGGACAGCCGGATTAAACCTGCCGGTATTGAGCAAATAGCAGCAGAAAAAGTAGACGGTATTTACTTAGGCGAACTAGATGCGAATCGCTTAGCGAAAATGGACATGATTATTCTAAGTCCGGGTTTATCGCCAACGCATCCTGCGCTTCGTTTTGCCGTTGCTCAAGGCGCTGAATTAATAGGCGATGTTGAGCTGTTCGCACGTTTCAATCAAAAACCGGTTATTGCTATTACCGGCTCTAATGGTAAGTCTACGGTAACTAAACTGGTTGAAGCCATGCTTAAATGCAGCGGCATTAATGCGTTAGCGGCGGGTAATATCGGTTTGCCAGTACTAGAGGCTATTGCTCAGCCTAGTGTTGATGTATTTGTGCTGGAGTTATCAAGTTTTCAGTTAGACACCACGTTTAGCTTACAAAGCGTAGCCAGCACTATTTTAAATATCAGTGCCGATCATCTAGACCGCTATCACACTATGTCAGCCTATACCGAGTCTAAACAGCGGGTATACCAGCATACGCAATTGGCGGTGTTTAATTTAGATGACAGCGCAACCACCCCAGAACAAACCGCGCAAACACTGGGTATTAAGTTAGCCGATGCGGCATACGGCGTTGCCGAGTGCGAGGGGCAGCGTTGTTTAATGCTGGCCAGTGAGCCGCTACTAAACGTTAGTCAAATGACCATATTTGGTGCACATAATGAATTTAATGCGCTGGTTGCTGCTAGCTTAGCGCTAGCTGCTGGCGCTAGCCGTACCGGTGTTGTGCAAGCACTACAGCAATTTGAATCGCTACCACATCGTTGTGTTTTAGTAACTAATAGCAATAACGTGCGCTGGGTTAACGACTCTAAAGCAACCAATATTGGCGCGACATTAGCAGCAATTGCCGGTTTACGGCCCAGTGTTAGTGGCAACTTAATTTTAATTGCTGGCGGTGACGGCAAGGGCGCGGATATGCGCGAGCTAAAGCCGGTACTGGATGCGGATGTACAGCAGCTTATTACTCTTGGCCAAGACGGCCCAGCTATTGCTGAATTAAAAGCGAATAGCATTCCAGTTAAAACGCTACAAGACGCCGTGAAAGTAGCTGCGCGCTTAGCCAAACCTGGCGATATGGTGTTGCTGTCGCCAGCTTGCGCTAGCCTAGATATGTTTAAAAGTTACAGTGATCGTGGTGAGCAGTTTGCCTCCGCGGTTAAGGCGGAGGTGCTATGAAGCAGCTTGCGCTAACGTTGTTTAAATCATCTTGGTTTAACCCAATACAAGGTATTACTAATTGGTGGAGTGCCGACGACACGGCACCTTACGACAAGCTGTTTTTAACCCTACTAATGCTTATTGTCGCGCTGGGCGTGGTAATGATTACCAGCGCATCTGTGCCTGTAGCAACGCGGCTATACGATAACGAATTGCACTTTACTATTCGCCATTTACTGTATTTGGGCATAGGTTTTGGTGTGGCTTTACTGGTGATCAATATTCCAGTGCAATGGTGGCATAACAGCAATATGCTGTTGTTATTTGCCGCGTTAGCATTACTTATTGCTGTATTATTGGTTGGCCATAATGTTAACGGTAGTACGCGGTGGTTATCTATCGGCCCTATCGGTTTACAAGCGGCTGAACCCGCTAAGTTGTTTTTCTTCATCTATTTAGCCAGCTACCTAGTACGACGCCATGAAGAAGTGCGTGAAAATATTAAAGGCTTTATTAAGCCATTGTTAGTGTTATTCGCTTTTGCGGTATTACTACTAATGCAGCCTGACTTAGGCACGGTTATTGTTATGTTTGCTACTGCTGTTGCGCTGTTGTTTTTAGCTGGCGCCAAGTTGTGGCAGTTCTTCTGCTTAATTTTTACTGGGCTACTGGCCATTGGCGTATTGATTGTTTATAGCGAATACCGCTGGAAACGCGTTACGGCCTTTCTTGACCCTTGGGCTGATCCTTTTGGTAGCGGTTACCAGCTTACTCAGTCGTTAATGGCGTTTGGTCGTGGTGGCTGGTTTGGCCAAGGCTTGGGTAATAGCATTCAAAAATTAGAATATTTACCCGAAGCACATACCGACTTTATTCTGGCGGTTATCGCCGAAGAAACTGGTTTTATCGGTGTAACGATATTATTGGGCCTGTTATTTATGCTGGTATATCGCGCGTTGTGGATTGGCCAGCGTGCGTTAGAAAAACAAATGAGCTTCCACGGTTTTCTTGCTTACGCCTTAGCAATTTGGATTGGTTTTCAATCTGCGGTAAATATTGGTGTAGCTACCGGTGCGTTGCCAACTAAAGGTTTAACTTTACCCTTTGTTAGCTCAGGTGGTAGTAGTTTAGTTATTATGCTGGCCGCTGCCGCGTTATTATTGCGTATTGATTTTGAAGTGCGGTTAAAGGGTAAGCATGCCATTAGCGGAGGTCGCAATGACTAAACCGCGTATTCTAATTATGGCCGGTGGCACCGGTGGCCATATCTTCCCCGCACATGCGGTAGCAACTGCGCTTAATGCCGCAGGCTGGCAAGTGCATTGGTTAGGCACGCCAACCCGTATGGAAGCGACCTTAGTTCCACAGTTTGGCTGGGCATTTCACACTATTAACGTTGAAGGTTTGCGCGGTAAAGGCCTGCTATCACTGCTAAAAGCGCCATGGATGTTACTAAAGTCGGTGTGGCAAGCGCGTAAGGTTATCAATAGTGTGCAGCCGGATATCGTATTGGGTTTTGGCGGTTATGCCAGCGGCCCAGGTGGTGTAGCGGCATGGTTAAAGCGCTTACCGTTATTAATTCATGAACAAAATGCTATAGCCGGTAGTACTAATCGTTTACTGGCAAAACTAGCTAGCAAAGTATTGGTGGCATTCCCCGCTGCATTTGCGGGCCATGCTAAACAGCAAGTGGTGGGTAATCCGGTACGGGCAGAGCTGCTTAGCATTGGCGCAGATCATGACTATAGCGGTAGCCTTAAAGTATTAGTTATGGGTGGAAGTCTTGGCGCCAAAGTATTGAACGACACCTTACCAACTATCTTTGCCAAAGCGGCTAAACAGGGTGCAATTGCCGTGCGGCATCAAACTGGCAAAGCATCGCAACAACAAACGCAACAAGCCTATTGGCAAGGTGGCGTGGGTCAGTTAACGGCAGAAGTGAGTGCTTTTATTGACGATATGGCCAAGGCCTATGCGTGGGCTGATGTCGTAATTTGTCGTGCAGGCGCGTTAACCGTAAGCGAAGTCGCTTGCGCCGGTATTGCCGCAGTCTTTGTGCCGCTACCTACGGCAATTGATGATCATCAAACTGCAAATGCGCGCTGGCTTAGTGAGCAAGGTGCAGCCCAGTTAGTGTTGCAGCGTAATTTGGACGAGCAGCATTTGCTGCCGTTATTGCAGCAATGGTTAGACAATAAAACATCGTTACAGCAAATGGCCGCCAAAGCGCGTGCCTGTGCCTTAGATCATGCAACAGCACAGGTAGTGGCGTTATGTCAGCAAGCCGTTGGTCAGCAAGTAACAGGACAACAGATATGATTACTACTCCACAACAGAAAAAATTAGCTATGCGCCGGGTCGAGCGTATTCACTTTGTTGGTATTGGCGGCGCCGGTATGGGCGGTATTGCCGAGGTACTCGTTAACGAAGGCTACAATATTTCTGGTTCGGACATTGCGCCAAATGCCGTAACTGAACGCCTTATTTCTATTGGCGCCCGTATTAGTTTTGGCCATGCTGCAGAAAACGTAACGGGTGCTAGCGTAGTCGTGGTATCTAGCGCCATTAATAGCGCAAACCCAGAGGTTGCCGCCGCGCGTGAGTTTCGTATACCAATAGTGCGTCGTGCGGAAATGTTAGGCGAATTAATGCGGTTTCGTCATGGTATTGCGGTGGCCGGTACGCATGGTAAAACTACAACAACCAGTTTGTTGGCGTCAATATTTGCCGAAGCGGGCACTGATCCCACATTTGTTATCGGTGGTTTACTTAACTCGGCCGGTGCCAATGCTAGGTTGGGTGCTGGGCGTTATCTAATTGCTGAAGCTGATGAAAGCGATGCATCGTTTTTGCATTTGCAGCCATTAGCAACCGTAGTTACCAATATTGAAGCTGACCATATGGACACCTATCAAGGTGACTTTGAAAAGCTTAAAGCCACCTATTTAGAGTTTTGCCACAACCTGCCGTTTTACGGCGTTGTTGTAGTTTGTATTGACGATCCGGTACTGCGTAGTGTAATTGTGCAAATTAGTCGCACGGTTATAACCTACGGCTTTAGCGATGACGCTGACTATGTAATCAGTGAATTTAGTCAAACCGGCACACAAAGCCAGTTTACTATTACTGATGGCAGCGGCAATCAGCGTGAGGTAGCACTTAATTTACCTGGTAAACATAACGCATTAAATGCCACAGCCGCGTTTGCTTTAGCGGCGGATGAAGGTATTAGCGAGCAAGCTATTTTGACGGCGTTAAGAAAATTTGAAGGCATTGGTCGGCGCTTTCAGCAATACGGTGAATTTGACACCGGTAATGGCAAGGTGGTGCTGGTAGACGATTACGGCCATCATCCAACTGAAGTCGCTGCAACCATTGCCGCTGCTCGTGCAGCTTGGCCCAATAGACGTTTAGTTATGGCTTATCAACCGCACCGCTATAGCCGTACCCGTGATCTATACGAAGACTTTGCCAAGGTGCTTTCAACTGTTGATATGTTGCTGTTGCTTGAAGTGTATAGTGCTGGCGAGCCAGCCATTGCCGGCGCTGATAGTCGCAGCTTATGTCGCTCAATTCGGGCGCGCGGTGCATTAGACCCCATTTATATTGCTGAACCCACAGATTTAGCGCCAAGTTTAGCCACAGTGTTACAAGATGGCGATGTACTGCTAACCCAAGGCGCCGGTAATATCGGCAGCTTAGTAAAGCAGTTGGCTGCTATGCAATTGAATATAAATCAACTTAAAGCCAGTGCAGGAGAAAAAGCATGAGTAGTAGTGTTAATGCATTTGGCAAGGTAGCGGTAATGTTTGGCGGTAATTCGGCCGAGCGCGAGGTGTCGCTGCGCTCTGGTAACGCGGTATTGAAAGCATTAACCGATGCAGGTGTCGATGCTTATGGTTTTGATCCAAAACATCAGGCGTTAACCGAGCTAACAACTAGCGGTGCGCAACGTGTATTTATCGTATTACACGGCCGTGGTGGCGAAGACGGTACTATGCAAGGCGCACTGGCGCAACAAGGTTTACCTTATACTGGCAGCGGAGTACTAGGCTCAGCACTGGCAATGGACAAAATTCGCTGCAAGTGGTTATTTCAAGCGCAAAAATTGCCTACGGCGGCTTTTGCGGTAGTGCATAGTCAAGACACCGATTTTGCCGGTTTATTAGCCAGCTTAGGTGGCAAGGTTATGGTTAAGCCCGCCAATGAAGGTTCCAGCATTGGTATGAGTGCAGCTAATAGTGCTGCCGAGCTAGAGCAGGCTATTGCCGCAGCATTAAAGTACGACAGTGAAATTTTGGTAGAACGCTGGATTAATGGTCGTGAATTTACTGTGGCTATTTTAAATGGTCAGGTGTTACCGATAGTAGAAATGCGCACACCGCGCGCGTTTTATGATTACGAAGCAAAATATCAGGCTAACAGTACAGAGTATTTATGCCCTGCGCCGTTATCGGCAGAGCACACCGCCATGATGCAAAACACCGCACTTAACGCGTTTAATGCGGTAGGCGCAACCGGCTGGGGCCGAGTAGATATTATGCTTGACCAAGACGGGCAGCATTATTTGCTAGAAGTGAATACTGTGCCGGGCATGACGGAAAAGTCATTAGTGCCAATGGCGGCTAAAGCGGCTGGCATGAGTTTCCAGCAGTTGGTGCTGGCGATATTAACCCAAGCGCAAAAGGCGTAATAACCATGAACTGGCGTTTACCTAAGCTGCAATTTAAACAACAACCCGCATTTTATGCGGGAGTGGTGTTTTTTATTGTCGCTATGGCTGCGCTAGCGTGGGCAGGCGTAAAAATAGCTGACTGGACACAAAGCCAGCAGAGCGCGCCAGTAAAACAAGTAAAGTTATATGGTGATTTTCAGCATATCGATATAGGAACCCTGCACCATAAATTGCAACAGCAGTATGTAGGTAACTTTTTTAGCGTGAACGTGGATCAAGTGCAGCAGTTCCTGTTACAGCAACCTTGGGTTTATCAGGCAGCCGTGCGCAAACAATGGCCTGACGCTTTGGTTGTGGTTGTGACAGAACAACAGCCGGTAGCAATTTGGAATCAGCAGCAATTATTAAATGAACAGGGTGACGTATTTCAAGCACCCTTACAGCAGCTGAAAACGGAACTTCCAATGTTAACCGGCCCAGAAGGCAGCCAGCAGGACGCACTAACCATGTTCCGCCATATGCAGGGCTTATTGGCCCTGCATAAATTTAACGCTGTAGCGCTGGGGTTAACCGAGCGTTTTTCATGGCAATTAAGCCTAAGTAACGGCGTAGCCTTAAGGCTTGGCCGCGAAGATACCTTAAAACGGGTGCAGCGCTTTATTGAGCTCTACCCAGTAATTAGTAAACATAAAGCCGACGCCGTAGCCGAAGTGGACCTACGTTACGACACTGGCATAGCAGTGCGTTACAGTACTGAACAAAAGAGAAAAGCATGACAAAGTCGTTAGAGAGAGATCTAATTGTTGGCCTGGATATCGGCACTGCGCAGATAAAAGCAGTGGTGGGCGAAATAACTGCCGACGACAAGCTAAGCATTGTCGGTGTAGGTACTCATGTATCCCGCGGTATGGATAAAGGCGGTGTTAACGATTTAAACCTAGTAGTGCAAGCGGTGCAACGCGCAATAGATGAAGCTGAACTGATGGCCGATTGCCGCATTTCATCGGTGTACTTGGGTATTACTGGCAAACATATTCGCTGTCAAAACGAAAGTGGTATGGTGCCAATTAATGATACTGAAGTCACTGCTGAAGATGTCTCTAACGTTATTCACGCGGCTAAATCAGTGCCTATCTCGGCTGAACGCCGCATGCTGCATGTGTTGCCGCAAGAGTTCTCAGTAGACATGCAAGAGGGTATTAAAAGCCCAATTGGTATGTCAGGGGTAAGAATGGAAGCGCGTGCGCACATTATTACCTGTGCTAATGACATGGCAAAAAATATTGAAAAGTGTGTTGAACGCTGCGGCTTGCAAGTCGATCAGCTTATTTTCAGCTCACTAGCCTCTAGCTTTGCGGTACTAACCGATGATGAAAAAGAGCTTGGCGTGTGTGTGGTTGATATGGGCGGTGGCACCATCGATATTTCTATCTATACCAATGGCGCACTGCGACACACTGCGGTTATTCCGGTGGCGGGTAATCAGGTAACTAGCGATATTGCAAAAATTTTCCGTACCCCGCTTAGCCATGCTGAAGACATAAAGGTGCAGTACGCCTGTGCGCTGCGCAGCATGGTAGGTAAAGAAGAAAGTATCGAAGTACCCAGTGTTGGTGGCAGGCCCGCTCGGTCAATGTCGCGTCATACACTAGCTGAAGTAGTAGAACCACGTTATCAAGAGCTATTTGAACTGGTGCTAGAAGAAATAAGAAGCAGCGGCCTTGAAGAGCAAATAGCCGCCGGAGTGGTACTAACCGGTGGCACATCTAAGATGGAAGGTGCGGTAGAGTTTGCCGAAGATATTTTTCAAATGCCGGTACGCGTAGGTCAACCTATGCATGTTACGGGTTTAAAAGAATACGTACAGGACCCAGCTTATGCCAGCGTGGTAGGGCTATTACTGTACGGTAAAGATGCACGCCATCAGCAGAAAAAGTCTGTCGATGTGCGAGATTCAGTGAGCAGTTTCGTTAAGCGGATCAGCAGCTGGTTTAAAGGTGAATTTTAAAGTAAGCGTAGAAACGGAGAGAGAGCTATGTTTGAATTAATGGAAAACCACAGCCAAGAAGCTGTAATTAAAGTAATTGGTGTTGGCGGCGGCGGCGGTAACGCAGTTGAATATATGGTCGCCAGCAATATTGAAGGCGTAGAGTTTGTGGTAGCAAATACTGATGCCCAAGCGCTGCGTAATTCTTCAGCTAACATCACGCTGCAGTTAGGCGCAGGTGTAACTAAAGGCTTAGGTGCCGGTGCAAATCCTGAAATAGGCCGACGTTCAGCTGAAGAAGATCGCGAAACCATCAAAAAAACCATTCAAGGTGCCGATATGGTGTTTATCGCAGCTGGTATGGGCGGTGGTACCGGTACAGGTGCAGCGCCTGTGGTTGCTGAAGTGGCGCGTGAGTTAGGTATTTTAACGGTAGCGGTGGTTACTAAACCTTTCCCGTTCGAAGGCAAAAAACGCACAGCTTATGCTGAAGAAGGCATTTTAGAGTTAAGTAAGTATGTTGACTCGTTAATTACTATCCCTAACGACAAACTGTTAAAAGTGTTAGGTAAAGGCACGACTTTATTAGATGCGTTTAAAGCAGCAAATAACGTATTACTTGGTGCAGTGCAGGGTATTGCTGAGCTAATCACTCGTCCGGGCTTAATCAACGTCGACTTCGCTGACGTACGTACGGTTATGTCTGAAATGGGTACAGCTATGATGGGTAGCGGCACAGCTTCAGGCCCAGATCGTGCTGAGGAAGCAGCAGAGCAAGCTATCTCTAGCCCACTGTTAGAGGACATTGATTTGTCCGGTGCTAAAGGTATTTTAGTTAACATTACTGCTGGTTTAGATATCAGTATTGAAGAGTTTGAAATCGTAGGTAATGCGGTAAAAGCTTTTGCTTCTGAAAATGCGACGGTAGTAGTTGGTGCGGTAATTGATCCTAATATGCACGACGAACTGCGTGTAACTGTAGTAGCAACCGGTATTGGTGCCGATCGTCGCCCTGATATCAGCCTAGTGCAGAATAGCCGCCCAGAGCCAATGCCAGTATATGTGCAACAGGGTAACACTATGCAAAAATCTGCGCCGCAGACCATGCGTGATGAAGCGCCTGCAATAGCAACAAAAGCACAGCCGGAAAGCAAAGCGAATATTGATATATTTGATATTCCAGCGTTTCTACGCAAACAAGCCGACTAGGTCTATATTGAGTAATTGGTTAGTAGCCGGTTAGTCGCTGGCAAGGCTGGCAGCATAATTAAGCTGCGGTTCAGTGAAATTTGGCATAATAGCCACATTTGTGCTAAGCTTCGCCGCCATTTTGTGATTGCTTATATTTGAGCAGGAATAAATTATGATTAAACAACGTACTATCGACAAAATAGTCACCTCTATCGGGGTGGGGTTACACAAAGGCGAAAAGGTTACGCTTACTCTCCGACCTGCGCCAGACAACACGGGTATCGTGTTTCGTCGTGTTGACCTTGATCCGGTAGTCGACTTCAAAGTAGCGCCAGAGTTAGTGGGCGATACCGTGATGTGTACCTGTTTAATCAATGAAAATGGCGTGCGTTTGTCTACTACTGAACACCTGATGGCAGCCATTGCCGGAATGGGCATCGATAACCTAATTGTTGAAGTAGACTCTGCTGAAATTCCAATTATGGACGGCAGTGCTAGCCCTTTCGTTTATCTGCTGCTTGAAGCCGGTGTCGCCGAGCAGCGCTTAGCGAAGAAATTTATTCGTATTAAAAAAGCAGTACGGGTAGAAGACGGTGATAAGTGGGCCGAGTTTAAACCCCACCATGGCTTTAAAATCGACTTTGCTATTCAGTTTGATCACCCTGTTATTGCCGAAACTGTGCAGCATATGCAGCTTGATTTCTCTGCCGCTGGTTTTATTAAAGATATTAGCCGTGCGCGCACTTTCGGTTTTTTGCATGAGGTAGAGTACCTGCGAGCCAATAACCTGGCCTTAGGTGGTAGCTTCGATAATGCCGTGGTATTAGATGAATACCGTGTGCTTAATCAAGATGGCTTGCGTTATGAAGACGAGTTTATTAAACACAAAATTTTAGATGCAGTTGGCGATCTTTATATGGCCGGCTACAGCATTTTAGGTGAGTTTAAGTCGTTTAAAACTGGACATGCTTTGAATAACCAATTGCTTTGTGCAGTATTAGCTAATCAAGAAAATTGGGAATTTGTTACCTTTGAAGATAAAGCACAAATGCCAATTTCATATTTAGCACCGCAGCTAGCCTAAGAATAAGTAATAGCAGAAACCCGGTTTTACCGGGTTTTGTTGTTTTTGGCCTCAGCGTTTTGTGCCAATTTTAACAGCGCTTGTTTTAACGGGCCATCGCTTGATTCTGCAGCAGCACGCAGGCTTTGTGCGGCGTGCTCTGATAGCTGATAGCTGGTTTTTTGAGGAATGGGCAAGCTGTAGTGATTAATTTGGCCGTTAGGTGAGGCCTCAATGTCAATTCCGGCTAAATCAGGCAAGATTTTTTTACGAAAATTGTCTAGAATAGCGTCGCGCTGCAATTTTAACCGGGTTAACCATGGCGCTGAAGCTGATAAAATAACAGCTCGGCCATCACGAATGCAGCTAACTTGGCAAAAGCTAAGTTGCTCTAGTTGCAACACCTCAGCCAGCACCTTGTTCAGCTGCTGCACTAGGCTGACTTGCTGTTGCTGCGATGCCAGCGTACTGTGCGACAGCACTTTACTCACATCCAGCGGTTTTTGAGTGTAACGGGCCATAGCCTAAAGCACCTACAACAAGGGATACACCTAAGTAGTGTAACAGCTTCTGTGAATACAAAGAATGTTGCACCTTGAAAGCGTTAGCATCGGGCACCATATCTAGCGTAATATGCTGATGTTTTAATATTTTAACTTAAAATGGTATTTGGATAATGTTTGGAAAACTTTTTACCAAATTATTTGGTAGCCGCAACGACCGCTTCTTAAAAAAATTAGAAAAACAAGTACAGCAGATCAATGCGTTAGAGGCAGAGTTCGAAGCCTTATCCGACGACCAGCTGAAGAGCAAAACGCAAGAGTTTAAGCAACTACTTGCTGAAGGCAGCACGCTAGATGATATTCTGCCGCAAGCGTTTGCTACCGTGCGTGAAGCCAGTAAGCGTGTATTTGGTATGCGCCACTTTGACGTGCAGCTAATGGGCGGTATGGTGCTGCATCAGGGTAAAATCTCTGAAATGCGCACCGGTGAAGGTAAAACGCTAACGGCTACGCTACCGGCTTACCTTAACTCGCTTAATGGCGGTGGCGTACATGTTATTACCGTAAACGACTACCTTGCCCGTCGTGATGCACAAACTAACGAACCGTTATTTTCTTTTCTCGGCTTAACCGTTGGTGTAAACGTGCCAGGCATGGCGCACCCAGATAAACAGCAAGCCTACGCCGCTGATATTACCTATGGTACTAATAACGAGTTCGGTTTTGACTACTTGCGCGACAATATGGCGTTTTCGCCACAAGAGCGTGTTCAGCGCGATCAAGCCTTTGCTATTATCGATGAAGTTGACTCAATTTTAATTGACGAAGCGCGTACGCCGTTAATTATTTCTGGTCCAGCTGAAGACAGTTCAGAGCTTTATAAACAAATTAACTTATTAGTGCCTCAGCTGGTACGGCAAGAAAAAGAAGATGAAGAAGGCGCACATGGTGACGGCCATTTCACTTTAGACGAAAAAGCGCGTCAGGTTTACTTAACCGAGCAAGGTCAAATTAAAGTTGAAGACATGCTGCGCGAGCATGGCTTAATTCAAGAGCATGACACCTTATTCTCCGCCGCCAACATTACATTGTTGCACCACGTATATGCCGCATTGCGTGCGCACCAGTTATTTAAACGCGACGTAGATTACGTAGTAAAAGACGGTGAGATTGTTATTGTTGACGAACACACTGGCCGTACTATGGAAGGCCGTCGTTGGTCAGAAGGCTTACACCAAGCGGTTGAAGCCAAAGAAGGCGTAAAAATTCAAAATGAAAACCAAACCTTAGCCTCTATTACATTCCAGAATTACTTCAGATTATACGATAAGTTATCTGGTATGACGGGTACGGCAGATACTGAAGCATTTGAATTTCAACAGATTTACGGCCTTGAAACCATCGTAGTGCCAACCAATCGGCCAATGGTGCGTAAAGACATGGCTGATCTGGTGTATTTAAATGCTGAAGATAAATACCAAGCTATTATTGCTGATATTATTCAAACGCGTGATGCCAACCGCCCAGTGCTGGTGGGTACAGCCTCTATTGAAAGTTCAGAGTATCTGTCTAATTTGCTTAACAAGGCAAAAATTAAACACCAAGTATTAAACGCCAAATTTCACGCTAACGAAGCGCAAATTATTGCCAATGCTGGCCAACCAGGTACGGTTACCATTGCTACTAACATGGCAGGTCGTGGTACAGATATCGTACTTGGCGGTAGTTTACAGTCAGAACTGGCGGCCTTAGGTGCTGATGCCACAGATGCAGAAAAAGCCAAAATCAAAGCCGATTGGCAGGTGCGTCACGATGCAGTAATTGCCTCTGGCGGTTTGCATATTATTGGTACTGAACGTCATGAGTCACGTCGTATCGACAACCAATTGCGTGGTCGTTCTGGCCGGCAGGGTGATCCAGGTTCAAGCCGGTTCTACTTGTCGTTAGAAGATGCCTTAATGCGTATTTTTGCTTCAGACCGTATGGCTGGCATGATGCGTCGTTTAGGCATGGAAAAAGGCGAAGCTATTGAACACCCTTGGGTAAGCCGTGCCATTGAAAATGCCCAGCGTAAAGTAGAAGCGCGCAACTTTGATATTCGTAAACAATTACTTGAGTTTGACGACGTAGCTAACGACCAACGTAAAGTCGTATACGAACAACGTAACGAACTGTTAGACGCCACTGACATCAGCGAAACCATTAGTGCTATTCGCACCGACGTAGTTGATGGCGTACTTAGTCAATATATTCCGCCACTGTCGTTAGATGAAATGTGGGATATACCAGGCTTAGAACAGCGCTTAAAAGCAGATTACTTACTCGACTTGCCAATAAGCCAGTGGCTGGCAGACGATAAAAAGCTGTTTGAAGAAAAGCTGCGTGAACGCATTCAACAAGAAGTTGAGCAAGCTTACGCACTTAAAGAACAAATGGTTGGCCCTGAAGTACTGCGTCAGTTTGAAAAAGCTATCATGCTTCAAAGCTTAGACACGCACTGGAAAGAACATTTAGCCGCAATGGACCACCTGCGCCAAGGTATTAATTTACGCGGTTATGCGCAGAAAAACCCGAAGCAAGAATATAAACGCGAAGCCTTTGAATTGTTTTCTACCATGTTAGAAAACTTGAAAATTGACGTAGTGGGTGTATTAGGCCGCGTGCAAGTGCGCGCCGCAGAAGATGTAGAAGCCGTTGATGAGCAGCGCCGTAAAGCAGATGCTGTACCGCATGATTATCAACATGACGAAGCTCAAAGCATTGGTAGCGACCTACCCGCTGATATGTCAGCAGCTACGCCAACATTTCGTGAGCATGACAAAATAGGCCGTAATGATGCTTGCCCCTGTGGTTCGGGCAAAAAGTATAAGCAGTGTCACGGTAAGTTGGTATAAGCCAAACTCGCCATAGGGTACATAAAGTCGGCTTCGGCTGCATACTGTTCATTTAAGCAAGATCCGGCTTGCTCTAAGCCAACCGTTGAAGGCAAGGATGCCTGAAGCGAGCCCCCAAGGAAGGGTTCACGGCGTGTTGGTGTGAGCAAGCCGGATCTTTCGCGTTACTAACTGGCGAGCACGTGCAGAAACAATGCAAAATACCCCTCAATATAAAGTCATACACGTTGCCGTTGGCGTAATTATGCGCGATAAGCAAATTTTGCTTGCGTTACGTAGCGCTAAACAGCACCAGGGTGGTAAGTGGGAGTTTCCTGGTGGCAAAGTAGAGCCAAGCGAGAGCGTGCAACAGGCGTTGTTACGCGAGCTACACGAAGAGATCGGCATTAACGTAACCGCAAGCTGCGCATTAATGCAGCTTGAGTACCACTACCCAGAAAAAACTGTGCAATTAGATGTGTGGTTAGTAAGCGAGTTTACTGGCGAGCCACAAGGCCGTGAAGGCCAGCCGCTGCGCTGGGTTAGCGTGGCAGAGCTTGGCGATATTACCTTTCCCGATGCCAATCAACCCATCGTGCAGCGCATTGTGCAGCAGTTTGGCGTTTAGTGTTGAAAAAATTCGTTATCTTGAGCCATAAACTCTTGCTCAAGCTCAGCTAAATATTCTTCTGATAACTGGTTATCTATCGCTGTTTTATCGGCAATGCGATGGTTTTCTGCTGCCCAATCGCCTAAGTCTATTAACTTACAGCGCTCTGAGCAAAATGGCCGAAAAGCGGCGTCAGCAGACCACACTACATCAATATCACAGGTCGGGCATTTAACTTTCATTTAGCTACTCCAAATACGTACTACAAGCCTTAACAACAAGCTAATGCAAAGTTGATGCTCTTATCGCTATTACAGCGGCCGGTTTCGTCACATAACTGCATAAAGCGAATAGCATACCGATACTTGTTACCGCTTACTGTTGGGTAAACGCCAGCAGCTAACGGATAGCGAATACGCAATAATTCGGTCTGTTCAGTGTTACTTTGATAAAAGCCATTATTGGCTACAGCATCGGCAAACTGGCCTTTTTCGCGGCAAAAGCCTAAAACAAATTCTACCGTTTGCTGCAATAAGGCAAACTCATTATACCAGCTCGTCGCCATTTGTTTGCGTTCTGCCAAAGGTAAATTAGACCAGTAATGCAATTGCGGCACGTCAAAATAACAAGCGCCACCTGGAATAGAAAAGCGTTGCCGCAGCGGCGCGAGAAATTTATCCTCTTTTAAGGTGCCAACAAATTTACCGCTGCGTAGCAGTTCACTTTGTAGTCTTACAGCTTGTTGTAATACCAATTTTAGCTTGTCGTCAGAAACCGAAGGGTGGTTCGCCCAAGCTACCAGCGCATTTTCACAGCGCTCGCAATCTTTAATCAGATCGGGGCGAATATCATTGCGATCAATTACTTCTATTAAATCAAATAGCGTATTAAAAAATGCCTGCTGCTGCCATTCGCTGTCTAACGGCATCAGGTTATGAAGTTGCGTTAACAAATACTCTAAACGCAGATAGGTACGAAGCTTTTCATTTAACGGATGTTCGTAAATAAGTTCAGTCATGTGTCTGTCGTTTACGCCTGTTGTGACAGCTCACTGCATACTTAGTTACGGTATTGCTGTCGCCTGCTGCAAATATTGCTGATGCAAGCGACTAACTTTGGCGACTAAATCAGAGATACTGCTGTCATTGGTAATTATATCGTCGGCCAGTTTTAGCCGTTCGCTACGCGATATCTGCGCTGCCATTATCGCCTTTATTTGCTGCTCGTCGGCTTTATCCCTAGCCATAGCGCGGCTTAACTGCAAGCTTTCGGGTAAATCTATTACTAATACCCGTTGCACATGCTGGTTAAGCTTATTTTCTAACAGTAACGGTGCAACTAATAACGCATAAGGAGATGTTAGTTTCTTTAATTGTAATAGCAATGTTTGCCGTATTGCTGGGTGTAATAATTGTTCAAGCCATATTTTATCGCTGGCACAGCTAAACACCCTCTGACGCAGCTCGGCTCTATTAAGTTCACCGCTAGTAAGTAATATACCTTCGCCAAAGTATTGCGTTATAGCCTGCAAGCAGGGCGTGCCAGGCATAACAACTTCTCGGGCTACGATATCGGCATCAACATGTTGTACGCCTAACGCAGAAAACAACTCGGTTATCGTCGTTTTGCCACAACCAATGCCACCAGTAAGACCAACAATAAAACCAGACACTACAAGCCCCCCGACACTACAAATTTAAATAGCGTAAGTAGGCATTGGTTAATTGCTCGCCCCATAACATGGCTATCCAGCCTGCCGCTGCAATATAAGGCCCAAACGGAATAGGTGTGCTTCTATCCTTGTCTTGCACACTAAGCAGCGTAATACCAACCACCGCACCCACTAAAGACGACAGTAAAATAATCAGCGGCAACTGCTGCCAGCCCAGTAAGGCGCCAAATATGGCCAGTAATTTAAAGTCGCCATAACCCATACCTTCTTTGCCGGTTAATAACTTAAATAACCAATACACCGACCATAAGCTAAGGTAGCCCGCAGCGGCGCCGACCATAGCTTGTGCTGGATTAACAAAAGCTGAATCGCTAAGGCTAAATAACAAGGCAAACCAGAGTAAGGGTAGGGTAATTTGATCGGGTAGCAACATCTTATCAATGTCGATAAAAGTCAGCGTAATTAACGCCCAGGTAATAACAATAAATACTATAGCGGCAATACCAAAGCCTAGCTGCCAGGCTACTACGGCCGACATTACCGCCGTTAATAATTCTACTAACGGGTAACGTGCGCTAATGCTGGTGCGGCAATTACGGCATTTGCCTTTTAATAGCAACCAGCTAAGCACAGGTATATTATCGCGCGCCTGAACCATAGCATTACAGCTTGGGCAAGCCGAACGTGGTGTTGCTAGGTTAAATTTAGCCGGTGCTTGTGCTGTGCCATCAGGGCTAAAATACGCCTGATATTCTTGCCGCCATTCGTTTTCCATCATTTTTGGCAGGCGATAAATAACGACATTTAAAAAGCTGCCAATGATTAAACCTAAAATTACGGCAATAACAATAAATAATACTGGAAAAGCAACTAACGCTTCGGTAACTGACGACATTATATAATAGATCCCATCTGGAAAATGGGTAGGTACATGGCAATAATTAAACCGCCTATTAATACACCCAATACCGCCATAATTAGTGGCTCTAACAACGCCGTTAAACCGTCAACTGCATCGTCAACTTCTTGCTCATAAATGCTTGCAACCTTGCTTAGCATGCTATCGAGGGCGCCCGTTTCTTCGCCAATAGATACCATTGATAGCACCATTTCTGGAAACTGGTCGGTTTGCTTCATGGCTAAATGCATCTGGTTACCCACTGAGACTTCCTCGCGAATAAACAAAATAGCATTTTTATATACCTCATTACCCGCTGCGCCCGCAGCAGATTCCAGCGCTTCAATTAAAGGTACACCGGCAGCAAAGGTGGTGGAAAGGGTACGCGCATAACGTGCTACCGCGGCTTTATTTAAAATACTACCAATAACCGGTAGTTTAATAATGCGGCCATCTGCCCAAGTTCTAAACGTTAAATTATTAGCGTAAGTTTTTTTTACGATATAACCAAAAGCAAATATTGCAGCTAATACCAGCCACCAATACTCCTGCATTACTTCTGAAATATGTAGTACGAGCTGAGTAAATGCGGGAAGCTCGGCGCCAAAACCAGCAAAAATTTCGGCAAATTGCGGCACCACAAAAATAAGCAATATTGAGGTAACTATCGCCGATACCACTAACACCGCAATAGGGTAAAACATGGCCTTTTTAATTTTTGATTTAAGTGCTTCGGCTTTTTCTTTATAAATAGCCAGCCGGTCAAAAATTTGGTCTAACGAGCCTGATGCTTCGCCCGACTTTACTAGGTCGCAGTATAAATCATCAAAATACTTTGGGTGCTCGCGCAATGTTTCGGATAATGGCAAACCGGCTTGCACTTTTACCGAGATTTTCTGCATTAAGGTGCGTAAACTTTTATTATCTGCGCCGTTAGCAATAAGGTCTATTGACTGCACTAACGGCACGCCGGCACCTAGCATAGTGGCAATTTGTCGGGTAAAAATAGCGATATCTAAAGCGGTAATTTTTTTACCGTCGCCAAACAGTGATTTAGGTTTGCGCTTTACGCCCGATGGCGTAATACCTTGTTGGCGCAGCAATGCCTTAGCTTCAGCTATGCTAGTGCCTTTTATTTCACCATCAACTTTGCTGCCGCGGCGGTTTACACCTTTATATTTAAATACTTCCAGCTCTTTTATTTTAAGTTGTTGTGCCTGAGCCATAGTGGTTTCCTGTTGCTGTGCCTTGTTAGCACCTAGTTTATTTATTTATATCATTTTATGTAAGCTAGGTGTAACTATGTTTAGCCTTTGGTTACGCGGTTAATTTCTGCCAAGCTAGTTAAGCCCGCCGCGGCTTTAATTAAACCCGATTGGCGCAAATTATTAACTCCATCGGTTTGTGCCTGAGCGGCAATATCTAACGAGTTACCACCTTGCATAATAATATCCGCCATTTTCGGGCTAACAGGCATAACTTCGTATATACCCACCCGGCCTTTATAGCCATTAGTGCAATATTCGCAGCCTACCGGCTTAAATATTTTTACGCTGGGCAACTGCTGGGCAGTAAAACCTTGTTTTAATAGCTCTGCCTCTGGTAGCACTTCTTGCTGTTTGCATTGGCTACATAAACGCCGCGCTAGGCGCTGGGCAATAATAAGCGATACCGAGCTGGCTACGTTATACGAGGGTACACCCATGTTAAGTAAGCGAGTTAGGGTTTCCGGTGCCGAGTTAGTGTGCAGCGTTGATAATACCAAGTGGCCGGTTTGTGCTGCTTTAATTGCTATTTCGGCGGTTTCTAAATCTCGAATTTC
The DNA here is from genome assembly GCF_036983985.1 of Rheinheimera metallidurans. Taxonomy (NCBI): domain Bacteria; kingdom Pseudomonadati; phylum Pseudomonadota; class Gammaproteobacteria; order Chromatiales; family Chromatiaceae; genus Rheinheimera; species Rheinheimera metallidurans. Next base: position 311,811 of record NZ_JALAHQ010000001.1, read on the forward strand.
ACCCACCATTACCACGTCAGGGTCTTGGCGCAAAAAAGCTTTTAAGGCGGTGGCGAAAGTTAAGCCTGCACGCGGGTTTACCTGCACTTGGTTAACGCCGGCTAAGTTAATTTCTACCGGGTCTTCCGCAGTAGAAATATTGGTTTCGCTGGTATTTAAAATGGCTAAGCCGGTATACAGCGATACGGTTTTACCTGAACCGGTAGGGCCGGTTACTAAAATCATACCTTGCGGTTGGGCTAGGGCGTCTAAATACAGTTTTTTCTGGTGTTCTTCATAACCCAACACATCAATGCCTAACATCGCGCTGTCAGAGTCGAGAATACGCATTACTATTTTTTCGCCCCACAGGGTGGGTAAGCTACTGACACGAAAGTCGATAGACTTCTTTGCCGATAGTTTTAGCTTAATGCGGCCATCTTGCGGTACCCGTTTTTCCGCAATATCTAAGCGCGCCATTACTTTTAACCGCGCCGACAAGCGGGTAGACAACAATACCGGCGGGCTGGCTATTTCATGCAAAATGCCGTCGATTCTAAAGCGAATACGGTAGGTTTTTTCGTAGGGTTCAAAGTGTAAATCTGACGCGCCCTTACGAATAGCGTCTAACAGCATTTTATTAATAAAGGCGACAATCGGCTGGTCGTCTTTATCTGGCTGCGCGCCGTCGTCTTCCTCTATTTGCTCAATACCTAACGAGCCTAAATCCCAATCGGCATCGGTAAAGTCGCCGCCTAAATTGCCGTCAAACAGCTTGTCTATTAGCGCTTGCAGTTTTTTAAAATCAACCACAATAACTTCAGCATTTAAACCGGTATTAAATTCGAAATCTTCAATGGTTTGAATGTCGGTTGGGTCAACCACCGCTAAATACATATTGCGGCCACGTTTACCCAATGGCAGCATATTGGTTTTGCGAATTAGCTTTTCGTTACGTAAATCTTCTGGCACGTAGGCCATATCAAAATGGTCTAAATCTAGGCTAATAGCGTGGCCAATACCGCTAGCGGCGCTGGCTAACTCTTCTGCGCTAATCAGCTTTTCGTTAATTAGTAATTCAGGCAGATTTTTAAACTGGCTGCCTTTTTCGTTGACAATTTTAGTTGCTTTGTCGCCGTCAATAATTCGTAGCTGTACTAAGCGCCTAAATAACGTAGATGTAGTGGTTACGGCCATTAAACGAAGACATCCTGATTTTGCTAAAAAGAGTATTGCATTGGTTTTAATTATGCCACTAAGTGTGGCTTATTCAAGTTTAACTCCGTTAATAACTATCTAACTTAGTAAGAATCTCGAAACTTAGCCAGTTTACTTTATTCTCAATAAAGTATTGTTCCATCTCTGTTTTATTTGTAATGACTGGCGCATGGTCTGAAACGATTAATACTTTCACCCCAACTAATTTCTCCTCTGCAATTTTCTTAGCCAATATATAGAAGAATTGTGCCTGCAACTTCAAATTTCGGCAGGTTTGTGAACGCACATCCACTGAGAACTGTGCACAATCAAATTGATCAATAACGATGTCTCTTTCATCGTAAATGGCATGCGAATTAAGGGTTAGCCAGTAGGTAAATCGCTTACCCGGTTGGGCCACATCAGCTATTACTTTGTTAATAAGTTCTAGATCACAGCCACCAGGGTAAGAGTAGCAACGGCGTGTCCAGTTTAGGTTTTCAAAAAACCGGCTATTATCAAAGCCCGCTTTTGCGTACCAATAAATTCTGTCATACATAACGCCAGACGCTGCATGAAATGCTGTAGTAGCATAACCTTGCCGCTTAAGTTTGTTTGGAATGCAGTTTTCAAAGCCGTTTGCTGCGTCTTTTAAATTAAAATGATTGGGCGAAAGCTGGCAAAGTTCGCGAAGTTCACCCGCCACGGTCGCGCCTAAGAAATTAATTTGACCAGAGTGAAGATTTTTAACGTAATGATCTAATTGTATAATCGGGCGTATTAATTGCGCATTTATGTGCTCATCTTTAGCTACACCCCAAGATTCATTAATTATCAGTAATAACTTTTCGCTACCACTTTGATAAAATCGGGCATTATTCACTTGTGTTGCGCTTGGCGGAATAAATTTATCAAAGATTTCGCCATCATCATAGAAATACTGATAAAACAATGTACTGCGATGTTTTAATGTATGTAAGGTTGGGCTGCTAACTAGTGGAGCGTGTTGGACGCGCCACACCTTGTCTGTGTTATCAGAGTCGGCTGAGTAAACATATAAACCAAATGCCCCAAGTGCCAAATTAAATAGTACCAACGCCTGGGTTAGGCTTGTATGCTTTTTAAGCTTTACAGCATTGACCATAAATAAAACTAACCACAGCATGGAGGCCAAAGTAGCCATTTGGTAAGCAGCTGGTGCATTGGGCAAGAAACTAGATAAGTAAACCAAATGGTCTAACTTGGCAAAGGTAAATACCTGCACTAGTAATGCTAAAATATCTAACAAAAAAAACACTAAAAATACTATATAGCCAATAATGGGCACGCGAGAGTATACAAATAGCGATGCAAACAAATAGTCTAGGTTAACTGGAGAGCGGCCAATGCCAAGATAAATGGCAACGGAGAATAGAAAAAAATTAGGTAAAATAAGCAGGTAGAAAAAAGGTTTAAGGTAATGTTGGATGAGGTTTTGCAAGTTTTTAAACTACACCGTTGGGTAAATAAAAAAGCACCCCGCGACGCGAAGTGCTTTAGGATAAATAATAATTAACTACCTAAACCAGCACCTTTTTTACACTGAGGTAAATCTGCTTTAGCCTTTGTACCAATAGCCATGGTGTAAGTTAAACCGCCATCAGCTGTTAAATCTGCAGTAAGTGCGCAGCCGTCATTTTCCCATATTAATTTTGCTAAAGTTGCTTCCGCTGGTGCTGCAGTTGTTCCAGTTATAAATTTAGATTCTAAACCAATTTCTGTTGCTAAACTTGAGCAACCAATACCAGTTTGGATACATGCTTGTGTTTTTGTTACATAAGCTGAAATGCCTTTCATTGCTTGGCCGCCGTATGATGTAGCAACGTACTCACGGTAAGCAGGTAATGCTACTGCCGCTAAAATACCTATAATCGCTACTACGATCATTAATTCAATTAAGGTAAAACCTTGTTGTACGCGTTTCATGTTGTTCATGTGTATCTCCTGAGTTTAAATCGCCGTTGGGCTATTAGATATTTTGGCCATTTTTGCTAACGGCGCAAGTTATTTATAAAAGTTTTGGTACGTTTTTAATAAGTTACTGCCAGATAACAAGATTATTAATTAATTGCGCAAAAAAATAACTTAAAAGTAGTACTAAAGGATTAATTTTACACTCTAATATTTGTACCTTTTACCGCTATTTTTGCATTCTGTCGCTATTATTAAACCATTTACCGCTACCCGAAGCCTTGTTGCCAGCGTTAATTACTTAGAGGGTCAGATCCAGAATTAGCAAATATTTAACAGTTGGATCTGACCCTCTAAGTATGAGCCAGCGTTAATTATTGGCTCTAACCCTAGGTTAGGCCCAAATAGCCATACGGGCTAAAAATTGCTGCCCCCATGGTGAAAGCAGGCAAATAATTAACAGACTGTTACCTAAAATAACTAAAGCAAATTCGCGGCGAAATGAACGTTTACTGCGTTTGTGCGCTAATTTTTGCTGGGCGATATAGGCACCGGGCCAGCCACCAATTAAGCTAAATAGTTGCAGGCTTTCTTCGGTTAAGCGGCTGCCGTGGCGGGCGATGGCGGCGTCTTTGTCGGCTTTATATAGCCAATAGGTAAATAAGCTGGCTTCTATATAAAGTAGGGGTAGCACATATAACAGCTTGCCAAATAATAAGCCGAGTATAACGGCAACCAATACGATGATACGAAATATTAAGGCAATGTAGTTGGTGTGGGCAATGTCTCGCTCGCCTGCCAATTTAAGCTTAGAGCGTGTTGCCGAGATTTGGTTAGTGTTTGTCTTGGTGTTAGCACTAATAAGCTGCCACGGTGCGGCGATGTTGCGGCCTTTGTGGTCTTGTTGCAGGCTAAATTGTAGCCGGTCGCCGTTTTGTGGCCGCAGGTTACGCTGTGTATTGTCACGAATGTGAAAAAACAGTTTCTCAGTAGTTTGCTCACAGACGACAAAGCCGTAGCCTTTGTCGTCATGCCAATATACTACTGTGCCACTGAGTTGCATTCGGGTGTCCTGTAAAACGGTTATGGCGCTATGACTCGTGGTGCGAGTAAAAGTTTAATTGGCCACGATAACGCCGTTACTATTTGGCTTAAAGCGCGCGGCCTAGCTACAGGTTAGAAGTTAACATTTAAGCGCATAGATAAATCTACCGCTTGTACATGCTTGGTTAGCGCGCCACTAGAAATATAGTCTACCTGCGTTGCTGCTAGCTCGCTTAAACGCTCACTAGTTATGTTGCCTGACACTTCAAGTTTAGCCTTGCCGGCGTTAAGCGCTACAGCTGCGATAATATCGGCCAAGCTGAAGTTGTCTAACATAATAATATCGGCGCCGGCAGCAAGGGCTTGGTTAAACTCCTGCATGTTTTCGGTTTCTACTTCAACCGGTTTACCGGGAAAGTTATGTTTTGCTGTTGCAACTGCATTAGCAATAGAACCTGCGGCGGCAATGTGGTTTTCTTTTATTAAAAAGGCATCGTACAAACCAATACGGTGGTTTTTACCGCCACCCATGGTAACGGCGTATTTTTGTGCAAAGCGCAGGCCAGGAATGGTTTTACGCGTATCTAACAACTTGGTATTAGAACCGGCTAAAAACTGCACGTAGTAAGCGGTGGTGGTTGCGGTGCCGCTTAATAACTGCATAAAGTTTAGCGCGGTGCGCTCGCCAGTTAGCAAAATGCGCGCCGGGCCGCTAAGTTGGCACAGTACGGCATTGGCTTTTACTTTATCGCCATCTTTTACTTGCCAGGTAATGTTTACTTCGTTACCTAATTGGCGAAATACTTCGTCAACAAAAGCAGTGCCGCAGATCACGCAATCTTCGCGAGTAATAATAGTGGCGGTGGCTTGCTGATGTGGCGGAATAAGCGACGCGGTAATGTCGCCGGTATCTAATGGCATAAAGCCAAGATCTTCGGCTAACGCACTGCTAACAGCGCGAGTGGTTTCTTGTTGTAGCTGTGTAGTATAGTTAGTGTGCATAATTAATTGTGCTGAATAAGCGTAAGTTGATTATCTTGTTGGTGGAATTCTAACTGTTTTAGCGCACTCATGCCCAGTAATATCTCGCTGCTGCCTAAATTTGGCACTATTACTGCTGCGATATCGTACAGAATAATGTCGCCTAGCTGTAAGCTGTTTACTCTACTCTGGTAGGCCTGAGTTGTGCCATTGGCAGTGTTAACTAATATGGCTTTGCCAAAAGCTAAGTTAAGCTGTTTTGCGGTTTTGTTATCAATAGCTAGCGTAGTTGCGCCGGTGTCGAGCATAAAATTAACCGGCGTATTGTTAACTAAAGCGGTGCCAACATAGTGGCCACTTTTATTCCGCGTTAACACTGTACGGGTTTCACCATGGCTGCCGCGGACACTATGCAGCTGGCGGTTCGGATTAAGTTGCTTAGTAATGGTGTCTTGAAAAAATAAAAACAGTAGCAGCATTAAAATAAGCCAAGCAATAATGGCAAAGGTCTTACCATACTTGTTGGCGGGTTCAGGTGCTTGCATTAATAATCCTCAGCACAGACAATAGCGTCATAGCTTACTGACACCGCCAGATAAAGGCAAAATTTCTGATGACTACGCTGAAGTTCCTGACGCCACCTGAGATGTTTATTCGCCAAAGCCCACATTGTGATGCTCGCCCTGAAGGTGAAGCCGTTAGCCTGCTAGTGATCCACAATATTAGCTTGCCGGCAGGGCAATTTGCCTCAGTGCCCGAGCAGAGCCATGTTGATGCATTATTTATGGGTACATTAGATACGAATGCTGATGCGAGTTTTGCGTGTTTGCAAGGTTTAAGGGTGTCCGCACATTGCGTAATTTGGCGCGACGGTCGCATTTTCAATTATGTGCCATTTTCGCATCGGGCTTGGCATGCTGGCGTAAGCCAATTTGCTGGACGCGAGCGTTGCAACGATTTTTCTATTGGTATTGAATTAGAAGGCACCGACAATTTGCCGTATACTGAGCAACAATATCAAAGCTTGGCTGCGCTAACTTATTTTATTGTGCAGCAACATCCAGCGATTACGCCAGAACGTATAGTTGGGCACTGTGATATTGCGCCGGGGCGGAAAACTGACCCTGGCATCGCGTTTGATTGGATGCGCTACCGAAGTGCGGTAAGGGAGTTTTTTCTATGACATTAATTAGTATGTTGCTAGCGTTAATTATTGAACGTTTGGCAGTACGCAGCGACGCATGGCAAGCCAGTGGTTATTGCCGCTCTTATGTGCGTTTTACGGCAAATTCAGGTTTAGCTAAATTAGCGCACCATCGTTTGGGGCAGTATATTTGGTTATTACTACCGGGCGCCGTAGTCGCGTTGCCGTTATATCTGGCTGGCAGCCATTTATTGTATTTAGTGGTAAACACACTAGTGCTGTTAGTCGGCATTGGTTGTTGGCATTATCGTCAGTTATATAAGCAATATTTAAATGCGATGGACCGCGGCGATGAAGAAGCCGGTTTTATTGCTATGCAGCAAATTCGCACTGATATGGGCAGTAACCGCGAGCAAAGTAGCTATGGCCAAATATTGGTATGGTTAAATTTCCGCTATTACGCTGCAGTGGTGTTTTGGTTTTTAATCTTAGGTGTGTTTGGCGTTATTACCTATGTGCTGGTGCGTCATTTACAAGAAGCGGTAGCTGAAGATGACACCGCAGCGTACGCCGCTTGCCTGCGTACTGAGCACAATGCCGTACCTTGTATTGCGCACTGGGCTAATTGGTTTCCTACTCGGTTATTTGCCTTAGGCTTTGCTTTGGTGGGTAATTTTTCTCGTGCTTCGGCAAGCTTGCTGGGTTACTTTTTAGATTTTACTGCCGACAACGAAGAAGTATTGGCTGAAGTGGCAATGGCCGCCGAGCCTATACCCGCGGAAAGCTTAAATACATTAGAAGATAGCAGCACTATGTTGCAGCTGGCAAAACGTAATATGCTGTTCTTTTTAGCTTTTGCGGCAATTCTTACCTTAACAGGGTGGTTAGGGTAAACTAGTATAGTAGTTTTTTCGAACTTGCTTAGTCACGCTAACACAGAAGGCGTTGCAACCGACATCGAAGCTCGGAACATCGGCTACAATAGCCACTTTGCTTGCCACAGTGGCGTTTCGGGCGTCCTGCCCTCAACCATGCGGGCAGCTGCGCTTACGCAATTCGCTCCAAGCGAATTACTTGCCCGCCTTCGCTATCGCGAAATTATCTGTGGCCGCGACGTGACTATTCTAGCCTTTGTAAGCATTATTTCATCGCGATGAATTAGATAGAGGTTGGAACCCTTCAGCGCGCAGCGACAGAGTGTCTGAGCCCTGCCGAAGGCGGGGGACAAATTCGTCGGGAACGAATTTGAACAGCTCCGCTGGCCTCCGGCGTTGGGCAGGACAGCCCAACGTAGTTCTGGTGCGAGCACAGAAGACGTTGTAACCGATGAGTGAACGGCAATTTTTGATTATAAATAGATTAATCATCATGGTCTGGTCAGACCAATTTTAATGTTATCTACCACCTTGTCATTATCCTGAGCCATTACTCTAACAATATTCCGCTTTTGCTTTCGCCAATATTCTCTGCTTTATTTACTTACTAAGCAGAAACTGCTACCTTATCGCCACTTAAATATTATTGGTAAGACCAATTTACATTGGCAGTTTAAGCCCTACTACAGGAAACGCCTAAAGCAGCATGGCAGATTTGAAAATTAAACCAGCAAAACTCTCTGATCGCATAGTCGAGCAACTAGAAAATATGTTGCTTGAAGGGAGCTTTACGCCTGGACAAAAACTGCCGCCAGAACGTGATCTTGCCGAGATGTTTGCGGTGTCGCGGCCATCACTGCGCGAGGCAATTCAAAAGCTGGAAGCTAAAGGCTTAATTACGCGACGCCAAGGTGGCGGTACTTATGTTTGCGATAATTTGGCAGTTGGCCTTACTGATCCGTTGTTTGAGCTAATTGCTCGGCATCCTGAATCGCAATTTGATTTACTAGAGTTTCGTCATGCGTTAGAAGGCATTTGTGCCTACTACGCGGCACTGCGTGGTACAGAGGCAGATTTTGCGCAAATTACCGCGCAGTACAACGCCATTTGCCAAGCGCAACAGTTAAATGATTTAGAAGCCCAAGCCAAAGCCGTGGGCGGTTTTTACTTAACAGTGGCCGAAGCGTCGCACAACGTGGTGTTGTTGCACCTAGTGCGCGGTTTAATGCCGCTGGTAGAGCAGAATATTCAATTAAATTTGGAAACGCTGCAGCAAAAAGAAGGCATTGTCAGCCAGCTGAATTCGCATCGGCAACGGTTGATGCAGGCGGTCATTAATGGTGAGCCCGAGCAGGCACGCCAAGCTAGCAATGGTCATCTGGCCTATATAGAAGAAGCACTGTTGGAAGTAGGCAAAGAACGTTCACGTATTGAACGAGCGTTGCGTCGCACCCAACAGGGATAATCATCATTTTTAACGCGCATAGGCAGGTGTAGCACCGGCGCGCATAACCAAAGGAACCTCGATATGTCTGAAGTCAGTAAAGTTGACATTGACGCTCTAGAAACGAAAGAGTGGCTTGAAGCGCTGGAATCAGTTGTTCGCACTGAAGGGGTAGAGCGGGCGCAGTTTCTGCTTGAAAAAGTATTAGAAGAAGCCAAGCTAGAAGGCGTAAGCATGCCTACCGGCATTACGACTAACTACATTAATACTATTCCGCCGCAGCAAGAACCGGCTTATCCGGGCGATGCTAACCTTGAACGCCGCATTCGTTCGGTGATCCGCTGGAACTCTATAATGATAGTGCTGCGCGGCTCGAAAAAAGAGCTAGATTTAGGCGGCCATATGGCGTCTTATCAATCTGCCGCCGCATTTTATGAAACCTGTTTTAACCACTTTTTCCGTGCGCCAAACGAGAAAGACGGTGGCGACCTAGTTTACTATCAAGGCCATATTTCTCCGGGTATTTATGCCCGTGCCTTTGTTGAAGGCCGCTTAACAGAAGAGCAGTTAAACAGTTTCCGCCAAGAAACGGACGGTAACGGTTTACCTAGTTACCCACATCCGAAATTAATGCCTGAATTTTGGCAGTTTCCAACAGTGTCGATGGGCTTAGGCCCAATAGCCTCTATTTACCAAGCGCGGTTTTTAAAATATTTACACGGCCGTGGTTTAAAAGATACCAGTGCACAACGCGTATACGCCTTTTTAGGTGATGGCGAGATGGACGAGCCAGAATCACGCGGCGCTATTTCCTTTGCTGCCCGTGAAAAGCTTGGCAACCTGTGTTTTTTAATTAACTGTAACTTGCAGCGCTTAGACGGCCCAGTAATGGGTAACGGTAAAATTATTCAAGAGCTAGAAGGCCTATTCCGTGGCGCTGGCTGGAACGTAATTAAAGTTGTGTGGGGCCGTGGTTGGGACAAGCTATTAGCCAAAGACACCACGGGTAAGCTGTTACAGCTAATGAACGAAACCATTGATGGTGACTATCAGCGCTATAAAGCCAACGATGGCGCCTATGTACGGAAAAACTTCTTTGGTCGTTATCCAGAAACACTGGCTTTAGTAGCCGACATGACCGATGAAGAAGTTTTTGCCTTAAAACGCGGCGGCCACGAGCCATCAAAGCTGTATGCAGCGTTTAAAGCCGCGCAAGAATGCACCGACAAGCCAACCGTTATTTTAGCCAAAACCGTAAAAGGTTATGGCATGGGTGAAGCGGCTGAAGGTAAAAACATTGCGCACCAAGTGAAAAAAATGGACATGACGCACGTGCTGTTACTGCGTAAGCGTTTAGGCCTTGAAGATTACATTACCGAAGAGCAAGTTGCCGACTTACCTTATATTAAGTTGCCAGAAGGTTCACCAGAGCTGAAGTACTTGCACGACCGTCGTCAAGCGTTGCATGGTTATACGCCAGTACGTTTGCCGAAATTTACTAAGCCATTAACGCTGCCAGAGTTAAGTGCATTTGATAACCTGTTAGAAGAGCAAAAACGTGATATTTCTTCTACTATGGCATTTGTGCGGATGCTAAATATTCTGCTAAAAGACGAGCATATTGGTAAGCAAATAGTGCCTATTGTTGCCGATGAAGCGCGTACCTTTGGTATGGAAGGTTTATTCCGCCAAATTGGTATTTATAACCCAGGCGGTCAAAATTATAAGCCAGAAGATCACTCGGTAGTAAGCTATTACAAAGAAGACGTGGGCGGCCAAGTACTGCAAGAAGGTATTAACGAGCTAGGCGCCATGTCATCTTGGGTTGCCGCGGCTACCTCGTATAGCACCAGCGATTTACCGATGATCCCGTTTTATATTTACTACTCGATGTTTGGTTTCCAGCGGGTAGGCGATATGGCGTGGTTAGCCGGTGATCAGCAAGCGCGTGGTTTCCTTTTAGGTGCTACTGCAGGGCGTACTACACTTAACGGTGAAGGCTTACAGCACGAAGATGGCCATAGCCATGTTCTCGCGAGCACTGTACCAAACTGTGTGTCGTACGATCCAACGTATGCTTATGAATTAGCTGTAATTATTCAAGACGGTATCCGTCGGATGTATGGCGAAGCGCAAGAAAACATTTATTACTATATTACGGTAATGAACGAGAACTACCATCACCCAGCTATGCCAAAAGGCGCGGAAGAAGGTATTCGTCGAGGTATTTATAAGCTTGAGTCGTTAAATGGCGATCGCGGTAAAGTACAGCTATTAGGTTCGGGTACCATTTTAAAAGAAGTACGCAAAGCCGCAGAGATATTAAGCAAAGATTACAACGTAGCGTCAGATGTATATTCAGTTACCTCGTTTAACGAATTAGCGCGTGACGGCCAAGATGTCGACCGTTTTAACATGCTGCACCCAGATGCAGAAGCGAAAACGCCTTACATTGCGACAGTAATGAACAGTGCACCCGCTATTGCCGCTACCGACTATATGAAAAACTATGCTGACCAAGTGCGTGCTTTTGTTCCAGCAGTATCTTACAAGGTGCTAGGCACTGATGGCTACGGTCGTTCAGATAGCCGTGCTAACTTACGTCGGCACTTTGAAGTAAACGCCAGCTACATTGTGGTTGCAGCACTGAGCGAGCTAGTTAAGCAAGGCGAGTTGAAAAAAGACGTGGTAATTGATGCGATTAAGAAATTTGGCATCGACACCAATAAAATCAACCCGCTGTACGCATAAGAGGATTAGCCATGACCATTGAAATTCATGTTCCGGATATTGGTGCTGACGAAGTTGAAGTGACCGAGATTCTGGTTAAGGTTGGCGACAAAGTGGTTGCCGATCAGTCACTATTAAGTGTTGAAGGTGACAAAGCCGCAATGGAACTGCCAGCAGCAGAAGCCGGTGTGGTAAAAAGTATTAATGTAAAAGTAGGCGACAAGGTGAAAACCGGTAGCCTAATGATGACCTTTGAAGGTGAAAGTGCAGCACCCGCTACAGCGGAAAAAGCTGAAGCAAAACCGGAAACGGCAGCTGAAACTAAGCCTGTAGCCGCCGCGCAAGCGACAACGGCGTTACAACAGGTAAAAGTGCCAGATATTGGCGGTGACGCGGTTGAAGTTACTGAAATAATGGTAAAAGTGGGTGACACCGTTACTGAAGATCAGTCACTACTTAGTGTTGAAGGCGACAAAGCGGCAATGGAATTACCGGCACCGTTTGCTGGTAAAGTAACAGAAATAAAAATTAAGATTGGCGATAAGGTTTCTACCGGCAGCCTAATTATGGTGTTTGAAACTACAGGTGGCGCAGTTGAAGCGACGGTAGAGGCTCCGGTAGCTAAAGCTGAAGTTAAAACTGAAGCCGCACCAGTTGCCGCTGCAGCTAAAGTAGACACTGCCGTTAGCGTAAGCAATGACAGCTTTGTTGCTAATAGCGCCTATGCGCATGCCTCACCAGTAGTGCGCCGCCTAGCCCGCGAGTTTGGCATTGACTTAGCCAAGGTTACAGGTTCAGCGCGTAAAGGCCGTGTAGTTAAAGAAGACGTACAACAATACGTGAAGCAGCTAGTGCAACAGGTTAGCTCAGGTGCAATAAGTTCGGGCGCTGGCAGCAGCATGGGCTTTGATCTTATTCCTTGGCCAAAAGTTGATTTTGCTAAGTTTGGCGAGGTTGAAACTAAAGCTTTATCGCGTATTCAAAAGTTATCGGGCGCTAATTTACATCGTAACTGGGTACGCATTCCACATGTTACCCAGTTTGATGAAGCCGATATCACCGGTTTAGAAGACTTCCGCAAAGAGCAAAACGCCCTTGCCGAAAAGAAAAAACTGGGTGTTAAATACACACCGCTGGTGTTTATTATGAAAGCGGTCGCCAAAGCACTGGAAGATTACCCCACATTTTGCAGCTCGCTGTCAGATGATGGCGCTAGCTTAATCTTGAAAAAATATGTGCATATAGGTATTGCTGTAGACACACCAAACGGCTTAGTTGTGCCAGTGGTAAAAGATGTAAACAAAAAAGGCATTATTGAGCTATCGCGCGAACTGCAAGATATTTCGGTAAAAGCGCGTGATGGCAAGCTTACCGCCAGCGATATGCAAGGTGGCTGTTTTACCATATCTAGCTTAGGCGGTATTGGCGGTACAGCGTTTACGCCTATTGTTAACGCACCAGAAGTGGCCATATTAGGTGTGTCTAAGTCGGATATTAAGCCAAAATGGAATGGTAAAGAGTTTGAACCTAAACTTATGCTGCCGCTAAGTATGTCGTATGATCACCGGGTGATCGACGGTGCATTAGCAGCTCGCTTTACCGCAACGTTGGCAAGCTACTTGGCCGATATCCGCCAAATTATAATGTAACTAGGCAAATTGTGTCCCGTACAGAAAAGTTACGGGACATCGTTCAGGCAGGGTGTTAAAATTCTGCCACTTTTTTCGCCTGATGGCTGTAGCTTAAGTTAAGCCGTCAGTAAACCGACCCGATAATGAAAGGTAATAAGATGAGCAACGAAATCAAAACCCAAGTTGTGGTGCTGGGCGCTGGCCCTGGCGGTTACTCTGCAGCATTTCGCGCAGCAGATTTAGGCTTAGAAGTTACCCTAGTTGAAGCCCGCAGCACCTTAGGTGGTGTGTGCTTAAACGTAGGCTGTATTCCATCTAAAGCGTTATTACACGTTGCTAAAGTTATTGATGACGCGCGTGATATGGCGGCACACGGTGTTACTTTTGGTGCACCGCAAATTGATTTAGACAAAATACGCAGCTGGAAAGACAAAGTTATTAGCCAGTTAACTACTGGTTTATCTGGCATGTCAAAAATGCGTAAAGTTAAGGTAGTTAACGGTTACGGTAAATTTACCGGTGCTAATACCTTACAAGTAGGCGATACCACTATTACTTTCGAACACGCTATTATTGCTGCGGGTTCAGAGCCAGTATCACTGCCGTTTATTCCAAAAGATGATGACCGTGTTATCGATTCAACCGGCGCGCTGGAATTAAAAGATATTCCGGGTGAAATGCTAGTATTAGGCGGCGGTATTATCGGCCTAGAAATGGGTACTGTTTATCGTGCGCTAGGTTCTAAAGTATCAGTAGTAGAATTTGCTGATCAGTTAGTACCAGCCGCTGACGCTGACTTAGTTAAAGCTTATACCAAATACAACAAAGCCAATTACAACATTATGTTGTCAACTAAAGTTGTCGGCGTAGAAGCGAAGAAAGACGGCTTATACGTTACTTTTGAAGGTAAAAACGCACCAGAAAAAGCCGTACGTTATGACAAAATTTTAGTTGCTGTTGGCCGTAAGCCAAATGGTAACTTAATGGACGCGGCTAAAGCCGGTGTTAACGTAGATGAGCGTGGCTTTATTAACGTAGACAAGCAACTACGCACTAACGTGCCGCACATTTATGCCATCGGCGACGTAGTAGGCCAGCCAATGTTAGCGCACAAAGCGGTACATGAAGGCCACGTAGCTGCCGAAGTTATTGCCGGTATGAAACACTACTTCGACCCACGTTGCATTCCATCAGTTGCCTATACCGACCCAGAAATGGCGTGGACTGGCATAACTGAAAAAGAAGCCAAAGAGCAGGGTTTAAAAATAGAAACGGCAACCTTCCCATGGGCTGCATCAGGCCGTGCTATTGCTTCTGCCCGCACAGAAGGCTTCACTAAGTTAATATTCGACAAAGAAACCCACCGTATTTTAGGTGGCGCTATTGTGGGTATTAACGCCGGTGAAATGTTAGGTGAAATTTGTTTAGCCGTTGAAATGGGTGCCGACGCAGAAGACATCGCGTTAACCATTCACGCTCACCCAACATTGAACGAGTCTATTGGTTTAGCTGCCGAAATGTACGAAGGTTCAATCACTGACTTACCAAACCCGAAAGCGAAGAAAAAGTAATTTTTTGCTAGCAATGAATAGCCAGTAACGAAAAAGGCCGCAATAGCGGCTTTTTTTATTGGTAATAATAAATTGTTAATTATGGCGCTTTAGCATTGTTTGGTTAATAAACTCGGCCCATTTTTCGTAGCCAGTTAGGTTTAAGTGGATACCGTCATTAGTAAACTCGGTGTTTAGTGTGCCACTTGGTGATAACACGGCGTTTATGTCGATATAGCTGACGTTTGCCATATTGAGCTGTTGCAATTTTTGGTTAAGCTTAGCAATTTTTATATTGATATCGTGGCAACCAAATGGCGCTTTTTCTGGTGCGCAATACAGTGTCGATTGCACAATAACCTTGGCGTTGTTGTGTGTTAATTTGCTAATAATGCTTTGGTAATTCGTAAACACGTCATCAACGCTGGCCTCACGAAAAAAGTCATTAATGCCAAACATCAGCAGATATACCGCATAGTGCTCTTTATAAACGGAGTCAATGCGCTGCAATATTAACGTTGAAGTGTCACCATTAATACCGCGATTATCTACGTCGCTTCTGTCTAACAGATCAACCCAGTCACCCCGATGTGAAATCGAATCGCCGACGATAGCTATAGTGGCATCGTGTTTTGACTGCTGATGTAAATTAACTTGCGTTTGCCATTCGTCGTTATGTTTTTCTTGCGCTGGCGTTTCGGTTACTAATGCTAAGATTTCGCGCAGTTGCGGTTTAGGAAAAATATTGTGAGTAATGCTAAGTGCGCCCCAGGTATAACCTAATAGCAGCGTAACGATGAATAAAAACACCAGTTTTTTGCTCATGTGCTGAATACCAAATTTATGTTGGAGCTATTTTATCATTAGTAATGACGGTATTCTTAATATATTAGTTAAATTTTCGTTATGTAAATAATGACACTAGGCTAGAGTGACAAATATCGGGTGGAATAAGCTATCTGGTTTTATACTGGCTGGGGCAGTATGCGCGGCTAATGTCGGGGTGACGTAGCTTTAAGTGCTTAGTTTTGCGGCCGTGTACGCGTGTTCGCCATAAGCGAAATGATGAGGCCTTAAGTTGTTGCCGCATCAATGTAATTAGTGCGCCTTCATTTAAACCGTAAAGCTGTTCTATGGCTTCAAATGGCGTGCGATCTTCCCACGCCATTTCAATAATTCGCGCTAAACTGGCAGCATCAAATTGTTGCATAATTATGTTGTCATCGGTGGCGGGTTAATAAAGCGATCACCCATTAAACCAGCATCAAGATGGCCAACTTTAACGTAAATTAAAGCGCCCTCTGCTAGCGTAAACGGCGTGTGTTTACTGTATCTAGGGTTTCTTAACCAGCTACCGGCAGGATATTGGCCGTACTCATCACAAAACAGCCCCTCTAACACCAGTATTTCTTCACCACCGGCATGAATATGCTGACTAAACTGCGTATTTGGCGCCCAGCGCACTAATGCCGTGCTTACAGCGTTGTGCTCATGCAGTGGTAACACAGATAAACCGGCAACTAAACCTTGTCGCCAGTTGGCTTGCTTTGTGTTGAGTACGAGCTGCGTCGTATCTTCAGCAGCAAATTGCCATAACTTAACTAAAAGTGTGCAGCCGTTAATTGAGAACGGTTGATGAGAACTCCCCGGTGGGTTGCGTAAATAGCTGCCCGCAGGGTAGTCGCCATGCTCGTCAGAAAATATACCGTCGAGCACTAGGATTTCTTCGCCGCCATTATGAGTGTGCGCACTGTAGCCACTACCAGGTGCATAACGCACTATACTGGTGGCGCGAGCAACTTCAGCGCCGGCTCGGTCTAACATCATGCGGCTGACGCCAGCAAGCGGTGAATCAATAAACTGGTAGTGCTCAGGTTGTATCACCACACGCTGGCTAAAGTTGCTGTTAATCTGCATATTTGGCTACGGCCTAGCCAAAATAGCTAAAACACAGTTTATTGCCGTCGGCGTCTTTAACATAAGCGCCGTAAAAAGTGTTTGCAATGCGCTGGCCCGGTGCGCCGTCGCAGCTGGCGCCAAGAGCGATAGCTTTATGATATAGCGTGTCTACTGCTGCTTTGCTTCCGGGTGCAAACGATACCATATTGCCATTACCCGGCTGTGCGGGTTCCTTATTAAACGGCACACATATCGCTAACATGGGTTCTTTCATGGTTTTACCAAAAAAACTAATACGGTCCATATCTAGCAATATTTTTGCACCTAACTCCGCAAATAACTCGCTATAAAATGCTTTTGCTGAGGCTAAATCGCTGACACCTAAGGTTACGTAATTAATCATATTTAAAGCTCCAAAATTATTCAGTTTAATAAACTACAGGCGTTATACGCTACGCCGGTCAAAATGGAGCAATGTTTTTATAATTTTATTTTTTTAACGTGGTTAATTCGTACCTAGCTTAGCGAGTAACTTAATCCACCTTTGCAGGTAAAGCGCTTATCGCCTTTATGTATGCTATTAACTTGGCGCCCGGTAACCATGCTGAACCAAATGTTATCCGGTGCTGCAGTTTGTAATTGAATATCATCAATGCAGGCTTGGTCTTGGCAACCGGTTGTACCACTGCGATTTAAAACCAGCTCGATATGGCGGCCGTTGTTTTTTAACACTATGGAGCTGGGCGCTTCGCGGTGGCCGCTTAAGGCAACAAACTGGGCTGGGTTTTCTAAGCCGCTGGTGCTGCCATCAGCAAAAAACGCAAGTAACTGCTGATAGTACACTACGTAACTGCATACCTCTTTATGCGAACCTTGTTGCAGTGGAAAGGTTTTATCTAAAAAACCTTTTGAATAATCCATGACTTGTCGGACATGGCGTTGATTAAGCTCGTTAATTACGCTTAGCTCAGTCGCCATCCAAGCGGTCTGGTTTGGCGTGGTCGTGCTGTAATGTTGGGCCAGTGTTGTCATGATGAAGTCCTCGTTATTTTTGCTGTTGTTAACATGTTTAACAAAAGGTACTGCTGTTGCTATCGGTTAAAAACTAGTCTAGTCTAAAATATTGAGTAATTTCACAATAGAAATTTTACAGTGTAAATTTTACAAAATGAAAACGAATAAAAGCCTAATTAGAAAGTCGCATTTTCTTGGTACTAAAATCCGCAACTTGAGAAAGCGCAACAACTTAACGATGGAAGATTTATCGACGCGCTGTATTCGGATTAACCCGGAACAGGCACCGTCGGTATCTTATCTGTCGATGATTGAGCGCGGTAAGCGCACGCCTAGTGTTGGCATGCTGGAAGTCATAGCGACTGTTTTTCAAAAAGACTTGGACTGGTTTTTAGATGGTGACGATGCGGTGCCAGATTTAAGGCCGGAAAAGGGCAATAAAGGTGGCATTAGCGGTATTGCCTTAGAGCCAGGTTTTTTATTTTCGAACGATATTTTACAAATTGCTATACCAGAAATGCTGTCACAAACTGGCACCAGCGGTAAGCAGTTTGCGCAGTTACTGATCCGTGCTCATCAAGAACACAACCAAAACCACTTTCCTGAGTTAGAGCGTGCCGCGGAAGATGTCGGCCAAAAACGTATGCCATTGAGTGTTGATGATCTAATGCGCATTACTAAACAACTTGGCTTAACCGTGCGTTGGTTTAACGAGGCACCAAAAGAGTTATTAGACGAGTTGGGCGTATTATCAAAAAATGTGTCAACTTCTTATTTTACGCCACCTGGTACACTGTATTTAAATAGCTTACTTAAAGCTGTACCAACAAGGCTTAAATATGAATTGGCGGTACACATTGGCCATGCGGTGCTGCATAACAAGGATGGCGTTAAAAGCAGTATGTCGATAGGTGGCGCGCACGACAACGAGCCATCACAATCGAGTAGTGTGCAACCACAAGATATTTTGCATGCCTGGCGTGATTTTGAGTCGAGTTTTTTTGCTGGCGCATTACTTTGCCCTAAACTACCGTTTCGCCAATTGCTTGACCGGCAGGGTTATGAAATAAGCTCGCACTTACAAGCTGGCGTGTCAGCTTCTGTCGCCATGCGTCGTATGACAGCCGTATCGCCTTATACACATTGGCATTATTTTGATGCCTATACCCCTGGAAAATTAAAAGCAGTATACCGTGGTAATGGTATACCCCTGCCGTGGGGCAATATGCGCCAAGTGCAAGATCCTTGTCAGCACTGGGCAGTGTTTCGTATGTTTGATGTTGACGATGTAGCCAGCTCGGCGCAATTGTCACTGCTTGACGTTAATGGTATGCCACGAATTTATTGTTGTGAATCAACTAAGGTAAAAGATCTAGCGGGTAATACGCATGTGCTTTGTGCCGGTATAGATTTAAATCCAGCTTTGTTAGCGCAAGGTGTAGACGCCGATAGCATGGCCGGTGAGTTAAAACAGTTATGTGTGAGCAGTGCCGGTGGTGCAAAAATTCCAGCAACAATTAAAACGGCATTAAGTAGTGTCGCAAATATTTTAAATATTAATTGGGTAGCGCGCAGTGTACAAAAGCCGGCGCAGCTAATTTGCGCGCGCGGCAATAGTTGCCCACGTAGCCCAGAGTGTTACCGATGTGCTGGCTAGAATATCGTGTGTTTGTTGCTGGAATGGCAAAGCGGCAGGTTAAATTAACAAGCCGCTTTAGGTTATAACAATTTAAGAAACAATTTGCTTGGTGAATAACGGTGACGCTTCAATATTATTCGCTGCTTGTGTTTTAGTAATTTCAGCAACGACAAAGCGCATGGCGGTGCCTAAAACCTTTACCTGCACTTCATCGCCTACATCTTTACCTAACAATGCTTGCCCCAGCGGTGACAAAATGGACAACTCGCCTTGTTGCAGATTAGCATCCGGCGTTGCCACTAAGGTTAGCCAACTGTAGCTATTATCGTATGGCGATTCTAAATATACTGCACAGCCTAAGCTTACTTTTAGTGGCGTGGCACAATTTTGTTTACGCAGTTTGCGATCTTCTAGTTGCTGCATGGTATTGTGCAACATTAATGGTGTTAGTGGCACCAAAGCAGACATTAATAAACAACGTCGGGTTTTGGTGCTTAGTGAGCTAAAAAAAGCTGAAATTTGATTTAATAACATATAGCCTCCAGAGCATGCGTAATTGGAACATGGTTAGATAACAGTGTGGCTAAATAGGCGCGAATACGGTTTTCACCGTTCGGTATAGTACTGTGAGACATCTAGAGGAGTTAAAGCTAATTCACTATAGGCTGCGTCTCGTTGTGGTGCTACTGAGTCACTGTTGCTTATACCATAGCTAAACTCGTGTTTAAAAGCAATAAACCAAGCAGTTAACTTGTAATTATATTGTGTTAGGTGGTAAATCAGGTTGAGATTGCCGTAAAGTTAAGTTTTGAAGCGCGTTTAAGTACAAAAAGTAGCCGCAGCCTACGTTTTTGTTGGATTTCTTATGCTTGTCGCTAATTGTGTGACGGTAGCTACCTGAATTTAAGCTTAAAATAGTGCATACTGCGCAGCAAATAATGAACCTAAATTTGTTATAGGTGTTTATGAAACAACCGCATGCCATTACCTCGATATTGCAGCAATTGTTGCAGCAAAGCCAACCGCTATACCGTGAGGGTAAAGTGGCCAATTATATTCCCGCTTTAGCTAACGTAGCACCTGAGCAGGCAGCTATCGCGGTAGCGACTATTGATGGTCAACTGCATACAGCAGGTGCAGCTGATACCGCGTTTTCATTGCAAAGTGTGTCTAAAGTATTTGGTTTAGTTATGGCGATGAATCGTCTTGGCGATGATTTATGGCATCGGGTGAATATGGAACCATCTGGCTTGCCCTTTAACTCAATTGTGCAATTAGAGTGGGAAAAGGGTATTCCGCGAAATCCAGTAATTAATGCCGGCGCTATTGTGGTGTCTGATGTTTTGGTTAGTCATTACTCCGCGAGCAAAAATGCGTTTTTAACCTTTATTCGTCGCTTAGCCAATAACGAGCATATTTACGCTGATCAAGCTGTGTATTTATCTGAGCTTGAACACGGCAATAGAAACGCCGCGCTAGCTTACTTGATGAAAAGCTTTGGTAATATTGAAGCTGAAGTGCCGCAAGTGTTAGCGCATTATTTTCACCAGTGCGCTACTTCAATGAATTGTCAGCAACTCGCTACATCATTATTGTTTTTAGCTAATCGCGGTGTGCAACCACATAATAATGAACAGGTATGTAGCCGACGTGATGCCCATCGGGTTAATGCCATTTTATCTACCAGTGGTATGTATGACCAGTCGGGTGAGTTTGCGTTTAAAGTGGGGTTGCCAGCCAAAAGCGGCGTCGGTGGTGCTATTGTTGCCATAGTACCGCAGTTTGGTGTAATTACCGCATGGAGCCCCGCACTGAACAAATTTGGCAATTCAGTAGTTGGTATGAAACTAATTAGTTTATTTGCTGAAGAATTAGGTTTGTCGTTATTTTAATAGTACGGCCATTTAATACGATAAACGGCCGTTTACACTACTTAGCGCAGGTTATCACCCAACAGGTTTAATTCAGCGTCTAGCATTACGGTTAGTAGCGCTTTACCGTTGCCAGCAATACGAAACTGGCCATAGCGCGCTTGCTCATACACATCAGCTGTACCTTCAGCAAAAAAGAACGCATTGGGTCCTATGCTAATGATGTTATCGCGTTGGCGCAGTAATACTGCAACCAGCGCAAGGTCGGTTGGTAAATCGTTGGCGACACTGTGCAGGCTGGCCCGCTGCTGGTTATCTAGGCTTAGCCAAGCGTATTTATACTGCGCAGCGTCGTCGGGTAGGTCGCGATCAATAGCAAAGGCCAGCGCCATATAATCACCCTGCATTAACGAGCGCGGATCAACCGGTGCTAGCTCAATATTAACAATTTGGCCATCGGCTAATGTGCGTTCAAACTGCCAAATGGTATAACTGGTGACAATAAGTATTAATGCAATTGCGCTAGCGATGGCGAAGCGTTGCAGGCGTTGCGTCATAATAACCTCTTCTGATAGCGCTGTAATAAGGCTAAACCCACTAGCAATACGCCACCGCTTAATGCGAGTAGGCCCGATTTATAAAATAAGCTGAGGTGCATGCTGTAATAGAACTGACTAAGGGCTACTAGCACGCTTAGTAGGCTTAATGCGTACCAGCGTATGCTGCAGGCATAAAAGCAGGCCAGCATAAAAGCAGCACTAATCAGTAAACCAGATGCAGGATACAGTAGCACGCATAGTGCTGCTGTTACGCTAAGTAGTAATAAGCGGCTAGGTACTGTGGCAAAGCGGCTAAGCCAAAATACCGTGCTAAGCAGCAAGATCGCACCCAATGCGCTGTATAGCGTGCTTGCCATGTATAGATGGTCTGCGGGCCAATAGTAATCATCGACATAAAATATACCTTGGCCATGCAACGCCAGCCAAAGTGTTGCCAGTGTTACAACTTCAAGTACGCTTTTTATGCGGCTTGCCATGGCCAGTGTTGCCCACTTTGGGCGGCTACACCACAGTACCAAGCAGCCTAATGCCAGTAAATTGCTACCTAGCGCTAACCACAATGAAGAGTTAAGCAGTGAAATTAAACACACTAAACCAATGCTTAAACTTACACGTTGATGCAGCTGAGTTAGTGGGCTAAATAACAATACCGCGCTAATTAAGGCACAGCCATAACGGGCTAGTTCGTCGTCAGAATTAAATGCGCTGTATATGGCGTAAACTAATAGACCTTGGCCAGCTAACGCCACCGCAGTCGACATTTGCTGTAAAAAATCTTGGCGTTGCATTGCCAGCCAGCACGCCGCGCCCAGCAATAACGCACCGACAACAAAACACACGCTATCGTTTTCTGCTAAAGCAATAATAGGACCGATAAAGGCGATAAGAATTAAAATTGAGGCAATCCAAGCGGCAATGCCAAGTATTACTTGTAACCACCAAGGGGTATCGTTTTGCTGCAGTTTTAGAGCTTGGGCTTGATCAATAATACCGGCCTGCTTTAATGCTGACGCTAAACTTAAATTACGCGGCATGGTTTGGCTCCTGCATTAATTTTTTTAACCAAACGGCGGCGCTCGCGCTACTGCCAATAACAAATACAGCCAGTAAGTTAGCGATAAAAAAGAAGTCATCAGTTTCAAGCAATCTTGCTAAGGCGGCGGTTGCTAATCCAATAGCACTAAATAACAGCAGGGCAAAAATAAACAAATCGCGTTGCATGCGAAAGTACCAAAATGCGAGTGCGGCTGCGATAAACAAATAACAGACCAAGTTAGCTTGGTATTGGTTGTCCCAAACACCGACCATAGCACCAAAAGTAAGTGGTATTAGTAGCGCAACTGCGCTAAGCCAGAGTAGTGGCTTGGTGTTGCTAGGCAACATTTTAGGTAAAGCAAACAGGCAAAATAAGTGTAATAGTAAATTTGCTAAAGCCATTTGTAGCAGGGGTTCTGCGCGCTCTAGCAGCCAAAACATTTGATTTGTTTCAACGTATAACCACAAGGCTAATTCAAGTAAACAAAACCATAATAAATAGCTGCCGCGGCTTTTCGACAATAATACCAAAGGGGTTATTAACACCGCCCAGCTAGCGAATAATTGCCAAACATCGGCACCAGTTTGATAAGTTTGGCCAATTAATGCCAGCAAGGCTCCAGTAAATAGGCTGCAGCCGAGTAAAGCCGCGCGTTGCCACTGGCTATGCACCGGACAAAATATCGCCACAGTACCACTAACTACTACTGCTGCTGCGGCTAAACTAAGTTTGCTGAAATAGTGCATTAATGGCCAGTTGTAGGCAAAAAAGAAGATAACCGCACTGCTTAGTAGTAATACACTGCCAAAGAGTAAAACTCGGTTAGCATGGGCTAGCCAATCATCAATAGCCGGCTGTAATGGCACATGTTCAGACGCTTGTTGTAACTGTAAACTGTTAAGTTTTTGTTGCTCTGCCCAGCTAAATAGCTGGTTGGCGTTCTCTAATCTATCCATGTATGCCGTCTTAAGTACGGGTAAGTTATTAGCATCATAGCGTTTTTATAACTTGTTACAACTTCTACTAACATTGAATTTGTGCTGGTGCCTAGGCTCAGGTTAGTATGTAGGCGCGTTAAAATTTGTAACCTAATTTAGGAAAACAAGAATGAAAAAGCTTACCTTAGCCGCCGCCTCTGTGGCATTGGCACTTGGCCTTGTGGCATGTAACTCTCAAGAATCCACTTCAACAGCACAACAACCGGTGGCAGTAGAAACCGCGTCAGTATTGGTATCAGGCATCGACCAGCAATATTTTGATCCAGCAGTAAAATTTAGCGAAGATTTTTTCCGCGCAGTAAACGGAAAATGGTTGGCTGAAACTGCAATACCCGCTGATAAATCGACTTATGGCGCGTTTAACGTATTGCGTGACAATTCACAGCAAGCGGTAAAAGATATTATTGATGACGTATCGGCACGCACTAATTTAGTTGCCGGTTCAGATGAGCAAAAACTGGGTGATTTTTATAAAAGCTATATGGACGATGCTCGGGTTGAGAGCTTAGGCCTAAGCCCGTTAACGCCGCAATTAGAACAAATAAAAGCGGTAAAAGATAAAGCAGCATTACCTGCATTATTTGCGAGTTTACAGCGCGATGGTATTTCAATTCCATTTAGCTGGTATGTTAATAACGATGCAAAAAATTCTACCCAGTATGGTGTGTACTTGTCACAAAGTGGTTTAGGTTTACCGGACCGTGATTACTATTTTAAAGATGATGAAGCCGGCAAAAAACTGCTAGCTGATTATAAAGCCTACCTAACCGATATGTTTACTATGGCCGGTAATGCCAATGCTATTGCCGCGGCAGAGCGCGTACTTGCGCTTGAAACCGCTTTGGCTAAGCACCATTGGACTCGGGTAGAAAACCGTAATGCGGATAAAACCTATAACAAAATGAGCAGCGCCGATTTAAATACCCATCTGGGTAGCTTTGATTGGACCGCTTTTGCCAAAAGCATAAAATTAGACGGTGTTAACGACATTATTGTCCGTCAACCGTCATACTTTGACGGCTTTGCCAAAGTAATTAGCAGTTCAGATATTCAAAGCTGGCAGGATTACCTAACAGTGAAAACTATTGGTGCTTACGCAGGTAAACTGAGCAGCAACTTTGCAGAGCGCCAGTTTGCGTTTTACGGCACTACGTTAAATGGTATTGAGCAACAGCAACCACGATGGAAACAGGCGGTAGATGCGTCTGATGATGTGCTGGGCGAAATAACCGGCAAGCTTTATGTAGAGCGTCATTTTAAACCAGAAGCCAAAGCACGGATGGAGAAACTGGTAGCCAATATTATTAAAGCCTATGAAGTGGCGATTAATGAATTGGAGTGGATGACACCAGAAACGAAAAAAGCGGCACAGGCTAAGTTAGCCAGCTTTACGCCTAAAATTGGTTATCCTAACAAGTGGCATGACTATTCAGCGCTTGAAATTAAAGCTGATGACTTAGTAGGTAACTTTGTTCGCGCTACACATTTTAGTTACGACGAAATGCTCGCTAAGTTAGGTAAGCCAATTGACAAAGAAGAGTGGCACATGACGCCACAAACCGTTAACGCTTATTACAACCCAGTGAATAATGAAATTGTGTTCCCTGCGGCTATCTTGCAACCACCGTTTTTTAACATGGAAGCAGACGACGCGGTAAACTATGGCGGTATTGGTGCCGTTATCGGTCACGAAATTGGCCACGGTTTTGACGACCAGGGTGCAAAATATGATGGCGACGGTAATTTACGCAACTGGTGGACTGAACAAGATAAATCTCAGTTCCAAGAGCGCGGCGCTAAGTTAAGTGCACATTACAGCCAGTACGAACCATTAGCCGGCCATCATGTGAATGGTGATCTAACGCTAGGTGAGAACATCGGTGACTTGGGTGGCTTAACCGTAGCGCTTAAAGCCTATGACATTTCATTAGGCGGCAAGACTGCGCCGGTAATGGACGGCTTTACTGGTGAACAGCGGGTACTTATTAGCTGGGCTCAAGTTTGGCGCTCTAAATACCGTGATGAGGCAATGAAGCAGCGTTTAGCGACGGACCCGCATTCACCACCCTCTATTCGCGTTATTGGTTTGTTACCAAATATTCCACAGTTTTACACTGCGTTTGATGTAAAAGAAGGCGATGCTATGTACTTAGCACCAGAGCAGCGCGTTAAGATTTGGTAAGTTAATTCTGTTATACTACACAGGCTGAGTACGCAAGTGTTCGGCCTTTTTTATATTTTATTAAGCTCATCCTAGATGCAGGTTAGAATTCCGCTCTGGTCGACACAGAGTGTTTGAGCCCTGCCGTAGGCATTAGGGCGACAAATTCGTCGGGAACGAATTTGAACAGCTTTGCTGGCTTGCGAAGGGCAGGATGCCCGAAGTAGTTGCTGTGGCGAGCCAGGGCGGGGTTGTAACCGGCAGTCTACTTAGCTAAGCTGCCCAATTCGTGATTCCAACCTCGTTTCCTCATTTTTAAGTAACGAGGTCTGACCATTATAACTCGTGGATATGTAGAGTTTGCTCTTGTATTCACGGTATTTATATCCACTATAAGTGGCGCTGTTAACGGCCCGATGTCAATTTGGCCTGAATTTTCATATAATTGACCCCATTCATTCCGTTGAATGACGTTGCAGTGGCAAGACTGCAGCCAACGACCAAGAGGATCATACTGTGCTACAACAATATCGCGAACATGTGGCCGAGCGCGCAGCGCAAGGCATTCCGCCAAAGCCGCTCAATGCCGAGCAGGTAGCAGCATTAGTTGAACTGTTAAAAAATCCGCCAAAGGGCGAAGAAGAAACCCTATTAGATTTATTAATAAATCGCGTACCGCCGGGTGTAGACGAAGCGGCTTATGTTAAAGCTGGCTTTTTAGCTGCGCTAACTAAAGGCGAAGTAAGCTGCAGTTTAATTAGCGCCGAACGTGCTACTGAACTATTAGGTACTATGATGGGTGGTTACAATATTGAGCCATTGATCAGCCTGTTAGATAACGAAAAGTTAGCACCTATTGCTGCTAAAGCCTTGTCACACACCTTACTTATTTTTGATGCATTTCACGATGTGACAGACAAAGCCGATGCCGGCAACGTGCATGCAAAACAAGTTGTACAAAGCTGGGCTGATGCCGAGTGGTTTGAAGCTAAACCAGCATTAGCAGAAAAAATTACCGTAACGGTATTTAAAGTATCGGGCGAAACTAACACTGATGATTTATCACCAGCGCCAGATGCATGGTCACGCCCAGACATTCCTCTGCACGCGTTAGCAATGCTGAAAAACGTCCGTGAAGGTATTAACCCCGATCAAGCTGGCACGGTAGGCCCAATTAAACAGCTAGACGAGCTGAATAAAAAAGGCTTCCCACTGGCCTACGTAGGTGACGTAGTAGGTACTGGTTCATCACGTAAATCTGCGACTAACTCAGTGCTGTGGTTTATGGGTGACGATATTCCCTACGTGCCGAATAAGCGCGGTGGTGGTTTTGTTTTAGGTGGTAAAATTGCGCCTATTTTCTTCAACACCATGGAAGACTCAGGTGCACTACCAATTGAAGTTGACGTGAACAAGCTAGAAATGGGCGATGTGATCGACATTCTACCGTTTGCTGGCAAAATTGTGCGTCACGGTACTGATGAAGTATTAGCTGAGTTTACCTTAGCAACCGACGTATTAATTGACGAAGTGCGCGCCGGTGGCCGCATTCCGTTAATCATTGGTCGTGGTTTAACTGACCGCGCCCGTGAGTTTTTAGGCTTTGGTCATTCAGATAAATTCCGTCGGCCACAAGCTAAAGTTGACTCAGGCAAAGGTTATACGCTGGCGCAGAAAATGGTGGGTAAAGCCTGTGGTGTGAAAGGTGTTCGCCCAGGTGTGTACTGTGAACCAAAAATGACCACAGTAGGTTCGCAAGATACTACCGGCCCAATGACGCGCGATGAGTTAAAAGACTTAGCTTGCTTAGGTTTCTCTGCTGACTTAACTATGCAGTCATTCTGTCACACGGCCGCTTATCCAAAACCGGTTGACGTTGATACCCACCATACGCTGCCAGATTTTATTATGAACCGTGGCGGCGTATCACTGCGTCCGGGCGATGGTATTATTCATAGCTGGTTAAACCGCATGTTACTGCCTGATACCGTAGGTACGGGTGGTGATTCGCATACGCGTTTCCCAATTGGTATTTCATTCCCTGCGGGTTCTGGTTTAGTGGCCTTTGCCGCGGCAACCGGTGTTATGCCACTGGATATGCCGGAATCGGTATTGGTGCGCTTTAAAGGTGAAATGCAGCCCGGTATTACGCTGCGCGATTTAGTGCACGCTATTCCGTACGTAGCTATTCAAAAAGGTTTATTAACCGTAGATAAGAAAGGCAAGAAGAACGTGTTCTCTGGCCGTATCTTAGAAATTGAAGGCTTACCTAACTTAACCGTTGAGCAAGCTTTTGAATTGTCAGACGCTTCTGCAGAGCGTTCAGCAGCGGGTTGTACTATTAAGCTGTCAAAAGAATCAATCGCGGAATACTTAGAATCAAACATTGTTATGTTGAAGTGGATGATTGCTGAAGGTTACGGTGATGTGCGTACTATTGAGCGCCGCGTTCAAGCCATGCAAGCTTGGTTAAAAGATCCGCAGTTAATGTCTGCTGATGCTGATGCCGAGTATAACGAAATCATTGAAATTGACTTAGCTGACATTAAAGAGCCGGTATTGTGTGCGCCAAACGATCCGGATGATGCGCGTTTATTATCTGAAGTGGCTGGCGATAAGATTGACGAAGTATTTATCGGTTCATGTATGACCAACATTGGTCACTTCCGTGCGGCAGGTAAATTACTCGACAAGTTTAAAGGCCAGTTACCAACCCGTTTATGGATAGCACCGCCTACTAAGATGGACCAAGCACAGTTAACTGAAGAAGGTTACTACAGTATTTTTGGTAAAGTCGGTGCACGTACTGAAATGCCAGGCTGTTCACTGTGTATGGGTAACCAAGCACGGGTTGCTGAAAATTCAACCGTAGTATCTACTTCTACGCGTAACTTCCCGAACCGTTTAGGTCAGGGCGCTAATGTGTATTTGGCATCAGCGGAGTTAGCGGCAGTGGCGTCTATTATTGGTAAATTACCAACAGTAGCCGAATATCTGGAATACGCTAAGCAAATTGATGCTACGGCAGCTGATACTTACCGTTATTTGAATTTCCACCATATGCCGCAATACACCAAAAAAGCGGATAACGTGATTATTCAACAAGCGGTATAAGCGCTAACGTTAATCAAAAGGCCTGTTACGACAGGCCTTTTTTGTTGCTAAACCTACTGAATATTGATCTCTCTACGCTAAGTTGAGACACTGCTGGCCTAAAACGGATATTAAGTGAGACAAAATTGCATGTTATCAGATGTTTAATACTCGGAAGTATTTTCAGTTTTGTCTTTAGTACGGTACTGGCCAATGAGCTAAGCTTACCTGAATATAGTAAGTTGGCTAAAACCGATCCACAGGTACTAATAGAATTATTAACCAACGCCAATACCGTACCTAGCGTGTTAAGTGCCGCTGATAACGCGTTGTTGTTAAGTACTGCGTATTATGCCTTATCGCAAGCTCAACCTGCTATTGAATACGCTGAAGCAGGCTTAGCTGATAGTGCATTGCAGCAACAAAACCCTATTGTTTTTCATCAGCTTAAGCTAGCACGGGCGGTTGCCTATGATCTAGCAGGAACACCGGCAAAAGGCCTAGTTGATGCTAGTAATGCTATTACTTGGGCACAAAATAACCAGCAAACCGGTGTCTTAGTTGGTGCATTATTTAGCCGCGGTGCGTTGTATATCAGTTTAGTTAATTATCTTGATGCCTTACGCGATCTAAACCTCGCATATCAGTTGGCTGAGCAGCAGCCGGATCTTGACACGCATAAAGCAGAAGTTGCTGGCATGATTGCGTTGGTATATGAATATCGACGTGAAGATGCTTTAGCCATACCGTATTTTACCGAAGCCGTGGCTTATCAGCGTGCTGAGAAAAATTGGTTAGAGCTAAGTGTCGCTCTATATGGCTTGGGCCGAGCCATCAAAAACACCGGCGATCTCAAACAGGGTTTAGCCCTGCTAACTGAGTCGGCAACCATAGCGCGCCAAGTTGATGACTTTCAAGGTATTGCTTATGCGGAAAAAGAAATTGCCGGCATTGAATTAATACAAGGGCATAACGCCAACGCAAAACAGCTTTTTCAAAGCGCACTGCAGATATTTAATCAGGGCGACAACCGCTATATGCAGCTTGATACTAATCTTAGTTTGGCCAAAATAGCCTTGTTAGAACAAGATGCCAAGCAAGCTGCACAGCATTTGCAGCAAGCCGAACACTTTGTTAACCCTGAGACGATGCCAATTCAAGCCTTAGCCATTGAAAGCACTAAGGCAGAGCTTTTGGCGCTAAATGGCGAATACAAGCAAGCATATCAACTGTTGTCAGCTAACCAGCAGCGCAAACAACGCTTAGACAACCAACAAAGTGCAGAGCAGTTGCATCAGTTACGAGTTAAATATGATGTTGAAGCCCAGCAAGCCGAAAATAAGTTGCTGGCGCAACAAAATACGTTACAGCAGATCCAAAATGCCGCGCAAAATCAGCAAAAATGGTCACTCATTTTATTATTGGTGTTAAGTTCAGCGTTAATTTTCTTATTGCTTATGTTGTTTCTTCGCGCGCGAAAAAATAAACGATATCTTGAGTTATTGGCAGAAACCGACGGCCTAACTGGGGTGTATAATAGACGTAAAATTATGGAGCTATTTCAGCAGCAGTTTGAACTGGCGCAGCGTAGTGACCAAGCATTAAGCATAGCGATATTAGATTTAGATTGGTTTAAACAGATAAATGACCAATTTGGCCATCAAACGGGTGACGAAGTATTATGGCGTTTTGCCTCATTATGTAAGCAGCAGTTGCGAAAAAGTGATCTGATTGGCCGTATTGGTGGAGAGGAGTTTATCGTTATTTTTCCCTGCACCGATCTTGCTGCGGCAGAGCAACTAGCCAAACGCCTATGTGCGAAAACGCGTGAGTTAGAAACGATGATGCCCAAGCCGGGTTTATCGGTGTCGGTATCTATAGGCTTAGCCTGTAATCAGCAGTTACTATCGGGCACTGAATTTATTGCAGCAGCAGATAAAGCGTTATATTTAGCCAAACAAGCGGGTCGAGATCAGGTTAAGCTGGCCGATTACAGAAAACTTAGTGTTTAAGCGCTGTTTTAATTCTGCATTTTAAGCTTGGAGTAGTTAAGTGGAATACGATTTTATTTATGACCGTAATAGCCGCAATTATAGTATGCGGCTGGGTACTGAGCATGAAGTGTTAGGCCGGTTTTTATTAGATGAGTTTGGCCAGCAAGTTGAAGCTTATTTGCCGCTGCTGCAACAGCTTAATGCGCTGAAACCGCAGCAGAGCATGCAATATCAGGGGCGGGAGTTTCTGTTAGAAGTTGAGCGCAGTGAAGTGACAGTGCGCCATAATACGTTGCTAGGTAGTGCCCACACCACGCTAGCTGAGCAGCAACAATTAGCCGATGATGATTTGCAGCTAGATGAGCAGGGTATGATTAGCCAGTGTGGCTTAGAAGATTTACTGCAATTGCTGCAGGCATGGCAGCAGTTTTTAGCCGGTAAATAAGTTAAGGCTGCCAGCTTTGCATTTCAAATAGCCGTGAGCTGCAACGCTCAAAGGCAAAGCTTAGTTGCTTGGCTTGGTATAGCTGTAAAATATCCACTTCGGCACTAATCAGTAGTAAGCACTTTTGCTCATAACATTCATCTACTAAAGCAATAAACCGCCTGGCTTCGTCGTCTAATTTGCTAACAAAGTACTCTTTATTTTCGCGCTGATACTGATCTTCAACGCCATGCACTATCGCTTTTGCTGCCTGATAACTAAATTGCGGTACTTGATACAGCGCAATAGCCTGATAATCGCTAGCCAGCGCCATATAATCGAGCTGACTGCGTGGGCCGGAGCACAGTGCCATAAAGTCAAAGCCAATAACCTTATCGTTGCGCCACAACACAGCAATATCTCGGTTCGCGATAGTTATTGCTGAGCAGGGCGTAACACTACCAAACGTTTGTTCGGCTAATTTCTGTAATTGCAACATGCTGGCGTGCTGTAAATAATAAGGCTGTGCCGTGGTTATTTGGCGCCGATAGTCGATGCCGTTATCCAATGCGATAACCTGACAATATTGTTGTAGCAAAGCAATAGTGGGCAAAAATCGCTGTCGTTGCAAGCCGTTATAGTACAGATCGGTTGGTGGCGCATTGGATGTGGTTACTAGCACTACGCCTAGTTCAAATAAATAGCGCCAAAGGGTGCCAAGTAGCATGGCGTCGCCAATGTCTGAGACAAAAAACTCATCAAAACACAGCAGCTTGTACTGTTTGGCCCAATTAGTGGCGATATGCTGTAGTGGTTCGGCGGTGCCACTGATGGCGTGTAGTTCTTTGTGCACCCGTGCCATAAAGTGATGAAAATGCAGTCTGATTTTGCGCGGTGTTTGCACCTGCTGGTAAAATTGATCCATCAATAAGGTTTTACCCCGGCCAACCGGGCCATAAATATATAAGCCGTTAATGCTGGCGTTGATATCAGCATTAAGCTGCTGCGCTAAAGCATGTAATTGCGCCAGCAGTTGGTATTGTTGTTCATCGTAATGCAACTGACCTTGTTCAATTAGCTGTTGGTAATGCGTTAGCACGGCTGCTTATAATCCTTTTAACTTAACACCCTAAATATGGCTAGTTTAACACGGTTCTAACTGTAGGTGTTTAGCATGGGCAATGCTAACCCGCTGATGACTAACAATAATCAGTAGGCCATCGCGTTGGCGTTTCAGCAGTGCGGCTAATACCTGTTCGGTGCTGGCGGGGTCTAGCCCGGCGAAGGGTTCATCGAGTAATAATATCGGCCTTTCTGCTAATAATAACCGCGCTAGCGCAATGCGCCTGGCTTGCCCGCCTGACACTGCCGCGCCATATTCGCCCATCACCGTATCTAAGCCAGCGGGCTGTTGCTTAGCCCAATCCGCTAAGGCGACGTCAACAAGCACCTGCCACAGTTTGTCATCGCTAGCATCTGGTGCTGCTAAACGCAGGTTTTGTGCTAGCGTGAGATCGAAAATATCTGGTTGCTGAGTGAGGTAACCTAAAGTTTCGTCTAACTGCCAGTGCGCATAAGCGTGGTTATTTAATTCAAGTGCACCGGTGCAGGATAATTGATTAGCCAGAGTCATTAGTAGTGTGGTTTTGCCACTGCCAGATGCACCACTAATTAATAGAACATCGCCGCTGCGCAGGCTGAAACTGACGTTATCGGGGCCGTGCAAGGCTTGGCCTTGTCGAGCAGACAGTTTACTGACATTTAAACTAAAGGGTGCATTAGGTATGGCCTGCTTGACGTCAGCTACAACAGCATAGCCGTCAGCTAACTGATTTAACCGATCTCGTGCTGACATACTTAAACCTAGCGCCATAAAGCTCTGGCATAACGGCAGTAGCGCTTCATTTAATGCCCACAGTGCCAACAGTGCAGATAGCAATAAGGGTACGCTTAGCACCGCATGGTTCACCAAGACACTGCCTTGCCACAATAATGCCAGTAGGCTAAGTGCCAACAAGCTTTGCTGAATTAAGCTAACCCGACTAGCAAGCTGCTGCTG
Source organism: Rheinheimera metallidurans (assembly GCF_036983985.1). Taxonomy (NCBI): domain Bacteria; kingdom Pseudomonadati; phylum Pseudomonadota; class Gammaproteobacteria; order Chromatiales; family Chromatiaceae; genus Rheinheimera; species Rheinheimera metallidurans. The sequence continues at coordinate 345,084 of NZ_JALAHQ010000001.1, forward strand.
ACGTAATTGTAGGCTCATGTAAGCATGGTCGTGCTGGCTAAAATATCGAGTTTTGTCTTGCCAACGCTGCCAAAGCAATAATGAGGTTAGCATTGCTAATGGCTCTAGTAATACGGTGCGACGTGTTGCTGCAGCTTGAGTGTCTTGTTTGGCCAGTGCAATGCCTGGGCGTAATGTAAGCAGCGGTATTATTAGCGCGAATACTAGCGGTAGGCCTGCGCTATAAAATAGTGCTGGCGCTAGCAGGTACCAAAATAATAATACCAGTGCGCTAAGGCTGCAGGCCCAAAACCACGGTGTAACGACTTTGAGTGGCAGCTGGTCAAGTAAATCAATATCAGTAACTAAGCGCTGTAAGGTATCGGCTGAGTGGCGGTTATGCTGCTTGCTGCGCGCCAACGTAGCAAAGCTCTGTACGCGTAAATCTTTTAGTAAGCCCAACGCAGCATAGTGCGAAGTTAGGCGTTCGGCATAACGCCCAGCAGTGCGGCCAATAGCGCATAAGCGAATAATGGCGGCGGGGCGAAAGTAATCAAAACTTATTGCACCAATGCTGGCCATGCCGGCTAAGGCTGCGGCGCTAATAAACCAGCCTGATAAGGCCAATAAGGTAACGGCAGACAATAGCGTAATAAACCCCAGCAACAGTGCTAATAACCAAGCTTTGCTGCGGCTATGTAATAAGTTGCGCAACTTAATTGGCTGATTAGCTAACATGGTTAAACGTTGCTCCTGTGGTCGGCTTAGTGCTATCGGCAAGATTTATTACCTTATCGAGCCAAGCTAAACCGTCAAGCTGATGGCTAACAATAATCACTGTCTTGCCCACGCTTAACTCGGCAATAAGCTGATGTAGTCGATAAGCTGTGTCGGGGTCTAAATGCGCAGTGGGTTCGTCTAATAACCAAAGCTGGCTATCACGCAGTAGCAGTTGTGCCAGCGCCAAGCGTTGTAATTGGCCACCAGATAAACCTAGCCCGCGTTCACCTAACACAGTATTTAACTGCAGCGGTAATTGCTGAACTAGTGGCCATAGCTCTACTTGTTGCAAGCTGGCAATCAGCTGCTGCTCACTGGCTTGTGGTGCGGCCAAACGCAGGTTGTCGGCAATGCTGGCGGCGGCAATACTGCTGTGCTGCGCCATATAACCCAGTTGCTGTTGCCAGTGCTGGCGCTCAAGTTGCAGCAGCGGTTGTTGATTAACTAAAATACGGCCTTGATAGGGCAAAAAGCCAAGTAGCGCATGTAATAAACTGGATTTTCCACAGCCACTTGGCCCTTGTAATGCTATACGTTCGCCTGCTGGAATACTTAAGTGTACCGGTGCTAAGCGTTGTCGGCCATCGTTACCAAGAATGTGCAGTTGCTGTAATTCAAGGCTTGGGGCTTGGGTTAGCGTAAGTTGCGTTGTACCAGGGTGCTGCCAGGCATGGCTTTGCAGTATGGGCGCAAGCTCGGCTATTGCCGCTTCGGCTTGCGCTTTGGCATGGTAATCACTGCCCAGTTGGCGCAGTGGCGCATAAAATTCAGGCGCTAATAATAAAATAAATAACGCACCTTGATAAGGCACCGGTATTTCACCTTTGGCCCAAGGTAATATACCCAGTAAACCCAAACCTAAATATACGGCTAATAAGGCGATAGCTAGCGCCGAGAAAAACTCCAGTACTGCACTAGATAAAAATGCTAGTTTAAGCACCGCCATAGTGCTGTCGCGGTAGCGCTCGGCAGAGTTCGCAACCGACTGTTCGGCGCGCTGGGTTGCTTGCAATTGTTGTAACGTATTCATACCGCGAACTAAGTCTAAAAACCGACCGCTCATGCGGCTTAGTAATTGCATTTGGCGCTGGCTGGCCGCTGCGGCAGCATTACCCAGTAGCACCATAAATATGGGTACTAACGGCGCGGTAACTAATAAAATAATACCCGCCAGTGGGCTGTAAATAAAGGTGGCAATAACCAATAGCAGCGGTGTTATTAATACTAAATAACGCTGCACATAGTAACGGCTGATAAAGCCATCTAACGCATCAACTTGGTCTAGCAATTTACTACTTAAGCTACCATCACTGCCATATTGGCTTTTACCTGGGCCGGCTGCAGCCAGCTTATCGAGCAAACTGCGGCGTAAATTTTTTCGTACCGTTAAACTGGCATTAAGGCTTAATTGCTCACGGCCATATTGCAACAGTGGCCGGCCCAGTAAACATAATACTAGCCAAGGTAAAGCTGAGATTAATAGCGTGCTGCTAAGTGGTTGCTGTTGCTGACTGGTTATTAGCCAATCAGCAAACAGCATTGCCAACAGATAGCTTTGCAAAATAAACAGCAGGCTACTAGCAACCGCCAACAGTAAGGCTAAGTGCAGAAGTTTGTGCTGTGGCCGCAGTAATTGTTTTAACTGCGCCACAGCGGTAACCGAACTAGTCAGCTTGAGTTTCCTCGTCTTCGTAGCCTTTAAACTCCAGCCACATTGCGTTAATAATGCCAAACGAGCAGGCCATTAATACGCCTAAAATCCAGGCAAAATACCACATGATTTATACTCCTTGGTTTAGTACAGCGAATTACTGTTATCGCGAATATGCTGCTCGGTAACTCGGCCACGCATGACAAAATAACTCCACGCGGTGTACATTAATATTAAAGGTACAAAGATACAGGCAACGACAAACATAATCATCAGCGAGGTTTCACTAGCGGTAGCGTCCCACATAGTTAAGCTATGCGCAGGCGTGCTACTAGAGGGCATAACAAATGGGAACATACTAATGCCGGCAGTAAGAATAACCATAGCAATGGCGGTAGCTGAGCTGACAAAAGCCGTAATATGCCGCTGCGCTTTGCTGGCTAAGGCACAAACTAAAAAGCCTGCCACACCCAGCGCTGGCACTAACCATAACAACGGCCATTTACCGTAGTTAGTAAACCAAGCACCTGCTGCTATGGCTACGCTCTTTTCGGTGGTGCGGTTGGCGCCGTTAGTATCAATAATACTAGTAACGCTGTAGCCGTCTACGCCAAAATATAGCCACACGCCAGCGAGGACAAAAATAACCGCGCACACTGCGGCAACTGCTGTAGAGAGTTTTTCACTGCGCACTTTAAGTACACCGTCGGTTTTCAGTTGCAGGTAAGCCGCACCATGATTAACAAACATCAGCAAGCTAAGCACACCAGCAAGTAGTGCAAATGGGTTTAATAACGCCCAAAAGCTACCGGTGTAATGCAGGCGTAGAATATCATCAAAGTAAAACGGTACACCTTGCAGTAGGTTACCAAAGGCGACACCAAAAATAAGCGCTGGAATAGCCGAGCCTGCGGTTAGCGCCCAGTCCCAGCGGTTACGCCAAGCATCGTTATCAATTTTAGAGCGGTATTCAAAACCTATTGGTCGTAAAAATAAGGCAAATAATGTCAGCATTAATGCGATATAAAAACCACTGAACGACGCAGCATATACCGTGGGCCAAGCGGCGAATAAAGCACCGCCGGCGGTAACTAGCCACACCTGATTGCCGTCCCAGTGCGGGGCAATGGTATTAATCATCACGCGGCGCTCGGTATTGGTTTTACCAATAACTTTTAGTAAGGCTGCTACGCCCATATCAAAACCATCGGTAACGGCAAAACCAATTAGTAATACGCCAATCAGCAACCACCAGATAAATCTTAGTGCTTCGTAATCCATGTTATGCCTCCTTCGTTACAGCAGGGCTTTCTAAATCATATTTGCCGGTATGTAAGGTAGATGGGCCAATTTTGGTGTATTTGATCATTAGCCACATTTCGATAATAACGAAGATGGTATACAGCACCACTATGCTACCCAAACTAAACCAAATATCGCTGACGCTAAGTTGAGATACCGCCATATGGGTTGGTAAAATTTCACCAATCGCCCAAGGCTGACGGCCATATTCGGCAACAAACCAGCCAGTTTCACACGCTATCCAAGGTAAGGGTAAGCTAAATACGGCAAACCTAAGCAGCCATTTGGGTTTGCTTATAGTGCGCTTGGCGCTGTGCCAAAATGATAGAGCAAATAGCAGTAGCATTAACATGCCGCAGGCCACCATGACACGAAACGCCCAAAATAACGGCCACACTTTAGGAATTGAGCCTTCTACCGCAGCGGCTATTTGCTCGGGGCTGGCATTAGCCACATCGTCGGTGTAGCCGCTTAATAACATACCGTAACCTAAATCGGCGCTAACTTCGTTAAAGCGGTTTACGGTAACGGCAGATTTATCGCCAGCGCGGTATTGCTGCATTAACACATAGGCTTCTTGACCACGAATTATACGTTCTAAATGTTGCTGTTTTAGCTCGTGCAAACCCGGCACTTCTTTATCCAGCGAACGCGTGGCAATAAGCCCTAATACCGCTGGAATTTTTAACGCGTAGTCGGTAGTTTGGGTTTCACTATTGGGTAAACCAAATAAGGTAAAGGGTGCTGGTGCAGGGTGGGTGTGCCATTCGGCCTCTACTGCGGCCAGTTTCACTTTTTGCACGTCACCTAGTTCATAACCTGATTCATCACCCAGTACAATAACGGATAATGCGCTGGCTAAACCAAAGGCTGACGCGATAGCAAAGCTGCGCCTTGCAAAGGCGAGGTCGCGGCCTTTAAGTAAATACCAGCTAGAAATTGCTAACACGAAAATGGCACCAGTGACATAACCGGCTGATACGGTATGCACAAATTTGACCTGAGCGACGGGGTTAAAAATAACCTCGCTAAAGCTGGTTAGCTCCATGCGCATGGTATCAATATTAAATACTGAGCCAACCGGATGCTGCATCCAGCCATTGGCAACTAAGATCCACAGTGCGGATAAGTTGGTCGCTATGGCCATTAACCAAGTAACTAATAGGTGTTTTTCTTTACTGAGTCGATCCCAGCCAAAGAAAAACAAACCAAATAATGTTGATTCAAGGAAGAAAGCCATTAAGGCTTCAATAGCCAGTGGCGCGCCAAAAACATCACCCACATAGTGCGAATAGTAGGACCAGTTTGTACCAAACTGAAATTCCATCGCGATACCGGTAGTTACGCCGATTGCAAAGTTAATACCGAATAACTTACCCCAGAATTTGGTCATATCACGATAAATGGTTTTGCCGGTCATCACATAAACCGATTCCATAATTGCCAGTAAAAATGCCAAACCGATAGTAAGAGGAACAAACAGGAAGTGGATCATTGCCGTAAAGGCGAACTGAAGCCGTGATAGGTCTACAATATCCATCTGCATACTCCGCGTGCGCAGGTTAAAAGGAGCTGTACTCACAAAGTGGTACAGTTTTGACACTATACAAGCATAGGCAGCTAACACCTATGTGTTAGATCAAGTTTTCAAAACTTTATATTAGCGAAATTGAATATTTTACCGTTTGCGCGCTAAAAAGGTATCGACAGCTTTATTTGATGCTGCAAGTTTTTTTCGCCCTTGGGGGCAGGTTTGAGTTAACAAAATAAATAAGGTATCTATAACTAACTCTTGGGCGTTGCGCGCCAGTATTGATGATAACCGTGCTGAACCCTCGTCTGCCACCGTGTACAAGTTTACTCCAGCTAGCTTAGCCACGCTATTATTGCCATAAGAGGTAATAGTGATTATCTGTACACTATTGGCTGCGGCTTGTTCGGTTATTTTTACACTATCAGGTGTTTCGCCTGATTCACTTAACACCACCAATACGTCTTCTAAGGTGTAATTAGCAATATTAGCGAGCTGAACGTGGGTATCGGTTTCGGCTAATGCGGCAATACCTAATTTTTGCAGCTTAAAAGAGAAATCTTTTGCTACTAATGCCGAGCCGCCTTTGCCACATAACAATACTCGTTTAGCATTACGTAACCATAATGCCGCCTGTTCAAAATGAGTTTGCGAGTTAATAGCATGGGTTTTTTGCAGCACATTAATTTTGCTCGCAAGTAATTTTTGCGTCATGGCGCTAAACGTATCGTCTAACGAAATTTCACCATGCAATTTATCAGTGCTTAGTATCGGAGCTTGACGATGTAGGCTGTCGTTAATGGCAAATTTGAAATCAGGGTAACCTTTATAGCCTAGTTTTTGGGTAAAACGCACCACGCTTGCTTGGCTTATGCCGACTGCTTTAGCCAGCAGTTGTGAGGGCATATCACGAATATGATCAGGGTTAGCTAAAATGTAGTCTGCCAGTTGCTGTTCAGCGCGAGGAAGCTTTTCACGTAGGGCATTAATTTTATCGAGTACAGACATCTGGTGGTCCTGTTTACTTGGCAGCTAGGCACAGTAGGGTAAAACGGCTTTAACCAGCAGCTTATTACGATAGAAACCAATTGAAAAGCCCAGCCTGTAATACAGGCTGGGAAACACCGAGTCTTAGCTTAAAACGCGGGTGTGTAACGCAGTGAAACGCCTAAAGTACGACCTAAAACTGAGTAATCGCTAACGGTATTAAAATGGTTAGCGCCAGATAGAGGTAACGGGGGGGCTTTATCTAACAAGTTATCAACACCGGCTGTAACGCGCACCTCATCAGTTGCTTGCCATGATGCTGATAAGTCAATGTAGTTTTGCGCGGCAATACTGATACTGCGGTTAGCATCATTTTCAACCGAGCCAATACGGCGCCAGCCCAGTTGTACGCCTACTGTGTCAATATTCCAGTCTAGTGTCATGCGGTGTTTGTAGTCAGCTTGTAACACGCTAGCAAAGTCGCCTGAACAAGCACTGCCAAAGGTACCTTTACAATCTATTGCGGCAACTGTGGCATTATTTTGCCGAGTTTGTTTAGTAATAATTGTACCTTGGTATCCCGCTTTCATGCTGCCGCCCATAAAGGCAGGTGCTGCAAAGCGGTAATTTAATGCTAAATCAAAGCCACTTTGTTTCATTGCAGCTAAGTTAAAGTCGTTCACTATGGCGGTGCTAATTAACCCCGTTTGTGGGTTACGTGGTACTGCGTCACATAATGGGTTGCCGGCAACAGGGTTGTCGATATAGCAGTTTTTCAGTGCGGCAGCGGGCTGTATTTGGCTTACCGCGTCAGTAATTTCAATATTGTAGTAATCCAAAGTTGCATCGAAGCCGTCGATATAAGACGGTGTGAACACCAAGCCTAGGGTCGATGATTCGGCTTGCTCTGGTTTAATATTGGGGTTACCACCATAGGTATAGCTTGCCGTTGATGCATCAAACGGCGTGCCAACAGCTGCTGCGCCATAGCGCGCACACTGCTCAGCATTACCCGTGCCTAATAAACACGGATCACCGTTAAAACGACCAGCAAAGCGCGGTACAAATTGGGCGTCGGTTTGATCAAACAACGCCAGTGATAGCGCGGTAATAGGGCTAGCAAATTCGCCTAGGTTAGGCGCACGAAACGCGGTTTGGTGGCTAGCGCGAATACGGACATCGCTATTAATCGCCCAGTTTAAACCTAACTTATAAGTGTTTTTAGCATCGGTATTAGAGTACTCCGAAATACGATAAGCGCCTTCAAAATCTAATTGATCAAAAAACGGCATATCAAATAACAACGGAACTAAAACTTCGGCATAAACTTCTTTACTATCAAAGCCAGCGTTCATATCAAATACGCTAACGGCCGCATAACTGGTGCCATTACGAAAAGCATCGCCAGGTATTTGTTTGCCAGACTCTTTACGATATTCATAACCTAACGCATAGCTTACTGCGCCGGCTGGTAGTTCAAATAGGGGAGTTGAGTCGCCAGAAAGTGTTGCGGCAAGCACGTTTTGCGTACGCTCACGGTTTGAATAGAGTAATGGTGTGCTAAAGGAGCTTAGGTCTAAATTAGGGTCAAATAAGTCGACGCTATTGGCAATTGCAGCAAACCTGCTGCCACCGGTGTTATTGATTTTATAGGCATTGTTATAAATAGTTGAGGTTTCGTCGGTACGGCCAAACTGCGCGTACATGTCATAGCGTAAGCTATCGGTGATATCGCCTTTTAAGCCAAACTGATACTGACTAGACTCACGCACGGCATCGGTATGCTGTAAACCTAAACCTAAATTCCGTGCCACGTTAACTACGGCTTGTCCATTGCTATCAAAACTAATTAAATTTCGTGCTTCAGCTGGAATAAACGGATTATCGATGGTTAATGTTACCTTCTCGTTAACGCTAACCGGAGTTTGACCACTAGCGCCAGCACCGTTTACCTTAACTTTGGCATACATAACCCGGCCATATAGCTGAGCATAATCGCTAAATTCTGTATCAAAAAATAAGCCCGCTGATAAACGGTCCATAGGCTGAATTAAGTTACGCTCACCATTGATGTTAGTGTTATTGGCAGTAGCCGTAACTGCACCACTATCACTAATACCAAAGCTATTACCGCTGGCTACATCAGTATAAAAACCACCGGTGTTAATCATGCTGTTACTGTTTTGCATGGCCCAACTACGATCACCCGCCAGCAACGCTTTACGCTCAGAATAACCAACATAACCGGTAAGATGACCACGACCATTAGCAATATCACCACCAAACACAGCTTCAGTGTTTAGCTTTTCTGCACCATCTTGCGCGGTTTCATAGCTCGCTGATAGCTCAACGCCGTCGAACTGGTCGTCCATAATAAAGTTCACCACACCAGCAACGGCATCGGCACCATAAACAGCAGCAGCGCCGCCAGTTAATACGTCAACCCGCTTAATTAAACCAGCAGGGATAATATTAACGTCAACCGAGTTACGAAAACTAAAAGGCACCGCCCGAGTGCCATTAATTAATACCAGTGTACGGTTTTGGCCAAGGCTGCGCAGGTCAATGGTTGAAGAACCTAAAGAGTCACCTACTGTAGCGCCGGTCGCATTTGCACCAGCGGCTGCTTGTGGCAGTTTTGCGGTAATATCTTCTACGTTTACCGCGCGGTCTAGCTGAATTTGCACTTCATCTACTGAGGCAACAGGGCTTGATGCAACTAACTCAGTACGCGCAATACGCGAACCGGTAATAGTAATAACTTCCGGCTTTTCAGCACTGTTAGTACTGTCTTGCTGTTGGGCTAATGCGAGCTGGCTAAACAGTGCTAAGTTAACTGCTAGCGCCAGCTTAGATGCGTTGCGTAGATTAAAGCTGCTATGTTTATTGCCGAGATACGTTGTCATCTTTATATACTCCCTGTTGCTAGCGCAATGATATTCGTTCAGATTGATGGATTTTTTATACGTTGTTCGCTATTTATGCTGAATTTATACGCCAGCTTTTTTGCTTTTGCAATTTTATTTAGTAAGCATGCATATATTGTTGGATAAATTATTCATGGTAAAGTTAAGCTTCGTGCCCAAATGTCATGCTCAAGGAAATAATAATGCACAGCCATATTCAGCAGCTATTTGATATTGCTGCTAAACCCAGTCGTAAAATAATTGGCCTAATGAGCGGTACCTCGCTTGATGGTTTAGATGTGGCCTTGTGTGAGCTGAGCGGCAACGGTTTAGACACTAATATTAGCGTGTTGCAGTTTATGACCGTTGATTATGACGCTGATTATAAGCAGCGGGTGAAAGCGGTGTTTGCTAAGCGCGAGGTTGATTTACAAAGTGTGACCTTACTTAACCCATGGATTGGCCTAGAGCATGGCAGAATGATTAACCAGTGTTTAGCTAAGTGGCAGTTAACAGCAGCAGACGTTGATGTGATAGCCAGCCATGGCCAAACTATTTTTCATTGTCCTAAACGCCAACATAACCTCGCTGATTACGGTAATGCTACCTTACAAATTGGTGATGGCGATCATCTTGCGGTAACTACCGGCATAACGACTATTAGTGATTTTCGCCAGAAACATATTGCTGCCGGTGGCGAGGGTGCGCCTTTAGCGGTATATGGTGATTATCTATTGTTTAGTAGTCGCGACGAAAATCGCATCATGCTGAACATTGGCGGTATCGCTAACTTTACGTGGCTGCCGCAAACTCTTGATGCTAATGCGGTATTTAGTAGTGATATTGGCCCCGGCAATACCATGATGGATGCGTTTATCCAACGGCATTATCCAGCTCAACACTTTGATGCCGATGCCAAGCTAGCAAAAGCCGGTAAGGTAAGTGAGCCTTTACTGGGGGCCTTGATGCAAGATGAGTTTTTTACCCTTAACTTTCCTAAAACGACGGGGCCAGAGGTATTTAATTTAGCCTATTTAGCTAACGCCCAACAGCAGTCTGGCACGCAAAGTTTAAGCCATGCCGATATTATGGCAACGTTAAACTGTTTTTCCGCACAGATGATTATTGCGGCTATTAAGCAAACCACCGCCCAGCTAGATAACTTTGTTATTTATGCCAGTGGTGGTGGCATTCATAACCCCGTATTAATGAGCCAAATTCAACACGCATTACCTGAAGTAGCTATAAAAACTACTGCCGATTTAGGTATAAACCCAGATGCTAAAGAAGCGGTGTTATTTGCCGTACTGGCAAATGAATGTTTAGTGGGTGGTAAACAGCAGTTTAGTAATGCGCGTGAGGGCATACCTGGCGTAACTATGGGTAAAATTAGCTTTGCTGATTAGTGCTTAACTTAGATTTGAAACAAGCCTACCCACGCCTACACGTCGTAAACCCACCCTTGGGGACTCGTTTCAGCCCGTCCAGGGCTTCAACGGTTGGCTTAGGGTAATCTTGTTTCAACATCATAGCTCACTAAGAACGCTACGCTTTTTGCATAGACGGATGCACACCGGCAAGCATACACCGCACTGAACCGCCGGCGGCTTCTATGGTCGGCACGGCTAACGGTAGCAAGCGGGTATATTGCTTAAGCGTGGTTTTTTGTGCTTCGCTTAGCGCGTTAAATGCCGTTTCCGATAATGCTAATACTGAGCCGTCTGCCGCTTGCAGTTCTAACGCATTGCCGCAAAACTGATGAATTTGCTGGTTGCTTAGCTCAATTACACTAAGGCCACTTTGTTTAAATAAGTTATATAAACGCGGCTTATCGGCTGTGGCCACCATGTTCATGCCAATCATGACAAACTGTGTTGCCACGCACATTAAAACATTGGTGTGATAAATGGGCATATTATGCTCATCAGCCGCATTAAACAGCACATCTTGATAACCAAGCAGCTGACATACTTGGCGCAATAGTTCAGCATCAGTGCGTTTAGATTCTACGGAGTAGGCTAACTTATGCTGGTGATCAAACACAACAGAGCCCGTGCCTTCTAAAAACTTATCTTCGTTGGCAAAGCGGCGAAAATCAACGTATTGCTGGTACTGATAGTTGGCTTGTAAAAAATTGATAATATCTTGGCGATATTCTAAGCGCCGGTTTCTGGCATACATGGGGTAGCTAATAACTAAACCATTATGATGGGTAGAAAACCAGTTGTTTGGGAATACCGAGTCGGGTGTGCTGGTGCCTGTATCTTCAAAAACATGCACTTGTATGCCGTTATTTTGTAATGTTGTTATGGCATTAGTCACTTCAGCATAGGCCGCTTTTGCTGTTTGCTTCGCATCAAGTGGCCGCTGAAATGCGTTATCGGCCATAGTTTGCGGATTTGACACAAACTGATGCGGGCGCACCATAACAATACTATTAGGTGCTTGTTTATTAGCTACTGTACTCAAGGTTTAGGCCTCACGAATGACCGAAAACAAATTACGCGGATCGGCTTGCTGAGTAATTAAATCTAATACTTGATATTCCGGCTGCTGCAGCAATAAATCACGAATAAATACCAGCGCAGAAAAATCTTCACTGGCAAAACCTACACCATCAAACACAATTAATTGCTGATCATTATCGCGCGCTGTTACCTGCTGGTTTACCACCTGATGAAACTCGGTAACGGCAAAGTTAGCTGGTAAGTGTTGAATTTCACCCTCAATACGGGTTTGTGGCTCAAACTCGACAAATACTTTATCGGCACGTTGTAAAATTTTACTGTCCAGCTCGGTTTTACCCGGGCAGTCGCCGCCAATAGCATTAATAAATACGCCGTTTGTTATCATATCATTGTGCAATACGATGGCGTTTTTCTTATCGGCAGTGCAGGTAGTAATAATGTGTGCACCAGTAACGGCTTCAGCGGCAGATGAGCATATAACCACGTCAATATTAAAACCCTGCAAGTTGTTGTAGGTTTTTTCGCTGGCGCTGCGGTCAATGTCATATAGCCTAAATTGGCGAATACCTAACACGGTTTTCATTGCTAAGGCTTGGAATTCTGATTGGGCGCCATTACCTATTAAAGCTAAGGTGGTCGCATTAGTTGGTGCGCAGTATTTGGCAACCATAGCGGATGTAGCCGCGGTTCTAAGTGCAGTTAACACACACATTTCAGATAATAGGATAGGGTAACCGGTAGCCACGTCGGCTAATAAACCAAAGGCAGCCACGGTTTGTAAGTTCTGTTTAGTATTAATCGGGTGGCCATTTACGTACTTACAGGCAAACATATTGCCATCACTTACTGGCATTAACTCAATAACACCATCTTTAGAATGGCTGGCGTAGCGGGCTGATTTTTCAAATAAGTGCCAGCGCTTATAGTCGGCTTCCACACACTTAACTAACGCGCTAATGCAGGTTTCTATACCAAGCGTATTAATGAGCTTTTTCATGCTTGCCACGCTAACAAAGGGCACTCCTTGCTTGGGCGCGATTATAAAATTATCCATGTTTTACCTTGTTACGTCGTTGTGTTGTGAATCGTTTATCTGTGTCGCTAATGTTAGAAGATGTCGCTGTTATTTAAAATGTCAAAAATATATACTAAGTGAGTTGTTTTTAGGCAAATTGCTAATTGTTAACTTGCACTTTGCTATGTCTGGCCGTTAACTGAAGTAAAACCGATGAAAGCTTATATATATGACTCATTAGATAGCGCGCTAATTGGCGAATTGCGTAAAGATGGGCGGGCGTCTATTTCTTATTTGGCTCAAGCACTAAAGGTGTCGCGGGCGACAGTACAAAACCGCTTAGATCGACTGGTGTCATCCGGCGCTATTTTAGGTTTTACCGTGCGAGTGCGGGCCGAGGTAGAGCAGCAGGTAGTGCGCGCCATTATGATGATTGAGGTGACGGGTAAATCGACGTCTCAGGTCGTGCAAAAAATACGTGGCATACCAGAGCTGGTTAAATTGCACACCACGAATGGCGCGTGGGATCTCGTTGCAGAAATACAAACCACCAGTTTAGCTGAGTTTGACCGAGTATTGCGCCAGGTAAGGGAAGTGGACGGCATTCTTAATAGTGAAACCAGTTTGTTGCTATCCAGTATGTAGTTCATGCGTTTGCAGGTAAGAAAAAGCGACGCCTAATTAATAAGCGTCGCTTTATCAAAAGCTTACTGGTAACTCCACGCTTGTGTTAAGCCACTAAAGCTTTGATAAGCACGAATACCAACGTGCCACTTACCGGCTTGTGGGTTAGTGATGGTACAAGACTCTGTGCTACCGTTTTTATATGGACGGCAAGTATAGGATGAGGTGGTAGGTGCGCTGCCAAAACGCAGATATAAGTCAGCATCGCCGCTGCCACCGCTAATGTTTACTTTTAAGCTTTTAGCGCCGGCTGGCACCGTAATTTCGTTACGTGCCCAGTTACCGCTAGTCGAGCTTAAGTTAGTTAAGGTGCCTGAATTACTGTCACCTGGAGGCGTAGTGCCGCCACAAGCGGCATTAACACCTACCACGGAAAAGGCCGCGGTTACATCGGCTTGGCTGTAACCTTTATCTGCGGTAGCTTTATACACACCACAGGCCGCGTTGACATAATTACTGTTGGCGTTCCAGTAAATTTGGTTGGCAAGGGTAAATACTTCAAAGGCTTTACGTGTAGTCCAGCCGCTAGTGGTGGCGAGTTTGTAAAAGGCTTTGTTAAATACACCAGAACTGTGGTGAACGTCCATGCCCGATCTAAAATCACTGGCGTGGCCTATTGAGCTGCCATCTTGCGGCGGGTTAGCCATGTAGCGTAGCGCACCATTACTTTTGAAAATATCAGCACCTACTTTCCAGTCATTGCTGCCGTGCATAAAGTTTTCTGCCGCTTCACCAGCCATATCGGAGAACGCTTCGTTAATACCACCTGATTGGCCGCTATACACTAAGCCTGAATTAAATTCGGTAAAGCCGTGGCTTACTTCGTGCGCAGATACGTCTAGGCTTACTAATGGATAGAAGGTCGAACCACCGTCGCCAAAGGTCATTTGGCTGCCATCCCAAAACGCATTTTCATAGTTATTACCGTAATGCACGCGCATCCGCAGTTTGCGCTGTAACGGGTTAACGCCAATCCACGCTTGATACATATCAAATACTACACCACCATAATAGTGAGCGTCGTTAAGTGGTGAGTAAGCGCCGTTAATTTGCTTTACGGTATTGGTTGGGCAGGTGAACTGATGAATGCTGCCACCAGAAGTTGAGCCATTCATATTAATAGTTTCAACATTGTTATTAGTCATACGGCAATTGTTGTCGACGTTTAAATAACCGTAATCTACACCGTAATAGTACTGGCCGGTTTTCTGGTTACCGCCTGGGCCTTGTGCATCTTTATGCGCAATACCTTCCCATTGCTGCAGTACTTCTGCGCTATTAGCGTCAATAATATAGAATGGGCGGCTTGGCTCGCCATTTACCTCGGTAACATAATCACTGATATACACTAAACGCGCTTGCTGGTTGTCATCGAGATACACCCACAATTTCGCTTTTTCGCTAAGTTGTTTTAATGCTTGTAGATCAACCTTAAGTGCACCACCCAACTGCTTTGCCACAGGCAAGAAAGCTTTACTTGCTGTAAGCGCGGGTGTCGCAGAAGCTAAATCATGGCTAATGGCATTAACTACTTCGCCACTAACATCGCTAAAACCTGCTGCTGACTCTAATGCCACCACACTATGGCCCCACACCGGAACACCTTGGTACAACTGCTGTAAACGAACCTTGTTTTGGCCATCAGCACGCACAATGCTACGGCTAACTGCAAACGCCGGTTCATCGGCATTCATGGTTTGCTGCTGGCTTTGACTAGATAATAATTTTATATCGGCAGTAGTTGCGGGGGTAACGTCAGCAGCAACAGCCGATTGGCTGCAAGCGAGCAGCACCGCGATAGCGGTAGCTGATAATATCGGATTACGCATCTCGTGTTTCCTTAATAAGGTTAATTATTTGTTTAATTCTTTAACTTTGCATTCACAGCAACTGTAGCGGAATGCCAAACAAATAACTGAGATGAGAAATAAAAATCAGCAATATATCAGCTGAATATCAAAACGCTGTTTCAGCGCTGGGTAAAGTCGTAAATGAATAAAAAATGTCGCGTCTATTGATAAAAAAATAATGGCTTAACTTACTTTTAGCTACCAAAACGAGTTGCAGCAAAACGATTTAATAAGCGGTGTACGATGTAACACATTAATAATGTTGCGATAATGGCAACAGCTATGCTGCTAAAACGGTATAGCGCACTGTAAATAAGATCATTGGTTGGCGTTAAGTATTGGCCAAATAAAATACCTAAGGTTGTCATAGCACCAAACCCGACCCCCGAGCCACTGGCTTCTTTTACATGCACCTGAGCAAACAGTAATACGCCCAACCAAAACAAGGGTGCGATCAGTATTAACAAGCCATACCAATTATATAAAACCACTTGTATTAGCACGCCAAAGGTTACCCCTAATAAGGTGCCAATGGCCCGTTTACGCGCGTAGCCTAGTGCACCATTCCAGTGCATTGGGAACAGCAACAGTAGGGTGGTGGCCTGCGCTGACATCGAATCCCGTAAATCAAAAACTTGGAAGAAAATGAAAGACGCCGTGGCAATTAGAGTACCTAATAGCGCTTCATGGCGCATACGATTAGCGGATTTGTCGACTTTTTCTGGCGATTGCCGTGGTGCGACATCAGGCCAAATTGCGGTCATTACATAGGCGATAACGCCTGCTAGTATCGTAGCCCAGAAGTTACTAAAAATAAGCGCATTGATATCCGAGCCAGGGTAGCTAGCAAAGTGCAGCATAATACTTAGGCTGATTACGCCATTGGCGCCAAATAAAAATAAGCTACCTTTAGACATAGCGATAAAGCGGTATAAGAATAGGCCAAACACTATCGGTAGCATTAATGCCGGGTGGCCACCAAATAGCCCACCGATAATGCCAACCTCAACTCCGGTCATCGCGGCTGATGCTAATAATTGTCGCATAGCATGGCCGTTCATTACGGGTACTAAGCCAAGGAGTAACATGGGTGTTACGGTGAAAAATACACCATAGGGTAAATTTAATAATTTACAAATCATAAAACCAATACTGGCGCCGGTAGCAATGCGCAAGCATTGGCGTAAGTCGTTGGCGCTTAATGGGCTATGGCGTAATAACATCTAACTTGGCCTATGCATAAAGGGGGGCTATGGTTTAATAAATATAATGTAAAATGCTAATGGCTTTACTTTGTAGCTTGGCAAAAAAGCCTAGTACCGGGTTATCTGGCACTAGCTGGACGGTGGCGCGAGCACCGGCGGCTAAGGTGTCACTGGGCGTGTGTTGCAGCTGCAGATGTAAGCGCAGGCGTTGAGCATCGCGCACCCAGCGCTCTGACTCTTGTGGTGCGGCCAAACGTGCGTTGGCATCAAATTGCCCTGCACTTACACCGGCGTCAATAGAGGTAACGGTTGCAGCATATAGTTTGCCGGGTTCGGCATCAAAGCTAATCATTGCCTGATAGCCTGGGTTAATGCCGCGTAAACTTTTCTCTCTAAAGTCAGCAATAATATCAATCTCATCAGATACTAAAGCTAATAATGGCTGGCCTGTAGTAGCAAAACTACCTGCGTCTAGCTGTAAGTTGGTGACAATACCCTGGTGATCGGCACTAATGCGGGTATAAGCAAGATTCAGCTCAGCCTGCTGCAAATGATTTTGTGCTTGGCGTAGTTTTAAATTGTCATCACCTAAGGTGCCGCGATTAACCTTAAGTTTCTCTAAACGCGCTTTGGCTGCCAGTAAGTTTGCCTCAGCGGCTAAGGCATCACTATTCGCTTGGTCAGTTAGTTGCTGTGACACTCCGCGGGTTAGATATAAGGTATTTAGGCGTTTAGCAATAATCTGTTGTTGCTCAGCCATGGCACTACTGGCCTCAACTTCTGCGGCGGCGGCATGTAACGCGGCATCAAGTTCGGTGTTATCTTGTTTTGCTTGTTCTAGCGCTAATTTGGCTTGAGCAACGGCAAGTTGATAAGGCGCAGCATCAATAACAAATAGCAGCTCTCCTTGCTGTACCCTTTGGTTGTTTTTTACCGCGACAAGGCTAACTTTACCGCTGATCTGAGGCGTTACCTTGGTAACCGTTCTGGTAACCATAGCTTGCGGTGTTAGTGGAATAGTGGCATCGGCAAACATAAAGTAACTAAATAGCAGCACAAATAACATGCTAGATAATTTCACTAATCTGGCAAATTGTTGATCGGGAGTTCTAGCGTTTTTCATTACAGCGTACCGTGTTGTTGGCGAGTTTAGTTAATGCGTTGTCGGTAATAACCGCGAGTACGCGGCTAAATTCTGTTAGTTCCTGCTCGTTAACGCTGGCTAATAATTCGCCGCGTACCCTGACTATATGAGTTTCCATTTGTTTTAATATCTCTACGCCGGCATCGGTTAGGCTAACTACCCGCGCGCGTTTGTCGTTAGTACAGCTGCGGCGAATAATAAACTGCTGCTGTTCTAACTGGCTTAAAGTACGCATTAACGAAGCTAGCTCAATTTCTAGCGCATCAGCTAATACCTTTTGGCTTACGCCGTCGCCTAGTTGGCTAATTTTCCACAGCGCTGTCCAGCGCGGATGGGTTAAACCCAGCGGAATTAATTCGGCGTCGGCCACTGTGCGCCATAGGCGATGTAAACGCCCTAAGCGTTCGGCAAGTGATAATTCAGTAGTGAGGTGGGCCATACAATTAACTATTTTACTTAGCATGCTAACAATTATAATTGATTAGCACGCTAAGTAAATATTTTTTTGTTAGAAAGTTTAGTGTGACTCGCCTAATGACTTAATGGCTTGGATCATCGCTACCATTACTTTTTGCGCATCGCCATAGACCATCTGGGTGTTGTCGGCATAAAACAGTGCGTTTTCTACGCCAGAATAGCCTTTACCTTGGCCGCGTTTAACCACGTAAACTTGCTTTGCTTGATCTACGTTTAAAATGGGCATGCCGTAAATAGGCGAGCTTTTATTACTGCGCGCGGCTGGGTTTACGGTGTCGTTAGCGCCAATAACAATAGCGACATCGGCTTCTTTAAACTCGGCGTTAATGTCTTCCATGTCAAAAATAATATCGTAAGGCACGCCGGCTTCAGCCAATAATACGTTCATATGGCCCGGCATACGGCCAGCTACCGGGTGAATAGCAAATTTTACGTCTACGCCCGCGTCTTGCAGCAGCTTTACCAGTTCATAAAGTTTATGTTGGGCTTGTGCTACCGCCAAACCGTAACCCGGCGCAATGATTACCTTGCTGGCATAGCGCATATTGATACCCGCATCTGCGGCATCAACGGGTTTTTGGCTACCTGCTATTTCGCCTTGTTCCTCATCACCGTTGGCGCCAAAGTTAGAAAACAACACATTGGCAACTGAGCGGTTCATGGCTTTTGCCATTAATAAGGTTAATAGCGAACCGGCGGAGCCAACGACCATACCGGCGATCATCAGTGCGGGGTTGTTAAGCACATAGCCTTCAAAGCCCACCGCCAAACCAGTAAAGGCATTGTATAACGAAATTACCACCGGCATATCAGCGCCGCCAATGGGCATGGTCATCATTACGCCATAAATAAGTGCGACGACAAAAAAAGCAATAAATACCGGCATTGCCACTGCGCCACCTTGCGATACCATATATGCGCCTAGCGCTAATAATATAAGCAATAGGCTGCCGTTAACCGCTTGTAAGCCAGAAAAGCGCAGGGTTTTATTAATGCGCCCATCTAGTTTTGCCCAAGCGATTAGCGAACCTGATAACGACACTGCACCAATAACGCCACCCAGTATGGCCAAGGTTAAGGAAATGCTGCCGTGAGTTTTGTAGCCAATAAGTTCGATGGCAGCAATGGCCGCTGCCGCGCCGCCACCCATTCCGTTATATAATGCCACCATTTGAGGCATTTCGGTCATAGCCACTTTTTTACCGCTGCGCCAAGCCCAACCTAAGCCTAATACTAGGGCGATAACAGCAAGGCTAATATTGGTAGTTAAATGGGGTTGTGCCGCTGGATTAACATCTAGGGTATAAAGAAAACTTGCCAGCACAGCTAACACCATGCCGCTACCGGCAACCACAATGCCTGAACGAGCCGTAACCGGTGATGACATGCGTTTTAGGCCGTAAATAAATAGAAATGCGGCAATAAAGTAACTTGCATCAATTAACAACGCTGCATTCATTGCTTACTCCTTCACCTTTTTGCCAGATGGCTTAAACATTTGTAGCATGCGCTCTGTTACCACATAGCCGCCAGCAGCATTGCCAGCGCCCAACAATACGCCAACAAAACCAATTATTTGTTCGGGTAAGCTGGTAGCATTAAGCAGCGCCCATAGTGCGCCGACTACGACAATGCCGTGAATAAAGTTAGAACCCGACATTAGCGGGGTGTGTAAGATAGCTGGCACACGGCCGATAATCTCAAAACCAGCAAAAGCAGCGAGCATAAAAATATACAGCGCGACAAAGCCGGATAAAACCGTAGTGGTGTAATCCATGATTATTTCCTAAATAGCTGGTGCATTACTGTTGTTCTAAAGCGGTTTTTACCGCTGCAGGTTTAATCTCGCCGTTATGGGTAAGTACGGTTTTTGCTAAAACTTCATCGTCCCAATTTAAATTAATGGCGTTATTGATAATCATCAGTTGTAGTAAGTTAAGCAGGTTTTTGGCGTAGAGTTCTGAAGCATGCTCGGCCAGCATTGACGGCACGTTAAACGGTGCAGCTATAGTTATTTGGCCTTGCTCAATAGTTTTGCCAGGTTGGCTGTATTCACAATTTCCACCGCCTTCGGCGGCAAGATCAATAATTACGGCACCGAGTTTCATGCCGTCTACCTGTGCTTTACTAATTAGCTTGGGCGATGGCCGACCAGGAATAGCTGCAGTGGTAATAACAATATCGGCCTGTTGAATATGCCGAGTTACCACGCTGGCAATTTTTTCTTTTTCGTCAGCAGTTAGCTCGCGAGCATAACCGCCTTCGCCACGAGCATCGACGCCGGTATCAACAAATTTTGCCCCAAGTGATTCGGCTTGTTCTTTAGTTTCAGGGCGTACGTCGTACCCTTCTGTGATAGCGCCTAAGCGTCTAGCGGTAGCTAGAGCTTGTAAGCCAGCGACACCTAGCCCCATAACTAAACAGCGTGCCGGACGAATAGAGCCGACTGCTGTGGTCATCATGGGTAAAATACGCGCGAGCTTAGTGGCGCCGAGTAATGCAGCATAATAGCCGGCTAATGCCGCTTGAGAAGACAGGGCGTCCATGGCTTGGGCTCGGCTAATGCGAGGTACCTGCTCCATGGCAAAGCAGGTGATGTTTTTATCGCGCAGTAAACAGGTGAGTTCAGGCTCTTTATGGGCATAAATAAAACTGAGTAAAATGGTGCGGGGTTGCAGTAAGTTAACTTGTTCTAGCGTAGGTGGCTGCACGGCAAGCACAATGGCAGCATCGCTGAGTAGTTCGCTGTCGCTGTGGGCAAAGCTAACTGTGCTATAAGCGCTGTCTGGTAATTTACTATTAAGACCTGCGCCACTAAAAATACAAATATCACAGCCAAGCTTGCTTAGCTTTTCTGCTACAGCCGGCACCATGGCAACGCGTTTCTCGTCTGGCCTGCGCTCCAATAGCACGGCGACCTTAATGGGCATATTTTATACTCCTTAATATAACTATTTGAGGAGTATAGTCTTTATTGACAGATTTGTTACTGTAGCGAAAATGATATCAACTATTTTTGTCGCTGATATGGCAAAGTTTCGTGACAAAAAATAGCGGGTTAATGCGGACCGGCAAGGTTGTCTAAAGCGTGTTGTAACGTGGCTAAAATATCCGAGCTTTTACGCAGCACCCGTAATTGCAAAAATAACTCTGCTGCTGCCGGATACTGCAGTTTTAAATAACTAAACCATTGTTTAATGCGATTGGCATAGTATTGGCCTTTATCGCCAGCAATTTCAAATTCAGAATATTGCATCAACAAGGTTAATACTTGCGGCCAAGGCATAGCGGCGGTGTTATTGCGGATAGTTTGCGCTAAATTCGGCATCGCTAAGGCGCCACGGCCGAGCATAATATCTTGGCAATTAGATTGTTGCTGGCACAACTTGGCATCGCTGGCGGTCCAAATTTCACCGTTGGCAATTAGCGGGATAGCAACCTGTTGTTTTATTTTCGCGATCCAAGGCCAGTAGGCCGGCGGCCGATAGCCATCGCTTTTAGTTCTGGCGTGTACGGTCAGCATGCTGGCGCCCGCGGCGGCTATCGCTGATGCGTTATCTAAGGTTAGGCTTGTATCATCATAGCCAAGGCGAATTTTGGCGCTAACTGGAAATTGTGCTGGCACGGCATCACGTACGGCTTTAACAATCTGGTATAACTGCTCGGTTTCCTTTAATAATACGGCGCCGCCGCGGCTTTTATTGACGGCTTTGGCGGGGCAGCCAAAATTTAAATCGACACCGGGCGAGCCTAATTCCACTGCCCGCACCGCATTTTCTGCTAGCCAGTGTGGTTCTTGGCCAAGTAACTGAATACGCACGGGTGTGCCAGCAGCGGTTTTGCCAGCAGTTAATAACTCTGGACATATTCGTGTAAATACCCGCGCAGGCAACTTTTGATCGACGATACGAATAAATTCGGTAATACATAAATCGTATCCACCAATCCGCGTTAGCATGTCACGCATTAGGTGATCGACCACACCTTCCATTGGCGCTAGAATAATATTCATCGACGACGGGTAATATAATGGATGCGAGCTAACTGAACAGGCAAGGCTTAAACTTTATAAATGGTATTGATTTGCTGCCGATGCAGTAACTCAGCAAGCTCGGGCAACTGCAGCAGTTCAATTTCTAACACCTCAAGTATGGTGCTGTTGTGCTGCTCCCATTCAGGGTCTAAGTTTAAATTAAATAGTTGTCGGCTTTCGCCAGTAAAGTGTTCTGCCAGCTTTAACAAAGCAAATAATTGTCGTTCGATCAGACTGTCTGATTCAAGGATTAACGCTGGGCTATGATGGTAGGCAATAACATTACACAGCTCAGTGGTTAAGCCCCAAGACTCAGCAATTAAATAGCCGAGTACTTCATGGCAGGTGTGAAAATGCTGTTCTTCTATTTCGCTGTAACCATACTGGGCAACTAAGCCCTGCTGCATCAGTTGCTCATAATTAGCAGCCTGTTGCTGAATTAGTGCAATACCGGCATTGTGGAATAACCCTAAGCTATAACAATCGTCCTGTATAGCCTGCGAGAAGTTGAAATGTTTTGCCAGCGTCATGGCGGTATTACCGGTTTGCAATGCTGTTGCCCAGAGCTTTAGGCTAAATTTATCGTCTTTACCGTCGGATAACGTAAAGCGTATCAGTACACTGCGCACCAACTTTAACACGCGGCTGACACCTAAAAATTTACAGGCGTGCTCAACCGATGTGATTTTTTGACGTAAGCCAAAAAACGCGGAATTTACCACTTTTAACGTAAAGCCAGCGATGCCGATATCTAGATTAATTAGTGTAGCAATGCGCTTAATGTTGGGTTCTGGAGCGTCGAGTTGTTGCTGAATATGCTGCAATATTTCGGGCTGTGGCGGTATGGTAAAACCATTTAGCGCCTGTTCAATTGCTGACATGTCAATGGCCTGTGCCATGAAGCTCTCCATAATAAACCGCATAACAACACGCTAGCAAAAGCCGGCTGGTAAATAACTCTGCGTCATTATGACGGCTATGTGCTTAAGAGTCGAGGTAGGGGCGACCTGACATGAGCTGCTGCGCAAATTGTTGCTCACTTTGCTGCTCGTTTAATTGTAAGTCATTAAACTGCACATCAAACTGGATTAGTTCTTCATCATCTAAATGCTGGGCAACTAAACGATCAGGTACATGGCCAACTTGACGATAAGCATTAATTGCAACTTGAGCGGCTTGTTCCATGAGCAATAAAAAGTGGCCAAGCGGAAATTCTTGAAAAATTTCTGCATCTAAATGTGCCCAGCCTAATAAGTCACCGCTAATGCTGC
This sequence comes from Rheinheimera metallidurans, assembly GCF_036983985.1. Taxonomy (NCBI): domain Bacteria; kingdom Pseudomonadati; phylum Pseudomonadota; class Gammaproteobacteria; order Chromatiales; family Chromatiaceae; genus Rheinheimera; species Rheinheimera metallidurans. The sequence goes on from NZ_JALAHQ010000001.1 coordinate 368,367, forward strand.
CATCTGAATGATCGGTAAACAGCATAGATACCGCAGCGCAAGCTGGGTTTTCGCCCATCTGATATTGTTCAACATCTTCGCTGCTAAACAGTAACACATAGCCAAAACCAGGGCTGCCCTCAGCGTCCATGTCGTCGAATGAGGTATCGTACAACAAAAAAAAGCGATCTTCGGTCATGACTGGCTCCTGCTGAAAAAGTGGCCGCTAATTCTACCTGAATTTGCGCCAATGCTAAAGCTGCAACGGTAAATGCTACTAAGTTGTTGGTAAATGGGCGCTATTAGTGCTTAAAGTTAGGTTTGTGCTTGATAGGGTATTTCTAGCAATAAAGCCAAAGCCAATAATAAAGCTTGTTCTTGCATTTCTAACAAGCCATCGGCACGGACGCAGGCATCAATGGCTTGCCATAATTGTTGCTTTTGCTGTGGTGCTAATGCCAATAGTGCTGGCAGCTGTGTGTTTAAGCAGGCAAATATATCGGTTGGGCGTGACGCTGTAACGCTAAAAGGTAAGCTGGCAATCGCGGCTTGCCAAGCTTGTTGTTGTTTGTCGGTATCACCGGCGGTACTACTAACTAAGCTTAGTAAAGCTAATACGCTGTCACTGTGTTGCGCTAAATCTTGGTTAGAATAACGACGAGCTATTTTTTCGTTGTCAAAGTACACCGCAACACTGTGTTTTATAAACTGGCTGCTCAGCCACGCCGCTAAGGTTGGTTGGCTGCTAGCTGTTAAAAGCGCCTCTAACAAAGCATTAAATTGGCTAAACTGGGTTTTTGACAACATTTTAAGTGCGGGGATCACGCGTTGCAGCAGTTGAACTTGTTGTAAGGTGTCTAAGGCATCAACGCTGTCGCACAGTTGGTCGACCTGTTGTAATAATTCAATAGAACCGAGTTGTTTAATCTGCTGTAACTGTGTCGCACGGACAGTATCGTCGTTGTGCAGTATTAGGCAGCAAACGAGCGCTTGAGCTGGTTCGGGTTGCCGACTGCTATGCAGCAATAACAACGGCAAGGCTTGCTGTAACCGTTCGGCATTACTCTTTTTTTGACCACTATTGTCGGTTGTTTGCTCGTCAACTAAATTAGGTTCAGTGCCTGTTTGTGCCGGGCGCGGTGTCGGAAACTTACCATTCCATTGTGGTTCTAAGCGTTTAATCCGGGTTGCTAATGGCGGGTGGGTCGCAAATAGTGATAGCCAGTGGCTAACCGCATTACCAAAAAATAAGTGGCTGTTTTCATCAGCATTTTGATTGGTAATTTTACTACCATTACTAGAGCTGCCAATAATTTTTAGCGCGCCAGCAATGCCGCGCGGGTTGCGAGTAAATTGCACTGCGCTAGCGTCAGCTAAATACTCGCGTTGTCGGCTGACGGCTGCTTTAATTAGATTGCCAAAAAATGAGCCAAGGTAGCCAACGGCCACCAAGCCAACGGCTAAAAGTACGATACCACCCGCGCCATTTTTATTGTTACCAGAACGGCTACTGCTGCGCATTACCCGGTTATGGCTGCTGCCACGTAAAATGTAATAGCCGATATGACCAACAAATAAAATACCATTTAAAATAGCGATAAGGCGAATGTTCATCCGCATATCGCCATTTAAAATATGGCTGAATTCATGGGCAATTACCCCCTGTAATTCATCGCGATTTAGCTGTTGCAAACAACCTTGAGTAACGCCAATTACCGCATCGGCAGGGCTATAGCCTGCGGCAAACGCATTTATGCCTTGCTCCGGTAATACATACACTAGTGGCACGGGCGTGTTCGCGGCTAGTGCAACTTCTTCAACAATATTTAATAAACGTCGCTGCAAGGGATCTTGGCTGTCGGGGGCTAACCTAACGCCACCTAAGGATTCGGCAACGACCTTGCCGCCGGCTTTTAGCTGTAGCCACTTCACTAGCACCGCCACGCTGACACCAGCAATGACCACAGTAGTTATTAGCAGGAATAAGTCCCAAGGTAAATGCTGCCAATTACGGCTGTCGGAAAAGTGTTCTGTATCAACAAAGCCTAGCGCTATCACAGCAATAACATTAGTTAGCAGTATCAGCAGCAATACAGCTAGCGAAAACAGCGCAATAAGAATGCGCGTATTGCGCCGCGCTAAGTCTTGTTGGGCAAAAAAGTTACTGCTCATTTATTAACCGGCGTTAGCGATTAAAAGCTAACTTTTGGCGCAGCTTGAATAGCGGCGCTGTCAGCAAACTCAAGTAATTTCGCATCGGCGGCATGGCCAAAGCTGGCGGCAAAAATAACCGGCGGAAAACTCTGTTTGTAGCTATTGTATTCGGTAACCGCATCGTTAAAGGCTTGGCGTGCAAAAGCCACGCGGTTTTCTGTGCTGGTTAACTCTTCCGATAGCTGCATCATATTTTGATTAGCTTTTAAATCTGGATAGGCTTCCATTACCACGTTTAAGCGGCTCATTGCGCCTTGTAATGCTCCTTCGGCACTGGCTAACTGCGATATAGCACCTGCATCACCAGGGTTATTTGCGGCAACTTTCAAGCCGGCTAATGCCGCATTACGTGCATTAATTACCGCTTCTAACGTGTCGCGCTCATGTGCCATATAGGCTTTGGCAGTTTCAACTAAATTAGGGATCAGGTCATAGCGGCGCTTAAGTTGTACTTCAATTTGCGCAAAGGCATTTTGAAAACGATTTTTTAATTTTACTAATGCGTTAAAAATGCTAATAACCCAGAACACTAGTGCAACGAGGATAACGAGGATAATTAAGCCGGTCATGATGACTCCGATAAATGGGGTAATATTGCTAATCATTGTTAACAATAGTTTAAACTCTGTCTAGTCTTTATTCGGTGAAACAGCACTAAAGTATGATAATTAGTGTTTGCTGTCCTAGCGTTGGTAATTCAGGTTGGCTGCGGTATTATAAAGGCAATGAATTAAGGGGTTTATATGAGCGAGTTTCAACATATTTCGGTAATGCAAACAGCAGAGTTATTGGCTGCAGGTAAGGTAGTGGTTGCCGATATTCGTGATGAACAAAGTTATAACACAGGCCATATCGAGGGGGCTTATCATCTTACTAATGGCAGCCTTAATAGCTTTATGCAGCAGTTTGAGTTTGACCAACCTGTGGTCGTGGTATGTTATCACGGTAACTCTAGCCAAGGGGCGGCGCAGTATTTAGTGCAGCAAGGCTTTGAGCAGGTATTTAGCCTAGACGGGGGCTTTGAAAGTTGGCGCACACAGCAACCTTTTGTGAGTGATGACCGTGCATAAATTTGCTGAGTTAAATTCTGCGCAGGCCGCACAATTGTTTGCTGATTATTGCAACGCCAATGGGCTAGATGTGAGTGCGGTTGTAAAGCAGCCTAATTTTGCCGAGCTTTATGTCGCACCCGAACAGCTTGCTCAGGTTGAAATAGAGTTTCAACGTTTTATAGCGCAGCCTTCCGATGCGCGCTATCAAGCAGCCGCTTGGCAATTAAGCCAGCCTAAAGTGGTGCAGGGCAAGGCGCTGCCAGCGTTTAATTTACTTAACGTTTGGCAACAAGCGCCAATAACCTTGTTCGTGATAGCGCTATGTGTACTGGTTTATATCTGGCAACAGATAGACTGGCCTAGTGTTAGTGCGTTATTGCAATTAGACAAACCCAGCCAGCTATGGCGTTGGTTTACACCAATGTTATTGCATTTTGATCCTACCCATTTAGTGTTTAATTTAGCCTGGTGGTTATATTTAGGCCGGCAATTAGAGTCACGCTTAGGCGGTCTGATGTTGTTGAACATCGCTCTATCGGTTGCGCTGGTGTCAAACGCGGCACAGTATTTTATGGTGGGTCCGCATTTTGGTGGTCTGTCGGGAGTGGTATACGGGCTATTTGGTTACTTTTGGCTGACAGGGCGGCTTAACCCTGCGCAGGGCATTAATATTAGTTCAGGTTTAGCCGGCTTTATGCTGTTGTGGTTAGTGCTAGGCTTTTTCGACATACTTTGGGTTAGCATGGCAAACTGGGCACATTTAGGTGGCTTACTTGCTGGCGTGGCTTGGGCCTGGCTATTGCGCAATCAGCCAGGGCGTAAAGTGATATAAGTTGTCAGGCTGAATTATTGATAGAGGTATTTAGTAAATAAAATATCTCTGATCATGGGTTCACCCGCTTCTTTTTTCATGGTTTCTTGCAGCTTTTGTAGCATAGCCATGCGTATTTCTTCACGGCCGGTAAGTGATTTAATTTTATCCTCCGGCTGTTTGGTGAACATGCCAATAATAATATCTAAGATTAGTGGTTCATGATGTTCTATCGCTGGTAAAAACGCTTTGTCTTCAAGCATTAATTCTACCGTAACGCGAATATAACCCAAGCTGCGACGATTACCCGATATATAGTTAGTAACGATGTCTGGGTCGAAGCCGTAATAAACAATTTCTTTGGGCGTTTCTTGCCCAGCTGACGGCAAAGACACCAGTAATAACGGCGCTGATAACAGCAGTGAAAGCAGCAAACGTTTTATCATAAGTATCACTTTTAGTTGGTAAAAAAGGGTAGGCAGCACGCTAACCATAGCGCTAAGCCAAGTATTTTACCAGTTAAGCTTGGCTGCGGTAAGGGGTTTTTCTGCGTTTGCTATAGCTGAAAAAACTTGCTGAAGTTGTTATGATGGCGCTAGATTTTTTTGCACAGAATGATTGTTGTGAGCATACCCTTTATTTCACTTGATAGTAGTTGGCAGGACGCTAACAAAGCTGTGTTACCAGCAACCTTAGCGGCTTGGGTTTTAGAACCTGCCTCGTTGACCGCACGGTTAAAGCAGCATTGTAGCGAGTTTCGTGTGCAGGTATTGCAAGAGCGGCCGGTAGCGTTGCCTAATTTTTTACAGCCGCTGTTACCTAATACCAAGCAAGCACAGGTACGTGAGGTTATTTTGTGGTGCGATAACCAGCCTTGTGTCTACGCTCAAAGTTGGCTACCTGAGCAAACTATTAATACACTGCGGCCACTAGCCAGTTTAGGTGAACGGCCGTTGGGTGAATATATTTTCCAACATCAAAGCCTCCGTCGTGGGCCAATAGAAGCAACCACATTAGCGATTGAATTCGCACAATTAAATTTAGCAAGTACCTGTTATGTAAGACGTTCGGTGTTTCAGTTAGAAAATCAGCCCTTACTAGTAGCAGAAGCCTTTTTGCCGGCAATGGCGAATTTGGCTAGGTTAGTACGATGAAATTAGCACTAACTGCGTCACACTGGCGTTACTATTTGCAGCTAATGCGCTTAGAAAAGCCGATTGGCACTTATTTATTATTGTGGCCAACCTGGTGGGCCTTGTGGTTTGCGTCAGAAGGCGCACCACAGTTACATTTCTTATTAGTGTTTACACTAGGCGTAGTGCTAATGCGCGCTGCCGGCTGTGTGATTAATGATTATGCTGATCGACATTGGGATGGTGCCGTAGAGCGTACCCAGCATCGACCGTTAGCCAGCGGTGTGGTAAGTACAACTGAAGCCTTGCAGCTATTCACCTTACTACTGTTATTAAGTGCCAGTTTGTTGGTGTTTCTTAACTGGCAAACGGTACTGTTATCTTTGGTCGCGGTGCTGCTTGCTGCAGCGTACCCTTTTATGAAACGTTATACCCAGTTACCGCAAGTAGTGCTAGGAGCAGCTTTTAGCTGGGGGATGCCCATGGCCTTTATGGCGATTCAGTTACACTTGCCTCCTGTGTTATGGTTGCTTTATTTCGCCAACTTACTGTGGACAGTGGCGTATGATACCTATTACGCGTTAGTTGACCTGCCGGACGATGTTAAAGTAGGTATTAAATCTACGGCCATTTTATTTGGCCGTTATGTGTTACCTATTATTGCGTTACTGCAATTCAGTAGTTTGTTGTTATTGCTTGCTGCAGGTTATTTGGCACAGTTGCATTGGCTATATTATTTAAGCCTAATTGCGGCGCTGGGCTGTTTTGTTTATCAGCATCGCTTAGCCAAAAAAAGCCGGCAGGGCGCCTTTGCTGCCTTTTTACATAACCACTATGTGGGTATGCTAATTTTTGCTGGCATAGCGCTAAGCTATCTCGTTCAAGGATAAGTAAAGATGACGCGATTTTTAACCAGTTTAGTTTTATTGCTGCCATTGTTTGCCTGTGCCGTAAGTGAACAGCAATTAGCCGAATTTAGCGTAGTGCCGTTACAAATAGGCACACAACATATACAGGTACAGCTGGCCGATACTGATGAAAAACGTGCTCAAGGCCTTATGTTTCAACAAACTGCTGAACCGGGCATGTTTTTGTTATATCCAAAGCCAAGAGCTATTTCGTTGTGGATGGCTAATACGGCGCTAGCACTAGATGTAGCTTACATTGGCCCAGACTGGAGTATTGTGCAGCTCGTGCAACTGGACCCCTATGATGAAACACCAGTGCCATCGCCTGGCGCCATTATTGCTGCATTAGAAATGCCGCGTGGCTGGTTTGCCAAACACGGGGTACTGCTGGGGCAAAAAGTACGTTTTAATCTTAATCCTTAGCGTGGCGTTTTACGCTTAAGCCTTGACCCGAGTTACAATTTTAGCTCGGGTCAAGGCTATGATTTTACTTTGTTAATTTGCGTTGTAACAGCAGATAATACAACACCGGCATTAATAACATTGAGACTAAAGGTGCGGCTAACATCCCGCCGAGCATAGGCGCGGCAATTCGCTGCATAACCTCATTACCGGCGCCACTACCAAACATGATGGGTAATAGGCTAACTATTATCGTTAATACGGTCATGGCTTTTGGCCTTACCCGCTGCACGGCTCCTTGCATAATCGCCTGCCAGAGTTGCTGCCTATTTTGTGGCTTAAGCTCTTCTACCGCGCGTTTTAAGTACAGTAGCATAACGACGGCAAATTCAGCAGCCACGCCGCCTAGAGCAATTAACCCTACCGCTACCGCTACCGAGAGTTGATAATCGAGCAAATAGAGTAACCATAGGCTGCCACTTAGCGCGAAGGGTAGTGTAATAAGCACCAGTATCACGTCGCTAAAACGGCGAAAGGTGAGGTAAAGCAAAAATACGATAAGGAGTAAGGCAAATGGCACTAAATGTTGCAAACGCGCTGTAACTCGCTGCATGTATTCATATTGACCACCTAAGCTAACACTGACTTGTGTTGGAAACTGCTGTTGTGCCAACAGGGTTTCAAGTTCGTTAAGGTAGTGGCCAAGTTCGGTATCAGGCAGTAAATCAATATAGAGCCAAGTGGTTAAACGTGCATTTTCGGAACGGATCATTACTGGGCCAGTTTCCACTTTAACCGTAGCAACCTGCTCGAGTAAGATATAGGCCCCATCAGAGGTTTGCAGCGGCAACTTTGCGATGTCATCCGGATGGCTGCGGCTATCACGAGGAAAGCGCAGGCTAATGTCATAACGTTCACGGCCTTGAATACTTTGCGCAACGGGTGCGCCACCAATAGCAAAGGCAACATATTGTTGTAGCTCGGTTAGGGTTAAATTATAGCGCCCTAGCTGATCGAGTTTTGGTGTGATGGTTAAATACAAACCAGCATCAGGGCGTTCGGCAAACACTGAACGGCTGCCTGCAAGAGGCTTTATTGCGGCTTCTAACTGTTGAGCAACAGCAGAAATTGTCGTTAAATCTGGGCCACTAACTCTTACCCCCACGGGTGTACGAATGCCGGTAGATAGCATATCAATACGGGTTTTTATCGGCGGAAGCCAAGCGTTGGTCAGCCCAGGTATTTGCACGGCGTGATCGAGGTCGGCAATAATATCGTTTAGGCTGTAACCCTCACGCCATTCGCTTTGTGGTTTTAGCTTAATACTGGTTTCAAACATAGTAAGCGGCGCCGGATCGGTCGCGGTGTCGGCGCGGCCGCTTTTGCCTAATACTGCCGCTACTTCTGGCACGGTTTTAATTAGTCTATCGGTTTGTTGTAGTAAGCGCGCAGCCGTTGCTGGGCTTAATCCCGGTAACGTTGTTGGCATATAGAGTAAATCGCCCTCAGCAAAGGCTGGCATAAATTCGCTAGACAAGCGCTGCCAAGGTAGCGCGCTTGACGCAAGTGCAATAAGCGATAATAAAATAAGTAGCTTAGGAAAGCGTAGGCTTATACTTAGCAACGGGCGGTATAGCGCAATTAAGCTGCGGCTTAGCGGGTTACTGCGCTCGGACGGTATCTTGCCGCGTAATAGATACAACATTAACACCGGAATTAAGGTTATAGCTAACACGGCTGCGGCGGCCATGGCAAAGGTTTTAGTATAAGCCAATGGCGCAAATAATCGGCCTTCTTGCGCCTCTAGCAAAAATACTGGCATAAAACTAACGGTAATAATTAACAGCGAAAAGAACAGCGCTGGGCCTACATCAGTGCAAGCGCTAGTAATGGTTTGCCGAAACTGCAGCTTGGTTAGCGTTTGGCCTTGCTCTCTAGCTTGTTCGAGCTTTTTATGGCCATGCTCAACCATAACAATAGCTGCATCGACTAAAGCGCCAATAGCAATAGCAATGCCGCCTAAGCTCATTACGTTGGCGCTAACACCTAATAACTGCATTAACAAAATGCTGGCTAACAATGCCAATGGTAGGCTAATTACGGCAACTAGCGCTGAGCGCGCATGTAGTAAAAATACCAAGCAAATAAGTGCAACGACCGCCATTTCTTCTAGCAGCTTAGAACTCAGATTATCTACGGTATGATGAATAAGCTCAGAGCGGTCATACACCACAACAAACTCAACGCCCTGCGGTAAGCCGGCTTGCAGCTGAGTTATTTTGTCCTTTACTGCATTAATCGTGGTTAGCGCATTTTCGCCATGACGCATCACAATAACGCCGCCAATAACTTCACCTTCACCGTTAAGCTCAGCAATGCCGCGCCGTGCTGCCGGCACGCTTTGTACTGTACCTACATCGGCTAGTGTTAATGGGTAATCTGCACTATTTCGCACGCCCAGAGGCACGGCTGCCAGATCCGCTAACGTCTGAATATAGCCACCGGCCTGCACTAAAATTTCGGTTTCGGCCACTTCAATAATGCCACCGCCCTGTTGTTGGTTGTGTTGACTGATGGCATTAATAATCTGCGCTAAGGTGACATTAAACGCACGCATTAAACGAGGCTCTAATTGCAACTGATAGGTTTTTTTCATGCCACCAATACTGGCCACTTCGGCCACACCGGCAACACTTTGTAGTTCAGGTTGTAAATAAAACTGCTGCAAGCTAGTAAGTTGTTCTAGCGATTGCTTGCCAGTTTTATCTTGTAATGCATATTGGAAAATCCAGCCTACACCGCTGGCATCTGGGCCAAGTGATACCTTAGCACCGCTGGGTAAATTAACGGTTTGTAGATATTCTAGCACCCGAGATCTTGCCCAGTATGGGTCGGTGCCATCTTCAAAAATAACATAGAGATAGCTATCGTTTGGCATAGAAAAGCTGCGTACCGCTTTGGCTTTAGGTACGGCTAACAATGCACTAGATAGTGGATAACTTAGTTGTTGCTCAATCGTTTCTGGCGTTTGCCCAGGATAACTGGCTTTTATAATTACCTGTACGTCAGATAAATCGGGTAGGGCATCAAGCTTTATTTGCTGGCTGGCTTGGTAACCGAACAGCGCCAAAGCGAGGGTAGAAAGTAGCACTAATAACGGGTTTTGCACCGACCAACGAATAATAGCCTTTATCATTTAAGCGCTCCTAATGCTGATGCGCGATGGCGCTGCTAACAGGTAACTGGCTTAAGCTGGCTTCTGCATCGAGTAAGAATTGGCCTGATACCACAATTTGCTCATCGGGCATTAAGCCAGACAATACCTCAACGTAATCTTGGGCATGATAGCCGGTGGTAATGGTGCGTACGCTAAAGTTGTCGTCGTGCTTAATAATAACGCGACTTGCTTTGTCCGATAACAACACCGCTTCGCGCGGTACGGTTAATACGTCGGTTAAGGGGGTGCCGTATAGCCTTACTGGCAACAGCATATTAGGTTGAAATAGTTTGGCGCGGTTATTTGCGCTCATGCGTACTTTGCTACTGCGACTTTGTACATCGAGTGCAGGATAAATAAAATCTACTTTAGTTTTAATTGCGTTTTGGTGCTGCGCAGGTATATCGACTTCAGCCGCCATACCTGTTGCTAACATGCGTTGTTGTGCTTCTGGTACATCGGCAACAAGCCAAACACGGTCGAGCTGAGTTATTTCCATTAGCGTGTCGCTGGGGCGAATAAACATGCCGTCACGCACGTTTAACATGGTAATTACGCCATCTTGCTGTGCATAGGCCGTGATATGGTATTGGCTTTGTTTAGTTTGTTGTAATTGCTGAATATCTTTTTCGGCTAACCCCAGTAAACGCAAACGGGTTTGTGCACGTTTCACTAAGCTGGCGCTACGCTCGCCATTTTGCGCGCTAACGGACAATGCTTGCAGGTAGTCATCTTGAGCAACCAAGAGATCGGGCGCGTAATAGCTAAATAACTTATCGCCCGCTTTAACTTGTTGGCCAAGGGTACGAACATAAAGTTGCTCTATCCAACCTTCCGCACGTATATGGCTATGATAAATAGCATCTTCTGGATATTGTACCTGAGCAAAGCTATCAATAATGCGCTCCAAGGTGCGGGTTTTCACGGTTGCAACTCGTATCGCTAGTGCTTGTTGTATTGCGCCAGAGACATTAACACTCGGCTCACTTTGCCGTTGCTTTTCAACTAAGTGCATACCGCAAATCGGGCAGCTACCCGGTTTATCTTGTTGAATTTGCGGGTGCATAGGGCAAGCAAAAATAGTTTTTGCGTCAGTGGGAGTCGCTTCATGTTTAGTATGACTAGCGTCATGCTCGGTATGACTGGTTTTTTCGACTAAATGCATACCACAAATAGGGCAACTGCCGGCTTTATCTTGCTGAATTTGTGGGTGCATAGGGCAAGCAAAGATTGTTGCATGCTCAGTATGGTTAGGCTTAGTTTTCTCGACTAAATGCATACCGCAAATAGAGCAGCTTCCGGCTTTATCTTGCTGAATTTCTGGGTGCATAGGGCAGACATAAAGGCTTTGTGCCTTGCTGTGGTTAACCGCAGGCGCGGTTACTGCTGACGTATGACTTTGGTGTTGATGCTCGTGTTCATTATGCTGTTGCGCGGATAACGAAAAAGCTACCTGTAATAACAGGCCCATCAAAAAATAGATGCGCATAAAATGCCTCAAATTAAATAAAAAAAACGCTGTGCTAAAGCACAAGTAACGTAAATTTAACTAATTTAGACATTTATAGGTGGTGGCGGATCATCCGCAAATAGCATTAAGGGTAGGCTGGGTGAGTATTGCGTAATAACATTGGTCGGGCGTAGATAACAAAAAAGCTCAGTACCAAGCAAAGCACCTGATGACGCACAATGCTTAGCGCAGCAATCACCCTTGCATTGATGCTGATCTTGATTGCAACAACTGTGGTCGGTGTCAGCAGTTACCACTACTGGATCGTTATGACAATGCCCTGCACTGGCTACACTGATGGTGTGTGGTTGCTGTTCAAGTACCGTATTTACCGAGTTATGAGCATGGGCTAGTTGCGCCGTGCCGGTAAGACCGGATAGCGTTAAGGCAAATAGCAATACATAACTGAGTAGGGTGCGCATGCTGATCATAATAAACGCTTTAGCTTGCCGGATCTACTATGCCGTTAATACTCGTGTTTTTACGAAACCAACCGGCAATACTGTAGCGGGTGTCTATAGCTGGCAAAACTTCATGTGGAAAACGCTCGCTTTCAAATAACACTAGGCTGCCTGCGGTGGGTAATAACTTATCTATTAACACGTTATGTTCATTGTATAGTGCCAGTTCACCACCTGCTGTCACCGAGTTTAGATAACTGACTGTAGTAAGCACTCGGTTAGAGCGACCGCTAAAGGCATCAATATGCTTTTGGTAATAATCGCCTTGACGATAACGAGCGAAATGACATTCAAAATCAAATAAGCCTAAAAAGCAGCGTCGATTAAATGCTTGTTGTAGTTGTGCCATTAATTGCAAATAGGCTTGTTGTGCTGCGCTACGCCCATTAAACCACTGGGTTGCATCGCGGCGAATTTGCTTGTTAAGTTGATGGTCGTTTTTTCGGCCAATACCCGCCGGCGTTAGCTCTGCATCAAATTGAGCTTCATGCAACAAGTCGGCATTTAATTGTGGCTGTAAAAAGTTAGGTAACCAAACCCAACCGTGCTGATAAAACGCGGCAATAATTGCATCGAAATTAAGCTGATCGTTGAGTAAAACCACAGAATGCATAGCCGTGCTCAATAAAGTAAACAGCGCTATTGTCGCTGAAAAACTCATGGTAACAAAGCGGATTTTATTATGTTGTGATAATAGTTTATTTCGCTTACTTCTAGACTAAAGTTAGCGAAGTTACGTAATCCTATTTACTAACGGAGGATTTATGCAGCAAAAATATCTTTATACCACAATGTTATTAGCGCTACTGACCGGATGTAGTCAGTCAGTATCTGACTATAACAACGAAACGCCAGTATTGAAGTTAAGCGAATTTTTTCAAGGTGAAAGTAAAGCTTGGGGTGTATTACACAACTGGCAGGGCAAACAAAGCGTGCGATTTAGCGCGGAACTGTGCGGAAGCTGGCAAGAAAACAACGGCAACTTGTACGAGCTATTTCATTTTAGTGACGGGCGCGTTGAGCAACGACACTGGCAGTTGCAACAAGCCGCGGATGGCACAGTAACGGGCAGTGCTGGCGATGTTGTGGGTAAAGCGACTGGGCAACTAGCGGGTAACGCCTTGTATTGGCAATACACATTGCGCATTCCTTATAACGGCGACACCTTAGATGTAAAGGTTAAAGACTGGATGTATCTTATTGATAATGAAAATTTAATTAACCGAAGTACCTTGCATAAGTTTGGTTTGAATGTCGGTGAACTTACGTTATCTATTCAGCAGCAAAATAAAAACGCCGACTGTGCGGCGTTACAGGAAAAAATTGTTCAACTGGTACGTACTCAAGCCGAATAAATGGCTTGAGTTTTATGGCTTAGCCGTCGGTTGAGTAGGGTACTGTTGAAATATTAAACCGACTACTTTGGCAATAGCTTGTTTAGGCTGTTTTAAATCAGAGTTTTTCAATGTGCCTTCTGAAATGCCTTCCCAAACGAGCTGCTTTTTCACCGAGTCTATAACATCAATATTTACCGTACCGTGCTTATAGTGAATAGTGTCAACGTCGTTAGCAAAAATTGGAAAACCAGCATAGATACCGCGGCGATAATTATAATAGCCATAGTTAATGCTTGCCGATGGCGTAGAGCGCACCTCAGTACGGTTTTCGACATTGGAGTTAAAGTTAATGATCAAATCAGCGTTAGTTTCACTATATTTATAACCCAACGCTGTCATTTCGTTATTAATAGCATCTTTAAAGTGCTGTGTTATCAAAGAGGTATAGCCAGCACTGTCGGTTGCCGGTTCAGCCATAAAACTAAAGGTTTTATAGCCGGAAAAATTAGTATTAGCGGCGGTATCTGTGCGTACACTTGGTCCACTTGCACAACTAGCAAGCAGCAAGCTTGTTGCGACAGTACATGCAATGAGTAGATATTTGATGTTTTTGCGTAGCATATAGATATTCCTATGCGTGATCTGGTAACGGCATCTTTGCCAATAAATAGTACAACCAGATGAGTTTAGCCATATATTGCTTAAAGCCAGCTTAACATTTGGACAGCTTATTTAGCTAATAAGTTCTCTAATGTTAAATATAACTTAGTTGCAATATAGATAATACAGAGTACGTTTTGCCTTGGCTAACGGCCCAGTTGAGACGATAAATTAGCTGGCCCCAACCGTGATAAATAAATTAAGCTTATGATTTAAATTGAAAATTAATTATATAAGCCTAACCCCTATCTTGATATAAATAGCGTTAGCTATAGCTTGCAACTCATATTAAACTAGATAACAGCATAGTATGCGACAACCTGAAATACTGCTAAGGTAAAGGCTGTTGATATACCAAACTGATGATGTTGTGTTTGTTGATTAAAAATACAAATACTACTGGAGTATAGCGAGAGCTGATAATGAATGCAGTGAACCAAAACAACAATAAAAATGAGCAACAGGTTATTGCCGACTTGACGCAAACTGCACAGCAGCAGTTAGAGGCCAGTTTAGTCGATTTTTCTAGCCAGCTATTAAATGCGCAGCAACAACAGTTGCAACATTTTGCTACTACGGTAATTGCTGATAGCCAAAAGCAGTGGCAACAGCGCTTGCTTGAACAAGAGCAGGCCTATCAAAAATTATTTAAAGATTGGCAGCAAACTAAGCTGCAGCTAGATTCGACAGCATCTGTTAATGGCGTCGATAATCAAGAGCTAATCAAGTTACGTCAGCAATATCAAAGCGCTAGCGAAGAGTTAGAAACCGTCAAACAAAAATTGTCAGATTCACTACAAGACCGTTCTGAACACGCTATGCAGCTTGAACATTTGCAGCAACATTTAAAGCAAGTGCAACAGTCTGGAAGTAGTAATGCTGATGCAGAACACAAACTGCAACAAGCTGAGCAGCGTGTTAGCCAACTTCAGCAGCAAATAGCTGGCGCCGAGGCCGACGCCGAGCAAGCTAAAGCTGCCCTGCATGAAATGAAACTGGTGGTGCAACAAAGTAAAACAGAGCTTAAGCTTGCCGTTGAGCAGCAACAAAGCCAAGTACAGCAAATTAATGCTCTACAAGCCAAATATGAACAACAGCTTGAGCACCTGCAACAGCAATTAGCAGAACAAACCAAAGCTTTTGCTGAAGAGCAGCAGCATTTTGCACAAGTAGAGCTTGCACAGCAGGAACGGCAGCAGGCTATGGTGCAGTTGCAGCAAGAAGTGTATGACCGTAAAAAAACGCATGAACTACAGCAGCAAAAAATTCAGCAATTACAGCAACAGGTTGCGTCGGTATCTGAGCAGCATCAAGCACAAGTCGAGCAGTTACAGCAGCAAGTTGCAGAAGCGCAGCAGCAACTTGATGCAGCGGATCAGCAATTAGCGCTAACGCAAAATGAGGCAAGTAATTTAGGCTCTGAGCTTACTCGTCTGCAAGCTGACTATGTTAATTTAACTGAACAAAGCCAAAATAGTCAGAACAAACAGCAAAAACTAGAAGGCCAACTTGAACATGCGCAGAACCGTCAATATGCCGCTGAGCAAAAGCAGCAACAAGAAGCTGATAGTAGCCGCGAGCTGATCCGTACCCTGCGTATTGAACTACAACAGCAGCAGGAAGCGCATCAGTTGCAAATTCAAGATATGGAAGAGCGCTTGATGGAATTCAAACTTAAGTTTGAATATGCGCAAAAACAGCTGAAAGTTATCAGCTAAATTTAATAGGTACTTGCTACCCTTTCGTAATAATTACAGCCTTAGTGCACGCAGCAGTATTACTACTGTAGCGCATTAAGGCTGTAACTGTTTTCATCGTTACAGCCTATGCCTTTAGGACAAAAATGAAACAAAAAGCCAATAATTTTCAAGTAATGCGCGAACTGAGTTTTTATCAGCAAGCCGCTATCGCTGCAACCTTGCTAGAGCGGATGTTGCCAAATTACGAGTTGTTTGCCGAAGTAACGCAAACGGGTGATGCCCAATTAACGCGCCATATTCTTACCTTGGTATGGGAGTGGCTAACGGTAAAAAAAGTTAAAATTAACTTTGAAAAATTATCTGATGAGTTGGATCAAGTAACACCAGAAGTAACTAATTTTGATATCTTTGGTGTGTACCCCGCAGTTGACTGT
Organism: Rheinheimera metallidurans; assembly: GCF_036983985.1. Lineage (NCBI taxonomy): Bacteria > Pseudomonadati > Pseudomonadota > Gammaproteobacteria > Chromatiales > Chromatiaceae > Rheinheimera > Rheinheimera metallidurans. Next base: position 384,185 of record NZ_JALAHQ010000001.1, read on the forward strand.
GCTACAGCATTGGACATGATGTTAAGTGGTATAGCGCAGCAAGACGCCAGTGAATTTATTAATGTGGCGAAAATTTCTCAAGCAACAGTCGCGCGTTTAATAGAGCACGAGAGTATTGATGATGATATTACTACTGAAGCTGAGTTGAAAAAAATTGTGCGCGATCATCCATTAATGCAATATGAAATGGACTGTTTTGCTGAGTTAATTGCGCTGGTAACACCATTAAAGCAATTTGGTCGCGAAGAACGTCAGCAGTTGCAAAACTGGGTAAAAGAGCAAGGACTAACCAATTTAGGTATGGAACTTAGCTCTAGTTAATAAGTGCGGATTAGAGCCTAGGCTAACCTATCAATTTACGCATGATGGTTAGCTGCGCTGGTACAGGCGATACGCTAGTTGACCAGCAATTTTTTCTTTTAGTAAATGCCAGTTTACCGGCAGTTCTGCTACTTTAAGCTCTTTCTCGGTTTCTAAATAAATTAGCGCGTTTTCTGTTAACCAATGATTTTTTTCTAATGCTTGGCAGCAGTTAATGGCTAGATCTTTGCGAAATGGCGGGTCAATAAACACTAGGTTGTATTGTTGGGTTGCTGTGCTTGCTAACCAGCTTAAGCAGTCTTTATTTACGACATGGGCGTTATCGCATTTTAGCAAGGTTAAGTTTTTAGTCAGGTTTTTCGCTAGCGGCAGCTCGCGCTCAATTAAGGTGGCGTGGCTGGCATAACGTGACAACGCTTCTATCGCTAAACTGCCGCTACCAGAAAAGCAATCAAGCACATTAGCACCGTCTATATCATGCATTAACCAGTTAAATAGCGTCTCTTTAACTCTATCGCTAGTGGGCCGTAAGCCGTCAGCATCTAAGACCGCTAATTTACGACCACGCCATTTACCGCTAATAACTCTTACTTCGCCAGGTGCACCGCTAACGGCAGCTAGTTTATTAGCTTTGTTGGGCGAGTTTTTTGCTCTGCTTTTTACCTGTTTCATCTAATCCGTTTTGCCTTTAACACAAAGGTGTTAGTATATCTGCCAAGTTTACCTTAGTTTTTAACTGCATACACTTACGCTTATGAGCAAAAAAAATAAACTCTTCTCTTGGCTGGGGTTTGGTAAAGAAGACCGTCAAGCAGAAACCACTACGTCACACACTGAACCATCAGACACGGCGGTGCATAGCACTGAGCCGGCTGAACCCATATTGCCTGAAACCACGCAGGCTAAAGCCATAGTTGGTCAGCCTGTTATTAGCGAAAAAGTTACTGAATCTGACGTTGCGGCAGAGCCTAGTATTATCATTGAGCCAACAAAAAAAGTTGGTTTTTTTACCCGGCTTAAGCAGGGCTTATCTAAAACTAGCCAAAATTTAGGCTCAGGTTTAGCTGATTTATTTAGCGGGCGTAAAATTGATGAAGAGCTATACGAAGAACTAGAGACCCAGTTGCTAATGGCTGATGTAGGTGTAGACACCACGCAAAAGCTGATTAGTCAACTTGAGCAGCATGCTAGCCGTAAAGCACTAAAAGACTCGACTCTGTTATTTGATAAGCTGCAATCAGATATGGCAGCTTTGTTACATGATGTGGAAAAACCACTGCAGCCAGTCAATGAAACTGGGCCGTTTGTTATTTTAATGGTTGGCGTTAATGGTGTCGGTAAAACCACCACCATTGGCAAGATGGCGCAGCAGTTTAGGCAACAGGGTAAAAGTGTGATGTTAGCTGCCGGTGATACCTTTCGTGCTGCTGCGGTCGAGCAGTTACAGGTGTGGGGTGAACGTAACCATATACCTGTTATCGCTCAGCATACCGGTGCAGATAGCGCATCAGTCATTTTTGATGCGTATCAGGCAGCAAAAGCACGTAAAGTAGATGTGCTTATTGCCGACACCGCCGGTCGGTTGCAGAATAAAGCGCATTTAATGGAAGAGTTAAAGAAAATTGTCCGAGTACTGCAAAAAATAGACGTAGCTGCGCCACATGAGGTAATGCTGACGCTAGATGCGGGAACCGGACAGAACGCACTGAACCAAGCTAAGGTATTTAATGAAGCCATACCGTTAACCGGTATCAGCTTAACTAAATTAGACGGTACGGCCAAAGGTGGAGTAATTTTTGCCATTGCTGATCAGTTTAAAGTGCCACTGCGTTATATCGGTGTAGGTGAGGGCATTGACGACTTGCGGGTATTTAATAGCCAAGACTTTATTCGCGCCTTATTCAACCGGGAAGTATAACCATGCTGGAGTTTGATCAAGTTAGTAAAAGTTACGCCGGCGGTTTTGTTGCGTTAGACCGGGTGAGCTTTAAACTAGAAAAAGGTGAAATGGCATTTTTGACTGGGCATTCAGGCGCTGGCAAAAGTACGCTATTAAAACTTATTAGCTTGATTGAACGCCCCAGTGTTGGCCGCGTGCTAATTAACGATGTTGATTTAAGCCGGATTCGCCGACCACTTATTCCTTATGTGCGTCGTGATATCGGTATTATTTTTCAAAACCATCGCTTACTGATGAACCATACCGTATTTGATAATGTTGCTCTGCCATTAGTGATAGAGGGCTTTAGTGGTAAAGACATGGTAAAGCGGGTACATGCTGCGCTAGATAAAGTCGGCTTGCTAGATAAAGTGCGTTGTTTGCCGCAAACGTTATCTGGCGGTGAACAGCAGCGCGTAGGTATTGCCCGTGCCGTGGTGAATAAACCACCACTATTACTAGCTGACGAACCTACCGGTAACCTTGACCCTGACTTATCAAAAGACATTATGCGGGTATTTGAAGCCTTTAATCAGGTTGGAGTGTCAGTGTTGGTTGCTACGCACGACTTAGGTTTAGTCGCGCGTATGAAATATCGCACGCTAACCTTGAAACAAGGCAAGATGATTAATGACGGGTTGCTGCAGTATCAAGAGGACCCACTATGAGTATTTTATTTTCGGGTCGAGTAAGTAGTGGCGCAACAACCCGCAAAGTCGGTGTTGGTCGGCGTTTTTTCATGTTTTGGGTTAACCATGTGCGCCAAGCATTATTTAGCCTTGGTGAGCTGTGGCGTACGCCCTCGGCGTCTATTCTTACCATTGGTGTACTTGGCGTTAGCCTTACTTTACCGGCAACACTGCATCTGCTGGTTAAAAACGTACAACAGGTCAGTGACAGCTTTACTCAAGCGGCTGAAATAAGTTTATTTATTCGAGAGGGGGTTAGCGACACACAAATCAGTAGCCTGCATAAAATCCTGCAGGCAGATCAAGATATTGCTCGGGTTACACACATTAGTAAACAACAGGCCTTAGCTGAATTTGCTCAAGTAAGCGGTTTTGGCTCGGCGTTAAATTACCTAACCGATAACCCGCTGCCTGATGTGCTGCTAATACTACCAAAAAACACCAGTGCCGATAGTGCTCGGCAGTTGATGGCGCGATTGTCTAAAGAACGTATTGTCGAATTTGGCAAGCTGGACATTGATTGGCTAACTCGGCTTGATGCTATTGTTAGCCTATTGCGCCAAGCTGTACTTATTATTGCGGTGTTATTGCTCGGTGCAGTATTGCTGATTATAGGTAATACCATCCGTCTGTCTATTATGAGTAAAAAAGACGAAATTGAAGTAATGAAGCTGGTTGGCGCAACCGACGCCTTTATTCAGCGGCCATTCTTGTATAGCGGCATATGGTATGGCGTATTTGGCGGTTTATTAGCTTTTTTAATCGTCGAAACCATGTTGTGGTGGCTGCAAGGTGCTATTGTTAGTGTTACGTCGTTATATGAAAGTGAATTTCACTTAATGGCGCTGAGTATGGCTGAATTTTTAAGTCTGATGTTACTTGCAATACTGCTTGGCCTAAGTGGCTCTTATTTGTCGGTGCGCCGTCATATAAGCGCTATTGAACCTACCGGCCCTTAATAGCATTTCATTATTACATTCTATTTTTTAGATTAAGCAGTTCTAAAGTTTGATGAAACTTAAATTAGCACTCTATGTCAAAGAGTGCTAATATCGATGCAATTAGTTTAGGACAGGACGCAAAAATGAGCGATACAGCAGAAATGATCTCCTTACCCGTAGCAACCAGCAGCAGCTTGGAAGCGTACACTCATGCTGTCAGTTCCATTGCCATGTTAACTGCAGATGCAGAGCGCAGCTTGGCTGAACGCTTACACCAAAACGGTGATTTAGAAGCTGCACGTCAGCTAATTATGTCGCACTTGCGCTTTGTAGTGCATATTGCTCGCAGCTATTCAGGTTATGGTTTACCGGTAAGTGATTTAATTCAAGAAGGTAATATTGGTCTGATGAAAGCGGTAAAACGCTTTGATCCAAATGTTGGCGTGCGCTTAGTATCATTTGCTGTGCACTGGATAAAAGCCGAGATCCATGAGTACGTGCTGAAAAACTGGCGCATAGTTAAAATTGCGACCACTAAAGCGCAACGCAAATTGTTTTTTAACCTGCGTAAAGCGAAAAAGCATTTAGGCTGGTTTAATCAAGAAGAAGTGAAAAACGTTGCTGAGTCGTTAGGTGTTGCGGAGCATGAAGTGCGTGAGATGGAAGCACGTATGAGCAACTACGACATGCCGTTTGATGCTCCAGATGAAAACGAAGAAGCGGCTTACACTGCGCCAGTGTATTATTTGGAAGATAAAGCATCAGACTTAGCAAACCGTATTGAAGAAGACCAGTGGGACACCGCAGCAGTTGACCGTCTGCAAGCCGCAATGCGCACGCTTGATGAGCGTAGTCAGGATATAGTGCGGGCCCGTTGGTTAGACAATAACAAGTTAACCCTGCAAGAGTTGGCTGACCGTTATAGTGTTTCTGCGGAACGCGTGCGTCAGTTAGAAAAAAATGCGATGAAAAAATTACAGGCTGTACTGAGTTAGTAACGCTAACAATTTTCGGTTTGGTTAATGCCGGTCAGTTAAGCTGACCGGCATTTTTATTTCTACTGGCGTTAGTAAGAACATGTTCTCTGTGCTAGTACGAATACTCTTCTATGCTATCAACTTTTAAGCTATAGGCTGCTTGGCCTAAATCATGCGACATCACTTCCGTTGTTAGCGTACCGGTGATCCAAAATGGCGAATAAATCATGTCGGCATTTAATTTTTTTGCTCCGCTGACAAAAATCATTTGGTTTGGCGGCGGCGGCGGCACGTGAATACAAGCACCGAAATAAGGCACTAAAAAGAAGCTGGTAACGTTTTGCGCGTTATCGAACTCTAGTGGCACCACAAAGCCCGGGATCCGTACCTTAGTGTTGTTATATTTTTCTACAACCTTGGCCGAGCTAAGTATTTGCTGCCACTGTTTTGCTGCAGGGTCATCGCCTTGATAGTTCTCATCAAACGGCGATGGCTTAGTATAATCGTGTTCTACTTCTGGTAATTGTTGTAATGCTTTTAAGTCTTCTTCAGGCATTAAATCTGTCCACTCAAGCGTGGTAACATCATTAGCGCTGGCCGTGACACAAAGCAGACATGCGACCAGTGTCAAATATAACGCAATAGATAACGTTCGCAGCATTGGAGCTCGCCCCTCTAAGTTGGCATAATGGTAAAAACGCCAACATCATAACATGACACTAAGGGCGCCTGTGACCGACAAGCCGAAAATTCCCGCGATTGAACTCAAACAATTACAATTTTATTACCTTGCTAACGGCTGGCAACTTAACGTACCAGAGCTTAGCTTGCGTGTAGGCCAGCACTTATTTGTTCGTGGTGCGTCTGGTAGTGGTAAAACCACCTTATTAAACTTACTTTGTGGTATTACAAAACCTGTTAGCGGCGAACTTTATGTCAGTGGCCAAGCTTTGCATAGGTTGTCAAGCAGTGCGCGAGATAGCTTAAGAGCAAAGTATATTGGTGTGGTATTTCAGCAACTAAACCTGATCCCCTATTTATCGGTACTGGACAACACCTTATTAAGCAGTCATTTTGCCGGCCAGAATAAAGCTGATGCTACGGTGCGGGCAAAAGTACTACTGCAGCGGCTTGGCTTAGAGTCAACGATATGGCATCAAAAAGCCGCAGCTATTAGCGTTGGCCAACAGCAACGTGTGGCTATTGCTCGGGCGTTGCTACCAAAGCCTACTTTATTAATTGCCGATGAACCTACATCGGCGTTGGATAGCGACAACCGTGATGCGTTTATGAAGGTAATGCTAGCAGAAGCGGATAGCAATGGCTGCACGGTGATATTTGTTAGCCATGATCAAAGCTTAGCTCAGTACTTTGCTTACCAATTAACGATGCAGAATTTGGCGCTTGGGGTGCAACCATGTTAATGAAGCTAGCAAGGTTAAGTTTATGGAACCGTCGCGGCACTGTGCTAATGACCTGGTTATCGTTAACTATTAGTATTGCATTGCTAATGGGTATTAATCATTTACGCATTGAAGCAAAAGCCAGCTTTACCAGCACAGTGTCAGGTACCGACCTGATTGTTGGTGCGCGCTCTGGCCAACTTAATTTATTACTGTACTCGGTATTTCGCATTGGTAATGCCACCGCGAATATTAGCTGGCCCAGCTATCAGCGCATTATTAAACATCCGCAAATTGCCTGGAGTATTCCTATTTCGTTGGGCGACTCGCATCGAGGCTATCGAGTAATGGGCACTAATAGTGATTATTTTACCTATTATCGTTATGCGAATAATCAGCCATTAGTGTTGCGTCAGGGCCAGCCATTCGCAAGTGTTTTCGATACGGTATTAGGCGCTGAAGTAGCGCAAAAGCTAGGCTATAAATTGGGGCAACAAATAGAGTTGTCACATGGCGTTGGTGCGGTAAGTTTTAGCCAGCATAAAAATAAGCCCTTTACTGTCGTTGGTATCTTGGCGCGCACCGGCACTCCGGTTGACCAAACGGTACATGTAAGCCTAGAGGCGATAGAGGCAATTCATTTAGATTGGCAACAAGGCGCACCCAAGCCAACGCAGGTAACCAGCGAGCAAGCGTTAGCACACGACTTAACCCCTAAAGCAATTACCGCTTTTATGCTGGGATTAACGTCACGAATGGCAACCTTTACCGTGCAGCGACAAATTAATGAATTTAAAACCGAACCCTTAACCGCAATTTTACCCGGCGTTGCGTTAGCTGAACTGTGGCAAATGTTAGGTATGGTTGAGGGCCTACTATTGTTGATTAGCTTATTAGTTTTGCTGGCAGCTCTGGTTGGTATGATTACAACACTACTGGCTTCAATGAAAGAACGGCAGCGTGAAATGGCCATTTTACGTGCTGCAGGTGCGCATCCTTGGTATTTGTTTGTGCTAATTCAGCTTGAAGTATTATTAGTAACCCTAGCGTCGATGCTATCGGCATGTGTATTACTATTTATGAGTTTGGTGTTGTTACAAGACAAATTAGCGGCTGATTTTGGCTTATTTATTAGCTTAAACATTCTTAACCAAGCTACGTTGTATTGGGCGGTCGGTATTCTGGCATTATCTAGTGTGTTAGCCACTATTCCTGGCATGTTAGCCTATCGAAATACCTTAGCCGACGGCCTTACGGTTCGTTTGTAGTTAACTGCAATGGGCAGTTTAGCGTAACAACACAGCCTGTATCTGCGTTATGCAGGCTAATTTCACCTTGTAACAAGTGTGATACTAGGTTGAACACTAAGGTTAAACCTAGGCCTTTTGCGCCCGCGCTGCGTCGCGTGGTAAAAAAGGGCTCAAAGGCTCTGGCGAGTTCGTGCTTATCCATACCTCGACCATTATCTCTAACCTCAAGCTGCCAACTGTGTTTATTCTGGCTAGTACGAATAATAACTTGTCGTTTTTGTTCGGTATTAAAAGCATGAACGCAGGCGTTTTCAATTAGGCGCGTTAAAATGAGCGCCAGAGGGCTGGCATAGCTTTGCACTTGCATACTCTCTGGAATATGTATTTGCACTTCAACATGGTGCTGTTTTAGTATCGATTCGATGCTAGATAATACGTCGGGAATAAATCGATTTAACTGTAAGTTTTCTGCTTTTTTCTGCTCTGAACTTGCAGCAGCCGTTTGTTTAAAGCTATTAACTAAATCGACGGTGCGCTGCAGGTTGGCATTTACCATTGCTATGCAGTTTTTAATGGCATTACCGTTATGGGCAAAACGCTGGCGCGTAAGTTGGTTGGCGTGAAACAATTGTTCTAACTCTAGCAAGGTAGCTTCCGCGTGGCTATTAGCGGTTACGGCAATACCTAATGGCGTATTAATTTCGTGAGCAATACCCGCCACTAAACGGCCCAAACTGGCCATTTTTTCTACTTCAATTAAACGATGTTGAGTCTGCTGTAGTTGCTCTAAAGACTGAGTTAACTGCTGAGTACGTTGGCTAACTATTTGCTCTAGCCCGCTATTTAGTTGCTCTAATTCGTTTTGGTAGCGAACGCGCTCCGATGCACTAAGCGCGCGGCCATAAATATCCGCGAGAAAACTGGCGAAGGTAATTTCATCGTTATTCCATAATTTCGCTTGGCAATGTTCAAGGCAAATAATGCCAACCATAGCACCATGATGATGTATTGGAGTATCTAGCATTGAACAAATCTGTAACGGCGTAAGGTAACAAGCCGAAAACTCGCTGGTTTGTGGATGCTGGTGTGCATCACTCGCCACGATATTTCGTTCGCCATCTAAAGCCGCAAAGTAACGTGGGAAATCAGCGCGTGCTAACGCCATATTAGGTTCAGGATGGTGTTCGGCGCAATCAAGCAAATAAATACAGCGCATTTGCATCCGATCGTCTGATAACAACCAAACGCTCGCACGATCAATTTCTAGCCCTTGCGCAATACTACTTAACAGCAAGCGGCTACTTGCCATTAAATCGCCTTTATCGACATCCGGGTTACGGCTAATGTTAAATAAAATATCGTGTAAATTAGTTAGCATAACGACAATTAATACTCCGCATAATCGTATTTTACAGAGAGAACCCATTGTTTGTATACCAACAAGGTATAGCATTTACATTAGGTGAATACGAAACTTTTCTGAGTATTTTCATTGTCTTGGTAACATAGCGTTTTACACAAACTGCCTAGCGTGCAAACCGCGACCAGCTATTCACACTTGTGATGCGCTATAGCACAGCGCCAGTTGCGGCCTTGCATTAGATAAGGTGTCAGATAGCTGAGCTTCTAGCATAGTATGCAATTGCAGATAATCCGCATTTAACGTAGATGAAATAGTACGCGCATCTAAATAGTAGGGCGCTCGAATACCATTAAAAGCGATGGGTTTGCCTATTTGTATAAAGTGAATGCCAACGCGACGCAGTGCTCTGGCCAGTGCGGGCTCTATCATAACGTAAGCATGCACACGACCTGCGCGTAAACACGTTATTTGGGCAATTAAATATAATGAAATAGCCACTAATTTACTGCAGCTACGCTCAGCACTTAGCGCGTTTGGCGTTAACGATGTTGCGCAACGAATTTCTGCTGGCACCGCAAGCCGAGAAATCTCACAAATATGTTGACGGTCAAAGTTTTGCGGCGCAAATGAGGTATCAATCCATTCATTGTCAAAATGCTGCTCTATTGGCAATAATTCGTGGTTGTCGCTGCTAGTAACGATACGTACCGTACCGGCAATAGTGTTACTTGCTAAATGATTTACCGCAATGTGTACCGATCTCTGATCAAAATTGTCTTGCTCTAGCCGGCCAACTCGGGTTGGCTCAAACTGCAACTCTTCACAGTACACTTTGTGGCGTAAGCGATAAACGCGCTTTTTTTGCTGCGCTGAGTTCGCTTGCGTTGCCTGAAAGTAGTGTAGAAAATGGTGCCACGGCTTATTTACATCAACAGCCTGTTCTTGCTCTGTTAGCACCGCAGCATTATTGGCTGCAAACCCTAAGCTCATTTTTTGCCCCAAAGATACGCGCTATGGTTTAATTGCACGTTATTATTTTTTAAGATCTAAGTTAAACCTGACAAAACCAATCCTTGGGTAGGCTGCCTAGTATTCACAAGTGAATTTTCGGCGAAAAGCACTATGCTGCTGAAAATGACGCAGGTCAAACCCTGCAGAAGAAATAATGTGTAAAAAACAGCAGTTTTTTACTAAAGCTTTGATTTTAACAAAGTTAAAAAATTAACCTTTTAATGATAATTAGTGTGTTTTATTCAGTTTAAATTCACGAAAACACTAATTTTTAACCTTAAGCTATTTACGTTGGCCTTGTTCAAGGTTCTGAATTGTTAATTGCACTTGGCGCGCCAAGGTGCGTAGCATGACTAAGCGGTCGTCATCCAGCGAAATTTGACAACGTAATGCTGGCATCACCCCGGCAATGTGCTGCTCTAATGCTCTGCCAGCGTCGGTTAGCACGACTTGCTTTACTCGTTCATCGTGCGTGGCACTCTCGCGCTTTAACCAACCTTTTTGCTCTAGCTTTTTAACTAACGGCGTTAAGGTTCCAGAGTCAAACAGGGTTTGGCTACCTAAATCACCTAAACTGATGTTGTCTTGCTGCCATAAAGCCAGCATCACCACATACTGCGGGTAGGTAAGATCGAAGGGCTGCAATAATGGCCGATATAGCCTGATAACGGCATTAGACGCGCTATATAACGCAAAGCAGATTTGTTGCTCTAAAGGCACGGTTTTAGTCATTGGCAATTATCCAGAAAATTTACGCTAGTGTAGCAAAAATACCCGATGTCGCGAATATAACTACGGAATATATCTTTCGCGAAATAATCTTGCGCGCAAGATTATTTGTTGCTAGTATAACCAGGTTAGCAAATGGCAACTAAACGTATTTACGAGGTTATAATGGATATTTTATATAAAGCTGTAGTGACATCAACCGGTGGTCGTGATGGCAGTGCAAAATCGAACGATGGTTTACTTGATGTAAAACTTGCCCCACCAAAAGAACTTGGTGGTAACGGTGGCGCAACTAACCCAGAACAATTATTCGCCGCGGGTTACTCAGCCTGCTTTATTGGCGCAATGAAGTTTGTCGCAGGTCAGACTAAGTTGTCATTGCCTAATGATTTAAGCCTACGTGCTGAAGTTGGTATTGGTAAAATTGAAGGCGGTTTTGGCCTAGACGTTGATTTATTTGTTAGCTTGCCAGGAATGGATAACAGCGCCGCTGAAGATTTAGTGAACCAAGCGCACCAAGTATGCCCATATTCAAATGCCACTCGCGGCAACATTGAAGTGCGTTTGCACGTTAGTGTTTAAATGACAGATAAAGAAAAAGGCCAGCATTTCTGCTGGTCTTTGTCATTTGGTGGAGCTGGCGGGAGTTGAACCAATAAAATATTTAATGTTCTGTGGATTGTTGTGGTAAATAAAAATCTTATAATATCAAACAGATAATTAAGTATAGCGGGTGTTTCTTAAAAATCGCTTTTTTGAATCCAGTTTTCCAATCGCAAACCTGAAACTCGTTCAAACTCACGAAGGTTGTTGATTATCAATGCAAGGCCCTCACTTCTTGCATGGGCACTAATATGCAAGTCGTTAACACCAATAGGAGTGCCCGCTTTTTCTAACTCGGATCTAACGTCACCATAATGCTGAGCCGCTTTTTCACCATACTGTAAAATAACTAATCTGGAAACAAAATCCTCTACAGCTTGTCGGTTATGTTCTGGTTTTGCGCTTTTTTCTACGCCGTGACAAAGCTCTGCGTATGTTATTGAGCTAATGCACATTAACCCTGCGTACTTGTTAAAAGTTTCTAGTACTTCAACTGGCCGACGCTTTATTACATAGATACAGATATTGGTATCAAGCATGTATTTCAGCATTAAAAGGCTTCCCGTTCTTGCTGTTCTTGCGATGCCCGTTCAGTCATAAAGTCATCAGTAACGGTTGTACCTTGCAAGAAAAACGAATCCCAGCTGTTAGTCACAGGGGTTAATATGCGGTCTTTACCGACTATGCGAACCGCGACCTTTTTAACATCATCAGGAAAGCGGGCGTCAATTGGCAAGCGAACTGCTTGAGTATTATTGTTTTTAAACACTGTACCTGTAGTCATAATTACCTCCACTAACTAAATAGTAGAAGTATATACCTTGATTGGTAGATACTCAAAGTATCTACTTTTGTTTTGTTAAACTAATTTAGTATTAGAGCAGGCAAACTGCTGGATAATTGGCGTTTAAAAAAGAACAAAGAAAAAGGCCAGCATTTCTGCTGGCCTTTGTCATTTGGTGGAGCTGGCGGGAGTTGAACCCGCGTCCGAAAAACCTAGATCGTCGGTACTACATGCTTAGCACATTCATTTAGTTAACCCTCTGAGCGCCGAATGGCAGGCTATCGTCGGGCGAGCCTGATTGGTTTTAACGTTTTGTCTCCAGGCGAAGACGCGACGCGATCCTGTTAGGGGTGATCTTCCAGAGTCTCAGCTTACAGGCATGCGTGAGGGGAAGAGCTATCTACTGCCTATTAAGCAGCGATTGCGTATGTTTCGTCGTTTGCGACTAGTTTTTTGCGGTTTTTTTACGAGGCCTACCGCACCTCGGCATGCACCTAAGAGTTCGTGAATCCCGTCGAATCCAGAATCAGCCCCGAATTCTGTGGTGTTACACTTACTACATCAGTGTTTGGCTATTGTACGCAGCTGCTAGATGTTACACAAGTAGCTAATGCACCTTTACCGTTTTTTACTTCAAACCTTATATGGGGTTAACCACTAAAAGTTTCAAGTGCTGTATTAACGTTTTGAATGTTTCATCATGCGTTCTTTTTCGCGTGACCAATCTCGATCTTTTATATCGTCACGTTTATCAAACGTTTTCTTACCTTTTGCTAGATGAAACTCTAATTTTACCCAGCACGCTTTCCAGTACATCGCAGTAGCGATTAGCGTAAAACCCTCACGATCTTTTAAACCAATCAGTTTATCGAGTTCGCGTTTGTGCAGTAACAGTTTACGGTTACGTTCAGGGTCGCACACAACGTGGCTTGAAGCACTATTTAGTGGCTGAATTTGCGCACCTAATAAGTATGCCTCGCCCTGATGTAAAATAACGTAGGAGTCGGATAAGTTAACTTTACCTTCGCGAATGCTTTTTAACTCCCATCCTTGCAAGACCATACCGGCTTCATAGCGGTCTTCTAAAAAGTACTCGTGTCGCGCTTTTCTATTTTGCGCGATAGTACCATTTTTATTTTTACTGGTTTTTTTAGTGCTCATAATTCGTTATTTTCGCAGCTCTATTTTGGGTGTCGGCGATGGCTCAAGCCTTGTTGCAGCGCGTCAATCTGTTACAATCGGCGGCGAGTTTATAGGGGAGTGAGTATGCCACAAATTGAGCGCAGTGCGCTGGTTTTTTATAGTGCACAGCAGATGTTTGATTTAGTCAATGCTGTACCTGACTATCCGCAGTTTCTGCCTGGCTGTACCTCTGCCCGTATTGTTAGTCGGTCTGATACAGAGATGGTGGCGGCGCTTACTGTTTCCAAGGCCGGTATTGGTCATACTTTTACTACGCGTAATACGTTGTATCCCGCACAGCGCATTGCTATGCAATTAGTTGATGGCCCGTTTAAACAATTACAGGGTGGTTGGGAGTTTCAGCCATTAAGCGCGACGGCGTGTAAGGTGATACTGAAACTAGAGTTTGAGTTTTCTAACAGATTAATTCAATTCGCCTTTGGTAAAATATTTACTGAGCTTACCGCGTCAATGATTAATGCATTTACACAACGGGCAAAACAGGTATACGGGGTGCAGCATGACTGAGCAAATTACTGTAGAAGTAACGTACGCCTTACCTGAACGACAAAGCTTACTTACCTTAACTGTAGGGCGCTTATGTACAGTGCAGCAAGCAATTGAACAAAGTGGTATTTTGCAGCAATTTGTCGATATAGATTTAACCCGGCAAAAAGTAGGTATTTGGAGCCGTCCGGTTAAACTAGATGATGTGGTAAAAGCGGGTGACCGCGTAGAAATTTACCGAGCGTTAATTGCCGATCCAAAAGATTTACGTCGACGCAGAGCTGAAAAAGCTAAAGAAGAAGGGCGAGCAGATAAAACTACCGGCGGCCGAGTACATGACGCTAAACCCATTAGTGAATAAAAAACCAGCTTAACGCTGGCTTTTTATGTTGGCGGTTTTTTTAAATATCGAGTGGCGTGTTAAAGTCTGCTGATTTTTCAAAATCACCTTTTAAATCAATCAGCTTGTCCTCTTTAAACTCAACAATAAGCTGTTTCTTAAACTGGCTGCCGTTACCGCCTTTTAATGCGTAAAAATAATGCCAGGTATCATTGTCAAAAGCATTGCTGGCCACTGGCGTACCTAGTACATATTTTACTTGTTCTTTAGTCATGGCAATGCGCAGTTTATCGATATCTTTTTGCTCTAAAAAGTTACCCTGTGGCACATCAATGCGATATACCCAGCTACTACAGCCATTTAGGCTTAATAAACCGATTACCAATACTAAGGTTGCTATTACTGCTTTCATTTGTCACATCTACTTTATCTGAATGGGCTTATCATACCTCATGACAAGCCTAGTGAAAAACCTTCTTTCAGACTACGGGGGCACATAAAAGTTCGCGTGCATTGGCAAGCGCACTGGCACTAATATTTTCACCGGCCAGTAAACGGGCAATTTCACTGATCCTGTCTTCATCACTGAGTTGGCGCATACGGGTTTCTGTAGCTTGACCGTCGGTATATTTTTCGACAAATAATTGTTGATGCCCCTGACTTGCTACCTGTGGCAAGTGGGTAACACAAATAATTTGTGTTGATTCACCTAACTGGCGTAATAAACGGCCAACGCCGGCGGCTACAGGGCCACTGATGCCTACATCTACTTCATCGAATATAAGTGTTGGTGTGGTAATTTTATCGGCCAAAATAACTTGTATGGCTAAGCTGATACGGGATAACTCACCGCCTGATGCCACCTTGTGTAGTGCTTGCAGTGGTTGCCCAGGGTTAGTTGAAACCTGAAACTCTATTGCATCTATACCGTTTGCGCTGGCTTGCTCTGGCGTTAATTTTTGCATTTCTATGCTAAAACGTGCGTTAGCCATACTTAATTCGTGCATGCTACGGCTAATTTTTTCACTTAGCGTTGCGGCAGCTTGCTGCCGTAAGTCGCTTAGCTGTTCGGCCTGCACCATATAGTGCTGTTGTGCTTGTATAATATCTTCGTTGAGTTGCTGTAGCCGTTGATCATTGCCAGTTAACGTGGCTAATTGTGCTGCTAGCTGCTGGTGTAGTATTGGTAGCTCTTCGTTAGCAACCTGATGTTTTCGCGCTAGGTTTAACCATTGACCAAGTCGCTCGTCAATTTGAGCTAAACGCTCAGGGTCTAACTCAACTTTATCGGCATAGCGGCGCAGTTCACGGCTGGCTTCTTCGGTTTGCAGTAGGGCATCATTGAGCATTTGGCTGATATTGTTTAACGCAGGGTCTAAACTACTGAGTTGCTCAAGCTGTGCGGTGGCGACGGATAACGCTTGATAAATATTTTGTTGTTCATCATCGTAAAGTAGCTGTAAACATTGTTGGCTTTGGCTTAGTAATGTATTGCCATGGCTTAACCGGCTATGTTCGGCTTCAAGTTCTGGGTATTCGTTTTCTAAGGCGGCAAAATTATCCAGTTCGGCAACTTGATATTCCAACAGCTGGCGTTGTGCGTCGCGTTGATGTTGTGATTGCTCTAATTCGCTATATTCGCGCTGCAGTTGTTGCCAGTGGCGCCAAGTATTGCGGGTTGCTTCACGTGCATTGCTGTTAGTGGCAAATGCATCAACTAATTGACGTTGGTAATCTTGTTTTAGCAGTTGCTGATGCGCATGCTGACCGTGAATGCTTAATAAATGCTGGCCCAAGGCTTTAAGCTGCTGTGCCGGCACTTGCACGCCATTTATATAGCCACGTGAGCGGCCTTCACTGCTAACCACACGGCGCACTATACATTCATTGCCCATAGCGAGGTCTTGTTCTGCTAACCACTGTTGTGCAGCACTAAGCTTACTAATATCAAAACTGGCAACAATGTCGGCTTTGTCTGCACCTGGGCGAACTACACCGGCATCGGCGCGTTCACCTAAACATAATGATAGGGCGTCAATGGCAATTGATTTACCAGCACCGGTTTCACCAGTAATGGTAGACATACCGCTGGCCCAGTCTATTTCTAGCGCACGGACAATGGCAAAATTACTGATATGCAGATGACATAGCATAGGATGCTCCGGTTCTGGAAATTGTTACTGTGAAAAATAACAGTGGTTATTTATACAGTAACTTTATACAGTAATTTACGCGCTGGCAAGTGAGGAGTTAATAAAGTTTGCTGCCCCAACCAAGTTTGTTACGTAGCACGTGAAAGTAGCTGTAACCCGGCGGGTGCACTAGCCTAAGTGGCGTGGGGTATTTGCGAATATAAATATCATCACCGGGCATAACGGCCAGAATAACATGGCTGTCGCAGCTTATTTGTAAATGAGCATCATTGGTACTGGCAACCTTAAGCCGAATTTCACTGCTGCCTGATACCACTAATGGCCTGCTGCTTAGTGTATGGGGGAACATTGGCACTAAGGTTACCGCGTCTAAATCCGGGGTAAGGATAGGGCCGCCACCAGATAAAGAATAAGCCGTAGAGCCGGTTGGTGTGCTAATAATTAAACCGTCAGAGCGCTGACTATAAACAAAGTCGTCGTTAATATAGGCTTCAAATTCAATCATGTGTGCCACCTTGTCGGCGTGCAACACTGCTTCGTTTACTGCGCTGTTACTGCTTTTGATTACGCCATGGCGATGCACTGATATTTCTAGCAGGTTACGCTTTTCGGTTACAAAGTTACCTGCCAGCACTTCGCTTAGCGGTTGTTCAAAATTTTCGGGAGCGAGATCAGTTAAAAAGCCTAAATTACCTCGGTTAACACCCAGCACGGATACATCAAACCGCGCGAGCACTCTGGCTGCGCCTAGCATATTGCCGTCGCCACCGACCACGATTGCCAAATCACATTTTTCGCCAAGCGCCACTAAATCTAATACATCGACATTGGGAATGGTTAGCGATTCTGCTACGCGCTCTTCAACATACACCTTTAAGCCTTGCTGCTGTAAAAAGGTATACAGTGCCATTAGGGTGTTGTTAGCACCCGCGTGGTGGGGTTTGCCAATTAGGCCGACGGTGTTAAAGGCGTGTTGCATAGTGGTGTCCTTTCAATGCGTTATCGCAGTATAACGGCAGCAAGCGTAACAGACTAGCGGTGAATGTCGCTTGAATTATAAGCCGATGCCCCCATATCAAAACTCAGTAAAGCAGTGAGAGCGGTAAATGACGTTAACCCTTAGTAGGCCTGAGCTAATTTTAAAGTTGATCGTAGAGCAGTATCTGTTAGACGGCCAGCCAGTGTCATCTAAGTTATTGGCAGATAATACTCAACTAGCAGTGAGCTCGGCTACGGTTCGAAATACTATGATGGCACTTGAGCAGCAGGGCTTAATTCGCTCGCCACATACTTCGGCAGGGCGAATTCCTACCTCTGCCGGTATTCGATTATTTATCGACAAAATGTTGCAACTGCAACCTTTAACTAGCTTTTGGAACAATGAGCTTCAGCGCAAATTAGTGCCGCAGTTGCCGGTATCGTTGCTATGTCAACAGGCGGGGCAACTGTTAACTAACTTAACTGGGTTTGTCGCTATTGTTAGTGCACCAAAGGCCGATGGTCGTATTGTGCGGCAAATTGATTTAGTGCGTCTTGCAGCCGATAGATTATTATTAGTTGTAATAGATGAAGACGGTGATATTTTGCACCGTGTGTTGCACTGTGAAATGGCAATTGATAACAGTACATTAAGTAAAGTATTGTGTTTGCTTAATGCGGCATTAGGTGGTGGCGGCCAGTGGCAGGATGGCATTGAGCGGCTCGGCACTATAATGCGTAGCGAAACCGCGTTGTGTCAGCAGTTATTACAAAAAGTGCTGGGGCAACTAAGTTTAGATGAGTTACAGCAACATCAGCCGTTAGTTTATGGCCAACATCAGTTATTATTGACGCCAGAATACCAGCAAAATTCTGCTTTGCAGCAGGTTATGCAAATGCTAGAGCGGCCAGATGGTTTAATGCAGTTGTTAGATACCGTGACACATGATGACCAGCCCAAATTGTTATTGGGTAAAGAGTCAGGTTTTGTTGAGCTAAGTAATGTTAGCGTTATTGTGCGGCGCTATCAAACTCAGCCAAAACGCTTGATTGCGTTATTAGGCCCAAGGCGAATGAATTACGCCCGTTTAATTCCATTAGTTGACGCTTGTGCTCGCCAGTTAAATTTAAACTTGAATCGGCGCCAAGCATCCCCATAATACATCTACTTAATTTGGGAGTAGTAATGCATGACTGAGCAACAACAGCCAAACGAAAATACCACTGAGCAAGCAAACGAGCACGCCGACACTGTAGAGTTATCAGGTGAGCAGGCTGTTATAGCCAAACTTGAAGCCGAGTTAGCCGATGCCAAAGCGCAGTTAACTGAGCAGCAAGATCTGATGTTGCGTATTAAAGCTGAATCAGAAAACGTGCGTCGCCGCGCCAGTATGGACGTAGAAAAGGCGCATAAATTTGCGCTAGAAAAATTTGCCGGTGAGCTATTATCCGTAGCCGATAATTTAGAGCGGGCGTTAGAATTTATTAACCGTGAAGACGAAGCGGTAAGAGGTTTAGCTGAAGGTGTTGATTTAACACTAAAAGGTTTCTTAGATACCATCGCTAAATTTGGTGTTAACCAAGTTAGCCCGTTAGGTCAGCCGTTTAACCCTGACTTACACGAAGCTATGAGTATTCAGCCATCGGCAGACGTGGCGCCAAATACCGTTACCTTTGTTATGCAAAAAGGCTATGAGTTAAATGGTCGCTTGTTACGTCCGGCTATGGTTGGTGTTTCTAAAGCTCCCGAATAGGCTGCGGTGTCACCACTAATATTTTGATAAAACCGGCATCTTGCCGGTTTTTTTATGTTAAAACTAACGTATTACTATACCGTGTAAAAAGTGGCTGATAGCGTGCTTAAGCGACAATATATACAACAAATTCCAGAGGTTTGTATGCCACCGCAGTTTATTCGGGCTGTAAAACAACTTATTCCAGCAGAACGCTACTTTGACGATCCGATCGCGACACTAGCCTTTGGTACTGATGCCAGTTTTTATCGTTTAATACCTAAATTAGTGCTACGCATTGAAAGCGAGTCTGAAGTTGTCGCGCTGTTAAAGCTTGCTAATCAATATCAGGTTGCTATTACTTTTCGTGCCGCAGGCACCAGCTTATCCGGCCAAGCGGTAACCGATTCGGTGTTGTTGGTGCTAGGTGAAAACTGGCAACAGCGCGAAGTGCGCGGTTTAGGTGAGCAAATTCGTTTACAACCCGGAGTTATAGGTGCGCAGGCCAATAGTGCGCTTAGCAAATTTCAGCGCAAAATTGGCCCAGATCCCGCATCAATCAACAGCTGTAAAGTTGGCGGTATTGTTGCTAATAATGCCAGCGGTATGTGCTGCGGCACGGCGCAAAATAGTTTTAATACTATCGCGGCAATGCGCATAGTGCTGTTTGACGGCACGGTTTTGGATACCGAAGATGCGCTCAGCGTGACTGCATTTAAGCAAAGCCATGCCCAGCTATTAAATGATTTGGCATTGCTAGGCGCACAAACTCGCGCTAACACAGTACTGCGTGAAAAAATTCAACATAAATATCGATTAAAAAACACCACGGGCTTTTCATTAAATGCGCTAACAGAGTTTAGCGACCCGATAGATATTTTAATTCATTTAATGGTGGGTTCTGAGGGCTGCCTTGGTTTTATTAGTGCCGTTACCTATAACACCGTGCCGGATTATCCGCATAAAGCCAGCGCTTTACTGGTATTTGAGTCAGTAGAAAGTTGTTGTCAGGCGGTTAGGATCTTAAAAACGGCTAAGGTGTCAGCGGTTGAATTGCTAGATAGGCGCAGCCTACGCTCAGTTGAACACAAAGAGGGTATGCCAAGCTGGGTGAAAATCTTATCTGCGAATGCGTGCGCTTTGCTAATTGAAACCACCGCAGCTAGTGCTAGCTTATTGCAACAACAGTTAGCTCAATTAAATATAGTAATTCAACAGTTTACACTAGAGCAGCAAGTAAGCTTTAGTACAGATCCGGCAGTATATAACCAGTTGTGGGCTATTCGTAAAGGTACCTTTCCTGCGGTTGGTGCGGTGCGCAAAACGGGCACTACGGTAATTATTGAAGATGTGACCTTTCCACTAGAAAAACTGGCCGAAGGCGTGTCTAGGCTGCAGCAATTATTTGATAAATATTATTACACTGAAGCGATTATTTTTGGTCATGCTTTAGAAGGTAATTTGCATTTTGTTTTTACTCAGGGGTTTGACGACAGTACGCAGGTTGCGCGGTATGAAGCCTTTATGCAGGAAGTAACCAGTTTGGTAGCTACTGAGTTTGGCGGCTCGTTAAAAGCTGAGCATGGCACGGGTCGTAATATGGCGCCCTTTGTTGAACTAGAGTGGGGTAGTGACGCTTATCAGCTAATGTGGCAGATAAAGCATTTACTAGACCCGAAACATATTTTAAACCCTGAAGTGGTGTTAAGTCATAATCCTAGGTTGCATTTGCAAAACTTGAAGCCGCTCCCCCCGACGCATTTTTTAGTTGATAAGTGCATAGAGTGTGGTTTTTGTGAACCAGTGTGTCCATCGAAAAAACTTAGCTTAACGCCGCGCCAGCGCATCGTAACGCAGCGTGAAATATCACGTTTAAATCGCAGTGGTGATGACCCTAAACGTTTAGCTGCTTTGCAGCAGGCCTACCAATATCAAGGCAACGATACTTGTGCTGGCTGCGGTATGTGCAGTACTGCATGCCCTGTGGGTATTAATACCGGCGACTTAACCCGACAACTGCGCGCCGCCAATAATCGGCGCTGGCAGGGTACGGCCACTTTTTTAGCTCGGCATTTTGCTAGTGTATCTAGGTTAGCTAAGTTGGGGCTAACGCTAGGTAAGCTATTTAGCCCACTACTGCCATTTTGGCACTCGGCTATGCCGCAGGCTAACTATGCTAAATTACGCACTCGCGATAATGGCTTACAGCCCGTTATTTACCTTGCGGGTTGCTCTGGCCGGGTAATGGCGCCACAAGCAAACAGCAAAGATAGCCGCAGCCTATTGCAGGTTAGTGCCGATTTATTAGCTAAAGCGGGTTATCAGCTTATTGTACCTGAGGGCATTAATAGTCAGTGCTGTGGTATGCCGTTTCAGTCGAAAGGTCAGTTTGCTGCAGCTAGCCAAAAACAGCTGCAACTAGAGCAGTGGCTGTTGCAAGCAACCAATAACGGTGAGTTACTGGTGTTTTCGGATACCAGCCCATGCAGTTTAACGCTTAAAGGTAAGTTAGATGGTCGGTTACAAATTATTGATAGTGTTGATTTTTTATTAAGCAAGGTGTTGCCTAAGCTTAATGTTACACCGCTTAACGACGCGGTTGCACTGCATGTTAGCTGTAGTGCAAGCCAGTTGGGACAGCAGGATGCGCTGCAAGCGTTACTTAGTGCCTGTAGTAATAATATTGTCGTGCCAGAGGGTATTAGTTGTTGTGGCTTTGCGGGCGATAAAGGTTTTAACTTACCTAAGCTTAACGCATCGGCATTATCTGGCTTAAAAGCGCAAGTCCAGCAGTGCGCGCAAGGCGTATCAACTAGCCGTACCTGCGAAATTGGTTTATCACACCATAGCGGTGTCGAGTATCAGCATATTGTGTATTTGCTTGATAAATGCAGTAGTTAAGTATATTTACTGCAATATTTTAGCTAAGGTTAAAGCTATATTGGGTTACTTGTCCCAGTATTGTTGATTGCAATTACTTATCGCAACTATTTAGTGCAACTTAGGAGTCGCATGCAACCGCCGCTAACACCCAAGAATGAAAGTGATCGCCTTGAGGCACTTTATGCGACAGGTTTGCTTGATACACCAAGTGAGTTACGTTTTGATCGCTTAACCCAACTGGTTCAGCTGTGTCTAGGCAGCGACATTGTTTTAGTGTCGTTAATAGATACAGCACGGCAATGGTTTAAATCAAAGCAGGGCGTAGCCGTTTGTGAAACGCATCGCGATATTTCTTTTTGCGGCCATGCGGTGCTTGCAGACGATATTTTTGAAGTTACTGATGCCAGTCTTGATCTGCGCTTTACCGATAATCCGCTAGTAACCGATGCGCCCTTTATTCGCTTTTATGCCGGTGCACCACTTACTGTGCAAGGTGAACGTATTGGCACACTATGTATTATCGATGCTAAGCCACGCCAGCTAAATGCCAAAGAGCGCCAAATTTTACGTAAGTTTGCAGATGCGGTAGAGCAAGAAATTATCGACCGCCAACAAGAGCATGCCGATGTTGCGCTAAACGCCAGTCGCGATCAATTTGAAAGTTTAGTGGCTAACATACCCGGAATTACTTATCGCTGTGACGCCGATGAACATTGGACTATGCGCTACATGAGTAGCAGCATTGACCCGTTATCGGGTTATCCAGCCAGTGACTTTATTGCTAACTCGGTGCGCAGCTATAGCAGTGTCATACACCCCGATGACACGGCACGTTTAGAAAAGGCAGTAGCCGACGCGGTGTTGCACCGGCACGGTTGGATACTACAGTATCGAGTGATACACAAAGATGGCCGTGTGATATGGGTAGAAGAGCGCGGTAAAGCTGGCTATGACAGCAATAACAACGTGCGCTATCTAGATGGTTTTATTCTGGATATCAGTGAAGAGAAAAATCTAAAACATCAACTTATTACGTTAACTTCACAGTTGCCGGGCGCGGTGTATCAGTACCAACAGTGGCCAGATGGTCGGGGCGCGTTTCCTTACGCTAGCGCGGCTATTAGGTCTATTTATGGCCTTACACCAGCGCAAGTTAAAGATGATGCCAGTGTTGTCTTTAGTAAAATTTGTAGCGAAGATTTGCCTGCATTAGCCCACAGTATAGAACGGTCGCGCCAGCAGTTAACGGTTTGGCAGTGTGAATATCGGGTACGTCGCGACGATGGAGCAATAGCTTGGATACTAGGTAAGGCAAACCCAGAGCGAATGCTTGATGGCAGTACACTCTGGCACGGCTATATTCAGGATATCACAGAAACAAAACAGCACTATTTACAGTTAGAGCAAGTGAATCAGCAGCTACACTTGGCGCAGCAGCGCTTAGATACCGCGAGTGAAAACGCGCTAATTGGCTTTTGGCAGGAGTCCTTAACTCACGATGAAGTGTGGTGGTCGCCTATTATTTACCATATTTTAGGTTTTGAGCAGGCCAATACCGTACCTAGCGTGGCATTATTAAGAAGTGTAGTGCACCCGGATGATCGTCAGCTTGTAGCCGAAAGTGACAACGCAGCCTTAGAAACGGGTACGCAAGATGTAGTGCATCGTATTATTCGTTCTGATGGCAGTATTCGTTGGGTGCATGAATTAGCACGGGTGCTGACGAATGCGGATAACGAAGAGCAGTTTCTAATTGGCTCAGTGCAAGACGTAACTGAGCGCATGCAGCTACAGCAGCTGAAGAATGAGTTTATTTCTACGGTAAGCCATGAGCTAAGAACACCTCTTACTTCGATTAAAGGGGCGCTAAGCCTGTTGAATTCAGGCACACTTGGCCAGTTGCCAGACACTATTACCCGCTTAATTAATGTCGCCTACAGCAATAGTGAGCGCTTATCTCAGCTTATTAACGATCTGCTGGATATAGAAAAACTTGCAGCGGGTAAAATGAACTTTGAGCTGCAAACCGTCAGTCTTTTTGCTGAGCTAGAACATACGGTAATGAATTTACAGCCTTATGCTCATCAGTTTACTGTGCAGTTGCGTTTAGAGCCTATCGCGTCGGCAATACAAATTACGGTTGATACCTCACGCTTGCAGCAAATACTGACTAACCTGGTATCTAATGCTATAAAGTTTTCGGCTAAAGATGCAGTGGTAACATTAAACGCCACGCCGACAACAGACTCTGTGCGCATTGACATTACAGACACCGGGGTTGGTATTGCGCCAGAGTTTCATGCTCGGGTGTTTGAGCGCTTTGCGCAAGCAGATAGCTCTAATAACCGCCAAACAGGTGGTACCGGTTTGGGTTTGGCCATTTGCAAAGAATTAGTCGAAAAAATGGGTGGGCAAATAGGTTTTGATTCGGTTTATGGTGAAGGCTCAACCTTTTATATTATTTTGCCATTGAATAAGCAAAACAATACTAGCAACCAGCTAAGTCGTGTAAATAATGAAAACATCAAATAGCAATAAAGCGGATATCTCGCAGGCTTTTAATAGTGTAAGGCAACGCTTTGCCGAGGGTTTACCGCAACGAGCTGCAGCAATGTTGGCGACCGTGCAGCAAAAATCTAGTGACGCAATGTTGCGTGAGATTATTGCTGAGTCGCATAAATTATCAGGTGCCTGTGGCACCTTTGGCTATGCTTTGCTAGGTGCCATGGCAAGGCAAATTGAACAGCTTGCCCAAGCAATAAAAGCAAAAGCGGAGCAAGAGCAGGAGCAAGCAATACCCGAGCTGATTCATTTAGTGCAAGAATTTGATATTGAAGCGGCACAAGTTACGGCTGCAATATTGCAGAACACCGCGTCGTCAGAACAGCTGTCGGTCACTAAAAATAGTATTTGGTTGTTATTAGATAACGTTGCACTAACTGATGAAATTACCGAGCAGTTACACGGCTTTGGTATGCAAGTTGAGTTTTTTACCAATTTTACCAGCTGTGTTAAACGTTTAACTAAGGATACGCCACTTATTTTGTTTTCTGCGGTCACCTTAGCCAATGGCGAGTCATTGTTCGAGCAAAAGTTACTGTTAAATATGCTGGTAAAGCAACAAGTTCGTTTAATGGTGCTCGCTAAGACTGATAGTTTTGCCACACGTATTCAAGCTGCACAATTACGAGCAGAAGCCTTCTTTTGCTTGCCTTTAGATGTACCTGAAATAATTACGCAAATTAGTGAGTTACTCGATTACAGCATTACTAATGCTGGCCGAGTGTTTATTGTTGATGACGATAAATTGCTGGCCGAACATCACGCTTTAGTATTGGCCGAAATAGGCATAGAAACGCGAATAAATGCCAATGTTGAGCACATTATTGAAGAGATTATGAGTTTTCAGCCTGACCTAATCTTGATGGATATGTACATGCCAGATTACTCAGGCGCAGAAATTGCTGGTTTGTTGCGGCAGTATCGTAGTTTAAAGCGTTTGCCGATTGTGTTTCTATCGTCAGAAATGAATAAGGCACTGCAAATTCGTGCTATGTCGCACGGCGCAGATGACTTTATTACCAAGCCAATTGACGATATTCAATTAGCGCAAGCTATTAAGGTGCGTTTAGCCCGCAGTTTACAGCTAAAAAACCTGATTGAAAAAGATGGCTTAACCTCGCTGGTAAGGCACGCGGCAATTAAAGATGCAGCAGAAATGGAGTTTTTGCGGGTTGAGCGTACCGGTAAGCCGTTGGGTATTGTCATGCTAGATATTGACCGTTTTAAAACCGTAAATGATACCTATGGCCATGCTACCGGCGATTTAGTTATTGCGTCTTTGGCGACGCTATTACGCAAACGTATTCGTAAAACTGATCGTGCAGGGCGTTACGGCGGTGAAGAGTTTTTATTAGTGTTACCAGATTGCAATACCAAACAAGCAAAATTGCTAACTGAGCAAATTTTAGCGGCGTTTAGTGGGCTCTATTTTAATGCCAAAGATCAGCAATTTAATTGCACATTTTCTGCCGGTGTAGTGTCAAGTGGTGATGATAATTTTGCTAACGCCGCGCAAATGATTGCGGCTGCAGATAAGGCGATGTATCAGGCTAAAGAAAGTGGCCGCAACCGAGTGCTGCACTGGCAGCCGCCAGCAAGTAGCTAAGGCGGCGCCACGATAGCAATTAAAGCTTATTTAAAATTTCTGCTGGTAAAGCCAACTCGTCGTTTTGATTAACACCAACACCGCGGTCTAAGATGTTTTTCGCAATTTGTTTGGCTTCATCTAATGAGTGCATTTGCGCCGTGCCGCACTGGTAAATGTTTAACTCGGGAATATCGTTCTGGCTGGCAACGTGCAATACGTCATCCATCGCCGCTTGCCATGCTTTGGCTACACGTTGCTCGTCTGGTGTGCCAATTAAGCTCATATAAAAACCGGTACGACAGCCCATCGGCGAAATATCAATAATTTCAACATCATTACCGTTTAAATGGTCACGCATAAAGCCAGCAAATAAGTGCTCTAGTGTATGAATACCTTTCTCAGACAGTATTTCTTCATTTGGTACACAAAAGCGTAAATCGAATACGGTAATAGCATCACCTTTAGGCGTATTCATTTTCTTCGCCACTCGCACAGCCGGCGCTTTCATAATGGTATGGTCTACGGTAAAGCTGTCTAATAATGGCATGGTAACAATCCTTAATACGCTTACGTTAATGGCCGCTATTATAGGCAGTTCAAGCGGCATAAGTTAACTGCTTTTGTAATTTAACGCGTTAAACGCAAGCTAAGACCATAGAATTAGGTCTTAAATGAAAAAATTTTATAATAATAACCTTGAATGGATCAGGGCTAATCCCCATTAAGTCTTCAACACAATTTTTAATTGTTCAGATTATAAATGGAGAGCAGTTATGGGCAGAATCATTGGTATTGACTTAGGTACAACTAACTCATGTGTGGCGGTATTAGACGGCGATAAACCTCGCGTATTAGAAAACGCGGAAGGTACTCGCACTACGCCATCTATTATTGCGTATGCTGAAGATGGCGAAGTATTAGTTGGCCAGCCAGCAAAACGTCAGGCAGTTACTAACCCTAAAAATACCTTGTTCGCAATTAAGCGTTTAATTGGTCGTCGTTTTGAAGACGAAGAAGTTCAGCGCGACATTAAAATTATGCCTTACGCAATTGTTAAGGCTGATAATGGTGATGCGTGGGTTGAAGTTAAAGGTAAAAAATTAGCTGCACCACAAATTTCAGCTGAAATTTTGAAGAAAATGAAAAAAACCGCTGAAGACTTTTTAGGTGAAGCGGTAACGGCAGCAG
Source organism: Rheinheimera metallidurans (assembly GCF_036983985.1). NCBI lineage: Bacteria > Pseudomonadati > Pseudomonadota > Gammaproteobacteria > Chromatiales > Chromatiaceae > Rheinheimera > Rheinheimera metallidurans. The sequence goes on from NZ_JALAHQ010000001.1 coordinate 411,309, forward strand.
TAATTACTGTTCCGGCCTATTTTAATGATGCGCAGCGCCAAGCAACTAAAGACGCTGGCCGCATTGCAGGCTTAGACGTAAAACGTATTATTAACGAACCAACAGCTGCAGCACTGGCTTATGGTATGGACAAAAAGAAAGGCGACACCAAGATTGCAGTGTATGACTTGGGTGGTGGTACTTTCGATATTTCTATCATTGAAATTGATGACGTAGATGGTGAACAAACGTTTGAAGTATTAGCAACCAACGGTGATACGCACTTAGGTGGTGAAGACTTCGATAACCGTTTAATCAACTACTTAGTAGAAGAATTCAAAAAAGAGCAGGGCATGGACCTGCGCAATGATCCACTCGCAATGCAGCGTTTAAAAGAGTCTGCGGAAAAGGCAAAAATTGAATTGTCTTCAGCTTCGCAAACCGAAGTTAACCTGCCGTACATTACGGCCGATGCCTCAGGCCCTAAACACCTGAATATCAAGGTAACGCGCGCTAAGTTAGAGTCATTGGTTGAAGATTTAGTACAACGCACCATGGAACCGCTAAAACAAGCGTTAAAAGACGCCGGCTTAAGTGTTGGCGAAATTAACGACATTATTTTGGTTGGCGGTCAAACGCGTATGCCAAAAGTACAGGAAGTGGTAACGGCTTTCTTTGGCAAAGAGCCACGTAAAGACGTTAACGCTGATGAAGCGGTAGCCGTTGGTGCTGCGATCCAAGGTGCCGTGTTATCGGGTGATGTTAAAGACGTCTTGTTATTAGACGTTACGCCATTGTCTTTAGGCATTGAAACCATGGGTAGCGTAATGACTGCGCTAATTGAGAAAAATACCACGATTCCTACCAAGAAATCGCAGGTATTCTCAACCGCGGAAGATAATCAGTCTGCCGTAACGATTCACGTGCTGCAGGGTGAGCGTAAGCGGGCTACGGATAACAAATCGTTAGGTCAGTTTAATTTAGAAGGTATTCGTGGCGGTCGTCGTGGCGAACCGCAAATTGAAGTAACCTTTGACTTAGACGCGGATGGTATTTTGCACGTATCGGCTAAAGATAAAGAAACCGGTAAAGAGCAAAAAATCACCATTAAAGCCAACTCTGGTTTGAGCGATGAAGAAATTCAAGCCATGGTACGTGACGCCGAAGTTAACGCTGAAGAAGATAAGAAGTTTGAAGAGTTAGTGCAAACCCGTAACCAAGCTGATGCCATGGTGCATGCTACGCGTAAACAGTTGGACGAAGTGGGTGACAAGCTAGCCGCAAATGATAAAGCTGCAATTGAATCGGCCATTAAAGAGTTAGATGCCGTATTACAAGGTAGCGATAAGGCAGCAATTGATGAGAAATCTCAGGCGCTGATGCAGGCTGCACAAAAATTGATGGAAGCGTCTCAAGCAGGTGCACAACAAGGCGGTGACGATGCAGGCCAACAGGCCGGCGACGATGACGTAGTTGATGCTGAGTTTGAAGAAGTTAAAGACGACAAAAAGTAAGTTAGATCTAAACTAGGCTGCAGTATACTGCAGCCTTTTAAATTAAGAAGCACTGAGCGAGAAGTATGTCCAAGCGTGACTATTATGAAGTATTAGGTGTCGCTAAAGGCGCCGACGATAAAGACATCAAAAAGGCTTATAAACGCCTCGCCATGAAACTTCACCCCGATCGTACTCAGGGTGATAAAGCTCTGGAAGAGAAGTTTAAAGAAGTCCAAGAAGCCTATGAAGTATTATCGGACGAGCAAAAGCGCGCAGCCTATGACCGTCATGGCCATGCCGGTGTCGATCCGAACCGTGGTGCCGGAGGTTTCGGTGGTGGCGCCGGTGGTGGCGATTTCGGTGATATTTTCGGTGATGTGTTCGGCGATATTTTTGGTGGTGGTGGCCGTCGTGGTCAGTCACGCGCTCAACGTGGGTCTGACTTACGCTACAACCTAGAGCTAAGCCTAGAAGAAGCTGTTCGTGGCAAATCGGTAGACATTAAAGTACCTACCATGGTGGGTTGTGATAGTTGTGATGGTTCAGGTGCGAAAAAAGGCACTGCTGCTAAAAGCTGTCCAACATGTCATGGTGCCGGCCAGGTTACTATGCGTCAGGGCTTTTTTGCCGTGCAGCAAACCTGCCCAACCTGTAGTGGCCGCGGTAAAATTATCCCAGAACCTTGTACTAAGTGTCATGGTGATGGTCGGATAGAAAAAACTAAAACGCTGTCAGTTAAAATTCCAGCTGGCGTTGATACCGGTGATCGCATTCGTTTAACCGGCGAAGGCGAAGCTGGTATGCATGGCGCGCCTGCGGGTGACTTGTATGTACAAGTGCATGTTAAAGAGCACCCAATCTTTGTGCGTGAAGGTAATAATTTATATTGTGATGTGCCGCTAAGTTTCACTATTGCCGCATTGGGTGGTGAAATTGAAGTACCAACACTCGATGGCCGATTAAAACTGAAAATTCCTGCCGAAACGCAAACAGAAAAAATGTTCCGTTTACGTGGTAAAGGTGTGCAGTCTGTACGCGGCGGTGGCGTTGGTGATTTAGTGTGTAAGGTGGTTATCGAAACACCGGTAAACCTAAGTGACAAACAAAAAGAGTTGTTACGACAGTTAGATGACAGCATGGCGGGTGATGGTGAGGCAAAACATCGTCCTAAATCGAAAGGTTTCTTTGATGGAGTGAAGAAATTTTTTGATGATCTAACCAGCTAATCTTTGTTAAAGAACCACCTTCGGGTGGTTTTTTACTATTTCATATATACAATAAACGTCAGTTCAGCTTACTAACGCTGTTGTCACAAATAAGGAAGTTTTTATGTTTAAAAAGTTATTTATTACTGCAACCTGTGTTTTAGTCATCGCAGCTTGTGCCCAGTCACCCACTGGCCGTCGGCAAATCATGCTCTTTAATGACACCGAGCTTAGCAAAATGGGCGCGCAAACCTTTGACACTATGAAGGCCGAAACACCCATTGCGAAAGATGTAAAAGTTAATAAGTATGTGCAATGCGTAGCTAATGCCTTGTTGGCGGTAACGCCAGAAAACTTACGGGCAAAAAGCTGGGAAATCGTGGTGTTTGACTCGGAGCAAGTGAACGCCTTCGCCTTACCCGGTGGTAAAATTGGTGTCTACACCGGGCTGCTGAAAGTTGCAGAAAACAAAGATCAGCTAGCTGCTGTCATTGGCCACGAAATAGGTCACGTTATTGCAGGTCATAGTAACGAACGCTTATCAACTAACCAAGCGGTGCAAACGGTACTGTCGTTAGGTGATGCCGGTATGAAAGCTTACGGCGTAAAGTATCAGCAAGAATTAATGACCGCATTTGGTTTAGGCGCACAACTTGGCGTAACGTTACCCTTTAGCCGTGCCCACGAATCGGAGTCAGATATTATCGGCCTAGATTTAATGGCCAAAGCCGGTTTTGAACCACGCCAAGCCGTTAATTTATGGCAAAATATGGCTGCAGTAGGCAGTGGCGGTACGCCAGAGTTTATGTCAACTCACCCTGCACCAGAAACCAGAATTAAAGATTTACGCGACAAATTACCCGAAGCAATGAAAACCTATAACGAACGTAAAGCCGCTGCGTCTTTACCAAAATGTTCATTATAATACTGAGTTTATTAGCGAATATAATGCCCAACATACTCGCAGCGGGCATTATATTGCTATGTAATTTTTCTATCTGCGCTAGTTAAGCCGCCGTACTTTTTCTCAATAGTATGGTAAACATGGCGACAACAAGTAGGATTAAACAGTAGTAACTTTGTGTCACCACTTGCCACGGCGAAATACCAAAACTTGCCCCTAACAATAGCGCCTGTGCACCATAAGGCACCAAACCTTGGCTAATACAGGCAAAAATATCCAATAAGCTGGCGCTGCGACGTGGCGATATCTGGTGTTGCTGCGCGAGTGTTTTAGCAACGTCACCGGTTAGCACGATAGCTACCGTGTTATTGGCAATACACAGGTTACTAATAAAGACTAATGCTGAGATCGCCAGTTGCTGCGCTTTATTACCAGAGAGTTTTAAGCCGTTTGCTGCGTGTTGAATTTTGCTAGCAATCCAGCTTAACCCGCCCTGTTGTTTAATAAATTCACTTAACGCACTGACCAGCATCGCCAAAATGAATATTTCTTGCATGCTGGCAAAGCCACTAGCAATATCTTTACCCAAGTTAGCCAACATATAATCACCCAAAAACGCACCCTGCAACGCAGCCAGAACTATCCCTAGCAGCAATACGACAAATACGTTTAAGCCAAGTACAGCGAGCAACAAAATAGCCGCGTAAGGCAATACTGCACTCCAGTTAATATTCTCTGTTGTTATTACTACGCCGTCACTAGCTAGTACGATATATAGCAGCAGCGTAAGTAACGCCGCTGGCAGTGCTATTTTAATATTTTCGCGAAACTTGTCGGACATTTTTGCGCCCTGAGTGCGGGTGGCGGCAATGGTGGTGTCAGAAATGATAGATAAGTTGTCACCAAACATAGCGCCACTTAGCAATACGCCAGCGACTAAGGCTGGGGCCATATCGGCTTGGTTAGACAAGCCAGTAGCAACCGGCGCTAATGCACCAATGGTACCCATCGATGTACCCATAGCAGTAGAAATAAGCGCAGCTATAACAAATAAGCCTGGCAATAACCACGGTGCCGGTACCAAACTCAAGCCTGCATTTACGGCCGCATCAACACCACCGGTGGCGGCGGCAACGCTAGCAAACGCGCCAGCCAGTAAATAAATGATACACATAGTGATGATATTGCTATTACCTGCGCCTTTAATCATCACATCAATAGATTGCTGCAGTGGTGCCTTATGTAACCAGACTGCCAATATTAATGCCGGAATAATGGCCACGTGGCCGGGTAATTGATAAAAAGCATAGGCCACACCTTGGCTTTGCAAATATAAGCCAGTACCAAGAAAAAGTATGATAAAAAGCAGCAGTGGCAACAAAGAGCGTTTAGCCCCTAGTGTTGCAGTAATATTTTGATTCATAGTGTTACCTTATAAAAACCATCTGGTTCTGGCTACAATGGCGTGCAATATATAGATGGCTAGATGGCCTGTCAATTGTGTCGGCATAATCAGCTACTGGTATAAATTACCTGAGTTGATTATGCTGGCAACTTATTTATTACATTGCTTTTATTGGAGTTCGGATGTCAGCAGGTAAGCTAATTGTTTCTAAGCGTTTTTTGCCTTTTTTTCTTACTCAAGCTAGCGGCGCGTTTAACGACAATGTATTTAAAAATGCGTTAATGCTAATGCTTACCTTTGCCGCAGCAAATGCCTTGCCATGGGACATTGATTTAACCATGAATTTGGCGGCCGGCTTGTTTATTTTGCCGTTTTTACTATTTTCAGCTACCGCAGGCGCTTTAGCTGATGCGGTGTGTAAAACTCGGTTAATTCGTGCATTAAAGTTGCTTGAAATCGGTTTAATGTTATTAGCCGGTGCTGCATTTTACTTTGAACAATATATGTTGTTGCTTGCGCTACTATTTTTAATGGGTAGCCAATCTGCATTTTTTGGTCCCGTTAAGTACGCTATTTTGCCGCAATTACTGACTGAAAAAGAATTATTAGCGGGTAATGCTTGGGTAGAAATGGGTACTTTTATCGCTATATTACTGGGCACGATTACCGGAGGTGTATTGGTTGGCTTGGCTGGTGCGCCAATATGGATCGCGTTAATTGTTATTGCATTTTCTGTGTTGGGTTATCTGATTAGTCGAAAAATACCCTTGGTAGATAAAATGGCTGGTGCTGAGCACTTTCGCTTTGCCCCTTGGCAGCAAACTAAAGCGGCAATTAGCATTAGTTACAGCAACAGAACGCTGTACTTAGCTATTATGGCGATTAGCTGGTTTTGGTTTTTAGGCGCTAGTTATCTAACCCAGTTTCCTAATTTTACTAAAACCATACTCGGTGGTGATAACACCGTTGTGACCGCGCTGCTAGTGGCATTTTCAGTGGGCGTTGGTATAGGATCTATGCTTTGTGAGCGGCTATCTGGCGATAGAGTAGAGTTAGGTTTAGTGCCGATAGGCTCGGTAGGCTTAACGTTGTTTGGTGTTAGTTTATTTTTTAGTAGCCCAGCGCAATTACCCGTAGAGCTATTAAATTTGCAACAGTTTTTAGCAACCGGTTTTGGTTGGAAAGTACTTATCGATCTTATTTTTATTGGTATATCAGGCGGTCTATTTATTGTGCCGCTATATGCATTATTACAGCAGCGCGCAGAACCGCAGCAGCGAGCGCGAGTGATCGCGGCTAATAATATTTTTAATGCCTTGTTTATGGTAGCCAGCGCAATTGCCGGTATTGTCTTTTTAACCGTGTTTAATTTAGCGATACCAGAATACTTTTTAATACTGGCCGTAATGAATGCAGTTATTGCTATTTATGTTTATAGCCAAGTACCAGAGTTTGCCGTGCGCTTTGTTATTTATTTGCTCGGCCATACTATGTACCGCGTGAAAAGTCACGGGCTTGAGCATATCCCAAACGACGGCGCCGCTATACTGGTGGCAAATCACGTAAGCTATGTAGATGCATTGCTGATTGGCGGTGCGGTGCGCCGTCCGGTAAGCTTTGTGATGGAAAAGGCAATTTATGATTTACCTGTTGCCAATTGGTTATTTAAAGCCGCTAGAACCATTCCAATTTGTGCCAAGCAAAAAGATGAGGCGGTGTATGAAGCTGCATTTGCCGCGATTAAACACGAATTAGCGCAAGGTAACTTAGTATGTATTTTTCCGGAAGGACGCTTAACTAAAACCGGAGAAATTGACAGCTTTCGTCCCGGTATCGAGCGTATTGTCGCCGAAACGCCAGTACCCGTTATCCCTATGGCGCTACAAGGCTTGTGGGGCTCATTTTTTAGTCATCATGGTAATGGCGCATTTAAATTTAAAGGTCGATTTTGGTCAAAGGTTAATTTGATAGCTAGCGCTGAAATTCCAGCAGAACAAGCATCGGCAGCAGAGCTGGAACAACAGGTCAAGCGCTTAAGAGGCGCGGGACGTTAAGTGTAACTGTCAGGTTAATTGACATTATGGCTGTACCATCATCTTGTATATGGTATAGCTTTTAAACGGTCTATCGTGTTTATTTTAGATATAGCTGTCCATATATTATACAGTAGTTAAGTTTTGCTGCGGTTATCGCTATGTCGCGGTTGGTGTGTTAGCGCACCAAGCTCAATGTTACCTCTTCTATTTACTATTAATTGTGGTTTTTCATTTGTAGGCATGTAAGTTGCTGTAGCAACGTGCAGGCCTGTCTAGGCCGCTAATAAAAATAAAGGGATAACGAATGAAAACAATACCATCATTTCTCTGGTTGAAGTGTTTTGTGCTCAGTATCAGTTTAACTTTGCTCACTTTACCTGTATCTGCGTCGATAATTTTTTCTGACATTTATATTTTTGGTGATAGCTTGTCTGATACAGGTAACACCAAAGCTACTGTGCCTCTAGGTAGTCTTGGGCCTGTAGCTGCACTGGCTGGTTATGGTCCAAACGGCCGTTTCTCTAATGGTAATGTTTGGCATGAATACCTAGCGAGTGATTTAGCGTTATCTACGACACGCTCTACCTCTGGCGGTAATAATTTCGCTTACGGTGGTGCTCGCATTGATAACACGTCAGGTGTGTCGACAGGCGTATTAAATCAGTATGACCAGTATTTAAACCGTTTGTCAGGTAGCGCTTTTGACGCTGATGCATTGTATATTGCTTGGGCTGGAGGCAATGATATGCGTGATTTAGTGGGTGTGACTAGCCCACTGATGATGGTGACGTCTATTATTGGTAACTTTCAAATGATGCTGACCGACATGATTGCACGAGGGGCAATGACATTGTTGGTGCCCAATTTGCCGGATCTTGGCAGTATTCCTGAGTTTGCTGCAACGGCAGAAAGCTTTTCCGGACATGAAGTAAGCATGTTATGGAATAGCATGCTGGAAGATATGCTAATTAATTTAGCAAAAAATTCCGATGCACAAATTTACATGTTAGATGTACGTAGTATATTTGACGGTATTTTAGCCGATCCTTTATCTGAAGGTTTTAGTAATACTACCGACCAATGTAGATCCGTTACTGGTGGGCTTTTCGCTAGTGAACGTACCTGTGCTAACGTTTCACAATATGTGTTTTGGGATGAAATTCATCCGACCAGCCGGGCTCATGGTATTTTAGGACGTGAAGCCTATGCTTTATTGGCAAGCGGTATTACCGTTTATCAGCAAGTTCCTGAGCCTGCAACCTTAGTATTATTTCTTTTAGGCGTTGGCTACATCGCAAGACGCAAGTGTTTTCATTAAATAGAAAATAGCAAACAGCACGCAAAAATATGCGTGCTGTTTACTTAATTTGTTAACAGATACTTGTTCTAACACTGTGCTGCCCTCATTAACTAAGTTAATTATAAATGCGCACGGAGAGCTTTATGCTCAATTTTTCATTTCAAAACCCAACCCGTATTGTTTTTGGCCAAGCTCAGTTGGCAAAGCTAAGTACCTTAATTCCTACTGGTAGTAAGGTATTGCTGCTATATGGCGGTGGTTCAATTAAAAGTAATGGTGTTTACGATCAAGTAGTTAAAGCCTTATCAGGTTTTGATTGGCAAGAGTTTAGTGGTATAGAGCCTAACCCAAGCTTTGAAACACTAATGCGTGCGGCAGATATTGTGCGCCGTGAAAAAATTGATTTTTTGCTGCCAGTAGGTGGTGGTAGTGTAATTGATGGTAGTAAATTTATTGCCGCAGCGGCGATGTTTCACGGTGACGCTTGGGATATTCTAGCCAATGGTGCTCGCGTAACTTCTGCTGTGCCTTTAGGCTGTGTGCTAACACTACCAGCAACCGGCTCAGAAAGTAACGGTAACTCGGTGGTTACTCGCTATGACACTCAACAGAAGTTGTCGTTTTCAAGCCCTTTAGTTTATCCAAAATTTGCGATTCTTGACCCAAGCGTAACCTTTAGCTTACCGCCTAAACAAGTAGCTAATGGTGTGGTTGATGCTTTTATACACGTGATAGAGCAATATTTAACCTATCCGGTTAATGCGCCAGTGCAAGACCGTTTTGCTGAAGGTTTACTGCAAACTCTTATTGAAGAGGGGCCTAAAGCATTACGCGATCCAGATAACTATGATGTGCGCGCCAATATTATGTGGGCAGCAACGATGGCACTTAATGGTTTGATTGGCCAGGGCGTGCCGCAAGATTGGGCAACGCATATGATAGGTCATGAAATTACTGCAGTGTATGGCTTAGATCATGCACAAACCTTAGCTATTGTGTTGCCAGCGTTACTGCAACAACAACGGCAACAAAAACGCGAGAAACTGCTGCAATATGGTCGTCGCGTATGGCAACTGCAGCATAGCGATGAAGAGCGTTTAATTGATGAAGCCATTAACCACACTCGCGCTTTTTTCGAGCAAATGGGGGTGCCAACACGCTTAGCTGACTACGGTATTACAGCCGATGCGGTGGATATCTTGGTAGCCAAATTAGAGGTTAATGGCATGGTTAAGTTAGGCGAGCATGGCGACATTACGCCAGAGATCACCAAGCAAATTTTGCGCAGCGCAATATAACTACAAGTTAAAGCATTAAAAAATAGCCATTAAGATGGCTATTTTGCTTTCTACTATCGACAGCTTTTGTTTTAATAGCCGCCTTAGTTATTGATGAACAGAGTTTTATGATGCCAACTATCGGAATTTTTGGTGCTAATGGCCGGATGGGGCGTGCGTTAGTTAATGTTGCTCACGAGCAGCAGCTAAAACTTACCGGCGCAACGGTACGTCAAGATTCGCCATTTATTGGGCTTGATGCTGGCGAGCTAGCAGGTTGTGGCAAACTTGGGCTATTACTTAGTGCTGCTAATACTTGCAGCATTAACCAAGCGGATATTTGGCTTGATTTTACAATGCCAGAGCCAATGCTGCAGCATTTAACGTTAGCGGTAGCAGCGCAAAAAGCTATGGTCATCGGCGTGACAGGGTTAACGGATCAGCAATACCAGCAAGTGCAACAAGCCAGCCAGCATATTCCTATTATTTGGGCACCTAATATGAGTGTTGGTGTTAACTTGTTGCTACATTTGGTGCAAACCGCAGCCAAAGTGATGGGGCAAACTGCAGATATAGAAATTATAGAGGCGCATCATCGCTATAAGAAAGATGCGCCCTCTGGTACGGCTATGGCAATAGGTAACAGTATTGCTAAGGTACTAGGACGTGATCTAAATGACGTTGCGGTATATGGGCGTGAAGGTATAACCGGTGAGCGTGAGCAACAGACCATAGGGTTTTCTACTATACGTGCGGGCGACGTTATTGGCGATCATACTGCACTATTTGCAGATTTAGGCGAAAGACTCGAAATAACCCATAAAGCGTCTAGTCGAAACACCTTCGCACAAGGCGCACTGCGTGCTGCGCACTGGTTGCAAAATAAGCAGTCTGGGCTTTATACCATGCAACAAGTGCTAGGTTTAGCTAACTTAAGCTAGTTTTATACCGAGCTTGGGCAACAAAGCAACGCAAGTCGATATTTATAATAAAACAGAAAAATTTATAGCTAATTATCCTGCAATCGCATAGAATAGTCAGGTTTGCCCAAGGCAAATTTGCTATCACATTTTGGGTCAAAACGGGTTGTAAAACAGTTGCGGTTTTTGCCCGTTTTTTGCTGTTTGGAGGTTATTTTGTCTAAGTCCGCCCTGCTCGTACTGGAAGACGGCACCGTATTTCACGGTACAGCCATTGGCGCTAAAGGAGTTTCTGTAGGTGAAGTGGTGTTCAACACTTCGATGACCGGGTATCAAGAAATATTAACAGATCCCTCATACGCAGAACAAATCGTCACTCTTACTTATCCGCATATTGGTAACACCGGCACAAACGCTGAAGATGAAGAATCAAATCAGGTTTGGGCTAAAGGTTTAATAATCAGAGATTTACCACTTCTTTCAAGTAACTTCCGTAATCAACAATCTTTAACCGACTACCTCTCTGCACACAATGTTGTGGGTATTGCTGATATTGACACCCGTAAGCTAACCCGAATTCTGCGCGAAAAAGGCACACAAAACGGCTGTATTATTGCCGGTGATAACCTTGATGCAGCTAAAGCCTTGCAGTTAGCCAAAGATTTTCCTGGTTTGGCTGGTATGGATTTAGCAAAGCAGGTTACAACAAAGCAGCCGTATCCTTGGACTGAAGGGGTTTGGCGTCTGGGTGAAGGTTATAACCAGAATACCTCAGGTGAGTTTCATGTGGTTGCCTACGATTTTGGTGTAAAGCGTAATATTTTACGTTCTTTGGCTGAGCGTGGTTGCCGCTTAACGGTAGTACCTGCGCAAACTTCTGCGGCTGAAGTGCTAGCGATGAAGCCCGATGGGATATTTTTATCAAACGGCCCTGGCGACCCAGCACCTTGCGATTACGCCATTGAAGCGATTAAAACTTTTTTAACTACTGATATACCGATGTTTGGTATCTGTTTAGGCCACCAGTTATTGGCTCTAGCTAGTGGTGCACGCACGCTGAAAATGAAATTTGGTCATCATGGTGCTAACCATCCGGTGCAAATTTTAACTACGAAGCGAGTGATGATTACGGCTCAGAATCACGGTTTTGCGGTAGATGAAACCAGCTTGCCAGAAACCTTGCGCGCTACTCATAAATCGTTATTTGATGGTACTTTGCAAGGCTTAGAGCGCACAGATAAACCTGCGTTTAGTTTTCAAGGACACCCTGAGGCTAGCCCTGGACCGTTTGAAGCCGCTGAGCTATTCGACCATTTTATTGCGCTGATGCGTAAACATTCAGCCTAAGCAAACACGAATTACGGAGACTCAGACGCAATGCCAAAACGTACCGACTTAAAAAGTATTCTTATCTTAGGCGCTGGCCCTATCGTTATCGGTCAAGCTTGTGAGTTTGACTATTCAGGCGCCCAAGCCTGTAAAGCGCTAAGAGAAGAGGGTTATCGAGTTATTTTAGTTAATTCTAACCCAGCTACTATTATGACCGATCCAGAGATGGCTGATGCTACCTATATCGAGCCAATTCATTGGCAAGTAGTAGAGAAAATTATTGAAAAAGAGCGGCCTTGTGCCGTACTGCCCACTATGGGCGGTCAAACCGCACTTAACTGCGCGTTAGACTTGGAACGTCACGGTGTACTGGCTAAGTACAATGTTGAAATGATTGGCGCAACAGCTGATGCTATTGATAAAGCTGAAGATCGTAACCGTTTTGATAAAGCGATGCGTGCTATTGGTTTAGCCTGCCCACGTGCCGGTTTTGCTCATTCAATGGAAGAAGCTTTTGCGGTACTAGAAGACATTGGCTTTCCTTGTATTATTCGTCCGTCATTTACCATGGGTGGCTCAGGCGGTGGTATTGCTTATAACCGCGAAGAATTTGAAGAAATTTGTACTAACGGTTTAGATTTATCGCCGACCAAAGAATTATTGATTGATGAATCACTAATTGGCTGGAAAGAGTATGAGATGGAAGTGGTGCGCGATAAAAACGATAACTGCATTATCGTTTGTTCTATCGAAAACTTCGATCCAATGGGCGTGCATACTGGCGACTCAATTACCGTAGCGCCAGCGCAAACCTTGACCGACAAAGAATATCAGATTATGCGTAGCGCCTCGTTAGCGATACTGCGTGAAATTGGCGTTGAAACGGGTGGCTCAAACGTACAGTTTGGTATTGACCCTAAAGATGGCCGGATGGTAGTTATTGAGATGAACCCACGGGTATCTCGTTCATCTGCATTAGCGTCTAAAGCAACCGGCTTCCCGATTGCCAGAGTAGCGGCAAAGCTGGCGGTGGGTTACACGCTAGATGAACTGGCGAACGATATTACCGGTGGTAAAACACCTGCATCGTTTGAGCCAAGTATCGATTATGTCGTAACGAAAGTGCCACGCTTTAACTTTGAAAAATTTGCTGGTGCTAACGATCGCTTAACCACACAGATGAAATCGGTTGGCGAAGTGATGGCAATTGGTCGTAACCAACAAGAATCATTACAAAAAGCGTTACGTAGCTTAGAAACTGGCATGTCAGGCTTAGATCCTATTATTGATTTAACCAGAACCGATGCCAAAGACATTATTATTCGTGAATTAAAAGAGCCGGGTGCCGATCGTATTTGGTACATCGGTGATGCATTCCGCTTTGGTATGTCAATTGACGATATTTTTGCTCTAACCAACATTGATCCTTGGTTTTTAGTGCAAATTGAAGATTTAATTAAAGAAGAGGCCACCTTAGCCGCTGCGGGCTTTGCTGGTTTAGATAAAGCCGCTATAGCTCGGGTAAAACGGAAAGGTTTCGCCGATAAACGTATTGCCGATGTATTAGGTGTTAGCGAAAACGAAGTGCGTAAAAAACGCCACAGTTTTGCTATTCACCCAGTATACAAACGGGTTGACACCTGTGCCGCTGAATTTGCTTCAGATACCGCTTATATGTACTCCACTTACGATGAAGAATGTGAAGCCGCAACCACTAATCGCGATAAAATCATGATTATTGGCGGTGGACCAAACCGTATCGGTCAAGGTATCGAGTTTGATTACTGTTGTGTGCACGCGGCATTAGCGCTGCGTGAAGATGGTTATGAAACCATTATGATCAACTGTAACCCAGAAACCGTATCAACCGATTATGACACCTCAGATCGCTTGTACTTCGAGCCAATTACTTTAGAAGACGTATTAGAAATAGTGCGTAAAGAGCAGCCCAAAGGTGTGATCGTGCAATACGGCGGCCAAACGCCGCTAAAATTAGCCCGTGCCTTAGAAGCTAACGGCGTGCCAATTATTGGTACTTCGCCTGATGCGATAGACCGTGCTGAAGACCGCGAGCGTTTCCAGCAAGCGGTAGTGCGCTTAGGCTTAAAGCAGCCGAAAAACGCCACCGTTACTAGTGTTGAAGAAGCCTTAAGTAAAGCGGCTGATATTGGTTTTCCAATGGTAGTGCGCCCGTCTTATGTACTAGGTGGTCGCGCCATGGAAATTGTCTATGACGAACCAGATTTACGTCGTTATATGACTGAAGCCGTAAGTGTGTCGAATGACTCTCCGGTACTGTTAGATAACTTCTTAGACGATGCTATTGAAGTCGATGTTGACGCTATTTGTGACGGCACAGAAGTGGTTATTGGCGGCATTATGGAGCATATCGAACAAGCCGGTGTGCATTCTGGCGACTCGGCCTGTTCGTTACCACCGCATTCGTTATCAGCTGAAATACAAGACGTGATGCGCGACCAAGTGCGTAAATTAGCGTTAGAGCTGGGCGTTGTAGGCTTAATGAATACGCAGTTTGCGGTTAAAGATAACGAAGTGTATTTAATCGAAGTTAACCCACGCGCTGCACGTACTGTGCCCTTTGTGTCGAAAGCAACCGGTGTTGCCGTGGCGAAAATCGGTGCGCGTTGTATGGTTGGCCAGTCTTTAGCGTCGCAAGGTGTAACCAAAGAAGTGATCCCACCTTACTACTCAGTTAAAGAAGTGGTTATTCCGTTTAACAAGTTCCCAGGTGTTGACCCTATTCTTGGCCCTGAAATGCGTTCTACTGGCGAAGTAATGGGTGTGGGCGAAACCTTTAGCTCGGCGTTCTCAAAAGGCCAGCTAGGTGCAAGTACTTACATTCCTACTGGAGGTAGAGCCTTGCTTTCGGTACGAGACAGCGATAAAGTGCGCGTAGTTGAATTAGCTAAATTAATGGTAAGCAAAGGTTTTGAGCTTGATGCTACCGGTGGTACAGCTAAAGCATTACAAGCTGCAGGTATCGAATGTCGTACGGTGAACAAAGTATTTGAAGGCCGGCCGCATATTCTCGATAGAATTAAAAACGGTGAATACAGCTATATTGTGAATACTACCGATGGTCGTAAAGCAATAGAAGACTCTAAAGTGATTCGCCGCGGTACGTTGCAGCATAAAGCCAATTACACCACAACCCTAAATGCCGCCTTTGCTACTGTAGAATCCAGTGCAGCCAGTGCATTTGAAAGTGTTGTTTCGGTGCAGGAACTACATAAGAGAGTAAACGGATGAGTCAAATTCCGATGACAGTTCAAGGCGCAGAGCGATTGCGTGCTGAACTGCATGAACTTAAATCGGTTAAACGGCCAATTATTATTCAGGCTATTGCTACCGCACGTGAGCACGGCGACTTGAAAGAGAACGCCGAGTATCACGCTGCGCGTGAGCAGCAAGGGTTTTGCGAAGGGCGGATCCAAGATATTGAAGCCAAGTTATCTAACGCGCAGATTATTGATATCAGTAAGTTAGCTAACACTGGCAAAGTTATTTTTGGCTCTACGGTAACTATTCTGAATCTTGATAGCGAAGAAGAAGTAACCTATCGCATTGTTGGCGACGATGAAGCCGATATTAAAAGCAACTTAATATCGATTAATTCGCCAATAGCACGGGGCTTAATAGGTAAAATGGCTGACGATGTTGCAAACATTACCACACCAAAAGGTGTGGTAGAGTTTGAAATTGTCGCAGTGCAATATATCTAACGAGCTCGGATATTAAAAAAGCGCCTTCAGGCGCTTTTTTAATACTAAATACGGGTTAACCGCGTGGTATATGAATTTTCTTGTGTTCAGACGGGCGGAACAATACCAAGGTTTTACCGATAACTTGTACCTTGTGCGCTTTAGTTTCACGAATGATAGCGTCCATAATTAACACTTTTTCTTCGCGATCTTCAGTAGGTACTTTAATTTTAATTAGCTCATGAAAATTAAGAGCAACTTCTATTTCGGCAATAACACCTTCCGTTAAACCGTTATTACCAAGTAGAATAACTGGCTTAAGTTCGTGCGCTTTGGCTTTTAAAAACTGTTTTTGTTTATTGGTTAAGCTCATAAAATGACTATTTCCGCAGATAACGCTTGAATTTTCGTTATTGTAACGCCATCTAACCCATAAGACTAATTAAGAGTGATAGCATGAGCAAGAAAAAACGCTCTGGTAGTTCAACCCGCTGGTTACAAGAGCATTTAAGTGACCACTTTGTGCACAAAGCACAAAAGCTAGGTTTAAGATCGCGTGCCGCTTTTAAGTTAGAAGAAATTAATCAGCAAGACAAGTTGATTAGAACGGGCATGACGGTAGTTGATTTAGGCTCTGCGCCGGGCAGTTGGTCAAAATTTTGTGTTGGCTTAGTGGGAGATAAAGGCACTATTATTGCTTGTGATATTTTGCCGATGGACCCGATAAACGGTGTGAGTTTTTTGCAGGGTGATTTTCGTGAAGGTGATGTATTAAATGCATTGCTAAACCGAATTAACGGCCAGAACGTAGATGTGGTATTGTCTGATATGGCACCCAATATGAGCGGAAATGACACCATAGATCAGGCTCGCTCATACTATCTGGTCGAGCTAGCTTTAGATATGTGTAGCAAAGTATTGAAGCAAAATGGTAGTTTTGTGGTCAAAGTATTTCATGGTGAAGGCTTCGAGCAATTTGTAAAAGATGTGCGCGCCGCTTTTACCACAGTAAAAATTCGTAAGCCCGATTCGTCCCGTGCGCGTTCACGTGAGACATATATCGTGGCGACCGGCTTTAAACTCTAGTAAAGTAGCTGGGTAATTTTATGATTTTCGTTAAGAAGAGGTTATAACCTTGAGTGACATGGCAAAGAATTTGATTGTCTGGTTAGTGATCGCCGTCGTATTAATGTCGGTGTTCAATAGTTTTGGCCCTGGCGATAGCAGCGAGCGGCAAACCAGCTACACCCAGTTTATCAAAGAGGTAAACCAAGGGCAGATCCGCGAAGTCAAAGTAGACCGCACTGGTGTAATAACGGGTGTGAAACGCAGTGGCGAGCGCTTTGAAACCGTGATCCCAACCGGTTACGACGCGAAGCTAAACGACGACCTGATTAAAAACGGCGTTGATTCTTTTGGTAGTAAGCCAGAAGAAAGTAGCTGGTTGGCAACTATCTTTATTTCTTGGTTCCCGATGTTACTGCTTATCGGCGTATGGATTTTCTTTATGCGTCAAATGCAAGGCGGTGGTGGTAAAGGCGCAATGTCGTTTGGTAAAAGCAAAGCGCGCTTAATGGGCGAAGACCAAATTAAAACGACGTTTGCTGATGTTGCGGGTTGTGATGAAGCCAAAGAAGAAGTGTCGGAGTTGGTTGATTACTTGAAAGATCCCTCACGGTTTCAAAAGCTCGGTGGCCGTATTCCTAAAGGTATCTTATTAGTTGGCCCACCTGGTACGGGTAAAACTTTATTAGCTAAAGCCATTGCTGGTGAAGCTAAGGTGCCGTTTTTTACTATTTCAGGCTCAGACTTCGTTGAAATGTTTGTTGGTGTTGGTGCTTCACGTGTACGTGACATGTTTGAACAGGCAAAAAAAGCCTCGCCTTGTATCATCTTTATCGACGAAATTGACGCAGTAGGCCGTCAACGTGGTGCCGGTTTAGGTGGTGGTCATGATGAGCGTGAGCAAACATTAAACCAAATGCTAGTAGAAATGGATGGGTTTGATGGCAATGAGGGTATCATCATTATTGCTGCAACTAACCGTCCTGACGTATTAGACCCAGCATTGCTGCGTCCAGGTCGTTTTGACCGTCAAGTGGTAGTTGGTTTACCTGACGTTAAAGGCCGCGAACAAATTTTAAAGGTACATATGCGTAAAGTACCTTTAGCTGAGGGCGTTGAGCCATCGGTTATTGCCCGTGGTACACCGGGTTTCTCAGGTGCCGACTTAGCTAACTTAGTTAACGAAGCCGCGTTATTTGCTGCTCGCACTAACCGTCGTGTGGTATCAATGGATGAGTTTGAAAAAGCCAAAGATAAAATTATGATGGGTTCAGAACGTCGCTCTATGGTGATGACTGAGAAAGAAAAAGAAATGACGGCGTACCATGAAGCTGGACACGCTATTGTTGGTCGTTTAGTGCCAGATCATGATCCTGTGTACAAAGTGAGCATTATTCCGCGTGGTCGTGCATTGGGTGTCACTATGTATTTACCCGAGCGTGATAGGGTATCGCACAGCAAGCGACATTTGGAAAGTATGATTAGCTCGTTGTTTGGCGGTCGTATTGCTGAAGAAGTGATCTATGGTTTTGAGCATGTTACTACTGGCGCCTCTAACGATATTGAACGTGCTACCGACTTAGCCCGCAAAATGGTAACGCAGTGGGGCTTCTCAGAAAAATTAGGTCCGTTACTGTACGCTGATGAAGAAGGCGAAGTGTTTTTAGGTCGTTCAGTGTCAAAAAATAAGCATATGTCAGAAGATACCGTTAAGGCTATTGATGCAGAAATACGTGATTTCATCGACCGCAACTACGACAGAGCAAAAGCGCTAATTGAAGAAAATATGGATGTATTGCATTCAATGAAAGATGCGCTAATGAAGTACGAAACTATTGATGCTAAACAAATTGACGATTTGATGGCAAGGCGCGAAGTGCGTCAACCAGAAAACTGGGAGCCGCGCGAAAAAAGCGGTTCTGACGATACGCCAGACACGAAAGCGAGTAGTGATGATGATACCGTCGTATCAGCGAAGCCTTCAGAGGGCAACCTGCACTAAATTGCTATCCTGCTAAGCATACAAGCCCCGGTTCTTCCGGGGTTTGCCTTTACTAGCAAACGGTTTTATTCAGTAGCTGGAGTATTTATGTTGTTGTCTCTTCCGCGTCAGCGTCAACTTAATTTAACTCGCCCGGTCGTGATGGGTATTTTAAATATTACGCCAGACTCTTTTTCTGACGGTGGTAAACACCAGCAATTAGATGCTGCGCTGCGCCAAGCGGAACAAATGCTTAACGACGGTGCACTAATTCTCGATATTGGCGGTGAGTCTACTCGCCCAGGCGCTAACGGTGTTAACGAGCAAGATGAGCTAGCGCGTGTGGTGCCAATCATCAGTGCTATTCGTCAACGTTTTGATTGTGTAATTTCTATTGATACCAGTAAAGCGGCGGTAATGTCAGCGGCGATTCAGGCTGGCGCCGATATGATCAATGATGTTCGCGCTTTGCTTGAGCCTGGGGCATTGGATGTGGCAGTGACCAGCCAAGTGCCAGTGTGCTTAATGCATATGCAGGGCGCGCCACGCAGTATGCAGCACCAACCGCAATACCATGATGTGGTAGCCGAAGTTAAGCAGTTTTTATTAACACGGGCCGCCAGCTGTGAACAAGCGGGTGTAAAAAAAGCGAATATTTTACTCGACCCCGGTTTTGGTTTTGGTAAAAACCTAACGCATAACTATGCGTTGTTGCAGCAATTGTCACAATTTGTTGACACGGGATATCCAGTACTGGCTGGCATGTCGCGTAAATCGATGATTGGCCAATTATTAAATATACCGATTAATGAGCGTTTGGCAGGTAGCCTTGCCTGCGCTACTATTGCAGCATTAAATGGTGCACAGATAATTCGTGTACACGACGTAAAAGAAACCGTGCAAGTGGTCAGGGTTGTGACTGCAATGCAGTATGGAGCATAAAGGATGAGCAGAAAATATTTTGGCACCGATGGTGTACGCGGCAAAGTGGGTGATTTTCCGATCACACCAGAATTTGCCATGAAATTAGGGTGGGCCGCAGGTCGGGTGCTATCGCAGCTGGGAACACGTAAAGTGTTGATCGGTAAAGATACGCGTATTTCTGGTTATTTGCTGGAAACCGCGCTAGAAGCCGGCCTAATTGCAGCAGGTATTAACGTGCGCTTGCTTGGCCCTATGCCAACGCCAGCCGTGGCTTATTTGACGCGCACCTTTCGCGCTGAAGCGGGTATCGTCATTAGTGCGTCGCATAATCCTTATTATGACAACGGTATTAAGTTTTTCTCGGCTGACGGTACCAAATTACCGGACGAAGTTGAGTTGGCTATTGAATATGAGCTAGAGCAACCTATGGTGTGTGAGCCTTCAGAAAAGCTTGGTAAAGCTGAGCGTATTGAAGATGCCGCTGGCCGTTATATCGAGTTTTGTAAAAGCCACTTGCCAAACCATTTATCGTTAAGTGGTATGAAAATTGTTATTGATTGTGCTCATGGCGCTACTTATCACATTGCACCTGCCGTATTTAGAGAGCTGGGCGCTGATGTTGTATTGATAGGCGCTAGCCCAAATGGCATTAATATTAATGCTGATTGTGGTGCTACTCATACCGCATTACTAGAAAAAACCGTGGTTGAACAAGGTGCTAACTTAGGTATTGCTTACGATGGTGATGGCGACCGAGTAATGATGGTTGATCATACAGGGCGGGTTATTGATGGCGATGAAATTGTTTATATTATTGCCCGCGCAGCGCAAGCGCAAAATAAGCTGCAGGGCGGCGTAGTCGGTACGCTAATGAGCAACCTTGGCTTAGAGGTTGCGCTTAAGCAGTTAGGCATTCCCTTTGCCCGCAGTGCCGTTGGCGATCGCTATGTTATGGAATTGTTGCGTGAGAACAATTGGCGCATCGGCGGTGAAAACTCAGGGCACGTGTTGAATTTAGACCACACGTGCACCGGCGACGGTATTATTGCGTCATTGCAGGTACTAACTGCGATGATCGAAGCTAATATGTCGCTGGCCGAGTTTAGCCAAGGCATGCATAAAATGCCGCAAGTACTGGTAAACGTGAAGTTTGAAAAGGGCACCGCGCCCTTAGAGAAGCAGCATGTAAAACAGGTAATTGCTGATGTAGAAGCCAAGTTAAATGGCGGTGGCCGAGTATTAATTCGTAAAAGCGGCACCGAGCCACTGATCCGAGTTATGGTTGAAGGTGAAGACGCTGTGTTGGTGCGAGAGTATGCCGAGCAGATTGCTGCCGCGGTGAAAATAGCCAGTTAAATGGCTAATTAAGCCAATAAGGCTTGTTTGACTTGGCGCGGTTCGTTACTATCGCGCCCGTTAAATAATGGGGATAGTTTTCATGCAACGTACACCACTGATTGCTGCTAATTGGAAAATGCACGGTTCAACGGCGTTAGTTCAACAGATGAGCGCAGCACTGTCTGAACTGCCACCGACTAATTTAACTATCGTTGTGTGCCCGCCGGCAACGCTGTTACCACGCTTTTCTCAAGTATCTTCTTTTGCCTTAGGTGGCCAAACATTAAGCCACGAAGTTAGTGGCGCATATACCGGTGAGCTCAGCGCTGAATTGCTGCAAGAAGCCGGCGCACACTATGTTATTGTTGGCCACTCAGAACGCCGCACCCTGAACAACGAAGATGACGCGTTAGTTGCCGCGAAGTTAAAACGAGCGGTTGCGGCGGGCTTAATACCCATACTTTGTATCGGTGAAACCTTAGCGCAGCGCCAACAAGAAAAAACTGAGCAGGTTCTTGCACAGCAATTAGATGCAGTGTATGCTTCGCAGCCCGAATTACTGGCAAAATCAGTGATTGCGTACGAGCCAATATGGGCCATAGGCACAGGTGAGTCGGCCACGCCAGAACAGGCACAGGCTACCCACGCTTTTATTAGGCAACATCTGGCGCAATACGATACACAGTCTGCAGTAAGGGCTAAAATATTATACGGCGGTAGTGTTAATGCAGGAAACTGTGCAGCACTATTTCAGCAAGCCGACATAGACGGTGCTCTGGTTGGTGGCGCTAGCCTAAAACCGGCAGAATTTGCGCAAATTTGCCTTGCAGTTACACAAGGTGCAAAGGAATAAGCATGTACGAAATTTTTATAGTAGTTTATTTGTTAGTTGCAATGGCGTTAGTTGGCCTCATTTTAATTCAGCACGGTAAAGGTGCTGATATGGGTGCAGCTTTTGGTGCAGGTGCATCAGCTACCGTATTTGGCTCATCAGGTACTGGTAACTTTTTAACTAAAACCACTACTATTTTGGCCACTATTTTCTTTGTGTTAAGTATTGTGCTTGGCAACTACAGTACTAGCCATAGCAAAGGCGTTAGCACATGGGATGATATGTCTGCACCGGTAACCGAGCAGATTGAGCAGAAGAAAGATGACGCTAGCGATATCCCTGTAGGAAACTAAGTTAACTAAATTCAGCCGAGGTGGTGAAATTGGTAGACACGCTATCTTGAGGGGGTAGTGTCCTAGGACGTGCGGGTTCAAGTCCCGCTCTCGGCACCAAATATAATCAGCAGTTAGCTCCGGCAAAGCTTGCGATTAACCAGTCAGCGCTATATAATAAGCGCGAATTACGGACGCGGGATGGAGCAGCCTGGTAGCTCGTCGGGCTCATAACCCGAAGGTCGTCGGTTCAAATCCGGCTCCCGCAACCAATTTACTAGTAGTACCTTAGTAAGTATTAAGTTTTTCAGCTAACATTGGCGATATGTTAACTGATTAGATGCCCATTCGCCCCGCTAGTTCGGGGCGTTTTCGTATCTGCAGACTCAGTTTTACGCAGTAATGGGCTACGGGCCCTTTTTTTATTTGCTTTGCTGCAGCCAAAGTCTGAGTAAAGTAAATGTTTTGGAGGTCATGTTGAACAAGCAAGAACAGAATTTGACAGAGCTATTGTTGCCAACAATTGAAGCGGTAGGCTTTGAGTTATTGGGGCTAGAGCTGGTTCAGGCTGGCCGTCATTCAACATTACGGCTGTACATTGATCATGCTGATGGCGTAAACGTGGATGATTGTGCACGGGTAAGCCGCGAAGTTAGCGCGATTTTAGATGTGGAAGATCCTATTACCAACGAATACCTGCTGGAAGTGTCATCACCAGGTTTGGATCGACCTTTGTTCACTCCTGCACATTTTGTTGCAGTGGTAGGGCAGAAGATAGAAGTAAAACTGGCTATTCCGCAGGATGGTCGGCGCAAGTTTAAAGGTGTACTAACAGCTATTGAAGACGATATGTTGATAGTGGAAGTAGATGGCAAACCCTATCGTTTGCTGATGGATAACGTAGACAAAGCAAACGTGGTACCCGTTTTTTAAGGTATCGGGGCAAAGCGAGGCAACACACAATGGCAAAAGAAATATTATTAGTTGTTGATGCAGTTTCAAACGAAAAGTCAGTCCCTAGGGAGAAAATTTTTCAGGCTTTGGAATATGCATTAGCAGCGGCCACAAAGAAAAAAAATGAAGGCGACATTGAAGTCCGGGTTAACATTGATCGTAAAACTGGCTCTTATGAAACCTTCCGTCGTTGGCAGATTATTCCTGACGATCAGGTGCAAGAGCACCCATACCGCGAAATGACCTTATCGGCAGCGCAGTATGATGACCCTACAGTAAAAATTGGTGATTATTACGAAGAGCCAATTGACTCAATAGAGTTCGACCGTATTACTACGCAAATGGCAAAGCAAGTTATCGTACAAAAAGTACGTGAAGCCGAGCGTTCACAAGTAGTAGAAGCCTATATTGATCAAGTTGGTGAGCTAGTTATTGGCGTGGTTAAAAAAGTAAACCGTGACAGTATCATTGTCGATTTAGGCAACAATGCTGAAGCGATGTTAGGCCGCGAAGAAATGTTACCGCGTGAAACGTACCGTCCAGGTGACCGTATTCGTGCGTTGTTGTACGAAGTGAAACCAGAAGCACGTGGCGCTCAGCTATTTTTAAGCCGTTCACGTCCTGAAATGTTGCTTGAGCTATTCCGCATTGAAGTGCCGGAAATTGGCGAAGAAATGATCGAGTTGCGTGGCGCTGCACGTGATCCGGGTGCGCGGGCGAAAGTAGCGGTGAAAAGTAACGATCGTCGCATTGACCCAGTTGGTGCGTGTGTTGGTATGCGTGGCTCGCGGGTACAGGCTGTATCAAATGAGTTAGCCGGCGAACGTGTTGATATCGTGTTATACGACGATAACGATGCGCAATATGTAATAAACGCGATGGCCCCAGCTGAAGTCGCATCAATCATTGTTGATGAAGATGCGCATTCAATGGATATCGCAGTCGAAGACTCAAACCTTGCCATGGCAATTGGTCGTAATGGCCAAAACGTGCGTTTAGCTAGCCAGTTAACCGGCTGGGAACTTAACGTTATGTCGTTATCAGCCATGAAACAAAAACATCAGGAAGAATCAGATCGCGTTCGTCAGATCTTTATGGACGGCTTAGAAATTGATGAAGATTTTGCTGATGTATTAGTAGATGAAGGTTTCTCTTCGTTAGAAGAGGTTGCATATGTGCCGATTAGCGAGCTATTAACCATCGACGGTCTGGACGAAGCAACCGTAGAGCTGTTGCGTAGTCGTGCCAAAGCGGTATTAACGACGCGTGCACTTGCCAGTGAAGAATCATTAGGCAATGCGAAACCAAGTGAAGCGCTATTAGCGCTAGAAGAATTAGATACCCATATGGCCTATGTATTAGCCAGTAAAGGGGTAACAACGTTAGACGACCTAGCTGAGCTGGGTGTAGATGATTTACTGGAAATTGCCACTATGTCGGAACAACAAGCCGCCGACTTGATTATGGCTGCCCGTAACATTGTCTGGTTTAGCGAAGAAAATAAGTAGTCAACGGAGGTAACAACACAAATGGCAGAAGTCACTATAGAAAAGCTAGCCAGTGATGTCGGTACTACTGTTGAACGGTTAGTACAGCAATTTGCTGATGCCGGTATCAGTAAAGCAGCCGGACAAATGGTCAGTGAAGGCGAGAAAAAATCGTTGCTTGAGCATTTAAGTGCGCAACATGGCGGAACTACTGCAGAGCCAGCGCGTTTAACATTGCAGCGTAAAGAAAAAACCACGTTAAGTGTATCTAGCGGCGCAGGTCGTAATCGTGAAATTCAGGTAGAAGTGCGTAAGCAAAAAACTTACGTGAAAAAACCAATGGTTGATGAAGCTACGCTAAAAGCGCAAGAAGAAGCGCGTTTAGCCGAAGAAAAAGCGCAAGCTGAAGCTGATCATGCACGTCAAGAAACTGATCGTAAAGCTAAAGAAATTGCTGCAACAAAAGCCAAAGAAGAAGCTGAACGTAAAGCAGTTGAAGCGAAGCGTCGTGAAGAAGCAAAACAGGCTCAGTTGTTAAAAGACGATCCTGAAGAAGCAGCACGCCGTGCAGCGAAAGAAGAAGCACGTAAAGAAGCCGATTACATTCGCCAACAGCAAGAAGCCGAAGCATTGCGTAAGCTAGAAGAAGAAGCAGCTAAGCAAGCTGAAGCAGCACGTAAATTAGCTGAAGAAAACGGTGAGCGTTGGGCGCAAGAAGAAAAAGCCAAACCTGCTGATACTGATGATTATCATTTAACCAGTAACGAATTTGCTAAACAGGCAGAAGACGAAGTTGACGCCAAAGAAGAGCGTGCAGGTCGTCGTGGTGCAGGTAAAAAAGCCCCAGTTGTCAAAGGCAAAAAGAAAGATGATGCTAATGACAAAGAAGCCTTTAACCGCGCTAATCGTCATGTAAAGAAAAAGAAAACACCTACCAGTATGCAGCATGGCTTTAACAAGCCAGCGCAACCGGTTGAGCGCGAAGTGAAAATTGGTGAAACCATTACGGTTGCTGAGCTAGCGTCGAAAATGGCGGTTAAAGCGTCTGAAGTAATTAAAGTAATGATGAAAATGGGCGCCATGGCGACTATTAACCAAGTTATTGACCAAGAAACCGCGGCCATTGTTTGTGAAGAGATGGGCCATAAAGTTACGTTAACTAAAGAAAACGAGCTAGAAGAGGCAGTAATGTCAGCTCGTGAAGGTGAAGGCGCGTTAGAGCCACGTGCACCAGTAGTTACCGTAATGGGTCACGTTGACCATGGTAAAACCTCGTTACTTGACTACATTCGTAAAGCAAAAGTTGCCGCCGGTGAAGCTGGTGGTATTACCCAGCATATTGGTGCCTACCACGTAGAAACTGAACGCGGTATGGTTACCTTCCTTGATACACCAGGTCACGCTGCGTTTACCTCAATGCGAGCTCGTGGTGCCAAGGCAACGGATATCGTTATTCTGGTTGTGGCATCTGACGATGGTGTAATGCCACAAACTAAAGAAGCTATTCAGCATGCTAAAGCGGCCGGTGTTGCTTTAGTCGTTGCAGTAACCAAAATGGATAAGCCAGAAGCCGATCCAGATCGGGTTCGTAATGAGTTATCTCAATACGGAGTTATCTCTGAAGAATGGGGTGGCGACACGCAGTTTGTGCCGGTATCAGCCAGAACAGGCGAGGGTATTGATGAGCTGTTAGAAGCCATTCTAAACCAAGCTGAGTTGTTAGAGTTAACGGCGGTTAAAGAAGGTTTAGCACGTGGTGTCGTTATTGAATCGCGTCTAGATAAAGGCCGTGGTCCAGTAGCTTCTATTCTGATCCAAGAAGGCACATTAAAGCAGGGCGAAATCGTTCTGTGTGGTTTCGAGTATGGCCGTGTTCGTGCAATGCGCGATGAAAACGGTAAAGAAGTTAAAACGGCAGGCCCGTCTATTCCAGTAGAAATTTTGGGTTTATCAGGTTGTCCGCAAGCGGGTGATGAAGTTACGGTAGTAAAAGACGAGCGTAAAGCCCGTGAAGTAGCACTGTATCGTCAGGGTAAATTCCGCGATGTTAAACTGGCCCGTCAACAGAAGTCTAAATTGGAAAATATGTTTGCCAATATGACTGAAGGTGATGTATCAGAACTTAATATCGTACTTAAAGCAGATGTGCAGGGTTCAGTAGAAGCTATTATTGAATCATTAATGACACTGTCTACTGATGAAGTAAAAGTGAAAATTGTTGGTAGTGGCGTAGGTGGTATTACTGAAACTGACGCAACACTGGCAGCAGCATCATCAGCTATCGTAATCGGCTTTAACGTTCGTGCGGACGCTTCAGCTCGTAAGATAATAGACGACGAAGGCTTAGATTTACGCTATTACGGCATCATTTATGAGCTGTTAGATGAAGTACGCGCGGCTATGACCGGCATGTTAGCACCTGAATTTAAACAACAGATCATAGGTTTAGCTCAGGTACGTGATGTATTTAAGTCTCCTAAGTTTGGTGCAGTAGCTGGTTGTATGGTTACGGAAGGTTTGATTAAGCGTAACGCACCAATTCGCGTACTGCGTGACAACGTAGTGATATACGAAGGTGAACTTGAATCACTGCGTCGCTTTAAAGATGACGTTAGTGAAGTGCGTAACGGTTTTGAATGTGGTATCGGCGTGAAGAACTACAACGACGTGCGCGCAGGCGACCAGATCGAAGTGTTTGAAGTTATTCAGGTTGAACGAACACTGTAAGTACAGGCAAGTAACAATAAAACAGGGGCCTAGCGCCCCTGTTTCGTCTGACAAAGATAATGGAAGTAAATGATATGGGTAAAGAATTCTCGCGAGTCGATAGACTGTCGCAACAAATGAAAAAAGAAATGGCGATGATCCTACAACGTGAAATTAAAGATCCGCGCTTGCATAGCATGATCACGGTATCTGACGTTGAAGTATCACGCGATTTATCGCATGCCAAAGTATTTGTTACTTTTTTAGGCTTAGCCGATGATATGGTTGAAGATAACCTTAAGCTATTAAATGAAGCGTCCGGTTTTGTGCGAAAGTTAATTGGTAAACGTATTCAGGCTCGTATTGTGCCAAATATTCGTTTTGCCCATGATGCATCGTTAAATGAAGGAATTCGCATGGCTAGCTTAGTTGCTGAGGCGCGCCGTGATGATGACCGTCGCCGTTTAGATTCTGGCCAAGAACTAGATGCTGTAGTAAGTGATGCAGATGACGTTACTGAGCAGGATACTGATACAACTACTGATAGCGAAGAGCCTAAAAACTAATGGCACGTAAAAATGCCCGAGTGGTCAACGGTATTTTGTTGTTAGATAAGCCGTTAGAAGTCAGTAGTAACGGCATATTGCAGCGTGTGCGCTGGTTATATCAGGCGCAAAAAGCGGGACATACTGGTGCGCTAGATCCGATGGCATCTGGTTTGCTACCAATATGTTTTGGTGAGGCGACAAAATTTAGCCAGTTTTTACTTGATACCGATAAAACCTATTTTGTTTCGGCGGCATTTGGTGTGCGCACCACCACTAGTGATAGTGAAGGCGAAGTTATTAGTGAAAAACCAGTAAACTTTAATCTGCATGATTTAGAACAGGCGATGCAAGCTTTTCGCGGTGACATTATGCAGGTGCCAACCATGTTTTCTGCGCTTAAGTATCAAGGCCAACCATTATACCGTTACGCAAGGCAAGGTATTGAAGTGCCGCGTGAAGCGCGTCCCATCAGTATTTTTCGTTTTGAGTTATTGGCTTTGCATGGCAGCAGTGCGGACTTTATCGTGCACTGTTCAAAAGGTACCTATATTCGCACTCTAATTGACGATCTTGGCGAAGCCTTAGGTTGTGGTGCGCATGTGGCTAAATTACATCGTACTCAGGTCGGCCCTTTTCACGCAAAGCAAATGATTACCCCAGAGCAATTAGATGCGTTAGCCGAACCTTGCCATCAAACCGGTGATTTTTTAGCTATGGATAACCTATTGCTGCCGATGGATGCAGGTATTGTGTCTATGCCCAAGTTACAGCTTAGTGCTGCGCAGCAACATCGGTTACAGCATGGTCAAAGCTGTGAACTAGCTGTTGAGGATGTGACAGTAATAAAATTGCATGGTCCTGACGATAGTTTTTTTGGTATTGGCCAAATAGAGCAGGGCGTGCTGAGCTCAAGGCGTCTACTGAACACGGTTAGTGTTAATAGTAGCAGCCAGAGTAGTAATGCCGCGAAGTTGTAGGCGGTAATAGAAACGTATTGTAAAAAGCGAGTATAATGCTATTATATCCGCGATTTTTGGGCTTGCTGGATGAGTGATCGGCAATTCCCTTACTTTAGTTCACTCAGATTTGGAGTTTCATATGTCTTTAAGCGTTGCTGATAAAGCAAAAATTGTTGCTGATTATGCTGTTAAACCAGGTGATACTGGTTCACCAGAAGTTCAAGTTGCTCTGTTAACTGCATCTATCAACCATTTACAAGGTCACTTTGCTGAACATAAGCATGACTTCCACTCACGTCGTGGTTTGTTGCGCATGGTTAGCCAGCGTCGTAAGTTACTGGATTACTTAAAAGGTAAAGACCAGAGCCGCTACGCAACACTGATTGAGCGTTTAGGCTTACGCCGTTAATTCGCATTCAGTAAAAAAGGGGCTTTAAGCCCCTTTTTTTATAGATAAGATTATTTTTTTATCCAAAGTTAACGATTGACTGAACTATCTTTCCACTTTGGTTACAGAGTATACTAGTAACGTATTAAACGACAAAAATGACATCGCAATTAGGCGATTAAGTAAAGGAAACAAACACGTGACTCCTATCGTAAAATCATTCCCATTCGGCCAACACACATTCACTATTGAAACCGGCGTAATTGCTCGTCAGGCAGATGCCGCGGTGCTAGCTAGCTTGGGTGACACGTCAGTTTTAGTAACGGTAGTGGGTAAGAGAGAACCTAAACCAGGTCAAGACTTCTTCCCATTAACGGTAAATTATCAAGAAAAAATGTATGCAGCAGGTCGCATTCCAGGTGGCTTCTTCAAACGTGAAGGCCGTCCATCTGAAGGCGAAACCTTAATTGCACGTCTGATCGACCGACCAATTCGTCCGTTGTTTCCTGAAGGCTTTATTAACGAAGTTCAGGTAGTGGCAACGGTTGTGTCAGTGCAGCCAGAAATTCAGCCAGATATCGTGGCATTAATTGGTGCATCTGCGGCCCTTGCCATTTCGGGTATTCCGTTTAGCGGCCCTATTGGCGCGGCGCGCGTAGGTTATATTAATGGCCAGTACGTATTAAACCCATCTGAAGATGAATTAAAAACGTCTAAGTTAGACTTAGTGGTTGCAGGTACTTCAACAGCAGTATTAATGGTTGAATCTGAAGCCGAAGTGTTATCAGAAGACATTATGCTAGGTGCGGTGGTTTATGGCCACGAACAGATGCAAGTTGCAATTAACGTAATTAATGAATTTGCTGCAGAAGCGGCGAAACCAGCTTGGAATTGGCAAGCTCCGGTAAAAAATGCCGCTTTAATTGAAAAAATTGAAGCCTTAGCCACTGCTGATTTAGGTGATGCGTATCGTATTACAGAAAAAGCTAAGCGTTATGAACGTATTGGTGAAATTAAAACCGCATTGATAGCTAAGTTAACTGAAACTTTAGCCGAAGATGAGCGTTTAAATACATCAGATGTTGGTGAGATTTTCCATAATTTAGAATCAAAAGTAGTGCGCGGTCGTATTACTAAAGGTGAACCGCGTATTGACGGGCGTGATCCAGAAATGATCCGTGGTTTAAGTGTAATGACCGGCGTGCTGCCACGTACACACGGTTCAGCACTGTTTACCCGCGGTGAAACTCAGGCATTAGTTACTGCAACTTTAGGTACCGCGCGTGATGCACAGACAGTAGATGATCTGTTAAGTGCAAAAACTGATACCTTTATGCTGCATTATAACTTCCCTCCGTACTCCGTTGGTGAAACCGGTATGATAGGCTCACCTAAGCGTCGCGAAATTGGTCATGGCCGTTTAGCTAAGCGTGGTGTGCAAGCGGTAATGCCAGAGTTTAACGACTTCCCTTACACAGTACGTATCGTTGCAGAAATTACTGAGTCAAACGGTTCAAGCTCTATGGCGTCTGTTTGTGGTGCATCACTAGCGTTAATGGACGCAGGTGTGCCAATTAAAGCCTCTGTAGCCGGTATTGCTATGGGCTTAGTAAAAGAAGGTGACGATTACGTTATTCTGTCAGACATTTTAGGTGATGAAGATCACTTAGGTGATATGGACTTTAAAGTGGCGGGTACTACCGAAGGTATTACTGCACTGCAAATGGACATTAAAATTGACGGCATTACCCAAGAAATTATGCAAACCGCCCTTAAACAGGCTAAAGCTGCACGTTTGCATATTTTGAACGTGATGGACCAGGCAATCAGCGGTCACCGTGAAGAAATGTCAGAATACGCACCACGTATTTACACCATGAAGATTAACCCGGAAAAAATCCGTGAAGTTATCGGTAAAGGTGGCGCGGTTATTCGTCAAATCACAGAAGAATCAGGCACGACAATTGAGCTAGAAGACGACGGTAGTATCAAAATTGCCGCTACTACTGCTAAAGCCGCACAAATTGCTATCGACAAGATCAACGCTATTACCGCAGAGATCGAAGTTGGTACAATTTATCAAGGCGAAGTAGTTCGTATCGTTGATTTCGGTGCTTTTGTTAACGTACTGCCAGGTAAAGATGGTTTGGTACATATTTCACAAATCTCTGACGAGCGCGTGAACAACGTATCTGAGCATTTAACTGTTGGCCAGAAAGTGGCGGTTAAAGTTCTTGAAGTCGACAAGCAGGGCCGTGTCCGCTTAAGTATCAAAGAAGCGACTGCGAAACCGGCTACTGAGTCTACAAATGTTGAAGATAATGCCTAATCGGCTATTACGTCAGGTAGCGCCTTTGGCGCTACTTACGCTTATGCTTGGCGGCTGTGCTTCACAGCCGACTTCACAAGCTGCTTGGCTTATACCAGAGCCACTGATGGTCTCGCCTCGCACTGAACTTGCTATTGCACGTTTAAGTGAAATTTTATATCGAGCTGAATTAACCGAAGAGCAGTCTGCTCAGTTGTATTATGACCGTGGTGTTATGTACGACAGCGTTGGTTTAAACACCTTAGCAAGATTAGATTTTTTGCGTGCGTTACGTTTAAAACCTGATTTAGCCGACGCCTATAATTTCGTTGGTATACACTATACCGTTAATCGCGAATTTAATTCCGCGTTTGAAGCTTTTGACTCGGTGCTTGAACTGGCACCTGAGCATGAGTTTGCTTACTTAAATCGCGGTATTGCGCTGTATTACGCAGATAAAACAGAACTGGCACAAGGCGACTTTGAGCGTTTTCTAGCGTTAAAACCTAGCGATGCATACCGTGTTATTTGGTTATATTTAGCGCAAAGTGAATTATCGACTGTTGGAGCTAAAGCACGATTAAGTGAAAATTTAGCTGCGTTGGATCCTGCAGAATGGTCAACTCAAATTGTTCGCTTTTTTAACGGTGATATAACGGAACAGGCTTTGCTTGATTCGGTACGGCAAGATTTATCCAGTGCCCAGGTTTTGGCTGAACGTTTGTGCGAAGTGTATTTTTATCTCGCCAAATGGCATGAAAGCCAAAATCGGCCAGAACAAGCGCTTAGTTATTATAAACGAGTGTTAGCCACCAACGTATTCGAGTTTGTTGAGCACCGCTATGCTAGGTTAGAAATGGCGCGTTTACGCGGTGAAGTTGGTCCTGATCAAGAATACGATGAACCCTAAACTAGTGTTCAAGAGAGTATTAAAAAGCCGATTTATCGGCTTTTTTGCTTTTGTATTATTAACAAGCTGTCAGCCAAATACCGACAGCCAAGCTGAGTTAATACAACGCGCATTACACGAACCCGCAGCAGCGATGCAGCTGGCGAATCAGCGTTTAGCCACCGCGCAATACAATGAGGCTTTGTATTGGTTTCGTCAGGCGGCGTTACTTGGTAATAACGCGGCCCTAGAACATGCGCTACAGTTGCAACAGCGTGTGCAAGGACGGCTTGCTAGCGCGCAATGGCTGCAGCAGCAATTAGATGCTAACGCTATTGCCATATCGGCTGTAAGTGACGCACAGCGCGCAACATTAGGGTTGTGGGCCGAACATCAACCGTTAGTTAGCGGTTTTAAGCATGCACAAGGCTGTCAATTAACACTGCAGCCAGTAATCAGTCAGCAACTGGGCGCAGATACCTGGCAGCGGCTGTTACAGCAATGGCAGCAAGATAGACAGTTATCACAATTACCGGTGTGTTTTTTATCTGTTTATACGGTAAATAGTACAGAACTTGCGTGTACAGAGGATAGCGATAGCCTAATACAGTGTCAGTATAATGTGCTGAATTCACTAGTAGCAAAGGGCACATTTAGCCAATTACTGGTCATTGCTGGGCGTGGTAAAGCAGGCTATAACAACGGTATAGTGCAGTTACCCGATAATGCTAGCTTAGCGCTGTTACGCCATGAATTTATGCATATATTAGGTTTTGTCGATGAGTACCAACTAGCCGCACGCAATGCGCAGCAGGTCTGTCAGCTGGGTGTCATTTATCCGAATGTTATTATTGGCAATGACGTGACTGGTTATTTACAGCAATGGCAGCTAACACCTGAGGACATTACGTTAACCGCAGTAGACAGTTGTCAGGTTACGCCGTTACAGGCGTATCGAGTGGTTAGTCAGGCAAATGTTATGCGATTTTATGAACTAGAACTACCAGATCTGTATTTCCAGTTAGCCAAGAAGGCTATTGCTCAGCCTGAGCAATTAATGCCAGTGCAGTATTACTTTGCTTATTTGGCACGGCAGCAACAAAATTGGCCACAGTGGCAGCAGTTTATGCAACAAGCCTCAGCCATGGGCTATGCCGATGCAACCCAAGCATTAGCGCTTTAACTGAAGCCATTATTGATGCTCGGTTAACTCGGATAATTCGCGACTTAGTAAGTCGGCATCACCAAGATTAAGCTCTAACAAGCGACGTAAATGCGATACGCTATCAATATCTATTTTTTCACAGTGCAAGCCAATCAAACTGTCTGACATATGCGCAACACTAACGGTCATGGCTAGCTCTATAGGGAAATCTTCAAGTTGAATACGTAACTGGAGCAATGAAGCTACGTCAGTTGGCCAGTTGCTGGGTTTCGTAACAAGTGCGCCTTTTAACGAGAGATCTAATACATCGGTTACCAAGCTTTGGTTACCGATATCAAGATGAGCCTTGCCCTTAAAATTTACCCGGCTAAAACGTCTGTTGTTCATTGCATCTCCTATAACACTATAAGAAGAATAGCGGCTTTCAGTAAAAAGAACAGCCGCTACGGGAAGCGCAAACTGATGTTACTTAACTAATATCTTCACCAGCCGCTTGGCGATCGGCGTGGTAGCTTGAGCGCACAAATGGGCCACTGGCGACGTGTTTAAAGCCTAGCTCATAAGCAATACGTTTTATTTCATCAAACTCTGCCGGTGGCATATAACGCTTAACGGGTAAGTGGTGTTTACTCGGCTGCAGGTACTGGCCTACGGTAAGCATATCAACGTCGTGCTCACGCAAGTCTTTTAGCACTTCAATTAGCTCTTCAGTAGTTTCACCTAAACCTACCATTAAACCCGACTTGGTAGACACTTGCGGGTGCGCGGCTTTAAAGCGCTTTAATAGTTGTAGCGACCACTTATAGTCGGCACCTGGCCGTGCCAGCTTGTATAAGCGTGGCGCGGTTTCTAGGTTATGGTTAAACACGTCCGGCGGTGTTTGCGTTAGTATGTCTAATGCCGTATCCATCCGGCCGCGAAAATCGGGTACTAACACTTCAATTTTAATCTGTGGGCTGTGTTGGCGAATTTCACTAATACAATCAGCAAAATGCTGGGCACCACCGTCGCGCAGATCGTCACGATCTACTGAAGTAATAACTACGTATTTTAACTTCATATCACGGATAGTTAATGCAAGTTTTTCTGGCTCTTCTGCGCTAGGCGGTAATGGACGGCCATGAGCAACGTCACAAAACGGGCAGCGGCGGGTGCAAATAGCACCCAAAATCATAAAGGTGGCCGTACCGTGATTAAAACATTCGGTCAGGTTTGGGCAGGCCGCTTCTTCGCATACCGAATGCAGGCCGTGTTTGCGTAATGCGCCCTTGATCTGATCAATACGTTCAGAACTTTTTGGCAGTTTAATTTTCAGCCACTCTGGCTTGCGCAGCATTTGCTCAGGCTCTGTTGGCAATACTTTTATTGGAATAAGCGCCATTTTTTCAGCGTCGCGCAGTTTAACGCCAGGTTCCATGCGTGCAGTTTTAGTCATTTTGCCAGTCTAACCCTGTTGTGTGCTGCGGTGTTGCGACATTCAATTGCTGCAAAAAACACTGCACTATTTGCTGTTTGGCCTCGGCAATATTTTGCGGGCCGCCTAAATCTTTACTCTGTACCATTTGCATACCGGCATAACCACAAGGGTTAATGCGAGAAAATGGCGTTAAATCCATATTTACGTTTAATGCTAAGCCATGAAACGTACAGCCTTTGCGTACTCTAAGGCCTAGTGAGGCTATTTTAGCCTCATCAACGTATACGCCTGGGGCGTCTGCTTTGGCATAGGCGAGAATACCGTATGGCAATAATAGTTGGATTAGTACTTGCTCAAGCATAGTGACTAATTGGCGTACGCCTAAATTACGACGTTTTAAATCCAGCAACACATACACCACAAGCTGACCTGGGCCGTGATAGGTTACTTGACCGCCTCGGTCTACCTTAACCACAGGAATATCGCCAGGAAACAGCAGGTGCTCTTCTTTACCGGCTTGGCCTTGGGTAAACACTGGATAATGCTCTAATAACCAGAGCTGATCTAGCGTGGTAGCGTTACGCTGATCGGTAAACTGCTGCATGGCTTGCCACACCGTAGTGTAGTCTTGTACGCCAAGCTCTCGTACTACAAGCTGGTCGGCTATGTCTGAAACTGCGTTCATCTAGGATCCGGCGTATTTAAAATGCGCGGTATTATACCGTTTTATCACGATAATACGAATGGCACTGCAGGTGGTACTACCTTAGAGTACGTAACGCACCAGTTCTATTTTGCCAAGTTCAGTGTACAGCAGTTCAATATGATGTTTGCTGGTAACAGTAACATTTACTGTAACTGAGTGATAATTACCTTTACTACTAGGTTTGACGATGGGGCTGTAATCACCCGCATCAGTGTGCTGACGCACAACCGTCATTATGTGGTCGACGAGATTTTCGTGAGCCACACCGAGAATTTTAAAGTTAAATGAGCAAGGAAACTCAAGATATTCATCAAACTTAGTGTCTTTTACTTCATGCGCCATGGCTATCTCACTATCGCGGGGCTATTACATCCGCGTTTATTGTAACAAAAAGTCCCGAACATTGCCGGGACTTGATACGTTAACCTACAGATTTACTAATTAAACTGCATTTTAATCGAATCAATCATTCGGCTGAAAAAGCCGCCTTCAGCTGCATCTTCAAGCGCGACTAAAGGGTAGGTAGCAATATCTTCACCGTTAAGTTTTAAATACACAGTGCCAACCTGTTGCCCTTTATTGATGGGGGCAATCAGTTGTTGATTCAAGGTGAAATCTGTTTGTAAGTTTTTGCTCTGACCGCGGGCTATGGTTACCTGTGCGTCTTGTAAAATACCTAGCTTGATTTTATCTTGCTTCCCTTTCCAAATTTGCTGTTCAGCAAACTCTTTACCTGCAGCGTAAGGCACAATGGTTTCAAAGAAGCGAAAGCCGTAAGTGAGTAACTTTTTATTTTCGGTTTGGCGTGCGCGCTCGTTGCTGGTACCCATAACTACTGAGATTAAACGCATGCCGTCACGTTTGGCCGAGGTAATTAAGCTAAAACCTGCTTCGTCAGTATGGCCAGTTTTAATGCCGTCCACTTCTAGGCTGCGATCCCATAATAGTGAGTTACGGTTGTATTGTTTAATTTTATTGTAGGTAAACTCTTTTTCTGAATAGATGGCGTATTCGTCGGGCACGTCACGGATTAATGCCGCTGATAATAGCGCCATATCGCGTGGTGTAGAAAAGTTTTCCGCACTAGGTAAGCCATGTGCATTACCAAAGCGGCTGTTGTGCATGCCTAAACGTTGAGCATGAGCATTCATTAAGTCAACAAAGGCACTTTCGCTACCAGCAATATGTTCTGCCATGGCGACGCAAGCATCGTTACCCGATTGAATGATAATGCCTTTGTTTAAATCAGCGACTGAAACTTGGGTACCGACTTCAATAAACATCAGCGATGAACCAGGGAAATTCTTCGCCCACGCATTTTCGCTAATAGTAACCATGTCGGCGTTAGTAATATTGCCCTTTTTCAGCTCTGTACCAATAACATAGCTAGTCATCATTTTAGTTAAACTAGCTGGGGCTAATGACATATCTGCATTATTTTCTGCTAATACCTTACCTGTATCAAAATCGACAAGTATGTGCCCTTTAGCGGCAACTTCAGGCGCAGAAGGCAAGATAGTTTGTGCTTGGGCAGTTAGGCTAATACTAGCAAAAGTAAGGGCGGCGGCAGAGAAAATATGGCAATAACTATTCATGAGACCTGTTCTTATATTTTATTGATAATGATGGTTAATACAGCGATTAACTGCACAGTGTGCTGTCAGCAAAATAAGCTGACGGGAAACTACCCGCTCTTAATTGATTAAGCCAACGCTGAGCTTGCTGTTTGTCCGTAGTAGGACCAACCAACAGGCGGAAAATTCCACTGGCGGGCTTAATCTCTGTAGGTAATGCCTGTTGTTGATGCAACTGTTGTCGTAATTTGTTTAATTTAGCACTGTCTGAACTGGCAAAAACTTGAATAAAACATTGTTCTGGCTTAGTTGCTTGCGCCAACATAGCTGGTGATTGTAACAGTTCTAGCTTAACTCTGGCTGTACCTAGTTGTAACATGCCGAGTTTATTTGCCGCTGAGTAAGATAAATCAATCACGCGATCGCGATGAAACGGCCCGCGGTCATTAACTCTGACAATAGCCGTTTTGTTATTATCTAAGTTAGTCACCTTAACATAAGAGGGCAGAGGCAAGGTTTTGTGAGCGGCGCTCATGGCAAACATGTTGTAGGTTTCACCATTTGACGTCAGGTGACCATGAAATTTATTGCCATACCACGAAGCCATACCAACTTCATCATGTGCCGTGGCGCTAATTAGCGGGCTGTAATCTTGGCCAAACAAATTGTACGGTTTGTTACCTCCACGGCTTAATGGTTCAGCTAGTGGTGTAGGATCGGTCATTTCTAATAAAGTGGGTAAACGCTGCGGAATACTGTCTTTGTTTTGCTGATAACGCCCAGCGTTAGGTTCTGGCGCACTGGTTACCGACGGTTGGCGTGTGCTACTACAAGCGGTCAGTATAAAAAGGCTAACTAGGGTTATAACAAGATATTTCATTAGGGTGCTGCCAATATACGTTTATGAGTGCCTAGCGACATAATGATACCAAATGCAGCCATTAGCGTTACCATTGAAGTGCCGCCATAACTTACTAACGGCAAGGGCACGCCAACCACAGGTAATAAACCCGATACCATACCTATGTTAACAAAAACATAGACAAAAAACGTTAGTGTAAAGCTGCCGGCAACTAATTTACTGTAATTATCTTGAGCTTGGCTAGAAATAACCATACAACGGTAAATAATAAATAAATACAAAGCTAATAACACTAACACGCCAAGTAAACCAAGTTCTTCACTAATTACGGCAAAAATAAAGTCGGTATGGCGCTCAGGTAAAAACTCTAATTGCGACTGAGTGCCTTGCAAGTAACCTTTACCGTCTAAACCGCCTGAGCCTATAGCAATTTTTGACTGAATAATATGATAGCCAGAACCCAGTGGATCACTCTCTGGATTAAGAAAGGTCAGTACGCGTTGACGTTGATAATCGTGCATCAAAAAGATCCACAGCACCGGTAAAAAAGCCGAAATAATGCAGGCAACAAAAATGATAATATGCCAGCTCATACCTGACATAAACAAGACAAATACACCTGCAGTGGCAATAAGGATTGAGGTGCCGAGATCGGGCTGAACGGCAATAAGTAGTGTAGGCGCGGCACACATTATAACGCCAACGACTAAGTGCCAAATTTTCGGTGGTAGGCTATGTGTGGCAATAAACCAAGCTACAGCCATAGGCACGGCTAATTTCATTATTTCTGACGGCTGAAACTTCATAAAGCCTAAGTCTAACCAGCGCTGTGCGCCTTTACCAATGTGACCAACCATTAATACCGCGACTAATAAAGCTAAGCCGGCAAGAAATAACGGCATTGACCAGCGCCTGAGTGTTTGCGGTTTAATTTGTGCTAAGGCAATCATTACCGCCATTGCGATACCCAGTCGAATTATTTGCCCTTGCATCATGGCGATATTTTGACCAGATGCACTATAAAGAATAACTAAACCAAAACTCACTAATGCTAGCAGACCCAGTACCAGGGGCCCGTCAATATGAAATTGCGTTAATGTACTTTGTCGGGCGGAATTATCAAACAGCTTAGTCATTGCTGTTTACTCCAGCAGAAAAATAATAATCTAATATGTGACGAGCAATAGGCGCGGCATTACTACCACCGCCACCGGCGTTTTCTAGGGCAACCGCGATAACAACAGTGGGGTTATCAAAGGGCGCATAACCAATAAACATTGCATTATCTCGTAAGCGTTCATCAATGGCATTGGCATCATATTTTGCATCTTGGGCAATAGCGGCTAATTGCGCAGTACCGGTTTTGCCGGCAGCATCATAGGTACTGCCAATAAAAGCTTTATGGGCTGAGCCACCTAATTCTTTTACCGTACGATGCATGGTATCCATAGTTACCTGCCAATTTTTTATGTTCACCACTTCTATAACTGGGGTTAAATCAGGCAAGTTTGGTACTTTAGCTTGTTCATCACTAAAGGCGGTAACAAGATGAGGCGTTGGCCGCTCGCCGTGGTTTAATATCACTGAGGTAGCAACGGCCAGTTGCAATGGCGTTGTAGTCCAGTAACTTTGGCCAATACTTAGTGGTACTGTATCGCCTTGATACCATGGCTGGTTATGTTTAGCGCGTTTCCAACCTCGCGATGGCATAATGCCACTACTTTCTTCTAGAATATCAACGCCTGTTTTTTCGCCAAAACCCATTTTACCCATGTAATCAGAAATACGATCTATGCCTAACTTAACCCCTAACTCATAAAAAAAGGTATCACAACTTTTGGTAATGGCTATGTAAAGATCAACCCAACCATGACCCCAGCGTAGGTGGTCGCGATAACGATGGTCAACGTTGGGTAGCATAAAATAACCTGGATCCCAAATTTTGGTTGTGGGCGTAATGGTATTAGTTTCTAAACCAAGTAATGCGAGATGCGGCTTAATGGTGGATGCTGGTGGGTAAGTGCCTTGGGTTACTCGGTTAATCAGCGGTCGATCGCGAGAGTGGAGTAATTCGTTATAGTTAGTTGAGCTGATACCAAGCACAAACAAATTAGGGTCATAACTTGGGTTACTGTAAAACGCCAGTACTGCGCCATCGCGCGGATCCATGGCAACAATAGCTCCTCGTTGTGTTTTAAGTACTTGCTGCGCAGTAAGCTGCAAACCGACATCTAAACCCAAATGAATGTTTTTGCCGGATATCGCAGGCACCGAGCGCAATACCCTAATTAAGCGACCGCGGTTATTTACTTCAACCTCTTGATATCCCATGGTGCCGTGCAGTTCTCGCTGATAAAAACGCTCTAGGCCAATTTTACCAATGTCCCGGCTAGCGGCGTAGTTCGGTGCTTCGCCGTCAGCTTCAAGTTGTTGTAACTCACGCACGTTTATTTTGCCAATATACCCCAATGCGTGGGTAAATAAGTTGCCAAATGGATAGTGGCGGCTTAAGCGGGCTTCAACCGACACCCCCGGAAAACGATGTTGGTTGGCCGCTATTATGGCAACTTCGGTATCATTAAGTTGTTCTTTTAACGCAATGCTATTAAAGCGACGCTGGGCTTTAACTTGCTTTAAAAATGAAGCGGTTTGCTCCGGATTAAGTTCAATCAACTCTGCGATGGCGGCAAGCGTTGACGGCATATCCTTAATTTGTTCGGGTACTAGTTCTAGTGAAAATACCGGCCGGTTTTCGGCGAGTAAAATACCGCTGCGGTCAAAAATAAGGCCGCGATTAGGCGCCATGGGGACGACTTTAATACGGTTGTCTTCAGAGCGGGTTTGATAATCTTGATAAGATACAATTTGCAGCTGGTATTGGTTAAAAATAATGATACAAAAAAGCAGTACCACGACTAGCATTGCAACTACCGCTCTGTGATTAAACAGTCGGGCTTCGGCAGCAAAGTCTTGAATGGCTACGCGCTTTTTTAACATCTTTACTCGCGATGATAAGGGTGATTAGTGCAAATGCTCCAAGCGCGATAGAGGCTTTCTGCCAATACCACGCGAACCAGTGGATGTGGTAATGTTAGGGCTGATAATGACCACTTAGCTTCACTTGCCGCAATACACGCTGGCGCAAGGCCCTCAGGGCCGCCAACTAATAAGCACACATCTCTACCGTCACGCAGCCAGTCTGTTAATTTAGTTGATAGCTGGGGGCTGCTCCACGTTTCACCGGTGACTTCTAGCGTCACTATTCTGCTACCTCGTGGTACGGCAGCCAACATTTTTTCGCCTTCTTGCTCTAAAATGCGCTTAATGTCGGCATTTTTACCGCGTTTTCCGGCCGGAACTTCTATTAGTTCCAGCGGCATATCGCGCGGAAAGCGGCGAGCATATTCGTCATAGCCGCTTTGCACCCACGCCGGCATTTTACTGCCAACAGCAATCAGTATTAACTTCATACTGGCTTAGGCACTCCACAGTTTTTCCAATTGATAAAAATTGCGGCTCTCTTCTAGCATTACGTGCACTACGACATCATCTAGATCGAGTAATACCCATTCACCTGAGCCTTGACCTTCGATACCTAGCGTTTCAATGCCCGCTTTTTTGACTTCAGCTGCAATATAGTCAGCAATAGATCGTGTATGGCGGTTAGATGTGCCTGAGCACACGATCATAAAGTCAGTAACACTTGATTTACCCCGAACATCTAAGGTTATGATATCACGGCCTTTCATGTCGTCAATTTTGTCCTGAATAAAGCTTACCAGCTCGGTTGTTTGCACCCTAATTCCTCTGCGAGTTAAAAAAGCGGCATTTTAGCATAGTTTAAGCCAGTAGATAGCTCTTACGCCTGATAGAGTTGTTGTGTTTGAATATAGTTCAATACAGCAGGATCTAAAGTTTTTGTGCAAAGGCTAGTAATGTTGAGCGATGGCTGACGAAGCTGCTGGCGGATTTCACTAGCACTGATATCGGCTAGCGGATTTTTCAGTACTAAAATACAGCCAGCTTTAGCTTGGCGCTGTAACTTAATATCTGTAACCCCATAGTGACTAAGCATAAATGGTGCGTCGCCGTCATCTGCGCTATAGCCAGGCCGTTCACATACTAGAAGGTGTGCGTATTGAAGAATGTTTTGCCAGTCTTTCCATTGCCGAAAATAGCATAACGAGTCCATACCAATAATAAAGTAGAACTGACTGTTAGGCTCATTTGCCGTTAGTAGCTTTAAGCTGTCGATCGTATAAGAGGGGCTATGTTTATCTAGTTCTAGCCGTTCTAGTTGTAGTTTTGGATAAAGCTGAATAGCCAGTTTTACCATGACTGCGCGTTGTTCAGCGCTAACCCCAGGTGTCTCGCGGTGTGCGGGCAGATGGCAAGGCATTAAGCGCACCTCATCTAACCCGCAGTGTTGTTGTACATAGTTGGCACAACTTATGTGGCCATAGTGTACTGGATCAAAGGTGCCACCTAAAATACCGATATGCTTAATCATAACTGGCCTGTTGTTGCAGTGAGAATACCTTAGGCACAGGTTTAATAAACAACGTAACTAAATGCGCCAGTGCAACTTCTGCATTACTTAGCTGGCCACTTTTATACAAGCGGTCAAATGCTGCTAGCTCTTGTAATAAATAGTCGAGCCAGTTCAATGATAAGCGTTTTAGTGCCGCTTGGTATAGCGGTTGGCGTTTAGGCCAAATTGCCATGCTTTTGTATAGATCATTGGGGTTTTGTTGTAGCTGTATGGCCAGCTGTAACTGACGTAACTGCAATACTTCTTTTTGTAACTGCCACGCAATAATAACCGGTTCAGTATCTTGCTGACATAATCGATGTAAGCGGTGCAATGCGTCGTCTGCTTGACCTTGTAAAATTACATCCACAAGTTGAAATACAGTAAAGTTAGAATAATCAGCCAAAAATGTGTTTAATGCATTAGCATCTAATGGCTGAGGCATATTAGCCAGCGCTAGTTTTTCTAGCTCTTGCCTCGCAGCTAATAAGTTACCGGCGCAGTGTTGCTGTAATAAGGTTAAGGCATCGCTACTTAGCTGCAATTGTAACAGCCGCGCACGGTCGCGCAGCCATTGCTGACTTTGGCGTTCATCCAGTGGGTATATAGGTACTTGCACCGCGTTGGTTTGTAATTGTTTAAACCACGCTAGCTTACTGACTTCACTGTGGCTGCGGTCGCCGTGAATAAGCAAAATAATATCGCTGTGTAATTGCTGAGGTAGCGCTTTTAGTTGTTCATTAGCTGCAGGTGACAGCTTTTGCTGTGCCAGCTCAAGTTCAATCAGACGACGCTCGGCAAATAGCGACATGGCTTGGAGCTCATTACTTAGCTCTTGCCAATCAAATTGCGCATCGGCTGTTAAACTGATGCGCTCGGCATAGCCTTGTTGTTTTGCCGCGGCGCGAATCGCGTCGATAGCTTCAAGCTTTTGCAGTGGTTCATCACCAAATAGCAGGTAACAGGGGGCTAGAGAGCTGTTTAAGTGCGCCGGTAGCTGATTTGCGTACAGTTTTTGCATCAGCAAGCCTGTTCTTGCATTAGTGCAGTCGAGCCAGCTGGCGCATAATGCGGTTCGCGGCTTGCTGGCGTAGCTCGTCAAGCATAAGATCTAACTCTTTAGCTTTAGCCAATGCTTGATTTGGGTCGTCCTGATAATCGCGAAATAGCTCAAACTGATACTCTGAGGGCTCACCGTCAGGCATGGTTAGCGCGTAGCGTACTTTGTAAATCAGTTCGTACTCGGCAACCTGCCCATTTGAAAACAATGACAGCGTACGGCGCTCTAATGTGTCGTTAATTAGATGAAGCATTGGCGCCGACTTTTGATAGCTTTCAAGTAATTGTACTTTATTATACTCTAGCCTTGCGCTGAGCAATGCGGCAAGCTCAGAGTGGCGTTGGCTTTGAATATACATTGCCGAGAAGTGGCTTAGCGGTAAATCGCCGCGCAAATGAAAGCCGCAGCTGCTTAGTAATATACTACTAAACAGCAGGCATATAACGCTAAAGCGGGCCATATTAGCCCACCACCAAGTTCAGCAGTTTACCCGGGACATAAATAACTTTGTGCACACTGACGCCCTCAAGGTGACGGCCAACATTGTCGTCAGCCTTAGCTGCTGTTAATACCGTATCTTGGTCTGCATTAGCCGCTACCGTTA
This sequence comes from Rheinheimera metallidurans, assembly GCF_036983985.1. Lineage (NCBI taxonomy): Bacteria > Pseudomonadati > Pseudomonadota > Gammaproteobacteria > Chromatiales > Chromatiaceae > Rheinheimera > Rheinheimera metallidurans. The sequence continues at coordinate 455,512 of NZ_JALAHQ010000001.1, forward strand.
CCTTGCCGCGTACCTTGCCATTAACCTGAACTACCACCAGTTTTTCATCTTCTACCATTGCAGCGTGATCGGCTTGTGGCCATGGCGTGTGTTCTATATCGGTGTTTTGACCTAGTTGCGCCCATAAATACTGCGCAACGTGCGGGGTAATAGGGTTAAGCATTTGCAATAGAGCTAATACTGCTTCTTGCATTACTGCGCGGTCTAGCTCTGTGGTTAAACTGGCTTTTTGCAATTTATTGCTTAGTTCCATCACTGCGGCAATGGCGGTATTAAAGGTATAACGCCGGCCAATATCGTCAGATACTTTAGCGATGGTTTTATGTAGCTCACGACGCAAGGTTTTTTGCTCGTTATTTAGTGCACTCAGGTTTAAGTCACCTACGGTGCCACTAGCAATAAAGTCACTAACCAGTGCATAAATACGTTTAATAAAACGATGTGCGCCTTCAACAGCAGAGTCTGACCATTCTAGAGTTTGCTCTGGTGGTGCGGTAAACATCATAAATAAGCGCACGGTGTCTGCGCCGTATAGGTCAATAACTTTTTGTGGATCGATGCCGTTGTTTTTTGATTTCGACATCTTACTCATGCCTGATGCTACAACTGGCTTGCCATCTGTGTTTAATACCGCAGTTAAAATACGGCCTTTTTCATCGCGGCTTACGTTAACATCTTGTGGTGAAAACCACTGTTTGCCACCGTTGTCGGCCTCACGATAAAAGGTTTCTGCTAATACCATACCTTGGCATAACAAGCGTTTAAACGGCTCATCAGATTGTACTAAACCCACATCACGCAGTAATTTATGGAAGAATCGGCTATACAATAAATGTAAAATGGCGTGTTCAATACCACCTATATACTGATCGACTGGGAGCCAGTAATTGGCCTTAGCTGGGTCAAGCATGGCTTTGTCGTGATCAGGACTGCAGTAACGCGCGTAATACCAGCTAGATTCCATAAAGGTATCGAAGGTATCGGTTTCATGAAACGCTTCTTCGCCATTATAGGTGGTTTTTGCCCATTCTGGGTCGGCTTTAATGGGTGATGTTACACCATCCATAACTACATCTTCAGGCAAACGTACTGGTAGTTGGTCTTCTGGTACCGGCACTTGCGAGCCATCTGCAAGATTAAGTATTGGAATTGGTGTACCCCAATAGCGCTGGCGTGACACGCCCCAATCGCGTAGGCGATAGTTTACTTTTACTTCGCCACGACCAATGCTTGCAAGCTTGTCGGCAATTGCTGAAAATGCTTGCTCAAACGCTAAACCGTCAAACTCGGCCGAGTTAATAAGTACACCTTTTTCTGTGTAAGCGGCTTCGTTTAGATCGCAGGTTTGTGCGCTGTTAGCCGCCGGGGTAATAACCTGTTTAATCGGTAGGTTATATTTTTTGGCAAATTCATAGTCGCGTTGATCGTGTGCGGGAACCGACATAACGGCGCCCGAGCCGTAATCCATTAAAACAAAATTAGCTACCCATACCGGCACGGGTTCGCCGGTTAGTGGATGTATGGCATATATGCCTGTAGCGCAGCCTTTTTTCTCCATGGTCGCCAATTCGGCTTCAGCCATTTTGCTGCCTTTGCAGTCTTCAATAAAAGCGGCTAATTGCGCGTTGTGTTGTGCGGCTTTTTGCGCGAGCGGGTGCTGGGTTGCCACGGCAACATAGGTAACCCCATACAGCGTGTCTGGGCGAGTGGTGTATACGCTTAATTGGCTATTATCATCTTTAATGTCAAAACAAATTTCGACACCTTCGGAGCGACCAATCCAGTTTTTTTGCATGGTTTTAACTTGTTCAGGCCAACCATCTAGTTGATCTAAGTCTTGCAATAGCTCTTCAGCGTACGCCGTTATTTTAATAAACCACTGTGCTAACTCACGTTGCTCAACTAAAGCACCTGAACGCCAACCCCGACCATCAATAACCTGCTCATTTGCTAATACACATTGGTCAACTGGATCCCAATTGACGGTAGCCATTTTCTTATAAACCAAACCTTTTTCGTACAACTTGGTAAAAAACCACTGTTCCCATTTGTAATACTCGGGTTTACAGGTGGCTAGCTCTCGGCTCCAATCGTAACCAAAGCCTAAGCGTTTTAATTGAGTGCGCATGTAATCAATGTTTTCGTAGGTCCACTTAGCTGGCGCGGTATTATTGTTTATTGCCGCGTTTTCAGCAGGTAAACCAAAAGCATCCCAGCCCATCGGTTGCATAACATTTTTGCCCTGCATGCGCTGAAAACGGCTAACCACATCGCCTATGGTGTAATTACGCACGTGGCCCATATGTAGACGGCCACTTGGGTAAGGAAACATAGAGAGGCAGTAGAATTTTTCTTTATTTTCATCTTCTACTACTTTAAAGGCGTTGCTTTGTTCCCATTGCTGCTGCAGCGTGGTTTCAATCTGCTGCGGGTTATATTGTTCTTGCATTAAGGTCGTCCGAAAGTGGGGTTAATATAGCTGCCGCTTAAGCGACAAAAAAGTAGCTATAGCATACCGCAGCCAGGTTTTGACAACAACAAGCAGCGCATTGTCTATACTGGTTTTAAATCATTGGAGGGGCTATGACAGATTTTATAAAGAAGTATAACGCGTGGTTGCATGAGTTTACGCAGATTATGCAACAGGCAGAGCGCCGACAGCTTGATAATATGGTTGATTTTGCTGAGCAGTTAAAGGCTTATTTACATGCCGGAAAAGAACTCAGCGCGTATGAAACGCAGTTATTTGTCGAAACCTTAAGGCGGCAATGGCAAGGCTATAATAAGCAACAAGAAGAACAAGATAGCACTACAATACCTTCTTTATGGCCGGAAGCCTTATGGCAAGAGCTAAGCGCTATTACTGATAAAAGCCAACTAGAATGGCAAGAGTTAGCACAGGACTTTAAACATCAAGGCGTGTACTACCAAGGTGAAATTGTTGGCATGGGCCGTTATCGTTGCAGTCAATGTTTAAATTGTGCTGATTACACTCACCCAAGCGAATTGCTTGCCTGCAGCCAATGTGGTGCTGTGCAGTTTTTCCGCGAAGGCTTGCCAGTGTAGTGCGACATTAGCTTAGTAACCGATTGCGAGAACTGTAATGGGCAGGGGCACGGTTTTTTGTTAGAGTACCAGCCCATTGCGATAGTTAAAATGATACCCATGCTTATTTATTTAAAACAACACTGGTTTTCAAACCTGCGCGGTGACGTGCTTTCTGCTTTAGTCGTTGCCCTAGCACTTATTCCTGAAGCTATCGCATTTTCAATAATTGCCGGTGTTGACCCTAAAGTGGGCTTATATGCCTCATTTTGTATTGCGGTAATTACGGCTTTTGCTGGCGGTCGCCCAGCAATGATTTCAGCTGCTACTGGTGCAATGGCATTAGTCATGGTGACCTTGGTGCGTGAGCATGGCTTACAGTACTTACTGGCCGCTACGTTGTTAACTGGGGTTATTCAAATTGTGTTTGGCGTATTTAAACTGGGCGATTTAATGCGTTTTGTTTCGCGTTCAGTGGTTACAGGTTTTGTTAACGCGCTAGCTATTCTTATTTTTTTGGCGCAGTTACCTGAGCTTAGCGGCCAGCACGGCACTACCTTAGTTTACGGTATGACCGCACTAGGTTTGGCTATTATCTATTTATTTCCGTATATCACTAAGGCGATTCCGTCACCATTAATTTGTATTTTAGTGCTTACTGCGCTGGCACTGTATTTTGGTATGGATATTCGTACGGTAGCCGACATGGGCGAGTTGCCCGATAGCTTACCCATATTTCTCTGGCCTGAAGTACCACTTACGTTGGATACCCTTAGCATTATTTTTCCGTATGCTTTAGCCCTTGCTGTGGTTGGCATTTTAGAGTCATTAATGACAGCGACTATTGTGGATGACTTAACGGATACGAACAGTAACAAAAATCGTGAATGTGTAGGCCAAGGTATTGCTAATATTGGTTCAGGTTTAATGGGCGGTATGGCGGGGTGTGCGATGATTGGCCAATCGGTGATTAACGTTAAATCGGGCGGCCGAACTCGGTTATCTACGTTATTAGCTGGCGTGTTTTTGCTAATTTTTATTGTGTTTTTAGACCAGTGGGTTGGGCTTATTCCCATGGCTGCGCTGGTAGCCATTATGGTTATGGTCTCAATTGGTACGTTTAACTGGAGTTCTATTAAGGGGTTAGCGAGTAACCCAAAAAGCTCAAGCGTGGTGATGATTGCGACCGTTCTAGTGACAGTGTTTACACATAACTTAGCTTATGGTGTGTTGGTTGGTGTGCTATTTAGTGCGTTATTTTTTGCTAATAAAGTGGGTAAGATTTTATATATTAGCTCTACGTTGACAGAGCACGGCCAACAGCGCCAGTATCAGGTAATAGGGCAAGTATTTTTTACTTCAGCGGAACAGTTTGTTGCGGGCTTTGATTTTAAAGAAGCGATAGAGCAGGTACAGATTGACGTTAGCCGTGCGCACTTTTGGGATTTAACCGCCATCAGCTCGTTAGATAAGGTAGTGCTAAAGTTTCGTCGCGAAGGCACAACAGTAACGCTAATTGGTTTGAATGATGCCAGTGCGACCTTGGTTGATAAATTTGCGCTGCATAATCAGCCAACAGCAATAGATAAGCTAAGTGAACACTAACTACTAATACGCGTACCTAGCCAAGGATAAGAATAATGAAGAGAAAAGTGCTGGCCTGTATTGATGCATCACCCTACGCCGACGTGGTATCAGACTACGCGATATGGGCGGCAGCAAAACTTGATGTTGCGGTATTGTTGGTGCATGCATTAGATAAAGCTCAACATACCCAAACCCCCGACTTAAGTGGCAGCATTGGTTTGGGCTCACAAGAACTCTTATTACAGCAGTTGGCTGAGCTTGATGAAAAGCACGGCAAGCTGGCGTTAGAGCAAGGCCGACAGTTGCTTGATACTGCCAAGTTGCGAGTTGAGCATGCTGGTGTTAGTGCAGTAGCAGAGCATTTGCGCCATGGCTCTCTATTAGAAACACTCACTGAGCTAGAGGAACAAACGCGTTTAATTGTTATCGGTAAGCGCGGAGTAAGTAGCACCGATGCGCATGGCCAGATGGGCCAGCATGTTGAGCGGCTGATCAGAAACGTACAAAAACCGATTTTGTTAACACAACAAGCTTACGCTGAGCCAAAACGTATTATGTTCGCATATGACGGCAGCGCAACGGCATTAAAAAGTCTTGAGATGCTAGCAGCAAGTCCGTTAGTGCATGGTTTACCAATACATTTAGTTATTGCTGGCGCTGAAGATGATGCGACAAGAATGCAGTTAAGTAGTGCCGCAGAACTATTAAAAACGGCGGGTTTTGATCTGAAAACCGCGATAGTTGAAGGTGAGTCACAAACAGTATTGCAACAATATCAGCAAGACCACCTAATAGATTTAATGGTAATGGGGGCTTATGGCCATTCGCGTATTCGCCAATTTATTTTAGGTAGTACGACAACAGCAATGATCTGCAATGTTAAATGTGCTCTATTAATTTTACGCTAAACCAAAAAAACGGTTAAAAATCGTTTTTTGTTCCCGCAACTCAACTTGGACATCGTTACCATGATAAAGCAGCAAAAAAGCCTATTTTGGCTAGCGTTACTGATATGTTTTTTTGTGCCACCGGTATTTGCTGCAACAGGAGGCGTCGATTTAGCTCATAGCTTTACCGGTTATGCTGCTATTGCGATCTTTGTTTTAGCTTATGCATTGGTCATGGTAGAAGAAAAAATTCATCTGCGTAAATCGAAGCCGGTATTAGTAGCGGCCGGCATTATTTGGGTACTTATCGGTTGGCAATATGTGCAAGCGGGCATGCCTGCGCAATCAGAAGCCGCATTTCGTCACACGTTACTAGAGTTTTCTGAGTTAATGCTGTTTTTGTTGGTAGCCATGACCTACATCAACGCATTAGAAGAACGTCGATTATTCGATGCATTACGCAGTTGGATGGTACGAAAAGGGTTTACTTACCGTCAGTTGTTTTGGTTAACTGGCTGTTTGGCCTTCTTTATTTCACCGGTCGCCGATAACTTAACGACAGCATTACTCATGTGCGCGGTGGTAATGAAGGTTGCAGAGGGCGATAAGAAATTTATTAACTTGTGTTGTATCAATATTGTTGTCGCCGCCAATGCCGGTGGTGCGTTTAGCCCGTTTGGTGATATTACCTCATTAATGGTTTGGCAGGCTGGCTTCTTACACTTTGCTGAGTTTTTTGCGCTATTTATCCCGTCATTAGTTAACTTTTTAGTGCCGGCACTGGTAATGAGTTGGTTTGTTGAAAATCGAAAACCTAGTGCGGTATTAGAAGATGTTGAGCTTAAACGTGGTGCGCTGAGAATCTTAGTTCTGTTTCTATTAACTATTGCCACCGCGGTAACTTGTCATGCCGTATTGCACTTGCCGCCAGTGCTAGGGATGATGACTGGTTTGGGCTATTTACAGTTTTTTGGTTATTTTTTACGGGTGTCTTTACCTGGTTCATTGGCGCGCAAGAAGGCACTGGCTGAGCGCGCTGGTGACGAAGAGCGCATTCGCTCGTTAGGTCAGGTGGTGCCCTTTGATGTGTTTAGTCGGGTAGCTCGCGCAGAATGGGATACCTTATTGTTTTTCTATGGCGTAGTAATGTGTGTTGGTGGGCTGGGCTTTATTGGCTACTTAGCCATGTTATCTGATGTGTTATACACGCAGTGGGATGCAACATCAGCCAACGTGGTGCTGGGCTTAATATCTGCAGTAGTCGACAATATTCCCGTGATGTTTGCCGTACTTACTATGCAGCCCGAAATGTCGCACGGTCATTGGTTATTGATTACCTTAACGGCGGGGGTGGGCGGTAGCTTACTTTCTATTGGTTCTGCCGCTGGTGTCGCACTTATGGGGTCAGCCCGCGGCGCGTACACCTTTATTGGCCATCTAAAATGGGCCCCAGTAATCTTTTTAGGCTATGTCGCCAGTATTTTGGTGCACTTTTGGATAAATAGTACCAGTTTTTCAGTTTTTAGTGCGGGTTGAGTAATTTTTTTATGCAAATTGCTTTATAATGCGCCGCCCGGTATCCACTGGGCGCCATTCTTCCAGAACTGAGGACAAAATTGTGAAGCAGTCTGTGCTGTACCTGTTGATATGCGCGTTATTCTCTCCTGCTGTTTTTGCCACTACCGGCGAATTAAATCTGACTTTAGCTCCCATCGGCATTATTTCGCTGGTGTTATTTGGCCTTGCATACCTGCTGGTAATGGCTGAAGAAAAAATTCATTTGCGTAAATCAAAACCTGTACTGGTAGCCGCAGGTATTATCTGGGCACTTATTGCCTGGAAATATATGCAGGAAGGCATCCCAGGTGTGACATCGGACGCGTTTCGCCATGCCTTGCTTGAGTTTTCTGAGCTGATGCTATTTTTGTTAGTCGCTATGACCTATATCAATGCGCTGGAAGAGCGCCGTTTATTTGATGCATTACGTGCTTGGATGATCCGTCGCGGTTTTAGCTACCGTACATTATTCTGGATAAGCGGTGTGCTCGCCTTTGTTATTTCCTCTTTTGCTAACAACATGACCACCGCAATGCTGATGTGTGCTGTGGTAATGAAAGTAGCAGAAGGCGATAAACGCTTTATTAACCTTACCTGTGTCAATATTGTCATTGCCGCCAATGCCGGTGGTGCCTTTATTCCTTTTGGTGACATAACCACCCTAATGGTGTGGCAAGCGGGTATCGTTACTTTTAACGAATTCTTTACGTTGTTTATACCGGCAGTAGTTAACTATATCGTGCCGGCAATTATTATGAGTTTCTTCGTTGAAAGGCGTTATCCTGCTGCATTACAAGAAGAAGTAGAGTTAAAGCGCGGCGCGCTGCGTATTTTGACTTTATTCCTAATTACTATTGCCATTGCTGTGCTTTACCATTCTTGGTTAGATTTACCGCCGGTACTAGGCATGATGACAGGTTTAGGCTTGCTACAGTTCTTTGGCTTCTTCTTACGTAAAACCTTGCCAGGTTCACTGGCGCGTAAAAAGGCCATGGCTGAACGTAACGGTGATATGGAGCGTATTCGTTCATTAGGTCAAGTTGTACCTTTTGATGTGTTTAACCGTATTGCGCGCGCCGAGTGGGATACCTTACTGTTTTTCTATGGCGTAGTAATGTGTGTTGGCGGTTTAGGTTACATAGGTTATTTAGAAATGTTGTCGGTTAGCTTATACGGTGGTGGTAACCCAACAACAGCCAACGTTATTTTAGGTTTAATGTCGTCAGTGGTTGATAACATTCCTGTTATGTTTGCAGTGTTAACCATGCAGCCTGATATGTCACACGGCCAATGGTTACTTATTACTTTAACGGCAGGTGTTGGTGGTAGCTTACTGTCTATTGGCTCTGCTGCAGGCGTGGCGTTAATGGGCCAAGCCCGTGGATATTATACCTTTGTTGGCCATTTAAAGTGGGCGCCGGTAATATTACTTGGCTACGCCGCAAGTGTGGCAACCCATTTATATTTAAACGCCGACTTATTTGAAATATTTGGTCGCCCTTAGGCAACGAGTATCAGCCCTAAAGTACTGCTAATTGTAGTGCATTAGGGCAAAATGAGGACAAGGTATGTCGAAAAAAGTTTATTGTATTGCGCAGTTTTTACCTAAAGAAGGTAAGGCTGATGAGCTATTTAACGTATTACAAGGCTTAGAACCAAATACTACGCGCGAAGACGGTTGTTTGCAGTATGTTGTAACACGGCAAATCAGTAGCCCGTTTGCTGAGGGTAAAAGTTTCCCTATCGCGTTTAACGAAATTTGGGCCGATATCGCTAGCTTTGAAGCTCACTGTCAGCGTAAAGAAATTACCGAGTTTTTTGCTACCTACTGCACTGCAGAAACCGGTTTAGCGGCAGACTGGAATGTTTGTATTTACAGCGACGAGCCGGTAAATTTTGATGCACCTAAGTTAGCTTAGCTATACTGGTTAATGTTGAACACCGAGGTTATTACAACGTAAAAGCCTTGGTGTAATAAACAATATAACTGGAGCTAAATGTGCCAACACCCGTCGAAATATTACTTATTTATGATAAAGACTGCCCAGTGTGCAATGCGTTTAGTCAAGTCGTGCGTATTCGGCAGAGTGTGGGTGAGCTAACGCTGATAAATGCGCGCGAGAATAGCGATATTTTGGCGCAAGTGACTGCGAAAGGCTTTAATATTGATCAGGCTATGGTGCTTAAAATCGGCGATAGCTGGTACAGCGGCGCCGATGCGATGCATATGCTTGCGCTTATTAGCAGTCAATCTGGTTGGTTTAATCGTTTAAATTATTGGCTATTTAAATCGCCAACTAGGGCAAAGTACCTTTACCCAATGTTGCGCGGATGCCGAAATCTGCTGTTAAAACTACTTGGTAAGAGCAAGATTAATAATCTTGGCAGCGATGATAGCCATCGCTGATGTAGAAAAATTATTAAACTTAAGCAGAAAAAATAAGCTTTTCGTTCAGTTTTTTCGGTAATTGCTGTAAATCATCAATATTACTACTTACTATCACGATATTTGCTTTAGGCATTGCCATGGCCAACCCTAAATACTGTTGATCTGAAAATTGGGCAACAAAATCAAGTTCTGCCTGTTGAGGGACGACAAAAATGGTGGCGTAACCCGTCGCGGTTTTTACGGCGAGATGCAGTGAACGTATACCTTCGAAGGTGCAGTAACGCGCGTATATAATGTCATCTTGCCAATTGTCTAAGTGCGCATCAAAGCTAGCAAGTTTTAAATTTACGTCAGCTAGTGATTGTGTACTCGCCTGTTGTAATAATTTCGCTTCTTCTTTGTGTACATGCGCCAGCGCATGCTCGCCAATATTGCTTATTGTACTGTTGTTATAAAGCTGAATGCCAAGCGTAGCAAATAGCGCGATACTGGCTGCCATGGTTAGTGGTACAAACCAGCTGCGTTGAATTTTAGTTGACGCCTTTGCCAGTTGTGCGTTATTTGCTATCGGTATTTGCAGTAAACGTTCGCTAAGCATAGGCGGAATTGGCACCTGTAATGCATCATCTAAAGCCAAATGTTGCTGTTGTAATTCAAATGCAAACTGCGCTAAATCGGGATCTTGAGCTATTGCTGCTAGTACCTTGGGCTCAGTACTAAACGGGTTCACTAATAATATTTGTTGTAAGGTTAAATTATCCATGACTAGGCTCCCGTTGTGCATTAAGGTTATCACGCAGCATGTTACGGGCGCGAAACAAGCGGGTGTTAACGGTATTAACATTTAGCTGCAATAACTGAGCAATTTCGTCACTGCTAAAACCGCCAAGCGCTTGCAGTACTAAGGGTTCTCTATATTCCTCTGCTAACGCAGCAATATGACGGCGTAATATTAAGTTGTCGTAATTTTGCTCTGCACTTAGCTGTTCGGTGTCAGCTAAACTGTCTTGCTCAGTGGCATCATCATAAGCAAATTGTTTGCGCTCAAAGCGGCGCGCATTTTCACGGCGTAATATAGTAATTAACCAGGCTTTTGCCGCATTGACGTCTAATAGGCTATCGAGGTTTTTCCATGCGCGTAAGAAGGTTTCTTGTGTAAGATCTTGCGCAACTTCGCGATCTTTCGTTAGCCAAAAGCCATAACGAAAAATGTCTGCATGGTAATGTTGCACCAATAGCTCATAGCGCTGCTGCTTATTATCCGTTAATTGAAATACGGCGGCGCTACTGGCAATAGGAGTGTTGCTTTGGCTTGATTTAATAAGTTGCTCACTCATAGATAAAGCGTCATTTGCCGCTGAGTTAGCTGCTAGCCTAACGTTATTTTGCCGTGCTGGCAAAAAATGAACATTGCCCATGATTTAAACTTATATACGCGTTTAATTGAGCTATAAGAACGGAGGATGAAAAGAAATATTTCAGCGGTTCATTAATTTATCCTTCTTGATGATAAATTAATGAACACGATATAAACGACAGAAAAAGTCGATAACGGCATCAGCATCTAGGCTACTGAAACGAACTTTACGTTTAGCCATAATGGCTTGGCCTAATGTTTTTAACGAATGCTCTAATGGTAAACCACAAGGGCGCTCTAGTTCATGATCAGCAAATAAGAAGTTTAACGCTGTGCTCGCATAAGATTTACCCGGTGCGATAGATACCAATTCTAGTTCTTGTAAACGCACACCTAGGTTGCGAATTTTCTCTAAACGGTAAGTCTCATTCATGGCTGGCTCCGTATTCTCTTTGCTCTGTTAAGCAGCGTATCGACCAGATAAGCAGATTCTTTAATTAAACTAAAAAATGACCAGCACAGCAGCACGACTTTTTGCTAGTATAGCCGCCATAAATGCTGGTTTAGCTAAGGTAATACATGACCCAACACCCACACCCATTGGCATTGACGGTACCGCAACTCGGGCCGCAACTGGATAGCAAACTGATTCAACAGGCACTAGATATAAAGCAGTTAACCCCTGCTTTTATCGGTCAAGACCGCGCTAAGTCGGCGCTGGCTTTTGCCATTGGCATGGATATGCCGGGTTATAACCTGTATGTAATGGGTGAGGCAGCACTTGGCCGTTTTACGCTGGTGCAGGACGTGTTGCAGCAAGCGGCTAGCGAAAAGGCAACGCCAGAGGAATGGTGTTATCTAAATAATTTTGATGACGAGCGCGTACCTAATACGCTGCGCTTACTCCCCGGTGAGGGCAAAGTTCTCGTTAAAAAAATGGAAGCATTAATTGATGAGTTGCTAGATACCTTTCCTGCCGCTTTTGATAACCCTGGTTATCAGCGCAAGAAAAAGGCGATTGCTCGCTCGTTTGATGACAAATATGAACAGGCCATTGAGCTGGTAGAGAAAAAGGCACTAGAAAAGAATGTTGTGCTGTATGAAGAAAATGGCGCAGTAAGCTTTTCGCCAATAATTGACGGTAAACCGCTGGATGACCAAGAGTTTTCAAAGATAACTGAAGAACAGCGCCAGTATTTCTATAGCTTAGTCAGCGAGCTTGAAACCATATTAAACGAGCAACTTATTGAGTTGCCGCAATGGAAGCGCGAGCTGTCAGAAAACCTACGTACTTTAAGAAAAGATACGATAGAACAAGCAATTAAACCGCTGCTAAAACAATTAGAGCATGATTATGTTTCTACTCTTGGTGTGCAACGTTATATTCGTGAAATGCGTAGTCATCTGGTAAAAGCCGTACTAGAGCTGATGCCAGATGATTCTGAAAGCGAAAAGCTCGAAGAGTCAGACAATCGTGAGATTTTTATTGAAGAATTTGTACCCAACGTGCTGGTACATTTTGAAACCATGTCTGGCGCGCCAATTATTTTTGAACCCAACCCCAGTTATGGCAATTTATTTGGTCGTGTTGAATATAATTCGGCCAGTGGCAACCAATATACTAACTATCGAATGATCCGGCCAGGTGCGTTGCACCGTGCTAATGGTGGTTACTTAATTCTTGATGCAGACCGTTTACTGCCACAACCCGCGCTGTGGGATGCGTTAAAGTTAGCGCTAAAATCTGGTGAGTTATTGATTGATACTCTGTCGGATCATGCGGTAACTAACTCAACTATTATTACGCCCAAAGCCATACCGTTAAACGTTAAGGTGGTATTGCTAGGGTCGCGCGATCTGTACTACTTGATCCAAGACGTCGATGATGAGTTTAATGAGCTATTTCGCGTATTGGCAGACTTTGAGCATTATTTGCCTTATACCGAGCAAACTGTTAGCTACATGACCATGCAAATTCGTGAGCAAATGCGGGCACTGGATATTGAAGAGCTTAGCGCCGGTGGTTTAACGCAATTGCTCAACTTTAGTTTTCGCCAAGCAGAGCATCAGCGTAAATTGTCAGCCCGATTTGCCGATGTATTAGAGCTAGTGCGTGAGGCTTGCTATTACGCAGTGCAGCAACAGTGCAGCAGTTTAACTGAAGCCCATATTCTGCAAGCATTAAAAGGTAAACAGTATCGTACCGGCCGTATTAGTGAGAGCTTTTTAGAGGATATTCAAGAAGGCCAAATATTAATTGACACCGACGGTTTAGCTGTGGGTAAGGTTAATGGTTTGACGGTACTTGAAATTGGCGATACTGCATTTGGCACACCGGCGCGAATTAGTGCCACTGTGTTTGCTGGCTCTAGCGGCGTGATAGATATAGAGCGTGAAGTCGAGCTAGGTAAGGCGATTCACTCTAAAGGCGTATTATTATTAACGGGCTATTTAGGCGCCAAATATGCGCGGGAATTTCCGCTTACGTTATCGGCAAACATTGCGCTGGAACAAAGCTATGGTCATATTGACGGTGATAGCGCCGCGTTGGCTGAAGTGTGCGCGTTGTTGTCTGCAATAACAGATTTGCCAATTAAGCAAAGTTTGGCCGTTACCGGTTCAATTAACCAACATGGCCAAGTGCAATCTATAGGCGGTGTAAATGAAAAAATAGAAGGTTATTTTCGTCTATGCCAAAGCCGAGGTTTAACCGGTGAACAAGGCGTTATTATTCCCGCGAGTAACCAGCTTAATTTAGTATTAAACGACGAAGTAATTAATGCGGTAGCGCAGCAGAAGTTTCATTTGTATGTGGTAAAAAACGTAGATGAAGCGCTAACCTTGTTAATGGGTGTTGAAGCCGGCGAAAAAAATAGCCGTGGTCAGTATCCCAAAAAATCTGTTAATGGCCGTGCATTAAAGCGTTTAGCTGAGATAGCAGACATTGTTAATGGTGAAGCAGAAGAAGAATAATGGCGTTATAAAGCAGTAAAGGCGTCAAGATATAATACCTTGCCGCCTTTACCCTGTAATGCGGCCTCTACTAGCGGTAACAGCATAAAAGTGTTGCCTAACGCCTGCACTGGGCTGTGAATATTAAAATTAACGGCAGGCACAAAACCAAAACGCGAGTAGTAGCTCGCTGGGCCTAGTACCACAACTGCGGTAATGCTTTGCTGGCGGCAGAGTTCTAAACCGGCGCGCACCAGAGCCGAACCAATGCCATGATGCTGTAACACATTACTCACTGCCATAGTGGCTAGTGCCATTAGCGGGGTATTGCCGGATTGCTCTAGTGTTGCTGGGGCAAATAAAATATGGCCAACAATTTTTCCGTGCTGCTCGGCTACTAGAGATATACAGTTGTTACAGGCCTGGCGCAGTGAGTTAATTACGTTAACGTTAGTATTATTATGAAACACCGTTTGTGTAAGCAGAGCTACCGCATCCGCATCTGCGGCTGTTGTTAGGCGCACACTGGTATCATAACCCATGGCGTGCCAAGTGCTGTTGCGGCGGCGCTGCAAAGCGCGGTTGATGTTGTGCAGCAAGGTCATAACAAATGCCAACAAAGCAAAGCGTGTGTTTAGTCTACCGCACTGAGCGGGGTTCTCAAGTGAAACATGCCATAACCCTAGGTTTAAATACTGCGCTTGTTGCGGCGCCAATGGCCTAACGCAAATAGCATTAACAGTACTAAGCACAGTATCCGTAAAGGCGTATCACCATAGTGTGTGTAAGGTGTAATGCCTTGGGTTAAGCGTAACTGATCTGTCAGTGCAGCTTCACTAAACTGCGGCGCTTGTGCACTGATATTGCCGCCAGCATCTACAGTCGCGGTAACGCCATTGTTTGTCGCCCGAAGCAACGGTCGGCCAAATTCTAATGCTCGCATTTGCGCAATTTGTAAATGTTGATGCGGGCCAATACTGTCACCAAACCAGCCATCATTACTTACCGTTAGTAGCAATTGCGTATCATCAGTCATATTGGCAGCAATTTGCTCTGGAAAGGCAATTTCAAAGCAAATTGCCGGTAATAGGTGGTAGCCATTTGCGACTAAGTTGGGTTGCACATAACTACCTCGAGTAAATGAACTCATGGGTAAGTCAAAAATGGGGGCTAACTTACGTAGCCAGTTTTCAAAGGGTACAAACTCGCCAATAGGCAGTAAATGGTGTTTGCTATAACGATTACCATGGCCATAAAAATAATCGCCATCACTGGAGTCTGAATCGCGCTTACCTAACACAATAAGGTTATTCCACGCCTGCTGGGTTTTAAAGTTGTAATCTAAAATGCCAGTTATTACTGCTGTGTTGGCATAAAGTGCAGCACGATTTAAATTGTTGAGATAGGTTTCTGCTTGCGGTTCTAATTGAGGAATAGCCGCTTCTGGCCAGATCACTAAGTCGGTTTTAAAATGTGGTCGAGTTAAATCAAGGTATTTGAGCATGGTCGGCCACTCTTGCTCTGGCGCCCAACGTAGCTCCTGTTTAACGTTGCCTTGTACCAGCAGAACAGATAGCGTTTTGTCGCTGTATTGCCAGCCGCTAAAGGGCTTAAGTGATGGGCTCAACGCAAAAACAATACCCGCAATAATAACATAGCTATAACGGCTAATAGCACGCTGCGGTTGCAGCAATTGTGCAAGGGCAGCCGCGGCAAACGCTAACACAAAGCTAATGCCGGTTTCGCCAATTAATGGTGCTAAATCTTTTAAGCCGGCTGACGTTTGGCTATAACCCATGGACAACCATGGAAACCCGGTAAGTAATACACTACGCAGCCATTCGGCTAGTGCCCAGCACACGGCAAACAGTAAGGGGGTAAAAGTAATGGAACGCAGTTTATAACTAAGCCAGCTGGCCAATGCCGGAAATAACGCAAGGTAACCAACCAGCAACGCCATAAGCGCTAAACTGCCTATTAGCGGTAGGCCGCCAAACTGGTCAATACTAACATGCACCCAGCTAACACCAACGCCAAACCAGCCTAAACCAAAACTAAAACCCCGCAGCCAAGCTTGCTTTGCATTAGTGGCGTGTTGTAAATAAAATACTAATAGTGCCAGCGTTAACACTGGCAGCCACCATAGCGTAAATGGTGCAAATGCTAGCGTAGTTGCGCCACCTGCTAGTATCAGTAGCAGGTAAGGCAGCATGAGTTTAAATCGAGTATTAATGTTGGCCAAGAGTGTTAGCTTTCTTCAGCCATGGCAGGATCTTTAGCGCGGATGACTTGCAGTTGCACTAAGCGCCGGCTGTTAGCTTTATTCACTTTAAAGGTTAAGCCTTGTAGTTCAATGCTCTCACCTTTAGTCGGCATATGGCCAAAGGCATGCAATACAATACCGCCAATGGTATCCGCGTCCTCTTCGTCAAACTTGGTATTAAATGATTCGTTAAACTCGTCTAGAGGCGTAAGCGCGCTAACTTGGAATACGCGAGAGGCCATTTTTTTAATGTCGTCTTCTTCGTCGTCGTCGTGTTCGTCTTCAATTTCGCCAACAATTTGTTCGAGAATATCCTCAATGGTTACTAAACCCGACACACCACCATATTCGTCAACGACGATGGCCATGTGGTAGCGTTTTTGCCGAAACTCTTTTAATAGCGCATCTACTCGTTTGCTTTCAGGAATAATTACCGCTGGGCGCAGCACATCACGCAGATGCAAATCGGCCGCGTTTGGCATAAGCGCATGTTGCAGTAAATCTTTTACCAGCAGTATACCTTCGATATGGTCTTTATCTTCATTCACCACGGGATAGCGACTGTGGTTATTTTCCATCAAAATGGGCAGCATATCGGCAACGGAATCATCTATGTCGATGGTTGCCATTTGTGAGCGGGGCACCATAATATCGCGTGCCCGCATACTCGATACCTCTAGCACGCCTTTTAACATACTTTTTGTATCGGCATCGATCAGGCTACGTAGTTCAGCCTCGTTTATAATTTCTTGTAAATCTGAAATATCTTGTGGCTCTGCATTAAAGATACTGGCGATACGCTCTAACCAGGACTTACCGGCAGAACCACGACTAGAGTGGGGGTTATCGTCACTCATGGGTGAACTATTACTCCAAAAAATAAAAAAACCTATTCGTCATCCAACAAATAGGGGTTAGTAAAGCCAAGTTGCTGCAATATGGTTACTTCTTCAGTTTCCATTTGTTCAGCATCATCGTCATTTATATGGTCAAAACCTAATAAATGCAAGCTTCCGTGTACGACCATATGTGCCCAGTGGGCAGTTAGCCTTTTGCTTTGTTCTTTCGCTTCGGTCACTACTACGGGGGCACAAATAACTAAATCGCCCAATAATGACAATTCAATACCTGGTGGGCATTGAAACGGAAAGCTTAACACATTAGTGGGTTTGTCTTTACCGCGATAAGCTAAGTTAAGCTGTTGGCTTTCATTGTTATCGACAATACGTACGGTAACTTCAGCCTCTGCTTGAAACGGCAATATAGCAGCTTCTAACCATTGCTGGATCTCTGTCTCTAACGGCAGATTGTCTGCTGTGCTAGCCAATTGTAAATCAAGAATAATGGCCATTATTCACCTTTAATTGCAACAGTAGCGGCAAGTTTGGCTGCTTCGTGGGCTTCATAAGCCATAACAATACGTTGCACTATTGGGTGGCGCACCACGTCCTTGGCATTAAAGTGATTAAAACTAATTTCTTCAACATCACTAAGCACATCAATAGCGTGTTTTAACCCAGAATATTGGCCCCGTGGTAGGTCAACCTGAGTAATATCGCCAGTAATAACTGCTTTAGAACTAAAGCCAATACGGGTTAAAAACATTTTCATCTGTTCTACCGTCGTATTTTGGCTTTCGTCCAGAATTATAAAGGCATCATTTAAGGTACGACCGCGCATGTACGCCAATGGCGCAATTTCAATTACGCCGCGTTCAAGATACTTTTCTACTTTTTCAAAGCCGAGCATTTCAAATAATGCGTCGTATAGTGGCCTTAAATATGGGTCAACCTTTTGTGCTAAGTCACCGGGTAAAAAACCCAACTTTTCGCCAGCTTCTACTGCTGGGCGAGTTAAAATAATTCGTCGCACAAAATTACGCTCTAACGCATCTACCGCACAGGCTACCGCCAAGTAAGTTTTGCCTGTGCCGGCAGGGCCAACACCAAAGCAGACATCGTGACGCAGCACGTTACTTACGTAAGCGGCTTGGTTTGGGTTACGCGGCTTGATCAGACCTTTTTTAGTTTTAAGGCTAAAGTCAGCATGTTCGCCATCTTGCTGCTCGTATTGAATATCGTAGTTCTGACTAATTAATAAATGCACTTGCTCTGGTGTTAGCTCAGCATTGGGCGCTGCTGTAGCTGCATATAACTGTTGCAATACATCTAGCGCTGCGGCGACGTTATCCGCAGGCCCTGAGATTTTC
The DNA here is from genome assembly GCF_036983985.1 of Rheinheimera metallidurans. Classification (NCBI taxonomy): domain Bacteria; kingdom Pseudomonadati; phylum Pseudomonadota; class Gammaproteobacteria; order Chromatiales; family Chromatiaceae; genus Rheinheimera; species Rheinheimera metallidurans. The sequence goes on from NZ_JALAHQ010000001.1 coordinate 473,758, forward strand.
AGCTGGTCATCGCGATGACTAATGTCTACCAATAACCGTCGTTCAATATGACTTATATTGTCGTTAAACGGGCCACATAATAGGGTTAAACGTCTGCTGTCGGCGTTCTCAAGCGTTAAATCTGCGGTATGTAAGGTTGTAGTCAAATGCTTGCCTCAGTGCAAAAAGGGGGCATTAAAGCCCCCAGAAGTTATGGTGTAAAGGTAGCGACGCCAATAGCATTAGCTACCGGTTCGGTTTTTTGTCTGGCTAAAATTTGCTGTGGGCTAATTTCTCGGCGCAGGCCCATATCTTGTTCGGTACGCAGCAAATCGCCACGTAAAGAATTACTAAATACATCGGTAATTTTCACGTCAACAAATTGGCCAATCATCTCGGGCGAGCCTTCAAAATTAACCACGCGATTGTTTTCGGTGCGGCCGGTTAATTCCATAATGTTTTTCTTGGATGGGCCCTCAACCAAGATGCGTTGTTCTGTGCCCAGCATACCGCGAGCAATACGCAGTGCTTGCTGGTTTATACGGTCTTGCAGAATGTATAGCCGTTGCTTTTTTGCATCTTCGCTTACATCGTCAGGTAAATCGGCAGCCGGTGTACCTGGGCGAGCACTGTAAATAAAGCTAAAGCTCATATCAAAATCGATAGCTTGGATCAAATCCATCGTCGCTTGAAAATCGGCATCATCCTCACCAGGAAAACCAATAATAAAGTCTGACGACATGCTTAAGTTTGGCCGAACACGTTTTAATTTACGAATTTGCGATTTGTATTCTAATGCGGTGTGGCCACGCTTCATTAGGTTTAAAATACGGTCTGAACCCGATTGTACCGGTAAATGTAAGTGGTCAACTAATTCAGGCACATCGCGGTACACTTCAATAATGTCATCGGTAAATTCTACTGGGTGTGACGTGGTGTAGCGAACGCGGTCAATACCATCAATAGCCGCCACTAAACGTAATAGCTCAGAGAAATGGCAGATAGTGCCGTCATGTTTTTCGCCACGAAACGCATTTACGTTTTGGCCTAATAGGTTTACTTCCCGCACGCCTTGCTCGGCTAATTGGGCGATTTCAAATAATACGTCGTCTAATGGTCGGCTAACTTCTTCGCCACGTGTATACGGCACTACGCAAAAGGTACAGTATTTAGAACAGCCTTCCATAATGGAAACAAAGGCGGTAGGGCCATCGGCTCTAGGTTCTGGCATACGGTCGAACTTTTCAATTTCTGGAAAAGACACGTCAACTACTGGCGATTTTGAGCCGCGTACTGAGTTGATCATCTCGGGTAAGCGGTGCAAAGTTTGTGGGCCAAAGACGATATCGACATAGGGCGCACGTTCACGAATAGCCGCGCCTTCTTGCGAGGCGACACAGCCACCAACACCGATAATTAAGCTTGGATTTTTTTCCTTTAGCAGACGCCAACGACCTAGTTGGTGAAATACTTTCTCTTGCGCTTTTTCGCGAATAGAGCAGGTATTTAGCAGAATAACATCTGCCTCTGCAGCTTCTTCAGTCAGAGTAAAGCCATGAGTGGCATCTAGCAGGTCAGCCATTTTTGATGAATCGTATTCGTTCATCTGGCAGCCCCAAGTTTTAATGTGCAGCTTTTTGCCCATTGCGTGTAATTACCTGTATCGTCACTTGGAAAAAAGGGAGCATATTTTAGCCTGTTCGCGCCTTCGTTGCCATAGCTTGCGTAAAACAGTCGTCAGAGTAATTTTTGCCTAGTGGTTATGTAGCCCGCATACAGAATAACCAAAACGCCACTAAGCCACGCTAAGGTTACAGGTTCTTGCCAAAATAAATAACCAAATAAGCCGGCGAAAATAACGCTGCTATAGGTCCACATGCCTATATCGCTGGCGGGCGCGATGGCATAGGCACGTGTCATGGCAAGTTGGCCAATAGCCGCCAATATACCCATGGCAACAAAGGCAAACCATACGGTATTGTTAAGCGGTTGCCAATAAAATGGCACCGGAATAGCCGATAATATTGCCGTAAGTAAGGAAAAATAAAATACGATGCGCACCGCAGGTTCAGTATCAGACATATAGCGGATGGTGGTTTTAGTAACTGCAACTAATACCGCAGATAATAAGCCGACTAATAAAATGGCCTCGGCATTGCCGTAATTGGCTGGCATTGCCAATACCACGCCAATAAAACCTAATAAAATACTAAATAGAGTTAAACGGCTAGGGCGCTCTTTTAACCAAAATCGGGCGATTATTGGCACAATAAAAGGTGATAGCAACAATACCAGCATGCCTTGAGCTAGTGGCAAACGCGCTAACACATAGAAGAAACAGTACATGGAGATAATGCCGGTTAATGCTCGGCTAAGATGTAAATACCAGCGGTTTGTTTTTAATAAGCTAAAACCATGCTTATACAAAAAAGGTAGCATCAATATTAAGGCGAAAAAGTTACGAAAAAAGACTACTTGAACTTCTGATGCTGTGCCGCTAGTGAATTTAACAATAGCGCCAATGCCGGCAAAGCAGGCTTCTGCCAATAATAGGAGTAGTGCCCCCTTAACTAACGGCGATAGCATAAATAACCTGAATACAGACTAAGATAACGCAGTATATCAGACCGGTTAGCCTTAGCCGTAGTAGCGGCGTAATTATTGTCGCGTTGCTGTAGCACCCTAACGCAGTGCGTTAGGGTGCTAACGTTTGCTGTTGTAAAAACGCCATTACTTGTGCACTTGGCATAGGTTTGGCAAATAAATACCCTTGAATAAGGTAACATTGTCGGCGGCTGAAAAACGCCAGTTGTTGTTCGGTTTCAACGCCTTCAGCAATGCAGTACATACCTAGGCTGTTAGCCATACTGAGTATGGCTTCTATTATGGTTTCATCGCTGCTATCAATGCCAATGTCTTTGACAAAGCTACGATCGATTTTAATGCCATCGATCGGAAGTTCTTTTAAGTATTTTAACGATGAGTAACCGGTGCCAAAATCGTCAAGGGCAAGTTGTATACCTAACTTACTTAAAGCCAACATGGTTTCTATGGCGCTTTCATGATCGCGCATTAATGCACTTTCGGTAATTTCATAACGTAAGCAGCTAGCAGGTAAATCATATTTTTGTAGCAGTTCTTGGGTATGCTCAGCTAGCGCGGGTTGCTCTAAATGCTGGGTAGATAAGTTAATAGATAAATATATTTTATGGCCGTTGTCATGCCAGTGTTTTAAATCTTGCAGCGCGCGCTCGAGTAACTGCTGCGTCATTTGAATAATTAAACGTAGTTCTTCAGCCAGTGGAATAAAATCTGATGGTGGGATCATACCTTCAGTGCTCTGCCAGCGCAGTAATACTTCAGCACCAACGATTTTTTGACTTTGGCTATTAACGATAGGTTGATAATAATTAATAAACTCATCATGTTGTAGTGCTTTGCGTAAACGAGTTTCCCGAGCAAGGCGCATATGGGCTTTTTCGTTCATTTCTGCAGTGAAAAACTGGAAATTATTACGACCCGCTTCTTTAGCATGATACATAGCAACGTCGGCATGTTTTAGTAATGCCGCCGCTGTTACGGCATCTTCAGGATACACCGCAATACCAATACTGGGTGATACACCAACGTTATGTGTGCCAAGCAACATGGGCTCGCTGATTATGGTCAGCATTTTACGTGCGACGTGGCTAATATTGTCTTGGTTTTTATAGCCTTCAAGTAGGATCACAAATTCATCGCCACCAAGCCTCGCTACCGTGTCGCTGTCGCGTAACGCCAGCGTTAAACGTCGTGCTACTTCTTTTAGCAGTAAATCACCAATATCGTGGCCTAGCGAGTCGTTAATTTGTTTAAACTTATCAAGATCGATAAAACACAGCGCCAAGCTACGCTTGTCTCGCTTTGCTTGGTCAATACCGTGGTAAATTCGATCCATTAACAGCGCTCTATTAGGTAAGCCGGTTAATGCGTCATAGTTAGCAAGATAACGCAACTCGTCTTCTGCTAGTTTTTGTGCGGTGATATCGGTAAAAACTAAAACGAAAAAACTTTGTTGCTGCTCGCCAATTGCACTGATATTAATCAACGTAGGCCGTTCTCGGCCATCAGGTGTAATAACCAACTCTTCACCTTGCCAATGCTCACCGCTTTTTAATGTATTTAACAATTTGGTGTAAAAACGCCGCCGCACCAGGCTGATACCAAGATGGTGGGTACGTGGTTGGTCAATATATTGTTCTAAGTTACCAAAAGCAGTAGCGAACGATTGGTTGGCGGCAATGACGCGTTGTCGGTGATCTAGAATCACTACCCAGTCACGAGTTTGCTGAAACGCTTCACCAAACAAGCGTGCTTTTTCTTGGCTGGCTCTGGTTTCTGTAATGTTACTAAAGGTGCCATGCACACGTAATACATTGGCATTGTCGTCTTGTAATGTCGCCTTACCTATATCGCGAAACCATAACCACTGTCCGTCGTGATGTTGCATCCGGTAAGTGCAATCAAAGTGTTGCTCGGGTTGCTGAATAAAGCGCAACCATTGTGCTTGGTAATTTGCTTTGTCATCAGGATGAATTAATGCTTCATGCTGCGACAAGGTCATCGGATCCATCTTTTCTTGATAGCCAAGCATGTTGTAAATACGTGAAGCATAAAATAAATTATTACTGGCTTGCCATTCCCACGCGCCGCTATCAACGGAGGCTAACGCTTGCCTTAATTGTTGTTCACTTTGCTTAACATTGCGGTAGGCTTGGCGAATAAGTTGTTGTTGTCGGCGTCTTATGTTTAACAGATAAACGCAAATAATTAATATACTTGCGGTGTAACCCGCAATAGCCCAGCTAGACAACCACGGGTTGGCTGAGATACGTAAATATAACCTAGCGGGTTTGCTTTCAAGCCCACTGGTTGGCGATATTGCCGTAACGTTAAAAGTATAATCACCACTGTTTAATTGCGGAAAAACAACTTTGCCGGATGATTGCAGTGGGTACTGAATGTCTTGTCCGCCTTCTAACCAAAAGCGATATTTCATTTTATGTGCATCACGAAAATTCATGCTGCTGAAATTCAGTTCAATGCCGTAATCTTTATAGGATAAGTCGACGTGCCGCTCATTTAGATTACCATTCAGGTTTAATTTATTGCCGGTTTGTGTGCTAATAGCGGTGATAATAATATTGGGTTCTTTCTCTTCGGTGATAAGTGCTGCGGTATTTACCAGCGTAACGCCCCGCATACTGCCAAAGGCTAAAGTGCCGTCGGCTAATTTTACTGATGCTGAGCCATTATACTCGTGGGTTGGTAAACCATCAGCTTTAGTAAATTGTTCAATTTGTAATGAGTTAGGGTTTAATCTTGCTAAACCATGATGAGATGAAAACCAGACATTGCCTTCAACGTCATATTGCAACGCGTAAGCTTTATCAGAGCTTAGCTTGTTGTCGTCAAAGCGATGACGTAATGCTAATGTCTGACTATCAAACCCCAGTATACCAAGGCCAGCGAAGCCAACCCAAAGCGTACCGTTTTTGTCAGTAACCATGGCGTCAGCTTGGCGATTAAGTTCAGGTTGGTAATGTGGATGCTGATAAACTAATTTGACATGGCGTTGTTGGCTATCATAAAGCCAAAGTTGATCGGCAGCACCGAGTAATAATTGTCCCGAGTTATTAGTTGCACCAACAAAGCGACCAAATGCAATACCAGCAAAAGCCATATCTAGCTCGGGCAATGCAACTAATTCACCAGAGCTAGGGGTGTAACGAAAAAAAGCGTTATCGCTAACAAAATAAAAGTGCTGTTTATATTGGTAAACAAGGCTTAAAGGCTTGGCTAAACGCCTCGCGTCATTATCGCTGTTGGTTGGCGGTAAACTAAGCTTGCCAAGTTCAGAGTCGAAATATCTTAAACCCTCTGGCGACTGTATCCATAGTTTGCCCTTAGTATCTGGGTATATATTGACGATAGAACCAGCGTGCCAGTATGATTTTACATCTTCGCTAACCAAATACTGGGTAATGTTATGACTAGCTAAATCTAGTTTATTTAAACCATTGCTGGTGCCGACCCAAAGCGTATTTTTCCCATCAGAAGCCAAGGCAAACACCTTTTCGCTGCTAAGGCTGTTAATTTCGCCCGGTTGTCGGTTTATATTAGTAAACGCTTTGCTGCGTGGGTGCCAATAATATGCGCCATCATCGCGCGAGCCTAACCAGTATCCGCCGTAGTTATCGGCAGCGATATCCATAATATTGTTGTCGAATAAATCAAGCCCGCTTTCAGTAAAACGCAATACTGTAGCGGTGGTATTGTTGTTAACATCAAATTGATACAAACCCATCTCGGTTGCAATAAGGGCTTTATCGTCTTGCCATAATATTTGCCATATATTGTGGTGAGCAATGTGCTGTATTGGGGTATAGGGTGTGTTATCACGCAAATAACGTTGTACATCGGTATAGGCAATACTATATAAGCCTTCGACGGCACCAACCCAGATGCGGTCGTGTTTTAGCGCTAAGTATTTAACGTGTTTTTGGTCGTCATTATTGGCTAATTCAGTGTTTGCCATCTCGGGTGTAAGATGGGGTAAGAAGGTGTGCTGTTTACTGGCATAGTCAAGAAAGTACAAGCCATTAAATGCGGCAATAAAAATATTACCGTCATTGACTAGTAAATCACGCAGCCAGCCGTCTTTAATGCCGTTAGCTGATAAACTGAAAATTTGCTCGGGTATGCCAGTAGCCAGTGATAATTGATATAACGCATCGCCCATAATGAACAAGAGCGTTTTGTCATCGTATTCTTGTAATGAAATTATGCTGTGTTCGTTGGTCAGCTCATTAACAGCGTCTTTGGGACGAGGCATAAAGAGTTCAAATACCGACGATTGACTGTTAAATAAGTAAATACCAGCGTTGTCAGAGGCGGCCCATATTCTGCCTTTTGAATCTTGTAGCAACTTACTAAACGACAGTTCTTTTAGCTGGTAGCCTTCCGCGGTGATGTGACTTATTTTGGTACTACCGTAGCGATTAATTCCGCCATTAGTAGCAATCCAGAGAAAACCGTCGTTATCTATTAGTAAGTCTCGCACTGAGCCTTGAGATAAGCCTTGATCCGGAGTCAGTGGCCGCAATATTGGCGCAGCGGAAAGGCTGCAAGCCGTTAAAGTAAGAAATACGGTTATGCAGCGCAAGAAATGCGGCAAAAAATTCACTTAAACTCCTGACTCATAGCGTTATTAATGGCACTGCGCTACTGTTATCGTATTGGCAAAACATATAACGATAATGTGTAGCTGTCCAGCATTCTAATTTTAACTGTTATTTAGTAAGTTCGGTGCCACACCAGCTGTAATACGCTACTGCAGGCAATAATAATCAGCAAACATAAATGAGAAAACTGTAATAGCTTTACTAGTGCGCTGATATCAGCAGCGTGCGGTTCGTGTTGCTGCACTATTTTACTACGTTGTTGTTTTTGTGCTCCATAGTATACAGGGCCACCTAAACTGCGGCGCGTTGCAACGCTGGCGCAGCACAACAAATAAAAAGAATAACGGTTTATATTTAATCTTGTCTGCCGACACTGACGGTAGCAGCGGATAACACCAAACTGAATAGCTAATAACAATGTTGCACATAACTTGGGTACTGCACTTAATGTATTACCAACAAAAGCCACTGGTGCAGCAAAATAGCGATAAACGCGGAGCTTTGTGTTCCATTGCTGTTGCAACTCTAACACTAAACGGTAGCCAAGAGCGGCAAGACCTCCACCGAGTAAAAACCAAAACAGTACGCCGATAAATTGGCTTGCCGAGCGTAAAGTTAAACTTTCTAATATTGCCTTGCTGATGCCCATTGCGCTTAGCATGCTGGTCTGACGGCATAATAATGTTTGCGCCTGCTCACGCGCTAACGTTAGCTGGCCAGCTTGCAAGCGCTGTTGTATAGCATAGGCCTGTTGCTGCTTAGTATGCCAGTCTAAACTGCAATACAATAACAACGCGTCCAATATTAATGGCAACTCAGAAAACAGATAAAGGCTATATACTAATGCCATAGGCAGTAGCCACGCCAACAACAATGCTAAGCTGCCCGATATCAGTAACTGCTTTGGTGAACGGTTAGGATCTGGGTTAACTTTTATCGCTAGTCTGGTTGCTAGATGACTAAATAGCGTTAGTGGATGATACAACACTGGCAGCGGAAAAATACGCGCTGCCAACACCACAACTAATAGCAAAGCAGGATAGGTTGAAACACCTTCAGGCCAGATTAGGCTATTAAACCAAGGCATCTTATAACGTAACGCTACTTAGGCGACTTAATAACTCAAGCACCATCGCAGAACTGTTTTTCGACGCAACCTCAAGGTAGGCTTCAAATGATTGTGGTGATTCTTTGCCCGCAATATCGCTTAAACTTCTAATTACAACAAAAGGCGTATGTAGCATGTGGCAAACTTGAGCAATAGCTGCGCCTTCCATTTCTACTGCCAACATAGTAGGAAACTGCTGACGAATAACATTAATACGCGCCGGATCGCAAATAAAGCTGTCGCCAGTGGCAATGAGACCTTTTTTTGTTTTACAAAAACCTAAGGCTCGAATGCTTTGTTCAGCCGCATTAATTAATAACGGGTGGGCATTATATGCTGCTGGCATCTGTGGTACCTGGCCAATTTCATAACCAAAAGCGGTAACATCAACGTCATGATGGCGCACTTCGGTGCTTATTACGACATCACCTACGTTAAGATCTGGATCAAAACCGCCAGCTGAACCGGTGTTAATAACCGCGGTAGGTTTGAAATGTTGGATAAGTAAAGCCGTAGCCAGCGCTGACGCTACTTTACCAATGCCTGATTGCACTAACACAATTTGAACATTAGCTAAACTACCACAATAAAAAGTATAACTACCTAGCGTGGTGGTCGTTACGTTGTTAATTTGCTGGCGCAGCAACGCCACTTCTGGCTCCATTGCGCCGATAATGCCAATTAAGTGCATGCTTTATTCTCTTCAGTGACAAAGGCGCTAGTATAAAGCGCCATGAAAAGAAAAGCCCGTTTCTGATGCGTTATCTGCAGTTTATTGTTGTAAGGTAATGCTTTGCATTGTGCTGTCAACGGCAAGTTTACCCTGTTGGTAGTCAAATATTGCCTGTTCAATTTCAGCCGCAGTGTTCATTACAAAAGGGCCATATTGCACTATCGGCTCACCAATGGGTTGTGCGGCTAATATTAGTACTTTAGCGGCGTGCTCGGCGTGTATTAGCAGAGTGTTGCCTAAGCTTAAGATACCCGCCTGATGCAATGGAACTTGCTGCGTGTCGGTTTCAGTTTGTACGCTAACAGTACCAATATAAGGGTAAATAAAAGCATTGTGCTCTGCTGGTAGCGTCAAGCTAAGGCTTTGTCCAGCATTTAAGTGCACGTCATAATATTGTGGTTCGGTAGTTAAGCCTTGAATTGGCCCACTTAACTGTTGGTTATTCGTGTGTAGTGTACCTGCAACAACCTTAATACTGCCCTGCAACAGCTGAAGTGTCGGGATCTGCTCGGGCGTAATATCGACATAGGCTGGTGCCTTCATTTTTTCTTTGGCTGGTAAATTAAGCCAAAGCTGAAAGCCTTGCATTACACCCGCTTCCTGTTGTGGCATTTCAGAATGAATAATACCACGACCGGCCGTCATCCACTGCACGCCACCGCTTTTTAAATGCCCTTGGTTGCCTAAATGATCTTGATGCAGCATATGGCCATCTAACATATAGGTTACGGTTTCAAAACCGCGATGAGGGTGGGGCGGAAAACCTTTAATATAATCGCCGGGTTGATCTGAACCAAAAAAATCCAGCATTAAAAATGGATCTAACCTCGTGTGCTGGTTTTGGCCAAGGCTGCGTTTAATTTTTACACCGGCACCGTCAGACGCGGCAATTGAAGGAATTAGACGCACTAAGGTACGATTTGTCATGATGTACTCCGCAAGGTTTTTTCTATTAAACATCATGGGAAATATAAATAAAACCGCATAATTTGCCATTAATTTATCTATAAAAGCGAATGGTTGCACTGCGAGTAGTTCAGCCAGCGTTAATTCGTGAGCACTAAGCTAACGTCATTAAAACAAAGCAGTACCTAACATCCCTCATCTAGGGGAAAACAAGGAGCAATAAAATGAAAAAGTCATTAGCATTAGCGAGTATTGTAGCATTAGCGTTTGCAGCAGGTGCGCAAGCTAATATCAAATGGGATTATGTAGGCGCTGGTTATACCGACATGGGTTCTGATGGCCCTTATATTGAAGGTTCATTCCGTGTAGATAACAACTGGGTAGTAGACGGTAGTTATACGCGCTTATCAGAAGGGCAATTTGATGCCAACCTAGTTCAAGTGGGCGCAAAGTATTTAACTGGTTTTAAACTAGATTTCTCGCCTACTACACAAACTTACGTTTTAGCCGGTATTGAAAATGCATCTGGCGATGCAGACGATACAGGTGGTTACGGTGGTGTAGGTATGCGTCATCCACTAACTGCACAGGTTGAGTTGTACTCTGAAGCTACCTACCACTCTATTGGCGATAATTACGGTAGTTTAGCCGGTGGTATCGCATTTTATTTAAGCCCAGATTGGGCAATTCGTAGCAATATCGCATTAAATAGCGGCGATACAAAAAATGAATTCCGTTTTGGTATGTCATACCAATTCTAATTTAGATTTAAGCTTTAACGCACAGCGCCTATTGGCGCTGTTCGTGTTTTAGCAACCAAGTTTTTTTATCTAGCCCACCATTGTAACCGGTAAGGGTGCCGTTCGCGCCAATCACTCTGTGGCAAGGTACCACTATTGCAATTGGATTGCGGCCATTAGCACCGCCGACTGCGCGCACGGCTTTGATATTATTAATCTGCTGTGCAATGTCACCATAGCTACGAGTAGTGCCAAAAGGGATGTCGCATAGCGCATGCCAAACTTGTTGTTGAAATACGGTACCTGTAGCGTCAAGTGGTAAATTAAACTGATTAAGTTCACCGGCAAAATAAGCGCTTAACTGCAGCGCTGCCTGCTTGGTTAAGCTTGAGGTGTTGGTAGCCGATAGGGTGCTGCTAACAAAAGCAATTTCAGTGATACCCTTGTCGTTAGCCTGTATTTTAATGGGCCCAAGCGGGCTATCTATATATTGAGTAAACACTGGGTAACCTCCAAATTTATAGCATTGCCGAGCAATAACGTGGTCTAAGCATATTATATGACAATAGTGACTGTTCCTATTGGTTGTATTGCGAAGTTTGCTGGGTGCGCTTAGTATTACCGCTGGAGAGTTTTATGGACGGTATTGCATAGGAATTGCCATGTTAGAACATTTTTTTATCCAACTAAGTACAGAACCGCTAAGTATTAGCTTTATACAAAGTATAACGTTGATCGATGAATTGTATAACTTTACACCGAGTGCATTTAAAAATGGCGAGCTATTTAACGCCGCTGGCGAAAATAATGGTTCGTGTAAAATCTTAGCCTTTGGTGCGCTACATCAATTATCTGCTCCACAAACGTTACATTTGTATGGCGATTATTACCGGCAGGTAATGGCGACACCTAAAGCGCACGATCATCAAAATATCCGAAACTTTATGCGTAGTGGTTGGGCTGGCGTAGTATTTGATAACCAACCTTTAACTGCGAAATGAGCTAATTTATCTCAGCATTAACGTAAATTGGCTACTACTTAGGTTGGTCTACTTTGTTCTGGGCGAGTGCTGTGGTATTTTGGCAGCCGTTTGTCTACATAACAATAACTTAATTTTCAAGGTTCCCAATGCAAGAATCCAGTGTACTTATCACTAATGATGCCGTAGTACTTGGTTTAATGGCGGCTATTTTAGGCGCTGTTTTTTATACCAGTCACAGCGATAATCGTTTTTTTAAAGCGTTCTATAAATATGTACCAGCATTACTGCTGTGTTACTTTATTCCATCACTGTTTAATAGTTTTGGCATTATTGATGGTGAAGGTTCATCATTATATAAAATGGCGTCACGCTATCTACTGCCAGCAAGTTTAGTATTGTTGACGCTTAGTGTTGATTTTAGAGCTATTCTTGGCCTTGGCCCTAAAGCATTAATTATGTTTTTAACCGGTACCGCCGGTATTATTATTGGCGGGCCTATAGCGCTAATTACTATGGGATATTTTTTCCCACAAGAGCTAGGTGGCGATGACGTATGGCGTGGTATGACGACCATTGCTGGCAGTTGGATTGGCGGTGGAGCTAACCAAGCCGCAATGAAAGAAGTATTTAACGTTGATGGCAGCATTTTCTCGGTAATGATTACTGTAGATGTACTGGTGGCAAACGTATGGATGGCGGTGCTGCTATTTATAGCCAGCCGTGCTGAGTTTTTTGACCGTAAAAATGGTGCGGATACCAGCGGTATTATGCACCTGCGCGAAAAAATCGAAAAATACCAAGCTGAAAATGCGCGTATTCCAACATTAACTGACATTATGTTGATTGTTGCAGTGGCCTTTGGTGTAACCGGATTGTCGCATGCACTGGCCGATCTTATCGCGCCTTGGATTGAGCGTGTAGCACCGCAACTTGCAATATACAGTTTAACCAGTAGCTTTTTTTGGTTGGTGGTTATTGCTACTACTTTGGGCTTAATTATGTCGGCAACCAAGGTGCGTAACCTTGAAGCTGCGGGGGCATCCAAAGTAGGCTCAGCATTTTTGTATATTTTGGTTGCTACCATAGGCATGCATATGGATGTTACTGCCATTCTTGATTATCCACTGATGTTTTTAGTAGGTATTGTCTGGATGTCAGTGCATGCCGGTTTATTAATTATTGTCGCAAGACTGATCAAAGCACCGATGTTTTATATGGCAGTTGGTAGCCAGGCTAATGTGGGTGGTGCTGCGTCAGCACCTGTGGTTGCAGCGGCGTTTCATCCGTCACTCGCACCAGTTGGTGTGCTGCTAGCGGTGCTGGGCTATGGCTTAGGGACATACGGTGCTTACATTTGCGGTTTAATTTTACAGCAGGTTGCGCCGTAATAAAGGCATAATTAAAAGGATATATTGATGGCTACAAAGTTTCAAACAGAGTCGCGTCACTATGTGCTAATTATTGCGTTATTACTGGCGCTGTATGCCAGTTATTTACTTGTGGCACCCTATATCGGTGCCATCGTATTGGCTTTTGTGCTGTCATTATTATGCTTTCCAGTACATCAGTATATTGAACGAAAAATTCCCGGTAAGCCTAACCTCGTCGCCAGCCTTTCTTGTTTGTTATTGGTTGTCGTAATTTTGGTGCCCGCTTCATTGGTGTTTATAGCAATAGTGCAGCAAGGTATAGTCTTTACTAAGCAAAGTTATCATTGGTTAAGTACCGGCGGCGCTGAGCAACTAATGCAGCATGGCGCGGTGCAACGGACACTTGATTATGTAAATCAAATATCGCCGGCTGGAGAAATTAGCGGCGAAAGCATTGTGAAACAACTTACCGAGTTTTCATCTGGCTTTGGCAAAGAACTATTAAATTTCAGTACCCAATTGGTTGGTGATATTACTGGTTTGATATTTGGTTTCGTATTGATGCTGTTTATCTTGTTTTTTTTACTACGCGACCATGAAAAAATCGTTAATTCATTGCACTGGATAATTCCGTTATCACGTTCGCAGGAAGAGGCTTTGTTAAGCGAAGCTAAAACTGTAGCGCGTTCGGCAGTCATTGGTTCGTTTTTAACTGCCATTGCCCAAGGTATCGCTGGTGGTATTGCCATTGCTATTGTTGGTTTGCCAGGCTTATTTTGGGGTACGATGATGGCATTTGCCTCGTTTATTCCCGCGGTAGGCACGGCACTAATTTGGATCCCAGCCTGTGTATATTTATTACTAACGGGTGATTGGCCGTGGGCATTGTTTTTAGCGATATGGGGTGTAGTCGTAGTGGGCTCTATTGATAACGTGCTTAGGCCGTTGTTGATGCAGGGCAGTTCAGGCATGAGTACTTTACTTATATTTCTATCGCTGATTGGTGGTATTCAATTGTTCGGTTTAATCGGTGTAATTTACGGGCCAATAATATTTGCCCTAACCATAGTGCTTATTAGGCTGTATACCATAGAGTTTAAAGACTTTTTAGCACAACAAGATAAAAGTTAAGCATTGCGGTGCGTGTCACATAAAATACAAAAGGCCAGTTTTTATACTGGCCTTTTTTCTTAAAAATATTAATTACACCGTAATATTAATATTTTGTCCCAAGTTACCAACTGGGGCAGAAGCTTGTACTTGCTCAACTGATTGCATAGCACTTTGTACTAGCATAGTTGCCATTTTAGCTTCTTGATTTTGCTGCTTATTAGCCATTACAGCTGCCAAAACTTCATAGCCTTGGTTTGATGATGCAGCGCCAACGGATTGACTCATAGTACCTCCTTTGTCAACTCATCTAGACTGTAGCGGCAGACACTAAGATTACTTTAGCTTAATTTTGCATAAAAAAATACCGCCCGTTGCAGCGGGCGGTATTTCAACTTAGCGCGGAGTGACTCATTTCTCCAAAGCGTTAAGAAGCCTGTATAAGCGCAGTTTGCTGCGCCTTAATTTGAGAGTGTGATAAAGCGGGCACTGGCAAAGTATTGCCGCTAACTGCCGGTTTTAGCGAGCGTACCGGACGTGTTGGGCCTTTCTTCACTAAACCTTTAAACATAGGTTCTGGCTTAGTTACTGTTTTACCTAACCGTGCCGCAATAGCCGTTTGAATATCTGCTGCGGTGTAACCTACTTTTATTTTCATGCGCAGATAAGGCACGCCTGCAGCATCTAAAGCGCCATTTACAAACCAGTCAGGTACGGCGTTGTGTCCATCTTTAGTGCTGTTGTTTACCAAATCTAGCACTGCTACTACGCTTAAATCCGTCGGATCGCAGAGTACAAAATCAAGATACTTGGCATTTAGCTTTAATAGCGTGTTATTGCGCGCTTTATCACTGATACCGGTTTTTAAATCCAACACATCTGACAGGCGCACACGATTTAATATTTTATATTCGTTAATTACGGCTTTTTCTAGCAGTTGCATAAAAGAGCGTTCAACTGGGCTAAATAAACTGGTTTTTCTTTGCAGTGGAAACGGATTGCCACTGTCGACAAAGCGGCTAGCCACCAGCGCTACCACTATTACTAACATTAATATTAATAGCAGGACAAATTCCATGCATACCTCCGACAGAAAATTGACAAGGTGTCAGATACACCAATAACTTAAATATTATTAAGCACAAGTTGTGCCATCTTTTTGGTTTAAACCTAAAATTGTGTATTTCAGTAGTGAATGGCTAGCATTGTTGGCATTAATGTATTTTATAGTTAAAAAGCGCTTATAGTTCGTGCTCAATCTGATACCCAGCCGCTAATGCGCCAATATTGGTATCCGTCGATAAAAGGACAGACTTATGACTACAAGCATCAGCCGTGCCGGTTTAACTATAAATGCAGCATTAAATGCAGATTATGACAGTATTCTAACTGAGCAAGCCTGTGCCTTGCTGGTTGAATTGACTCGTAAATTTCGTCCAGAGCTAACTAAATTACTAGCAGCACGTCAAAGCAAACAGCAACGGTATGACGCTGGTGCACTGCCTGACTTTTTGCCAGAGACCGCTAACATTCGCCAGTCTAAATGGCAGATAGCGGCAATACCGGCTGATTTACAAGACCGTCGTGTTGAAATTACCGGCCCAGTAGAGCGCAAGATGATCATCAACGCCTTGAACGCCGATGTAAAAGTGTTTATGGCTGATTTTGAAGATTCGCAAGCACCGAGCTGGAGCGGTGTTATCGAAGGGCAAATAAATTTACGTGATGCCAATTTAGGTCAAATTAGTTATACCGATACGCAAACCGGTAAACATTACGCCTTAAACGCTAACCCAGCGCTGCTGATTGCTCGGGTGCGTGGTTTGCATTTATTTGAAAAGCATCTGCTGGTTGATGGCGAGCAAGTGCCTGGTTCGCTGGTTGATTTCGCGCTGTATTTTTTACACAACTATCAAGTTCGACTTGCCAAGAATACCGGTGTTTATTACTACCTACCTAAATTACAAACTCATGTCGAGGCTAAATGGTGGGCTGACGTATTTAGCTATACCGAACAAAAGTTTAGCCAAAGTATCGGTACTATTCGTGCGACCGTGTTAATTGAAACTCTGCCGGCAGTATTTGAGATGGATGAAATTCTATATATGCTGCGCGATCACATTGTAGCGCTCAATTGTGGCCGCTGGGATTATATCTTTAGTTATATTAAAACCTTAAAAAATCATGCTGATCGCGTCCTACCTGATCGGCAAGTGGTTACCATGAAACAACCCTTTTTAAATGCCTACTCACGCTTGCTGATAAAAACCTGCCATAAAAGAGGGGCGCTAGCCATGGGCGGTATGGCCGCATTTATACCCGCCAAAGATGCGGAACAAAATGCGGCCATTTTAGCTAAAGTGCATGCCGATAAAGAGCTAGAAGCGAGTAATGGGCACGATGGCACCTGGGTTGCGCACCCTGGGTTAGCTGCGACAGCAAATGCGGTGTTTGCTAAATATTTAATAGGTAATAAGCAAAACCAGTTGGATATTAGCCGCCAAAGTGATGCAGAGATTACCGCAGCGCAGCTATTAGCGCCTTGCGAGGGCGAGCGCACCGAAGAAGGTATGCGGACTAATATTCGTGTGGCACTGCAGTATATTGCTGCATGGCTAAGCGGCAAAGGTTGTGTGCCTATTTACGGCTTAATGGAGGATGCTGCAACGGCAGAAATTTCTCGTACCTCGATTTGGCAATGGATAAAACACGGAAAAAGCTTAAGTAATGGCAAGCTGATTACCAAAGCCCTATTTGCCGCGATGCTAGAGCAAGAAGCAAAGATCGTGCGCTCAGAAGTAGGTGAAACTAACTGGGCCGAGCAAAATTTTGTTCGTGCTCAGCAATTATTACTAGATATTACTACTTCTGAACAGCTAGTAGACTTTCTTACCCTGCCAGCCTATCAGTTACTAGATTAAGCTGAGTAAACCAAATGCAAAAGGCGCTGTCAGTCTGACAGCGCCTTTTTCGTGTTTGTTACTTAGCCTTTTAATATAGCGGCTATGGTGTTAGTTACTCTTAGTATATTTGGCGTTTTAATTTAGTTCATCGGCCGTTTCTACTATTAATCGGCGAAACCAAATATGACTAGCATCTTGATGCAGCAAAGGGCTCCAAATCATTTTTAGCTCAATCGAAGGAATGGCAAACGGTGGGTCCATAATGGCCATAGTAGGGTCATTGGCATAAAGCCGAGCCGCATGGCTGGGTAGGGTCGCAATTAAATCTATACCAACCGCGAGGTGCATTGCGACATGATAATTACGGGTAAATACCGAGATGTTGCGTTGTTTACCCAGCTTAGCGAGTGCCTCATCTACCCAGCCTAATTTCTGTACGTCTTTAGGGTCCATACCTACGCCAACACCGAAGCCGGTTTTACTTACCCAGATATGTTGGGCTTTTAAATAGCTGTCTAAATTGAAGTTTTTTAGTACTGGATTTTGTGCATTAATGAGGCAAGAAAAACTATCACGCCAAACGGTTTTTTGATGAAACGATTGCGGTAGTTGGTCAAAGCGGTTAATCGCCATATCTACCTTACCGTTTTCTACGTCGTGAAAGGTAACGTCTGATGGCGTCATGATATCTAAACTGGTGTGTGGTGCTTGTACACGCATTTTCTTCAGCAGCGCAGGGATCAAGGTAGATGCTGCGTAATCACTGGCCATGATACGAAATACGCGCTGGCTAAGAAGCGGTTCAAAGTCTTTGTTAGGTTGCAGAGTTTCTTCTAGAGTTAGCAATACGCCACGTACAATGGGTGCTAACTCACGAGCGCGTTCGGTTGGCACCATACCTTCAGATGTGCGCACAAGTATGGGATCATTAAGTAAATCACGCAGTCGTTTTAAGCCATTACTCATCGCCGGCTGGGTAATATTAAGTTGGTGCGCGGCCCGAGTAACGTTTTTTTCCCGCAGTAATACGTCTAGATAAACCAGCAGGTTTAAATCCATTTTCTTAATATTCATATATTTAATAACCGACTGACTTTGTATAAGTGTAATGAATCATAGCACTGGCTATACGGCAGTCGTCAAGTGCGCTTTTTCATAAGTTGCGTGAATGATAGGCATAACAAAAATCATCTTTATGAATTGTTGAAATCAAACCTATAGTGGAAGCCGTCAGGTTGACTATCAGCTTGAGGAAAATAGCGCCCAGCCTATTGGGCTATAAGCAAAAGAAGGATATCGCGATGTCAGCTTACCAAGATGCAATACAACAGATAGCTCAGTTACGTCAGCAAAATGGTGCGGCATGGGCAGCCATTAATCCTGAATCAGCCGCTAGAATGCGCGCACAAAACCAGTTTCATACTGGGTTAGATATTGCTAAATACACTGCCAAAATTATGCGTGCTGATATGGCAGCATATGATTTAGATAGTAGCCAATATACACAATCACTCGGTTGTTGGCACGGTTTCGTAGGCCAACAAAAACTGATCGCTATTAAAAAACACTTTGGCACCACCAAACGCAAATACCTGTATTTATCCGGTTGGATGATCGCCGCACTGCGTTCAGAATTCGGGCCATTGCCCGATCAGTCAATGCATGAAAAAACGGCAGTGCCCGCACTAATTACTGAGCTTTATACCTTTTTAAAGCAAGCCGATGCGCGTGAACTTGGTGGTTTGTTCCGAGAGCTAGATGCAGCTAAAGCGCAAGCAGATAAAACTGCGGTTGCGGCAATACAATATAAAATTGATAACTTCGAAACTCACGTAGTGCCTATTATTGCTGATATTGATGCTGGTTTTGGTAATGAAGAGGCTACTTATTTGTTAGCGAAGAAAATGATAGAAGCCGGTGCTTGTGCCATTCAAATTGAAAACCAAGTGTCTGACGAAAAACAATGTGGCCATCAAGATGGAAAGGTAACCGTGCCACATGCCGATTTTTTAGCCAAAATTAATGCAGTACGTTATGCCTTTTTAGAACTTGGTGTCGACGACGGTATTATTGTCGCTCGCACAGACTCATTAGGTGCTGGCTTAACTAAACAAATCGCGGTAACCAATAAACCTGGTGATTTAGGCGATTTATACAATAGCTTTTTAGATGGCGACGTTATTAGTGGTGCCGATGATATTGCCAATGGCGACGTTGTAGTAAAAGCGAATGGTAAGTTATTAAAACCAAAACGTTTAGCCAGTGGTTTATTTCAATTTAAGAGTGGCAGTGGCGTTGACCGCGTAGTACTTGATTGTATTACCTCATTGCAGCATGGTGCCGACTTGTTATGGATTGAAACCGAAAAACCGCACGTCGGCCAGATTGCCGAAATGGTAAATCGTATCCGCGAGGTAGTACCTAATGCCAAGCTGGTTTACAACAATAGCCCAAGCTTTAACTGGACACTCAATTTCCGCCAACAAGTATTTGATGCATGGCAAGCCGCGGGTCGGGATCTTAATGCATATAACCGCGCGCAGTTAATGGGGGAGGAATATGATGCCAGCGAATTAGCGTTAGAAGCGGATAATCGGATACGAACCTTCCAAGCCGATGCGGCACGTGAAGCCGGCATATTCCATCATCTTATCACCTTGCCTACTTATCATACGGCGGCATTATCAACCGATAATTTAGCTAAAGAATACTTCGGTGCCGCTGGCATGTTGGGTTATGTTGAGGGTGTGCAACGTAAAGAAATACGCCAAGGTATTGCCTGCGTTAAACATCAGAATATGTCGGGTTCAGATGTAGGCGATGATCATAAAGAATATTTCTCAGGCGAAGCGGCGTTAAAAGCGGGCGGTAAAGATAACACCATGAATCAGTTCTAAATTAGTTATGAAATAAAGCGCAGTCAACGATATCTAACGTTAAACGCCAGCATTAAGCTGGCGTTTTTGTGACAACAAAATCGCGGCGCAATTATACGGTTACGCAAGAGGCTAAAAATTGTTAAACTGCTAAACAAATTACGTAGTGTGCAGTAAAAGCAGAGAAATTGGACAGCTAATGAAAAACACCTCTTTTAGTCGGCCTATCTTTAAGCGCCTTATATTACTCAGCTTATTTACGCTATTAGTGCAAGCTGGCCTGTTTATGGCGTTAAATCAGCCAGATCCTAATTACAATGATAAGCAGTTAGCTCGCCTTAGTGCTGACGCTACGTTAGTACAACGTGCAATAACGCCGTTGCTGCAAAGTAATAATAGTAGCGCTACCGAGCAGGTATTATTTCAAACGCGTAATGGCGATCCAACTAGAGCCTTATATTTATATCGCCAAGCAGAACGTGGTGATGTTGAACTTATTGCTAATACTAATAACGTACAAGGCTTTGTACCCCAACCACTTTGGACTGAGAGCGCTGAGCAAAATAATGAATATTTGGTGGTGCACCAGATTATAAGTTTAAAGCCAGAACAGAAAGCACTACTCATTTATGTACAACAACTCGATATTAAGCCGCAGTGGCCTTATGCCGCAGCTTTTGGCGTAAGTTTAGTGATTGGCTTGATACTAAGTTTGCTTTTTGCGTCAATTATTTCAGGCTTTTTTAGCCGCCGTATAAAACCGCTATTGCTTGGCACACATCAAGCTTTAGACAACGAGCAGTTTGATATCAGTGTCGATAGCCATGCACAAGATAGTTATGGCGTGCTTGGCAGTCATATTAATCAGTTGTTTCGTAAAATTGAGCAAGGTCATGCTGCGCTGGCTGAGTCAGAGCAAAATATTAAAAACCTTAAGCAAGAAGTGGACACGCGGATTAAAGAGCGCACCGATGCTTTAGAAACGGCAAAATTAACCGCTGAAAAAGCGAATGAAGCTAAGTCAACGTTTTTGGCAACGATGAGTCATGAAATCCGAACGCCAATGAATGGCATTATAGGTACTATAGATTTACTGCGTAAAACTCAGTTATCTACGTCACAGTTTCGCATGACAGACACGATACGCGAATCATCATTCTCATTACTGCGCATTTTAGATGATATTTTAGACTTCTCGAAAATTGAAGCTGGTAAGTTACAATTAGAAACGATACCGCTGTCATTGGTCGAAATTATTGAAGCTGTGGGCCGTATCTTAGTGTCGGTTGCGTATCAGCGACAAATCGATTTAAAGCTATTTATTGACCCACGTATTCCTTATGGTTTAGTTGGCGATCCGGTGCGCTTAAGACAGATTTTGTATAATTTGGCGGGTAACGCGATAAAGTTTACCCAAACCACGCCAGAGAAAATTGGTTTAGTCATTATTAAAGCTGATTTGCTAGAAGAGAATATGGATTTTAGCCAGATCCAGTTCAGTATTATTGATAACGGCAAAGGCATGACTCAGCGTCAAATTAGCTATGTTTTCCAACCGTTTAGTCAAGCTGAAGGCTCTATAACGCGCAAGTTTGGTGGCACAGGTTTAGGTTTATCAATTTGTCAGCGCTTAACGTCGTTAATGTATGGCGATATCAACGTTAAAAGCCAGGTTGATCAAGGTACGGAGTTTATTGTTCGCGTGCCTATGCGTCGCTCTGATGAAATTCAGTATCTTGATAAAGAACTATTACGTGATATTCATTTGTGCTTGTTTACTACCGACCCGCACAACCAAACGCATTTGACCGAGTACTTTGAATATGCCGATGCAGAGCTTGAAGTCGCTAATAGCTTTGAGGCTTTGTTGCAGCGCGCAGAGAATACCAAGCCCTTACCGCCAAAACAGGCAGCTGTTTGGGTCTTAGATGCAACTTACGAGCAAATTTCAGCGAACCAGATTGATCAGCTACAACAAATGCCGACTATGGGGCAGGTGCAGTTTGTTATTATTACTAATCAAGTTGAGTTATCTGAACGCAGTACAGACCGTGTCTATTATTTACATAGCTCGCCAATTTGCCGCAGTCATCTTTATGACGCCGTGCTTATCGCGGCCAAGCGTAAAGCTAAACCAGTATATGCTGGCGAAAAAATTACTGCGACTGCAGCACCGTCGATCGAGCAGGCTCGTAAGCAGCGTAAGCTAATACTACTGGCTGAAGATAACTTAATGAATCAGCGCGTTATTGTTGATCAGCTTAATGCCCTAGGTTATGCCGTTGAGGTTGCGGACGACGGTGCTATAGCGCTGGAAAAATGGCGCCAATTTCACTATCCACTTATTTTAACCGACTTGCATATGCCGAATATGAGCGGTTACGATTTAGCCAGTGCTATTCGTAAAGAAAGCCTGCATTTAAGTGAGGGCGCCGAATTTACGCGGATTGTTGCTGTAACAGCGAATGCGCTTAAAGGTGAAGAGCAAAAATGCCTGAGCATTGGTATGGACGGCTATATAACTAAGCCAATAGAGCTTGCCACGCTTGAAATTATGTTAACCCGTTGGTTGCCGCACAAGGCCGATATTAAAAAGCTTGTTAGTCTAAATAGTGAGGTTGCGCAGCAGGCTTCGCCTATTTGCTTTACTACTATAGCTAATTTTCTTGGCAACGATTCCAGTAAGCACGAAGAGCATTTAAACTATTTTGTTAAGCATGCTGCTGATTTACTTGCTACGTTAGCGACGCATTTAGAAAGCAATGATCGCAGCGGAGTTAGGGCTGTGGCACATCAACTAAAATCTGTAGCAAAAAGTATCGGAGCGCTAAGTTTATCAGAGCAAGCTCTCAGTCTTGAAACTGCTGCAGAGAATAGTGACTGGTCGGTAATTAAAGAATACAGCCGAGTAATCCAAGAAAAATATCAAGATGTGGTAAATTACGTCAAGCAGCGTTATTAAGGTAAAATACACATTAAACCGGCATAGCGGTGGCGGTTTAGTGTGTAATTCGCACTTATTGTATAACTAATAAGCTAACAGTACTTACTTGATAAAATATCTGTTGACTTAATATCGTAAAATCCGTTTAATACGACCCGCGTTGCCCAGATAGCTCAGTCGGTAGAGCAGCGGATTGAAAATCCGCGTGTCCCTGGTTCGATTCCGGGTCTGGGCACCATTAATTAGGTGCTAAAGTTGTTAAGTGTAAAATTAGAGCAACTTTTTCTATAACGTAGTTTGCCGCTTTAGCTCAGTTGGTAGAGCAACTGACTTGTAATCAGTAGGTCATCCGTTCGACTCGGATAAGCGGCACCATTTACGTAACACAGTTTTGCCCAGATAGCTCAGTCGGTAGAGCAGCGGATTGAAAATCCGCGTGTCCCTGGTTCGATTCCGGGTCTGGGCACCATTACAGCGAAAGCCAGTCATTTGACTGGCTTTTTTGCTTTTTAATCTTATAGCGCATAAAAACCGATTGCCTGAAATAGGCAAAACGGCACATCTTTGTTAAGCTCAGGCGCGATAAAACAACAAGAAACAGGGAGCTCTTCGATGAAACACGTACTTAGTATTCTAGCGGTATCTTTGCTAGCCGCTTGTGGCGGTGAGCCAAACACGGCTACTGTAACCGAACCGAATAATGTAACTATGACTGAAACTACAAAAAACGCGCTAACTTACCCGCAAACAGCCAAAGGTAAAGTAGTTGATAGCTATTTTGATAATAAAATTGCTGATCCTTACCGCTGGCTTGAAGATGATCGCAGTAAAGAAACTGAAGCTTGGGTTAAAGCACAAAATAAGGTCACTTTTGATTACTTAGCTACTATTCCCTATCGTGAAACAATAAAGCAAAAATTAGCCGCGTCATGGAATTATGAGAAAATCAGTGCGCCGTTTAAAGAAGGCAAATATACCTATTTCTATAAAAATGACGGCTTACAAAACCAGTATGTGCTCTATCGCCAATTAGACGATGGTAGCAGTGAAGTGTTTTTAGACCCGAACACCTTTAGTGCTGATGGCACCACGTCATTAGCTGAAACCAGCTTTTCTAAAGACGGTTCTAAACTTGCCTATTCTATTTCAGAAGGTGGCAGTGACTGGCGCAAGATCATCGTTATTGATGTTGAAACTAAACAGAAATTAGAAACCGAACTGGTTGATGTAAAATTCAGTGGTATTAGCTGGTTTGGTAATGAAGGCTTTTATTACTCGAGTTACGACAAGCCCGATGGCAGTGAGTTGTCAGCTAAAACTGATCAACATAAGTTGTATTATCACCAGTTGGGCACAGCACAGAAAAATGACCCAGTTATTTTTGGCGATACTGACAGCGAAAAGCACCGTTATGTTGGCGCTTCTGTAACTGAAGATGACAAATATTTGCTGATTACAGCAGCGGTTTCAACGTCAGGTAATAAGCTGTTTTTAAAAGATTTAACTAAGCCAGATAGCGCGCTAGTTACTATTTTAGATCACACTGATTCAGATACCCGTTTATTGGATAACGATGGTAGCAAGTTGTATTTAGTTACCAACCTAAACGCACCTAATAAAAAGGTGGTAACGGTAGACGCAGTAAAGCCTCAGCCTGAATATTGGGTTGACTTAATCCCGCATACTGAACATGTGTTAAGTGCATCTACCGGTAGTGGTTTTATTTTTGCTGAGTACATGGTTGATGCTATTGCTAAAGTGCAACAGTACGATTACAGCGGCAAATTGGTGCGTGATGTAGAGCTGCCAGGTGTAGGTAGTGTCGGTGGTTTTAGTGGCAAAAAGCTGGATGCTAATTTGTACTATACCTTTACCAATTACACGACAGCACAGACGATTTATAGTTTTAACCCTGCTTCAGGTGATTCAAAGCTTTATAGTAAATCAGGTGCTAATTTTGACAGCGAAAACTACGTGTCAGAGCAGGTATTTTATAGCTCTAAAGATGGTACTAAAGTGCCTATGATTATCAGCTATAAAAAAGGCTTAAAGCGCGACGGTACTAACCCAACCATATTGTATGGTTATGGCGGCTTTAACGTTAGTTTAACGCCAAGCTTTAGTATTCCTAATGCTGTATGGCTAGATATGGGCGGCGTATATGCGGTGCCTAATCTACGTGGTGGTGGCGAATACGGTAAAGCATGGCATCAGGCTGGTACTCAGTTGCAAAAGCAAAACGTATTTGATGACTTTATTGCTGCCGCTGAATACTTAGAAAAGCAGGGCTATACCTCAAGCAATAAATTGGCTATTCGTGGTGGCTCTAACGGCGGTTTATTAGTTGGTGCAGTGATGACCCAACGGCCAGACCTTGTTAAGGTTGCACTGCCAGCGGTAGGCGTAATGGATATGCTGCGTTACCATACCTTTACCGCGGGCGCTGGCTGGGCCTATGACTATGGTACTAGCGAGCAAAGCCAAGAAATGTTCGATTACTTACGTGGTTATTCACCGGTGCATAATGTTAAAGCCGGGGTTTCGTACCCTGCAACTATGGTAACAACGGCCGATCACGATGACCGCGTAGTACCGGCACATTCATTTAAGTTTGCTGCAGAGTTACAAGCCAAAGATGCCGGTACAAACCCGCAGTTAATACGCATTGAAACTAATGCTGGCCACGGTGCAGGTACGCCGGTATCGAAACAAATTGAGCAAATGGCCGATATATTTAGCTTTACATTATATAACATGGGCTATAAACAACTACCGTAAATAGGTGTTGTTTTAGTTGTTGTTACAATTAAACCCCGCCCTTGTGGCGGGTTTTGTCTTGGTTTTATGCTGTACGGTTATAGCCATAGTGTTGTATTGCGGCTGGCTTAGTTTTACACTGTTTGCCCTTTTTGAAAACTGCGTTGTAGCACTATTGTTTTGCGCTTAACGTAACGTAATTACTCACCCAGTTAACACCACATCGGAGCAGGACTATGACAAAAAAAG
Source organism: Rheinheimera metallidurans (assembly GCF_036983985.1). Classification (NCBI taxonomy): domain Bacteria; kingdom Pseudomonadati; phylum Pseudomonadota; class Gammaproteobacteria; order Chromatiales; family Chromatiaceae; genus Rheinheimera; species Rheinheimera metallidurans. Next base: position 499,639 of record NZ_JALAHQ010000001.1, read on the forward strand.
TAGTGATCCTAGTACTAGATAGCTTTGGTATTGGTTATGCACCCGATGCGGCTAAATTTGGTGATGTTGGTGCGAATACTTTCGCCAGTATTGCTAAGGTGTTTCATCAGCAAAAAGGCCGGCAGTTAGCCTTGCCTAATTTAGCTCGGTTAGGCTTAGTTAAAGCCGGCACAGCGGCTTCGGGTGGCGTACAGGCTGATATAGCAGACACTGAGCAACTGCTCGGTGGTTATGGTTATGCGCGAGAGCTTAGCAGCGGCAAAGATACCCCTAGTGGGCACTGGGAAATGGCTGGTGTACCTGTGTTATTTGAATGGGGCTATTTTCTTGATAAAACCCAGAGTTTTCCTGCCGCACTGATAGACGAATTATGTCGGCGCACTGGTGTGCCGGGTATTTTAGGTAACTGTCATGCTTCAGGCACCGATATTTTAGTTAAACTGGGCGACGAGCATATTAAAACCGGTAAACCTATTTGCTATACCTCGGCGGACAGCGTATTTCAGGTAGCCGCGCACGAAACGCATTTTGGCTTGGACCGCTTACTCGATTTTTGCTTGGTAGCGCGTGAATTACTAGATAGTTACAACATCGGCCGTGTTATTGCTCGGCCGTTTTTAGGCGACAATGCAACTAATTATGCTCGTACCGGAAACCGACGAGATTACTCGGTACTGCCACCTGCAGCTACAGTATTAGATAAGTTAACTGCTGCTGGCGGTAAGGTAGTTAGCATTGGTAAAATTGCCGACATTTATGCGCACCAAGGCATTAGTAGCAGTATTAAAGCCACCGGTTTAGCCGATTTAATCGACACCACCCTGACGCAAATGGCACAGCAAGTAGACAATAGTATTGTATTTACTAACTTAGTGGATTTTGATCAAAACTTTGGTCATCGCCGCGACCCTATTGGCTATGGCGAAGCTTTAGAATACTTTGATCAACGTTTACCTGAACTGATGGCGGCCTGTGCGCCCGATAGCTTGTTGTTGCTTAGCGCGGATCACGGTTGCGACCCTACTTGGCATGGCACTGAACATACGCGTGAGTATATTCCGGTGCTGGTGTATAAGCCGGGCATGCAGCCAGTAAACTTGGGTGAGCGCATGAGCTTTGCTGATATAGGCCAAACGCTGGCTGACTATTTTGGGCTGGACGCTATGGCGTACGGCGATTCGTTTTTAACTTCGATTAATTAAGAGACTTTTATGGCTACTCCGCATATTAATGCAGCAGCAGATGCTTTTGCGCCAACCGTATTAATGCCAGGCGATCCACTTAGGGCAAAACATATTGCCGAAACCTATTTAACTGACGTGGTATGCGTAAATACGGTGCGTAACATGTTGGGTTACACCGGAACTTATAAAGGTAAACCAGTTAGCGTGCTGGGCTCTGGCATGGGCGTACCGTCTATCTCTATATATGCAACTGAGCTGGTTAAGTTTTTTGGTGTAAAAAACATTATTCGTATTGGTTCTTGTGGTGGTTTGCCGCTAGATGTAAAGGTACGAGATGTCGTCATTGGTATGGGCGCCAGCACCGATTCTAGTGTGAACCGCAACCGTTTAGGCGGCTTAGATTTTGCTGCTATTGCTAGCTTTAATCTGCTAGAAAAAGCCGTCGTTGCCGCCCGAGCCAAGCAGATTGACGTTAAGGTAGGTAATGTTTTTACCTCTGACTTATTTTATAACCCTAACCCAACCTTATTTGACACCTTAGAAAAATATGGCGTGTTGGCAATAGAAATGGAAGCTGCCGGTTTATACGGTGTTGCCGCCGAGTATGGTATTAACGCGTTAGCCATTTTCACCGTGAGCGATCATATTCGTACCGGTGAGTCACTGAGTGCTGAGCTGCGCCAAACCAGTTTTAATGAAATGGTTGAAGTGGCGCTGGGCTGCTTATAATTTTTGCGTTAGCCAATGTGTAGGGCAGGGTATGTCATTATCAACAAATAAAATGTTTTACGTGTCGTGGGAGTCGTTTCACCATGCCACTAAAGAGCTGGCACATCGGCTGCTAGGTAAAAACTATACCGCTATTGTTGCAGTAAGCCGTGGTGGTTTAGTGCCCGCGGCTATTTTAGCTAGAGAGCTGAATATTCGTGTTATTGATAGTATTTGTGTTGCCAGCTACCAGCATGATAAACAAGGTAAGCTAAGTATTTTAAAAGCGGCGAGTTTGCAAGATGATGCTAGTTTGCTGATTGTTGACGATCTGGTTGATACCGGTGAAACTGCCAGGGTCTTGCGTGAGCATTTCCCCAAAGCGAGCTTTGTTACCGTGTATGCTAAACCGCAGGGTAAACCCCTAGTTGATTACTATGTTGCTGATATAGAACAAGATACCTGGATCCAGCTACCTTGGGATATGGAGCTTGCCTATAGCAAGCCACTGGTAGATAAGTAAGCTCGGTTAAGACGCTGTATTAGTGCTACTGATACAGCTTTTCTGCAATATATAACTCTTCAACTTTCTGCCGTGCCCAAGGTGTTCTGCGTAAAAATTTTAGACTGCTTTTAACCGAAGGGTCTAGTTTAAAACAGTTAATATCAATCTGTTTAGCCAGTTCTGTCCAGCCAAAATGCGTAACTAGTGCAGTAACAATTTGCTCTAAGGTTACGCCATGTAATACGTTGTTAGGTTGCGACATACCCAGCTCCTCGTTTATAGGCAAAAAAATAGCCATACAATGATGGCTATTATAACAAAACCAATGCTTATAAGCGCTCTAATACTGCGGCGGTAAAGTCTGTAGTGCCAAAGCTGCCGCCTAGATCGCGAGTAGTGCGATCGCCAGTGGCAATAACATCAGCCAGTGCTGCGCGAATTTTCTCTGCCTTATCTTGCTGGCCTAAATATTCTAACATTTGAATAGAAGCTAAAATAACTGAGCTTGGGTTAGCTAAGTTCTTGCCAGCAATATCGGGAGCACTGCCGTGTACCGCTTCAAAAACTGCGCAGTCAGTACCAATGTTTGCACCCGGCGCCATACCTAAACCGCCAACTAAACCAGCACATAAGTCAGATAAAATATCACCGAATAAGTTAGTCGTGACAATAACGTCAAATTGCTGCGGGTTCATCACTAGTTGCATACAGGCGTTATCGACAATCATTTCTTGGGTTTCAATGTCGGGATAACGGGTTGCCACTTCACGCGCGGTTTTTAAGAATAAACCCGACGTTGATTTTAAGATATTGGCTTTGTGTACTATGGTTACTTTTTTACGTTTTTCACGGCGTGCTGTTTCAAAAGCAAATACCGCAATACGCTCTGCGCCCTCGCGGGTAATAATGCTGGTGGCTTCCGCTACCATGCCATCAGCAGACACCACCTGACCATGGCCAGAGTACATACCTTCGGTATTTTCTCGGATCGTAATAATGTCAATATTCTCGTAGCGAGCTTTAGTGCCCTTAAACGAAATGACTGGGCGCACATTGGAATACAGATTAAATTTTTTCCGTAACGTGACATTAATCGATGTAAAACCATCACCTACTGGCGTCGTTAGTGGACCTTTTAGCGTGATCTTATTACGCGCAATAGCATCTAATGTGGCTTGTGGTAGTAATTCGCCGGTTTTTTCTAGTGCAGTTAAACCCGCGTCAACATATTCATATTCAAATTCACAGCCAACTTTGTCTAGTACCTGAATGGCGGCTTCAACGATGCTTGGGCCAATGCCATCGCCTTTAATGACAGTAATAATTTGCTTGCTCATGGGGATCCTTAGCTGTCGTACTACATAGATACAGAAGGCCCAGAACGGGCCATAAACGGCGCAGAATATAGCATTTTTCGGCTATTCACGCCAGTTTACGGCACTGTTGCCACAGCAGTAACGATTATACTCTGTATAAGTAAGATAAATGGTGTAGTAACGCTATAAGCTAAGTTGTAGCGGACAATAACATTGACAATGGCTAGCTAACTGCATTAACCAGTTTGATAAATTATGGCTAAGTAGCTGGCTTTGTTGTGCACGGCTTATTAGCGGTGGCAATTGTTGCGGTATTTGATTAGTGAGCACGGCTATACCGCTATACCAAGCCAGCTGCAGCGCTAAGCTTTGTTGGCTATTAGGAAGCGTTTTTTCTGCTTGTAGCCAGTGCTGTGCTGCCGGCTGCCATTCACTAAGGTTGTACTGTCGTAGTAAGCCAAAAACCAGTTGCTGTGTGTCTGGCTTTTGGTAGTGGTTATCGGATATACGTATACGAAAATCGGTTTTAGTGCGCACGAGCAAGGCCGATGCATAACTTGTATTGTCCAGCCATAGTGGCGCGCTAATGCACAATGATAAAGCTTGCCAGTAGGCAATGCTGTGTTGTTTAGCTGGCAAGAGCACACTAAGTGCATACGCCACAATAGCGCTAAACTGTTGTAGTATCAGCTGGTTAGGCTGGTGTAATTGCATTAGATTGGCGTGTAGCTCCGCTTCGGTCAAAATATGTGGTAATTGGGTTCGGCCAAGTAAATTTAGCGCTAAATGTAAATCAACAACTTGAGTCTTAAGCCGGTTTAACTGGCTTGCTCTTGCTAATACTGTTGTACCAAGAGCCGCAGACTGACGCAGATAATGTTCAATATCTTTATTATCGGCAGCAAATAGCTGATAAATTTTGGCGTTACTAATTAAGTCTGTATTGTCTGTTAGATGATCATCAGTTACTGCATTATCTAACGCGGCTGGTAAGGTTAAATAGCATAAAATATGCTGCAGCAAACGCAATTCATACTCACTGTTACTTAGTGCGATACGTATACCTATGCGTTGCAGCAACGGTTCTGATCCTTTGCGATTATCGCTTAAGTATTCTGCCTGGGTAAGCACCAAACTTAACGGGTTTTGCAGCCAACTTGCTTGTTTACGCTCGCTTGGGTAGCAGCCGGCTAGTACGGTTAATAACGAGGTGTTTTGACCATCTAATTGTAGCAAGCGCGCAGCCGCTAAGGCAGGAAAAGGCAATAAATTCGGCCATTGTTGCTGTTGTGGCATAGCCCGCACCAAGATACTACAAAAAGCAGCCTGTAATAGTAATCGCCAAATTGGCTTAGGCCATTGATAATGCTGGCATAACAGTAATGTTAGCTCAATTTTCTCTACGCTAGGCGGTAGGTCAGCATGCTCCTTTAGCAAGCTTAGGCTGTTATCAACGAGGCTTAAGCGCAGCGTTGTGAGTTGTTGGCTTAATTTCAGCAGGTTGGTTGTGTCGGCAAGCTTAGCGATATGAGCGGTACTTTGTTGCAGCAAACGTTGATAGCGCAACCAGTCGACGTTATGGTTTTGCACTGGTGGTCGCTGCCTGATACTGCGAAGTTGCAGCATCACCAATCGCAATTAAGCGACGATTTTTAAATAATAATGCGGTGCATTCATCGGCAGTGGTAATACCGTCAGCTTTACTGCGATGGGTACGATAATAAAGTACCTGATATAGCACCTTGCCTTGTTGTTGGGCAAAGGTAATATCCGGAGCGCCTAACCGCGCTAATACTTGCTGCTGTAAAACAGTGTCATTAAGCTGATATTTACTAATTATTTTATGGTTAAACACTTCACGATCGGCCCAATTCATTTGCTCAACATCATCTTGATACCACAACAACACCGCCGCAGTAAGCAATACGTATACAACTAAACCGAACATAATGCCGCTAAATTTGCCAAACCGAAGTTGAGTATGAGTTAAAGCGGTTAGCCATTGCATATCTAATGAGCCTGCGGGTTAATACGCATTTCTTGCAGGTTCAGCCCAAGTTGTACATCGGTTCTTAAGGTTAAAAGCTGCATAAAAATTTTGATTTGCTCTTTGTGTTGTAAAATTTTTTCACGTAGTTTTCTATGGCAATCAGGGTGTTCTAAAGCGTCGGTTAAGGTTGCACCTAATGCCAGTAAATCGTGAGCACCTTTGGGGCCAATACCGTTTACACCAGGAATATGGTTAGTACTATCGCCGACTAAACTCCAATAACGCACCAGTTGTGCTGTGCTAACGCCAAACTTTTGCTGCACACTGTCTTCGTCATGAAATTGGCGTAAAAACGGGTCATAAATATGAATATTGTCAGCAAGTAGCGGTAAAAAACCTTTGTCGGTAGACACTATAGTTACTTGCTGCCCATGTTGTGCCAGTTTAGTCGCGACAGAGGCAATAATATCATCGGCTTCATATTCGTCTTGTTCTACGCTATTAATGCCGATAGTACTGGCGCAATGCTTTAAACCCACAAGAGCATCAGCCAATATCGCTGACATCGGTTTGCGGTTAGCTTTATAGTCAGGATATAGCGCCTTACGCCACTGGCTGCCACGACCATCAAACACCAATAGTGCATGGCTGGGTTTTAGGTCGTGTTGTAGCCGCGTTAGGGCTTGGCGCAACATATTTTCGGTATTATGCACAATTTGTATTTTAGTGCTTTCTGCTACGTCATCTTGCAATGGTAAATACGGCCGCTCTTGAACCGCATATAACCGCCGGATTAAGTTAAGCGCATCAATAAGTAGCAGGTGTACCATTTAACGTACAACCTTATAGCAAGGTTCATATTTACTACCGGGTAGTTTCATTCTGCCTTGATTAACAAAAGCTTGTAATAAGTTATCCATCATTTGCATTAACTTAGGTTCACCGCTTATTTGAAATGGCCCTTGCTGACGAATAGCTTTAATGCCGTCATCTTTTACATTGCCGGCGACAATACCCGAAAATGCGCGCCGCAGATTAGCAGCCAGTGTTGCGCTGTCTTGATCCAAGTGCAAGTCGAGTGCGGCCATATTCTGATGATTTGGGATAAAAGGTTGCTGAAATCCGGCTTCAATTTTCAGCGTCCAGTTAAAATGATAAGCATCGCCTACCGATTTACGGTAGTGTCGCACCGCAATTGTGCCCTGTTTCAGTTTGCGCGCTACTTCTGGTGGGTTATCAATAATAATTTCAAATAGGCTTAATGCTTCTTTACCTAAAGTATTTTCAATAAAGTTAGAGATATCATTAAAGTAGGCTTCGCTTTGTTTAGGGCCAGTTAAAATGATGGGCAGTGCTTGTTGGCGGTTGTCTTTGTGCAACATAATGCCTAACAGATATAGCAGCTCTTCTGCAGTACCTGCGCCACCAGGAAAGATAATAATGCCGTGTGCTACACGAATAAAGGCTTCAAGCCGTTTTTCAATATCCGGTAAAATAACGAGCTCATTAACAATAGGGTTTGGCGGTTCAGCAGCAATAATGCCAGGTTCGGTTAAGCCGAGATAGCGGCCAGTGCTGCGGCGTTGTTTATTATGGCCAATGGTCGCGCCTTTCATTGGACCTTTCATGGCGCCTGGGCCGCAGCCAGTACAAATATCCATGCCGCGTAGGCCAAGTTCGTAGCCCACTTCTTTGGTATATTTATATTCTGCTTCGCTGATGGAGTGGCCACCCCAGCACACGATCATATTAGGTTCATTGCTGGCGTCGATAACTCGGGCATTGCGTAAAATATCAAATACCGTATGGGTAATATGGGCACCGTTGTTTAAATCTAACCAGCTTTTGTCGCTTTGCAAGCGGTTGTGATAAAACAGAATGTCGCGCAAAACGGCAAATAGGTGTTCATGTATACCTTTAATAATCTCGCCGTCAACAAAGGCACTTGCTGGCGGATTAAATAACTCAATTTTAATGCCGCGCTCTCGGCTTATTAAATTAACCGCAAAGTCTTGGTACTGCTCATAAATTTCTGCTGAGCTGTCGGTATGGCTGCCAACGTTAAGTACCGCTAGGCAGCAATTACGAAATAATTTAAATGCTTCGCGCTGGGTATTTTGTTTTAAATGGTCGACTTCTAATTGTGATAATAAGTCCATTGACCCTAGTGGGTTTAGCTGCACATGCATATGTGCTCCTTAATGTATTAACAACACCCGCTGTTACTTAGCGGGTTTAAGTATTACTTTGTCTCGGCCGGATTTTTTCGCTTCATATAAAGCTTCATCGGCGCGGTCAAAAGCACTGCGGCTAGTATCGTTACTGCTAAATTGGGTCGCACCAAATGAAATAGTAATAGGGACACTAACATTTTTAAATTTAAACGGAATTTTACGAATTTTTTCACGAAGCATATTTAACGGCGCTTCTACTTCGCTAAGCTCACTTTCCGGGAATAGAATAATAAATTCTTCGCCGCCGTAGCGGGCAATAAAATCGGTTTCACGCAAATGCAGTTTTAATGCCTTGGCGATAACCTGTAAGGTTTTATCGCCTGCGCTGTGGCCATAGTTATCGTTAATGCTTTTAAAGTGGTCAATGTCGGCTAATGCCACACACAATGGCTTGTTATAGCGCTGAGCCCGTTTAATTTCTAACTGGTAGCGCTCGTCAAAGGCGGCGCGGTTTGCTATACCGGTTAGCGCATCTTGCAAACTACGGAAGTTTTGATCAGAAATACGTTTTTTAAAGGTTAGCGCATCGGCTTCTAGCTCATTTAACCGTGCTTCCATGCTGTCCAGTGTGCTAAGCAAGCTTTGTCTATCTTGTTGCTCTAGCTTATCTTTTGCGCGCATTGAATTAGCAATAGCCGACAATTTGTCACTTACTAAGGCTTTTAATTGTTCTAACGAGGTCGCACGTTGGCTAGCTGCACCTAAATGGGTAATTTGCTGCTCTATTTGCTGGTTTAGCACCAGCATTTTTTCTTGTAGTTCAGAAGAGGTGTTTAGCGATGAAACAACGGCTTGTTGCACACTAGAGAGTGCGTCATTTAGTTTTAGTAAAAAATGCTCCGCTGACTGCCGCTCTTGGTTAATGCTGGTAATGATAATGCTAATGGTTTTAAGGCAAGCTTCTAGCAACACATCAATGGTTAGGTTGCCAAGTAAGCTAACCCGAATTTTATCCATTTCAGTGGCGCAGTCATCGGCAAACGCCAGCTCACTAAGTAAGTTGGTTAGCTCAATGCTTATTTTGCGGCAAGTATGGCTATAGCGATCATCGTCTGCGTTGTCACCAGTGAGTTGTTGCTTCGCCTGTAAAGCCTGCTGATACAGCTCGGTCAGATTATTTATATGTGGTAAGAAGGCGTGAACTGTCGCTGATGGCGTTTCCACCTTAGTTAATAAGTCGCGTAAATCACGGCGTAACTGATCAGGTAAGCCTTTTTGTTTTTGCAGTAATTTACCAGCATCAGTTAAGCCCTGCTGCACTTTTTGCACATCAGTTTGGTGCTTAGCTTCAAACTGCTTTAAGGTTTCACTGGTGCCTTCTATAAATGGCAGTAGTTTTTCTAAGTCAGTACCGCGATTTAGCTCAGTGCGTAATTTAGCCAAACGGTTATCTAGCTCAACATCGACACCTTTACACGCTAATGACAGTCGGGCAACAAACTGCGCCAGTATTTTAAACTGTGCTTCGTAAGTGTCTTCAAGCACTTTACGTGCTTTAAGGGCGTTGCTTAGTTGTTTTTTCGTGTCATCTTGCAAGGGCATCACCTGCCTGCTGTTTATTAAATAGTTGTTTAAACATAAGTATATCGACTATCGCTATAAATGCGATATCTGATTGTCTAGAAATGAAGTTTTTGTTAAAACCGAGCTGGCAAACACGTTACGGTAGGCAAAACGCCTACCGGGTTAGCATTGTATAATAATGCGAATTATCTAGATTACTGGCGGCTTAAACGAATCGCCGGAGGAGTATAAGGTGCGCTAGCACGCCATGGGTTAATATCTAAACCTCCACGCCTAGTATAACGCGCGTAAACGGCCAAAAAGCTTGGTTGGCAACGCGTCCAAATATCACTAAATATACGCTCAACGCATTGTTCGTGAAATTCATTGTGGCCACGAAAGCTGATCAAGTAACGTAGCAAGGCTTCATGATCGATGGCTTTACCACGATAGTGGATATACACACTTGCCCAATCAGGCTGAGAAGTAATTAAGCAGTTTGATTTTAATAAATGCGAGTGTACACGTTCGTCTACAACATCTGCATCCGGCTGTACCTGCAACAAACTTGCGTCATATTGGTATTGATTAACTTCAATATCCAGCTCGTCGATACAACGCCCAGGGATCCAGGTTGGTTGAAACGCCATAATTTCATTAACATTATGTAGGCTTACTTTTACCGGTTTGCCGGCACAAGCTGATAAATCTGTATGTAAATGCTTATAAACCTTACTTAAATCAGTAAATCTGCTTTGGTTAAAGCTATTTAGGTATAACTTAAACGATTTAGACTCAATTAAGTTTTCTGAGTCATACGGCACCACAAAGGTCGCTAAAGCCACCATGGGTTTACCTTTGGCATTAAGCCAAGATAGCTCATAACCGTGCCAAATATCCTGACCAATAAAAGGCAGAACAGTCGTGTTTATGCCTATATCGTCGCGGCCTAAACTACGCGGTACCGCTTGTAATAAACTGGCATCATATTTATCAGCATAGGCGGTTACTTTACCTAAGCTTAGCCCAGCAAGAATATCGGATTGGCTTTGACTCATGTCGGTTACTGTTATCACTGCAAGGTTAACGATACAATGACGCTAGTTTATCATAAAGTATGACGGAAGGTCGCGTGAGTCTGGCAAGCAATTACTCTCAGTTTATTCATCAAGCGTTGCAGTGGCATCAACAGCAACAAAGCGTGCTAACAACTTGGGTTGATACGGCAAGCCCTTCGCCATGTCAGCACGGCGATATTATCGATAACAATGTAGCGTGGCAGCCAGTATTACAGCAACCGAGCGCCGATTTCACTAATGTTGAACAGGCGCTTGAGCTTACACTGCATGATGATATTAAAACCTTCTATAGCCAGCACTATGGTGCTGGCTTAGCGGCTGAACATCAGCGTGGTAAGTTAGCCTTGCTAATGGTGTGGAATAACGATGATTTGAAGCGGCTGCAAGAAAATATTATCGGTCACATTATGATGAAACGGCGGTTAAAACAGCGTGAAACCGTATTCTTTGCCACCACAGAAGATGACGCTGTTTTACTCTCTGTACTAAATAGCAGCGGTGAAGTGTTCGTTGAACATGTTGGCCAAGATGTGTCAGAAAAGCTCGCTGACAACTTGGCTGAGTTTTTTACCCAGTTAACGCCGTGCCATTACGATGAGCTTTGACAATCCCAAGCGATATTGCTCAGCAGCCTACAGCTATCACATTTAAAATCAAAAATGTCATGCATAGGTTTTACTAAACGCCAACTTTCGCCACATCCAGGGCAGGTTTTATCTGCTTCTGCTGAGCAATTAGTGCTGGTGCCGCTATACAACGCATAAAAAACCGGTATGCCGTTTGTGAGCTCCAGTTGCTTTGCCAGCTTTCTACCTTGCTTATTCAGTGTGCTATGCAACTGCTGCAGGCTTCGCTCTGCGGTTTTATCTAGTACACGAGTGTGCTGCATCTGAATTTCATCTAATGCTTGATACTGCAGCTGCCAGCGGATCAACTGTTCATGATCTGGCTCCGATGTCTTTAACTGATACAAGGCTGTAGGCGCAAAATGTTCGCCGCAGCGCAGTGGCGAGCAGGTATCGCTAAATCGAGTATATAAAATATAACTTTTGGCTTTAGCGCAGGGATCGGTATGAGGTGACATTAAATCCATTCCCAATACGTGCAATTGCGGATAGGCCAGCCCTGCGTTGCCAAGCTGCTGTAACGCGGTATTACCTAGTTTGCTGTGATACTTAGCTAATAAGGCGTGCTCATCGGGGATTACAATACGGCTACAAAAACGATCTTGCTGCCAGGCAGTAGGAAACTCGCGGCCTAATATTTGGCCGTTAAAAATCAGCTTTTCAATATAATGGCGAATGGCTGATTCCGCCTGAGCAAAATTGGTATCGGCAATAATTTTAAATTCTAGCTCGGCCACATACATATTTAGTTGTCCAACTTGCTGAGTAATAAATCAAGCTTCGCTTCAATTCTGGCTAAGGTTAGCTCTAGTTCCCTCGATGAGGTTTGAGGTGTTATTTCAGTTTGTGGCACAGCAATGTTTACGTCAGTGGCAATAACAGGGTTAGCTCGCCAGTGTTGATAAGCACTAAACAATTGTTGTGGCGTAATGCGGCCGGCTAAGCGGGCACGAAATAAGGCCAAACTGGGTGTTTTACCTTCGTACTGCAGTTGCGCGGCTATCTGCTGTAGCAATGTTACTGGATCTGTCATTAGTATTGCCGAATTGACTAACAAGTAGCGAAATTTACCATTGTTAGCGCAGCAATAGTAGAGTTAACTTTATAAGTTGCTGTTTTCAAATTAATTAATGTTTGGCATGCGCTTTGCTGTATGTATTTTAACAAATAGTATTAAGCCGCAAAGGCTTAGTTTTTATTAAAATAAACAGGAAAATTATTATGTTAGCTAAATTTTTAGTCGCGGCAACTTTGGCGATAACGTTAACAGGGTGTGTAGTAGCGGTGGGTGGTAAGCACGAATTTGATGATGAGAGCAATTGGCAAAAAACTCAGCGTTATAACCAAGACCAAGTTAATCAGTTGGAACTGGACAGGTCGCTACAAGATATTCGTAACCTAATGGGCGCCCCTGATTTTAGTGAATCGTTTAGCAAAGATGGTGAGACGGTGCAGGTATTGTTTTATCGTACCCATCATGTAAAAAGTGATGGCAAAACTACAAAGGATGAATGTACAGCACTTATTTTTAAACAAAATAAATTAGTAGGTTGGGGCGATAAAGCCTATCAATATTTATAAAGTGATTAGCAATTCGGCAGTGAATAGTGGTGGTGGGACAGCAGTAAGGTGTTGTATTTGTCAACGACTAACCTTGCTGTTATTGTGGATAATATATCGACAATAGAACAAGGGATCGTTATGTTAACTGAATTAAATACGGTAGAGCTAGAACGACTAAAAGCCATATTACTTACTGCTGACGAGCTAAAGCTTGCCGCATCGCTATTGTTTCAGTCTTATCATGATGACCCGTTGTTTATGGAGATTTTTCGCGCAGAAAAGCCAGACTATGAACAGCGCTTACGTGCCGCAATTCGTGAAGAACTAAATGCCTTTTGGCAAGCTAAGCAGCCAATTATTGGCCTATTTCAAGGTGAGCAATTGTATGGTGTGGCCTGTGTTATAACACCAGACTCAGGTATCGGCTCTAATCGGCTTTGGCATTGGCGTTTAAATATGTTGCTAACCGCAGGCTATGTTTCTACCAAGCAATTACTAGAAAAAGAACAAAAAATTCATGCAGCAATTCCCGCTGAGCGCTACCATATGTTGGCATTTATTGCCGTGGCACCGAAACAACAGCAATTAGGATTGGGGCATTACCTGGTACACGCGGTTGACTCTATTGTTGATAAAGACGAAACATCAGAGGGTATTGGCGTGTTTGTTACGCTAGAAAAATATAAAGCTTTCTTTGCGGATGATAAATATCAAACGGTCACTGACTTAGCATTTAATACCGTAAGTGGCACCCTGATGTTTCGGCAAAGACAGCCATTATTGGCGAGATAGCAAGGTAAGTGGTATGCAAAAATTTAATAGTTTCGCTGAATTTTATCCTTATTACCTTAGCGAACACCGCAGCCCTATATGTCGTGCATTACACTACATTGGTAGCAGCTTAGTACTGGGGGCATTGCTATTAATGCTAGTAAGCCAGCAGTGGCGCTATTGGTGGCTATTACCGCTAATGGGTTATGGCTTTGCGTGGGTGGGACATTTAGTATTTGAACACAATAAACCCGCTACCTTTAAATATCCGTTTTATAGCCTAGCCGCCGATTGGGTGATGTTAAAAGATTTCTTAACCGGGCAGTTAAAACATAAGCTACCCCGTTAAATAGGCGGGGTATTAGTTAATGCGATAAGCAGGCAAATTAAAGGCTGCTAATCGCATACCATTAAGTTGTAATTCTGCTTGATAGCGGCTTTCACCATCACCGCTAAAATCGACCTGATAAAAAGTAATAAAGCGCAGCCGGCCATTAATTTTTTTAAAGCTATGGCCTGAGCGGCCGCAATCTAGCATTTGTAATTGCTGTTGCTGGCATAACTGGTTTGCGACCACAATGGCGCGTTCATCTTGCTTGCGCTGTAACCAAAAAGCATAACAAATTGTGCTGATAATCAGCAATAGTAATACTGAACCCATACATCTCTCCATAGGCTAATGTCTGATCATGCTGTTAGTTAGATGAATTTACAAGGGCTGGCTGCGGCTATTGCTTATGGTAAACTACAGCGCATTAAATGAGGTAGTTATGTCAGATGTAGTTGAGTCGTTACTAGCAGCGCTAGAGACCGAGCTTAAACAGTTACAATATTGGAGTGTGTTACCGCCATCGGCAAAGGCTATGGCCAGCAATCTGCCGTTTTGTTATGACACGATGACACTGCAGCAATGGTTGCAACATGTGTTTATTCCACGCATGCGTGCGCTACTAGAGTCAGAACATCCTCTACCGAATAAGATTGGTATATCGCCAATAGCAGAGCAAGCCTTTAACCCTGCAGATAAACGTGTGGTGCCATTACTGACTATTATTGCCAAGCTAGATCAAACTCTTTGTGGTGCAACATGAGTTCAGCTGTACCTTTTGCATTAACCGAACCGCTTAAGATTATTTATCAAGATGAGCATATTGTCGCGGTAGATAAGCCTAGCGGTATGCTAGTGCATCGCTCATTTTTAGATAAGCATGAAACCGTGTTTGTAATGCAAACGTTGCGTAACCAAATTGGCCAGCATGTGTTTCCGGTGCATCGTTTAGATAGACCGACTTCCGGCGTGCTATTGTTTGCCTTATCTAGTGAGGTAGCGCGCTTCCTCGGCGAGCAGCAAGAGAAAAAATTATGGCGCAAGCATTACCTTGCTGTTGTAAGAGGTTTTTTGCCGCAAGGTGGCGAGCTAAATTATGCGCTCAAAGAACAATTAGATAAAATTGCTGACAAATTTAGTCGCGATGATAAGGCCGCGCAAGAGGCTATCACCCGTTATCAACCGCTAGCACAAGTTGAGTTACCTATTGCGGTAAGTAAATACCCAGCCGCGCGTTATTCGTTAGTCGCACTGCAGCCAATAACCGGACGTAAGCATCAATTGCGTCGTCATTTAGCCCATTTACGCTACCCCATTGTTGGCGATACTAGCCATGGCGATGGCAAGCATAATGCGTTGTTCAAAGACCATTTTAATTGTCGCCGCTTAATGCTAATTGCGAAACAGCTACGGTTACCGCACCCGGTTACGGGCGAGTTATTAATACTTAATGCCAGCCTCAATGAGCTAGAGCCTGTGTTTAGCCAGTTTGGCTGGCCAATAGATGATGATTATTACCAACAACAATTCACTACGTTTTTTTCGGAGGATAAATGGCAAAAATCGCCCTAATGGTAGGTACTGTTTATGGTGCTGCCGAATATGTTGCTGAACAGGCACTGCCGTTATTAGCTAGTTTTGACCACGAGGTTAGTTTTTATAATGACGCCAAACTCGATAACGTATTAGCATTTGATGCCGATATTTGGCTGGTTATTACCTCAACTACGGGTGATGGCGATATTCCAGATAACCTGTTTCCATTCTATTTGGAGTTACAAAACCGCTTCCCATTATTAACCGGTAAGCGGTTTGCTGTGGTTGCACTGGGAGATAGCAGTTACGATACATTTTGTGGCGCCGGCGAGCAGTTTAGAAGCTTGCTGCTAGAGCTACAAGGCACCGAGTTAGCACCTATGCTGCGTATCGATGCGGGTGAAACCCTAGAGCCAGAAACGCTAGCTTTACCGTGGTTAGAGCAATGTTTTTCGGCTGTTTAGCAATATTTATCTAGTTTGTTGTAGGCTTTGGCTCCTGGCGCTTTAAGTGCTGGATCATTTTGTGCAGCCAGCTTGTCTACCCACATTGCTGTAGCGCCGCAAACGGCTATTGGCATAACAAATAGGTTAAACAAAGGGACCATGCAGGCAATATTAACGGTAATGCCAAAGGCAAAGCTGGTGCTTGGTTGGCTGCGCAGTTGTTGTCGCATAGTACTAAAACTAATTTTATGGTTGTCGTAAGGGTAATCAACATACTGAATTGCCAGCAACCAGCTGGTAAATAAAAACCATAAAATTGGACCAATAACCGGTAAAAATAAAAATAGAACAAATAGTACAATAGCCCGTGGTGCGGCATAAATAAATTTTTGCCACTCGCGGCCCAACAAACGCGGCACATCTTTTAAAAAGCCCGCTATGCCAATGTCGGGTACGGTTTTACCGCTTAAATGCGCTGCTACTTTTTCACTTAACAAACCATTAAAGGGCGCGGCAATAAAGTTAGCAAGCATAGTAAAGCTATAAGCTAAGCCCAGTACTAAGGTCATTACACCAAGTGGGATCAACAGATATTCAAGCCAGTGTAGCCAGCTTGGCAAATATTGCTGTATAGCGCTAATCAGCAGGTTGACTTGCTGCAGTAAAAAATAAAAGGCAAATGAAAACAACACTAAATTTATGCTTAGCGGTACTAATACAAAACGTTTTAAACCTTTGGTGTGGATCAAACTTAAGCCACGAAAAAAATAGTACATTACAACCTCAATCTGTAATAGCTTGCCAGCTTAGTTGGTAGTATAAGGCACGACCGTGCGAGATAGGTCGCTGAAAAGCGGAATTTTTGGTAACAGAATATAACGCATGTAATGGTAGCTAGCTTTTTAGTAGCAGTTTTATGCTAGAATATAGGCACTTTTTGCCGCAGCGCGGTGTGTTTTAATATTTACAACAACTTCAGATAGGGGTGGGATATGATGATGTTAGGCTCTGCGCTGATATTTGCTATAACGATATTGTGTTTGTTGGCAGGGTTAACCTTTCTGTTTTCAGCATTCTTTGTGCCGGCAACTGTTGGCGCAGAAAAACAATTTGAACAACGTTTAGAATACGGCATGTTTGCTGCGGCAGGCTTAATAGGCTACGCGGTAATGTTGTTTATGGGCTAAGTAGCGTGCATTAAATATAGAAATGGCAGCGTAGGCTGCCATTTCTATCAGTACACTTATACTTCTTCTATTACTATATTGTCTATGATTCGCGTATTACCAAGCCAAGCGGCCGCTAAAACTACTTTTTTCTGCTCTTTGTTGGTGGCTAACGCTAAGTCGCTTTGCGCAGAAATATCGATATAGTCTGGTGTAAAACCGGCATCAATTAACTGCTGCTTCGCTTGCTGTTCTAATTGGCGGTAGTTATGGTTACCGGCTAAAATTTGTGTGCGTAACTGCTTTAGTATTTTAAATAGAGCTGGTGCCTGAGCCCGTTGTTCTGCAGTTAAATACCCGTTACGTGAGCTTAGTGCGAGATCATCTTCGGCACGTTCAGTTTGCACGCCAACGATATCAATCGGCATCGACAAATCTATAACCATCTGACGAATAATGGCGAGTTGCTGATAGTCTTTTAAACCAAAGCAGGCAACATCTGGCTGCACAATATTAAACAACTTACACACAATGGTAGATACACCGCGAAAATGCCCAGCACGGCTGGCGCCACAGTGTAAGTCGCCCAGTATTGGCACTTCAACATAGGTTTGTACATCTAGGCCACGTGGATACATCATTTCGGGCGTGGGTGTAAATACGACGTCGGCGCCATAGTCGCTTAACCCTTGGCAATCGGCTTCTAAGGTACGAGGGTAGCTATGTAAATCTTCGTTTTTACCAAATTGCATTGGGTTAACAAAGATGCTGACTATAACTCTATCAGCTTTAGTTTTCGCAACCTCAACCAAGCGCAAATGTCCTTGATGCAGGTTGCCCATGGTAGGCACAAAAGCAATGGTTTCACCATTTCTACGCCAGATACTAATTTGTGCACGTAGTGCGTCAATCGAGTTAAGTATATTCATCGGCTTTAAAAACTATGTTCGTTACCAGGGAAAGTTTGGTTTTTTACTTCGCTAACGTAAGCACTGATTGCACTTCTTATCTCACCAGTTTGCGCAAGATAGTTCTTAGAAAACTTAGGGATATAGCCGCTGCTGATGCCTAACAAGTCGTGCATAACTAATACTTGGCCGTCGGTGACGTTACCGGCACCAATACCAATAACCGGTATAGTTAATGCGTCGGTAATTTGCTTGGCCAACGCTGTTGGAATGCATTCTAGCACTAGTAGCTGTGCCCCCGCGTCCTGCAAGGCTTTAGCCTGAGCTATCATGGCGGCGGCTGCAGCATCGGTTTTACCTTGTACTTTATAGCCACCAAAAATATTTACTGACTGTGGCGTTAAGCCTAAATGGCCACATACCGGCACACCACGTTCGGTTAGCGCTTTTACCGTAGCTAATAAAAACTCACCACCTTCAAGCTTTACCATGTTGGCACCCGCTTGCATTAGCGGTACTACGCTTTGCATAGTTTGCTCTACCGAGGTGTAGCTCATAAACGGCATATCGGCAATAACAAAGGCGTCGGGAGCACCTGCGCGTACAGCGCGGGTATGGTAGGCAATATCGTTAGTAGTGACGGCTAGGGTGTCATTTTTTCCGTGCAGTACCATGCCTAATGAATCACCTATTAGCAGTGTTTCTACACCTTGTTCGGCAAATAGCTTAGCAAAGCTGGCATCGTAGGCTGTAAGCATGGTGATTTTTTCACCTTGCAGTTTCATTTTTTGTAATACGGCAGTGGTGATTTTAGCCATAATATCTCATCCGACCAATTCGCAGGAGGCGCAAGATCGCACAAAGTGCGATTAGCTGCAACTGCTATCAAGTTTTTGCAGGCCATTACGCGGCAGCTGCCCAAGTATAGACGTTAGCGTTGTGCCATCGGGCAACACCAGCTGCGGTGCAATGTCATGCAGTGGATACAACACAAACTCGCGGCTACGCATACCATAGTGCGGCACAGTTAAACGTGCCGTGTTAATGATGTGGTCGCCATACAGCAAAATATCTAAATCTAGCGTGCGTGGCCCCCAACGCTCGGCTTTACGCTTACGGCCTTGCAGTTGCTCTATTTGTTGCAGTGCATCAAGTAACTGCTCGGCTTCTAGCTTAGTATCTAAAGCGACAACAGCATTAACGTAGTCGGGCTGATCTTGTGGCCCCATAGGTTTAGAGCCATAAAAATCAGACACAGCGATTAGGCTGCAAAGTGGTAAATTACGCAATGCTTCTACCGCTAGTTGCAGTTGCGCTATAGGTTGCTCTAAATTAGCCCCTAAACCAAGATAACAGCGTTGCATGTTTACGACTCTGACGATTTGCGTTTATAGCTGCGTCTGCGGCGTGGACCTTTATCGATGCCTTCTTTACCTAAGTGATTTATTAGTTGTAAGCGGCCTGCTTCGTCAGCAAATTGGAAACGTTCCCACCACAGTGCTAATTCTGGCAAGCCGCTGTCTTGGGCTTCAGCTTTGGCACGCAGCTGTAAAAAGTCATATGCGCCACGAAATTTGGGTTGTTCAAGCAGTTTAAATGCGCGACGGCCAGCCCGTTTTGTTAAACGACTTTGCAATGCCCAGATATCTCGCATCGCCAGTGTAAAGCGTTTCGGAATAGCGATAGTGCGCTGGATATCGTCTAAAACTTCAGTCATAGCAATATTCATGGCATCAATTTCACTTAAACCATCAATAACTAGGGCCTGACTGCGTAGTTCTACTGGATACCATAGTAATGCGGCAAAAATAAACGCCGGCGTCACTGGTTTGTCCGCATCAACGCGTTCATCGGTATTTTGTAGTGCTTTTGTCGCCAATTGAAAAGCTTTACCGGCCGGATCTTGATTGATCAGCTTATCTAGCTGCGGCAGCAGTTGCTTTAATACCTTGGTGTCGCGCATTAGCATAAAGTTATCAAAGGCTTTACCAACTAGCAGTAATTTTACTAGTTCGTCAAATAAACGTGCTGGCGGTATGTTTTTCAGCATTACGGCAAGTTGCGCTATAGGTTCTGCTGTAGCTGGAGCAATTTGCATATTTAATTTAGTGGCAAAGCGAATGGCACGTAAAATACGTACTGGATCTTCACGGTAGCGGGTTTCTGGATCGCCAATCAGCTCAATTTTACGTTCTGCTATAGCCTGCATGCCGTTGGCAAAATCGTATACCGAAAAATCGCTTACTGAGTAATATAAGGCATTAATAGTAAAATCACGCCGTTCGGCATCTTCTTCAATAGTGCCATATACGTTGTCACGTAAAATTTGGCCATGATCGCTTAAACTTGCAGTTTTCTGCTTAGGAGCAACATCAGTTTCATCGTCGGCGCCACTATGGTGACCACGAAAGGTGGCTACTTCAATGATCTCGCGGCCAAAAACCACATGTGCTAAGCGAAAGCGGCGGCCAATTAAACGGCAATTACGAAATACTTGCTTTACTTGCTCGGGGTTGGCGCTAGTAACCACATCGAAATCTTTTGGTTTAATACCTAACAGTAGGTCGCGAATACAGCCGCCAACTAAGTAAGCATCAAAACCTGCATCTTTAAGCCGGTAGAGTACTTTAAGCGCATTAGGGCTGATATCTTTGCGTGATATAGCGTGCTGATCACGTGTTATGCGTTGCACCGCTGGCAGTAAGCTGGCAGCAGCAGGGGCACGAGGCGCACGCACCGGAGTTGGTGTGGTATTTGCTCGGCTAATTTCTTGGGCTTTATTAGCCTTGGACTTACCGCTGATGGTTCTGCGGCAAAAATCTAACACTCGCGAAATAATGGTAATTCTCCTGAGCAATACCGTTTTATACGGCATTTTTAAAAACGGGCTAATAATACCGCAGCTAGGCAGAAAAAAGAATTAATCGGCCGACGCTTAACGAAATTCTGTCATATTTATTTCCAATTGTGCAGGTATTTGCTCCAACTGCCAATTTTTACTCGCCCAGAGCAGCTGTTCTGTTACCGGTGCTTGGTGTAACTCTTGGGGCGGCGTATGCCCTAAGAAGCTTAAAACCTGAGTTAAAACGCTATTTGCCGACCATTGGCTAATTGCCGTGGCGTAGTTTTGCTTGCTGAGTTTAAAGCCTGGCGCTAACACCGCCAGTGGTAGGTGGCCATAGCTGGGTGGCTTTGCTTTTAGTAATTGGCATAAAGCGTGTTGACGCGGCGTCATCGGTAATAAGTCCGCACCACGAATAACTTCAGTAATACCTTGAGCAATATCATCAATAACTACAACCAACTGGTATGAAAATAAACCATCGCGACGTTTAACTATGTAGTCTTCGTTGGCAAGTTTGGTACTTATATGCTGCTCGCCAAAAATACGATCAGTAAAATAGGGTTGTACGTTGTTGCTGCAAAGACGCCAAGCGAGTTTACCGGAATGTAATTGGCGTGGGGCACAATAGTTATTATAAATACCGCCCAGCTCACTTATATGCTTACGGCTACACTGGCAACCATAAACCAGCTGTTGTTGTTGTAATTGTTGAAAAATATCTTGGTAGCGGTCAAGCCGTTGGCTTTGATAAACCACCGTGCTATCCCAGTTTAGGCCATATTGCTCTAGAGTACGCAGAATATCGCTGTCCATACCAGCAACCATGCGTGGAGTATCAATATCTTCCATGCGCACTAGCCATTGGCCATGCTGGCTTTTCGCCTGCAAGTAACTACCAACTGCAGCAATAAGGGAGCCAAAATGAAGAGGGCCGGAAGGCGAGGGCGCAAACCGGCCTATATAAGTAGGCATAACACCGGGCATCTTAGCCGCCCAGTTGTTTTTCCTTAATTTCAGCTAAGGTTTTGCAATCGATACACATATCGGCAGTAGGGCGAGCCTCTAACCGTTTAATACCAATTTCAATACCGCAGGTGTCACAGAATCCGAAATCATCATCTTCGATTTGCTGTAACGTTTTTTCAATTTTCTTCAGTAGCTTACGCTCACGATCACGGGCGCGCAGTTCCAAGCTAAACTCTTCTTCTTGGGCGGCGCGGTCTACTGGATCCGGAAAGTTAGCCGCTTCGTCAGCCATATGATTTTTGGTACGATCTACTTCTTCGCGTAACTGTTGACGCCAAGCGTCCAGAATACGACGGAAATGTTCCAATTGCTTCGGGTTCATGTACTCTTCCCCGACAGCTTCTTGATAAGGTACTACGCCTGCAAGGGCTAGTAAGCCAAGAGTTTTGTTAGTATTGCCCTCTGGCATAATCATCTCCTGTAAAATGCCAAGCCAACATAATGGCGGCTATGGATAGCAGAATATTGCACGCATCGCAATCTGATTTAAAAGACGCGGCAGTATACAGATAGCCTATAGCAACGTCATCTTTTTTCGAACGGCACGGTATAGCATTGTACTTAACTTGTTGCAACTGCAAAATGACGTGTCGGTGTTTTACCAGCAAAGCCTTGTGATACACTCTAGACCATAAATAAGCGATATTTAGTCAACAAGGACAACTTATGTTAGACGTGGTGCAAATTCAATTACAGTCAACTAATGCGGCAGATAAATGGGGCAAAGCATTAATAACACCCGTAGCCGATGGTTTTCAAATTCATTTTAATCAGCAAGATGCCCTACGCAGTGTGCAAAAAGCGGCCCGCAGCTTAGACAACTTTGGCTTAACACAGGTACAGCTAACGGGTGAGCTTTGGAGTGTCGAGCTTCAGTGGGCGTTTTATCAAGGTTTTTGTTCAGCGAAAAAACAAGCTGGAGTAACGTTTTGTGGTGATGCCGCGACACAAACGCAACTTAAGCATTTAGTGCAGTGTTTTGCTTGGGCGAAAAAAGTTATTAATCAAGCACCAGAAGATTTGTACCCTGAACAGCTTGCAAAAGCCGCGATAGCCTTTATTACTGACGTTGCTGCACCTGGTACAGTGCAAAGCCAAATATTACTGGATGAGCAACTATTAGCATCAGGTTGGCATGGCTTGCATGCGGTTGGCCGCGGTAGTGCACGTAAACCAGCAATGTTGGTGTTAGATTTTAATCCAACAGCTAATGCTAATACGCCAGTGAGTGCAGCTTTAGTGGGCAAGGGAATAACGTTTGATAGCGGCGGTTACTCGATTAAAGCTACCGAAGGTATGTTAACTATGAAATGTGATATGGGTGGTGCTGCAACGGTAACTGCTGCATTAGCACTGGCCATATTGCAGGGCTTAACTAAGCGAGTAAAACTTATTTTATGTTGTGCTGAAAACCTGATTAGCAGCAATGCCTACAAATTAGGTGACATTATTACCTATAAAAATGGCACCACGGTTGAGATTGTTAATACCGATGCTGAAGGTCGTTTAGTGTTAGCCGATGGTTTAATGTGTGCAGCAGAAACTGGGGCGAAATTAATTATTGATGCGGCAACGCTTACCGGCGCAGCAGTAACTGCGGTAGGTGCAGAATATAATGCTTTATTCGCACTAGATAAACCACTGGCGCAAAAAGCGCTAGCGTATGCGCAACAGGTACAAGAACCAACCTGGCCATTACCCTTAGAACTTTGGCATCAGCAGCAGTGCCCATCAGCTTATGCTGATACCGCTAATAGCAGGCCGGTAAAAGGCGGTGGTGCCGGCGGTGCCAGTAACGCTGCTGGTTTTTTAAGTCGTTTTGTACCGAACAACGGCGCAGGTTGGCTACATTTTGATTTAGCTGCCGCCTTTAACAACAATAATAGTGGTTATTGGGCCGCTGGCGCTACTGGGCAAGGTATTCGTACCATCAGCGCCACATTATTAGCTGAAGCCTAATTAAATTTGCCGCACCTTAGCAACTAAGGTGCGGCTTACTAACTCTATTTAAGTTGGATTAACCGTTGTTACCTGTTGCTGATGTGCTGCCAGAATTGCTGTTGTTATTGCAGCAACATAATAAAGTTGTATTGTCGGCTCCACCCGGTGCTGGCAAATCGACCTTCCTACCGCTGTATTTATTACAGCATCCAAGTTATGCCAAAAAAACCTTGTTGATGTTAGAACCGCGCCGACTAGCGGCGAAAAATATTGCCGCTTATTTAGCTCAACAGTTAGGGGAAGCTGTTGGCGAAACCGTTGGTTATCAAATTCGCCAAGAACATAAGCATAGTGCTAAAACACGGTTACTTATTGTTACTGAAGGTATATTAACGCGTAAGTTACAGCAAGATCCTGAGCTATCTGACGTTGACCTGCTATTGTTTGACGAATTTCACGAGCGCTCGTTACATGCCGATTTAGCGCTAGCATTGTGCTTAGAGGTGCAACAGCTGCGACCCGAGTTACAGCTGCTTATTATGTCAGCAACATTAGACATGACTCATTTAGGTCAAGCACTACAAGCTCCAACCTTGCAAAGCGAGGGGCGTAGCTATCCGGTCACTATTGATTATGTACTACCCGAACAACAACCTATACCGGCGCAAATTGCGCGTGTGGTGCAGCAAGCTCTGCAGCGGCATTCGGGTAATGTTTTGGTATTTTTACCGGGACAAAGTGAAATTCAGCAGTGCGCGCAGTTATTAGTAAAGCAAGGCTTGCCGGATAATACTCAGCTGCACTTATTACTCGGTAGCTTAACACTAGCACAGCAGCAAGCCGCTATTGCCGCACCACCGGCAGGGCAACGCAAAATAGTATTATCTACTAATTTGGCTGAAACCAGTTTAACCATAGACGGTATTACCGTAGTTATTGATAGTGGACTGTGTCGGCAAAGTCGGTTTAATCCACGCCAGGGTTTAAGCGTGCTAGAAACCGCTGCTATTAGCCAAGCTGCCGCGACACAAAGGGCTGGCCGAGCGGGCCGGTTACTAGCAGGCCATTGTTACCGACTAGATACTGCAGAAAAATGGCAACGTCGGGCGCGGTTTGAAGCACCAGAAATTGATAGTAGCGATCTAACTGCACTGCGTTTAGAGGTGGCAGCTTGGGGCTGTCAGATTAACGATTTACATTGGCTTACACCGCCACCGGTTGCGCATATAGTGGTGGCTGAGCAACTGCTGCAGCAATTAGGTTTTATTGATACCAAAGGCGTTATTACCGCTAAAGGCCGAGCTGCGCACCAACTTGGCACCGAGCCTAGGCTGGCCGCAATGTTATTGCATGCAAAAACGTTAGAGCAGCAAGGCCATGCTGGTGCTATGGCATTAGCTTGTTTGTTAGCGGCATTAATGGAAGATAGCCGCGTATTACAAGATGATATCTACAGCTTGCTGGGTAGAATGAAGCAAACTTTGCCTCAGCAATGGCAACAAGCACAGAGCTTTGCTCGGATCTTAGGTTGTCAGCTTAGTGCGGCAATGCCGACTGAATTAACGCCGATACTTTTATTGCGCGCTGTTCCCGATCGATTAGCCAAACATCGCGGCCAGGGTTATCAGTTATCAAACGGTATTGGTGCAACGTTACAACCGCATCACAGCTTAACCGGGCAAGCTTGGTTAGTGGTTTTATATATACAACAGTTTGGTCGCGAAAATCGTATCTATCATGCGGTGGCTATTACGCCTGAGCAGCTGATGGCAGACTGGCAAGATGAATTATGCTGGCAGACCCAAACCTTTTGGGATGATAAAGTCGGTAGTTTTTATACCGAACAGCAACTTAATTTTGGCCAGTGTCAGCTAGCGGCTAAACCTGCGCTATTACAGTTAAGTGCTGAACAAAAGCAACAGGCGTGGCTAAACTACATTACATCTAAAGGGCTTACTTGCTTAAATTGGAGCGATAGTGCATTGCAACTGCGTAGTCGAGTTTTGCTGTTGCAGCAAAAGCAGCCCAATGTCGGTTGGCCAGATTTTTCTGATAGCACTTTGCTGAGCAGCATAAATAGTTGGTTGGGCGCATATTTAGCTAATATTAGTAAGAGTGCAGCACTGCAGCAACTGCCGGTGTATGAAGCATTAATGCAGTGTTTAAGCTATACGCAGCAGCAACTGTTAAATCAGCTATTACCTACACACTGGCAAGCGCCTACCGGTTCCAATATAAAAATTGATTACTTGCCCGATGCTGGGCCAAGGCTTTCAGTGCGTGTTCAGGAAATGTATGGTCAAATGCAGTCACCGACGTTACTGCAAGGTAGCCAAAATATTACTATCGAGTTGTTATCGCCATCGCGACAGCCATTACAGGTAACACAAAATTTGGCTAGTTTTTGGCAAAACGCTTGGCAAGATGTACGAAAAGAAATGCGCGGGCGTTATCCAAAACACTATTGGCCAGAAAATCCGGCGCAGGCAATGCCAACAACAAAAACAAAAAAGGCGATGCTAAAGTGAGTAAAAGCAACACAACTAACCGAGTAAAGCCAAAAGCTAAATCAACAAAACCTAGACCAAAATTGGTGATTTATATACAGCGCATAGCCATGTTGTTGCTTAAGTTGGCAATATTAGCGCTGTTGGTTATGGTATTTTATCTGGTTTATCTTGATAGCAAAATCAGCAAAAAATTTGCTGGCCAAAAATGGCAAGTGCCGGCACAAATTTATGCCCATAGTATGGAATTAGTACCAGGTAAGTTAATCAGCCAGCAGCAACTTATAGCCCAGTTAGAAAGCCTACAGTATCAGCGCAATGCTGAACTATCTGCGCCCGGACAATATAGCGTATCGCGCAACCATATTACTATTTATCGTCGCCCGTTTACTTACATCGACGGCTACGAAGCCGCACAGTTATTTAGCGTCGAGTTTAATCGCAGTGGCATTAACCGCATCATGCAGCGCCAACAAAAAGAAGGGCTTAATTTTGCTCGGCTTGAACCGCAGTTAATTGAACATTTAGTTGCCGCACAACAAGAAGACCGCGAACTGGTGCGCTTAGAACAGGTACCTGAATTATTCAAAGATACACTGTTGTTAGTCGAAGACCGTGAGTTTTATCACCATCATGGCGTATCTCCGCTGTCAGTACTGCGTGCATTATGGGTAAATATGGTGGCGGGGCGCACGGTACAGGGCGGCTCAACACTTACTCAGCAGTTAGCTAAAAATATGTTTCTTAGTAGTGATCGCACTATTTGGCGTAAAGCTAATGAAGCGCTAATCGCCTTGGTATTAGATTACCGTTTTAACAAAGATCAAATTTTAGAAGCCTACCTAAACGAAGTGTTTGTTGGACAAAACTACGCCAATGCTGTGCATGGTGTTGGCCTTGGTAGCCGGTTTTATTTTGGTAAACCGCTAAGCGAACTGCAACCCGCAGAATATGCCTTACTGATTGGTTTACTAAAAGGCCCGTCTTATTTTGATCCTCGTCGCTCCCCCGAGCGTGCGCAACAGCGCCGAGATTTGGTATTGCGCTTAATGTTTGAACAGCACTTGTTAGACCGACAACAGTACGAACATGCGGTTAAACAAGCGATAACAGTTATATCGCGCAACCAATATCTTAATGTCGGTAATGCAGCGTACATAGATGCGGTTAAAAAGGAATTACGCCAGTTAAGTATTGATGCCAATGATAAAAATCAGGGTATTAAAGTATTTACCTATTTAGACACCCAAGCACAACTTGCTGCTGAACAAGCGACAAAAGCGCAGTTGGCAGGGCTTGATCCTGAACTGCAAGCGGCAGTAATTGTTGCAAATTATCAGCAGGCCGAAATTATTGCTATGGTTGGCAGTAAAGATGCTGTGCAAGGTGGCTTTAATCGAGCTATAGATGCTAAGCGCCAAATAGGTAGCATTATTAAGCCGGTGATCTATTTAGAAGCCTTAGCACAACAAGGGCGTTATTCATTAGCATCGATGCTAGAAGATGTGCCAATAAGGTTGCGCAGCAATGATCAAGATTGGCAGCCACAAAATTTTGATAAGCAACACCGCGGCCCGGTAATGCTAATTGACGCCTTAGCCAACTCGCTAAACGTACCCACAGTGCGTTTAGGATTACAGGTTGGTTTACCGGCAGTAGGTGATGGTTTAAGAAAGTTGGGCTTACGCCGAAAAGTAAAGTTACATCCTGCCGCGCTTCTTGGCGCCATTGAATTAAGCCCACTTGAGGTTACACAACTGTATCAAACCATTGCGAATAATGGCTTGCATCAGCAATTAACCACCATTCAGGCGATAACCGATAGCAGTGGGCATGTATTACATTTACGCGATACTCCGCTAACGCGGCGTTACAAAGAAGAAGAAGTATATTTGTTGCAATATGCATTAATGCAGGCAGCAAAAACCGGTACCGCAAAAGCATTGCAAACAGCGTTTCCAGGGCAAATTCTGGCGGGTAAAACGGGGACGTCGAGTGATTATCGTGACAGCTGGTTTAGTGGTTTTGATCAAGACACACTGACGACGGTTTGGTTGGGGCGGGATGATAACAAAACGATAGGGCTTACCGGCTCAACCGGAGCCTTAGGTGTATTTAGCCGGTTTTACCGTCAGCATGGTGTTAATTCGATGCTGCGCGTTATACCTGACAAGATTTCTTTACAGGCATTTTCGTTAAAAACAGGTTATCCGCAAGGATCTAATTGTTTTAACATATTGTTATTACCAGCGATTTCAGTTGAAATGCCAGTAATGTCTAAATGTATCGCAGAATAACATCGGTTATCGGAACTTATGGCAATAAAACCTGAAAGCCCCTTGCAAGTGGGTGAATGGCAGTATTTACCTGAGCAAGACAAACTGGTGCAGTTTGCTAGCGACGGAAAAATAGCTGTTACCGCAGACTTAGATAACCTGTCACAAAAGGTAGCTAACTATTTTATTGTTAATGCGGGAAGGCTCGTTACCAAAGACGAGTTATTACAGGACGTATGGGGTATTCGCGACGTATCGGACGGTCGCGTTACCCGCGTTATCCGCGTATTACGTGTCGCTTTAGGTGATGATACTCGTGAACCTCGTTATATCGAAACCATTCCCAAGCGCGGCTATCGCTTTATTGCGCCGGTGTCTGTAATTCAGAATGCAGTAAATATATATAATGGCGAACCATCAGACGCTGTTACTAGTAGCGACGAACCGCAAAAGTTAAAGCGTTTAGTAATGTATGTCTTAGTACTACTGCTGCTTGTATCAGCACTTTTTTGGTGGCTATGGCCTGCCGATTCAGGTGCAGTAGAGAAAATGGCAACGGATATCCCAATGCTGCGCTACAAACCTGTCACTTCGATGGATGGTTTAGAGTTTTACCATAACGTTTCTGCTGATGAGCGGTATCTTGCTTTTAGCTATGCTAGTCCGGATGCTGAAAGTGTGACTGTGCTGATGTTACAGGATTTACTGGAGTACAAACAAACACGGATTACAGAACCTAGCTACAGCAGTTTTGGTGCGGCATTTAGCCCAGATAACAAACAAATTGCTTATCACAGGATGTATCCGGATGGTGCTTGTGAGATTCGTGTTATTAAACTTAACTTAGAAAAACTAACAGTTGCTAGCGATGATCTTGTTGTAACTTGTGGTGTTAATTCCATTTCGTCTCGTATCTCATGGTCTCCAGATGGTAATTATCTAATTTATCCAACCATGAGTGCACAAAAGCAAATGGTCATTATGCTTAAACCTGTGCATAGCGGGCTTGCTGAACAGCTTACTGTGCCGCCACCAAATAGCTTTGGTGATTATGCTGCGAGATTTTCACGTAATGGTTCCAAGATACTTTTTTTACGTGATGCAGCTGGAGCGGCTCAGTTATGGATATTAAACTTATCGAGCCGAGAAACAAAAATGCTGACTAACATCACTGATACTATGCCGGGAAATGCTGATTGGGATCTTACTAATAATGCTATTATTTATCCTTCAGGGCCCACGACACTCAGCAAGGTAGATGTTAATAGCGGTGAAGTTAAAGTTATCGCTTACACTGATTCTTCAGCTTCGGAAATTCAAATTGCCAAAAGTGGTAGGGTTTATGCCAGTGTTGGCAATTTTTCGCATATCAATATTACTAAAACACCCAATATGTTGCATAATTCTAAAGTGTCTACACAGACCGTATTTAGCTCTAACCGAAACGAAAGTTTGGTTGAAGTAAGCCCAATAGCGGGTGATCCTATTGCTGTGGTCTCTAGACGCTCGGGTTTGCCACAAGTTTGGTTATTTTACCCCGACGGTAGTCAAAAACAAATTACGTTTTTTAACACTAGAGAGCGCTTTAGAAGCTTAGTATTTTCACCAGATGGTAAAACTTTAGCAGCGCAGGTAAATAACGAAGTATGGTTATTGTCAGCCACTCAGTCACCAAGAAAAGTTGCTACCGGCGGCGATAATTTAATTTCCTCACCAGTATGGAGTAGCGATGGAAGTGCCATCTATTATGCAGAATCAAAAAATGCTCGTTGGAATATTATTCGTTTAATTATCTCTGGCGAAGAGGAAACAGCGAGCATATTTGCTGAAAACCGAGAGCTATATATTGAAAGTTATGATGGCAAATACAGTATATGGCGTGATGCAATTAGCAAAAAGTTTTACGTGCGATGGCATAGCAATAACAAAGTAGAAGAATTGCCGATTCAGCTGCCAGAAAATCAACTTTGGCTGAAGTTTCAGTTGAAAAGTAAAGGTGTGTACTTTACCTATTTACTGAATGATATTAACTATCAGCTGCAATATTATGATTTCACCACCCGCGAACTATCCATTGCTATAGAATCAAATTTATACCACAGCCGCTTCAGCTTATCGCCTGATGAGGAGTCGGTGTATATACTACAATCGGTTCGCGGTGACTTTGATATTGCTCAAATTGATTTGCCCTAAGTGTTTTATAACCACTTTATAATAATTTCGTAGAGATTAAATAAGATTAAAATACTAGCTTGGTCACGATGCATATATAAATACTTCGACGTTATCAACATTTTACTTAGGGCTAAAAATATGAAAGTAAGTATATTAGGGTTGGCAGCCGGAATGGCTTTATTAGCCGTAGCAACCAGTGACACTGTAATTGAATCTAATAATAACTCGGCAGAGCTTATTGCTTGTGGCTGGTTTCCCTTGTGTGGTGATCCAGATATCTATAACCCAATGATAGAACCTAAAGATTCAAAATCAAAAACAGACAGCAAAGATAACAAGAACGATAAAAACGCTAAATTAGCATAAGAAGTTTTTCAGCTGTTTGATGAATGCGTTAGTAAACGGAAGCGCTAAACATTTTGTCGAGTTAATGTATACTCCGCCCAGATAGTTTGCAGTAGGGCGGTTGTTAATGTTGAATATTCACGCTGTGGTACAGTTTGGTGATTGGTACTATCAGGTGATATATGGTCAGTTATGGCCTGTTAATCAGCCAATGACAAGTGAACATATGGTTCGGCTTGAACCGCGGCTGCATAGTCTACTCAATTTTTTTCTACAACATCCCAATACCTTACTAGCAAAAGACATCCTAATAGATAAAGTTTGGCCAGCAAATGAAGGCACAGACGCTGCCGTTATGCGTGCAGTTGGCGCTTTGCGTAAGGTATTAGGCGATGATGCGCGCACTCCGGTTTATATAGCAACAGCATCTAAAAAAGGCTATTGCTGGCTTGCTGAGGTTCAGGCTGCTTCTCCTACTGATACACCAATAATTAATGCCGACGTTGAAATAGACCATGCTACAGTGCCAATTAACGCTGACGTTATCGCTAAACCGTGGCCATGGCGCTTTATGGTTGCCACTACACTCACCGTGATTTTAGGCTGCGCCAGTGTGGCTTTTGTTCTAGCAAAATTTACCGCGACACCTTTAATTCGACTACCAGATAGTATAGTGCCAATTAGCGCATTAAGCGGGCAAGAATATTGGCCGGCACTTAACGCTAACCAAACGCATGTGATTTATCAGCATAAAGCACTTGAGACTACGGCATTAAATTGGAGTATACAAAATCTTACTGATTTGCGCGTGAGGCATACATCCGAGCGTTATCTGCAGTTATCGCAAGCAATTTGGTTAGATGATCAACATATCGTGTTCCGTGGCATTAAAGCTGACACGGACTGTCATTTTTATCGTCAGCAATTGTTACCAAGTATTGGTGCAGCTGAAATGCTATGGCCATGTAACACGGTGTTGGCCCAAGGTCTAACCGCATGGCAAGGTCAGTTGCTGTGGTTAGACCGCGATAGCAACAATAACTCACAACTGTGGCAAGGAACGCCAGATAAACCTGCAAAGATGTTAAGTGTGCTGCCAAATGCGTGGCGTAAGCTTGAGCACCTATTAGTTAGTAATAACAGTGCATATTTACTGGCTGAAGAGACGGTAAATAATAGTATTTTGTTAAAGCTTGACCTACCTAATGGCGCGTTAGAGTTAGTTAAACGTTTTCCGTTTATTGTTAGTCAGTTTTCTTGGTGGGATCAGTCTCAGCTGCTTCTTTCGCCACAAGATCTTGAGCTGGAAATAGTTGACATTCTCAGTTTAACTAGCCAAAAACTTGGGCCGTTATCACGCAACCTAACGCAGGCTATACGCTACCCTGGCCAGGTAATAGCAGTGCAATACCTTAACTATACGACCGATATCTTTGAGGTTTCAACCCGGCCGCAATTGCCTGAAGTTACAACTTATAAACCGTGGCATGTTAGTAACCGCAGTGAGCGTTTGCTGGCAGCAAGTGCAGAAAAAATCGCCTTTGTATCAGAACGTACTGGGAATAATGAAATTTGGTTAGCCCAAGGCGCAGATAGCATCCAACTTGCGCGGCTGCCGGATGATCAGCAGGTGCAACAGTTGTTGTGGCATAAAGGTAATTTGCTCGTGCTGCTCAATAGTCAGTTATATACATTAGATATTGTTAAGCCTGCACTGATACCGCAATTGGCGCAGCCCACTAGCCCTGGACGTTATGCCAGTTGCGAAGATGTGTTGTATTGGACCGAACTGACTAATGATGGTTGGGCGTTGTTTACGCAAACACATGATACGAAGCAACTTGTCCATCGTGGCGTAGTTGATGTGCGCTGTGCACCAGAACAAACGCTAGTATTGCAGTTTGCTGAAAATAACAACTTGATGCTACGGCACAACGATGGCCGCCTTGCGCAGTTACCCGTACAAATTAATTGGCGCCAGCAAAATGCTGAACAGTGGTTTGTTGATAGAAGTGGTATTTATTGGCTAGATCAAGCCAACCATAGAATACAGGCTTATGCATGGCTAGAAGGCGGGGCTCAAAGTTTCGCTTTGCCGCAATCACAGCCACCGGTGGCAATATACAGTAAGGGTAAAGGGGTGGGTTATATCGTGCAGCCAAGGCTGCACGATACCGATATTGTTTGGTTAAAAAACCGTCGCTAAAGCTGTAAGTTTATAATTGTTTAAAACTATGCTCTGCTGCGGCTATGGTTTGTGCTAGGTCGTCATCGCTGTGTGCTAGTGACAAGAAACCCGCTTCATACGCTGACGGCGCTAAATAAATACCTTGATCTAACATAAGATGGAAGAACTGTTTAAAGGCGTTGATATCGCACTGGGTCGCTTGTTGAAAGTTAGTAACAGTGGTTTCTTTGCTAAAGAACATACCGAACATGCCACCAACCTGATTCGTGGCAAAGGGAACGCCGTGCTTAGCTGCTGCTGCGCTAATGCCTTGAATTAATGTCGTGGTTTTTGCGGTTAGCGCTTCATACACGCCAGGTTTGCTAATGGCGGTTAAGGCCGCTAAGCCTGCAGCCATAGCAATAGGGTTACCAGATAGTGTGCCCGCCTGATACACCGCACCTAGCGGCGCTATATGCTGCATAATTTCACGTTTACCACCAAAAGCGCCTACTGGCATGCCGCCGCCAATAATTTTGCCCAGCGTGGTTAGGTCTGGTTTTACGTTATAAAACGCTTGTGCGCCACCTAAGGCTACACGAAAACCTGTCATAACTTCATCAAAAATGAGCACTGCGCCGTATTGATCACACAGTTGGCGTAAGCCTTCAAGAAAACCTGGTGCTGGCGGTATACAGTTCATATTGCCGGCTACTGGCTCAACAATAATACAGGCGATGTCGCTACCGTGCTCGGCAAACAGTTGCTGCAATTGTGCTAAGTTATTAAATTCGCTAGTGAGCGTATATTTAGCAAAATCGGCCGGTACGCCAGGTGAGTTTGGTACGCCTAAAGTTAATGCACCTGATCCCGCTTTAACCAATAATGAGTCGGCATGGCCATGATAGCAGCCTTCAAACTTAACAATGGTATTACGGCCGGTGTAGCCGCGCGCTAAACGTATAGCGCTCATGGTTGCTTCAGTACCAGAGCTCACCATACGTAGCATTTCCATACTTGGCACTAGTTGGCTGACTAATTCAGCCATAGTCACTTCGGCCGGGCAAGGCGCGCCAAAGCTTAAACCTTTAGCTGCCGCATTGATTACCGCATTGCGAATATCTGGATGGTTATGCCCCAGTAACATTGGGCCCCAAGAGCCAATGTAGTCGATATAGCGTTTACCATCGACATCATATAAATAGGCACCATCAGCACGGTCAATAAATACTGGCGTGCCACCGACACTTTTGAAAGCGCGAACCGGTGAGTTTACGCCGCCAGGAATAGTATGCTGAGCACGTTGAAATAATTCTGCAGATAAAGACATTAATTAGGTTCCAGTAAGTAAGGTTAAAAAGATTACGGCACTGTTAGCCACTGTGTTTATTGCTATACCAAGGTACGGCGCATTCATAGTTAGTGAGAATATTTTCAACACCCAAGGTTAAGGCAAATAGTGCCATGCGCACTAAAATACCGTTATCAGCTTGGCGAAAAATAGCTAAATTGGGGTTTAGGTTTAAGTCGTTGTCTAGCTCATTTGCTTCAGCTCTCGAGTCACGCGGTAACGGGTGCATAATTACGGTGTTCGACTTGCAGTACTTGGTATAAATTTCCTGATTAAGGCGGAATTTACCACGGTATAAGTTGGCTTCATCTTTTGATGGGAAACGCTCTTCCTGAATACGAGTTTGATAGACAATATCAGCGTTAACGTTACCTTCAAGCACCTCGGTTATATGCACCTGGTGGCCTGCATTTTCTATGGCACTGATAATATCATCAGGCATCGCTAGCTCTTTGGGTGCAATTAACGTGAAGCGAACATCTTTGTACAGCGCCAGCAGTTTAGATAACGAATGTACAGTACGGCCAAATTTTAAATCACCCACCATCGCGATATGCATGCCATCAATAGTCAAGCCGGAACCGGCAAGTTCGCGTTCAATAGTAAATAAATCTAGTAAGGCTTGGGTTGGGTGCTCATTCGCACCGTCGCCACCGTTGATCACCGGCACTCGGCTACCTAAAGCAAATTCTGCAACAGAGCCAGATTGCGGATGGCGCATAGCGATAACATCGCTGTAGCTACTAATAACCCGAGCGGTATCAAATAACGATTCACCTTTAGACAAGGCTGATGACTCCATACCGGTGGTTTCGCGCACTTCGCCACCTAGCAGGTTAAACGCACAACCAAAACTGACACGGGTGCGAGTACTGGGTTCAAAAAATAAGTTACCAAGAATCGCACCTTCAAGTACCTTGGTGCGTTTTTGCCGACTGGCATAAGGTTGCATGCTGCGTGCTATTTGAAAAACATGTTGAATGTTGTCGCGGTCAAACTGGCTTACAGAAAGAATGTGGTCGCCTTTAAAGCTCATAGTCAGTGCTCTTTTCGCTGAAAATTAACAGAGGCCGGAACCGGCATTATTGCGGCGTATTATAGGCGAATTTAGCTAGTAAAAGCGAATGTGTTACCACATAGGTTTAATGTAAGCGAGTAATACCACAGCAAGCAAAACCAGTACTGGCAGCTCATTAAATATACGATAAAAACGTGGGCTACGCTGGTTGCGGTTATGTTTAAAGTCGGCCAACAATTTAAAACAATAAATATGGTAAACGTACAACAAGCTGACTAACACTAGTTTGATATGTAACCAGTGGCTGGCTGCAAACCAAGCTGTGCCGTAGTGATAAATGACTAAGCTGCCAAATACCAGCGTTAGGATGGCAAAGGGCGTAACAAAATACAGTAACCGGCGTTCCATAATTTTAAATTCGGCATCGCAATCAGGACTTTGCGTGCTAGCGTGATAAACAAACAGTCGGGGTAAATAAAAAATACCGGCAAACCAAGCCACCATAAAAAATACATGCAACGCTTTAAAAACAAGAATAGTGGTCATAATAAGTTATTCTGCTCTACTAGTAAGCTGCGGACTTGGTCCCAGCGAATAATACCAATTAGTTGCGGCATATCTTGCTCGCGATAAATATATACCGCACCTTCGCGCCGGTCTTCGAGAATAGCAAATACTTCTGCCATCGTCGCTTGATGATTAACACCTCGTAGCGGCAGATACTGAATGGCGTTATTGCCCGATAGCGATAGCTGTACGTCATAACTGGCGAGAAAGTACTCCGTAGCGTTATTGTTTGTGCGCTGCACCAATAATTGGTGTGGTGGTTCTAGTTTATCTAAAGCCTGCTGTACTTGTTGCTCGTCAGGGTTGTTGAGTAAATGATATTGATTATCCAATAGGGCTAATACGCCTACTTTTTGCAATACGTCATCAGCCGGTGACAGTTTATAGGGCATTTGCAGAAAATCGAGTTGTAGTAAGAAAATTGACTTAGTATTAAAAAACTGCACGCCGGTAATATAGGCGGTGGTGATCACCAGCATGGCGGGAATAATAATAGTGGGGTTGTGAGCTAGCTCCATTACGGCCACTAGCGCTGCAAGCGGCGCATGCATAGTGGCCGCCATTAAACCCGCCATACCTAAAACGGCGTAGGTGCCGGCAATGCTGCTATCGCCGATCACGGCTGATGGAATAATAGCTAATAGCGTACCTAGTACAATTCCTATACCAAACACTGGGCCAATTACGCCACCGGGCACGCCTAAACCTAAAGCAAATAGCGTAAGCAGCATCTTGCCAATAAATATTGTTAACAGCAGTGTAATATCATCTGGCGCATTAACGGCATAAAAAATGGCGCCAGTTTCAGCACCCATAGCTTGTGGAATAACATAGCCTACTGCGGCTGTAAGCAATGCAGCTAATAGTAAGCGTGCCGTAAATGGCCAGTTTTTAAATAGCTTGATTAAGCGCATCATGTTTTTATTAAACACAAAAGCCAGCGCACCAAACACGATGCCGCAAAGCACTAAGTAGGGCAGATGCCAGCCACTAATAGGAATAATATTAAGCAATGACAGCTCGTTGACGCTATCAAACACGCCTTGAGTTACTAATGCGCCAACTACAGATGACAGCATAATAGGAATAAATACGTGCACGCGATATTCGCGCAGTACTACTTCCATCACAAAAATAACAGCGGCCAACGGCGTATTAAACGAAGCAGAAATACCCGCAGCAATACCGCAGCCAGCGAGAATACGTATGCTGTTATAAGGCAGCTGTAGATATTTACCTAAGGTGCTAGCGGCATAGGCACCAAGATGCACCGATGGGCCTTCTCGGCCTACAGAAAAACCACTGGCCAAGGCTAAAATACCACCAAAAAATTGATTGAGCGTATTACGGGTAGGCATAATACCGTATTTCAATTTAATACGGTGAATAACAAAGGGAATGCCTAGGCGATAATGCTTATAACCGGTAAGCCACGCAAACACGGCAATCAGTAGTGCGCCGCCAATCGGCAGTAGCCAGCGAATATCGGCACTGGCAGTAGAGAAATCATCGGCGCGGTCCAAAAAGAAACTTTGTAGGCCAATAATAGCTAAACGAAACAGGATAATAAGCGTAGCCGCCGCTAAGCCACCGAGCATACCTAAAAGGCACAGTTGTAGCGATGTTTGCGGTAATGCTAACTGACGTTGTAAAGACGGAAGCCAGATTTTCCAGCGTTGCATAAGCCATAACACCCGTATTAGTTAGCTAATAGTTTAACATAAGTTGCTGAGTTAGCAGCGCTAATCTAGGTTTTGTTAATGATTAAGCGACAGTGTTGGCTAATACTTGAATAAAACAGTCAGGTATTAGATAATTCGCATCTTAGCTAAACCTGTGGAGTTGTTATGTCAGAGCCCGCTGTACCAATTGAATTTACTGAAGCCGCAGCGCGAAAAGTAGCGTTGTTGGTAAGTGAAGAGGAAAATCCAGAGCTTAAGTTACGGGTTTATATTACAGGTGGCGGTTGTTCAGGTTTTCAGTACGGTTTTACCTTCGATGAAAAAGTGAATGATGGTGACTTTGTAGTAGAAAAACAGGGCGTATCTATGGTTATTGACCCCATGAGTTTGCAATACTTAATGGGCGGTGTGGTTGATTACATTGATGGGTTGCAGGGTAGCCGTTTTACTGTGCAAAACCCTAACGCTACCACTACCTGTGGTTGTGGCTCGTCGTTTTCCGTTTAAATGTACTTAAGCGTAAACTAAAAAATACACTTGCTGTTGATCTAGCTTAGCGCTGTGTCAGCAGCATGATTACCCATAATGTCGCAGCCAACACAACATTAAAGCCAATAATATAACTAAAGCCTTTCCAGCCCTGCTTTATGCCCCAGCCATACTGCCGTATATAGGCATACCAAGCACCACACATAATCAATGGTAGAAGAAATAGTAGTTTTATCATGATCTTTCTCTCTAGCTGTAATACCTAGTATTTTAACATGTCGTTACACCAAGTTATTCAGGTGCTTGTAAATTATAGTTTTTTAAAGTGTAAAGTTCTTATACAAATTTTAACGCTTGTAGCTGTACGCTTGTCGCATCCTGTGGTTTAATTAACCGATTTATCTTGCTTATTGCATTTGCAATAAGGTTTGGAATGGCAGGAAGTATTATACATATAAAAGCGTTACACGCTGGGAGAAGAGCAACATGAAAGGTACAAAGAGCGTTATTTCTGATGAAAACAAACGTTTATGCGTTTGGTTAAAGCGTCAACGTCAAGAGAAAGGCCATACGATGCGTAGCTTGTCAGAAATATTAGGTACGCCGCATTCCTTTATCGGCAAGGTTGAAAACCAAGAACGCAGATTAGATGTAATAGAATACGTGCGTTATTGCCAAGCACTAGAAGTTGACCCCGGCGAAGGGTTAAACCAAGTGCTATCGGTATAGTTGTTGGCACAACACCGCTAAATGGCGGTGTTGTGGTTTTGTTTACCGTATTTGGCTAGTAGTATAATTAAAATTAATGCTGGAGCGCCTAGCAGCGCAGTAATAATAAAAAATTGATTATAACCCACCTGTTCTACCCAAGCCCCAGAAAAACCGCCAACAAATTTAGGCAGCAGCAACATTAATGAGCTAAACATCGCGTACTGCGTAGCGGTAAATGCCCGGTTCACCAGCGACGATAAATAAGCAATAAACGCACTGGTAGCGATACCAGCACTGAGATTGTCAGCTGAAATAATCAAAGTAAGCCAAGTAATGTCATAACCAATTTGGCTTAGTGCGGCAAATAATAAGTTGGTTAGCGCGCTTAATAACGCGCCAAGAAACAAAATTCGCATAGTGCCAAGCTTGTTAATTAGCACGCCGCCGAGACCTGCGCCGATTAACGTCATTACTACACCATACAGTTTAGATATGCTGGCAACTTCTTCTTTGCTATAGCCCATATCAACGTAAAATGCGTTAGCCATTACGCCCATAACAATGTCGGTTAATCTGTAGCATGCAATTAATGCTAGCATCATTAAGGCTAACCATTTGTAGCGACTGAAAAAATCAATAAAGGGAGCAAGCACCGCCTGTTTTAACCAATGCAAGAAGCGAGTAAATATATTGCCTTCAATGCTAAGGTGTTGCTTTAACTCGCTATCTGGTTCTTTGCTAAGTAGTGTGGTAATAATGCCGGGCAGCATACACAACGCCATAACAACGTAAGCAAATTGCCAGCCTGATAAATCATAATTACTGTCTTTAGAAAACACTGCCGCTAACCAAAGCGTGCCGGCAGAGGCGAGGATCATCGCTAGCCTGTAACCGGTAAGGTACGCCGCCGCTAACGCAGCTTGTAACTGTTCTGGTGCACTTTCAATACGAAAAGCGTCAACATTAATATCTTGGGTGGCTGAAGCGAATGCCAGTATTACCGCAAATATTGCCATTAATGCTAAATCTTGTTGCGGGTCCATGTTCGCCATGCAAAGTATAGCTGCGACAACCAAAAATTGAGATAACACTAGCCAGCTGCGGCGACGGCCTAACTTATGGTGCAAAAAAGGAATTTGCAGATGATCGGCCAGTGGTGACCAGAGCCATTTAATGGCGTACGCCAAAGCTACCCAGCTAAAGTAACCAATGTCGGTGCGCGACACGCCGGCCTCGCGCAGCCAAAACGACAGCACACCAAACACCAACATTAATGGCAAACCACTGGAAAAGCCTAGAATAAAAATAGCGAGTACTCGGCGTTGGCAATAAATGCTTAGGCTGCTAAGCCAAGTTAAATAGTAAGGCAAGAGGGTTACCAGTAAACTGCTGTAATATTCTAGTAGCTTACCTATCAACAACTTGTGGTCAAGTGTTTATGGTCTTATTCCAATACAGTTATTTGGCGCTATGCCACAGCCCTTTAAATAACTAACACAATCTTGAATATTGCGCCTAAGCAGTTTGTTTTCTCGTAAGGTAACGTCGGGCCAAAATTCAAGTTGATGGATCAGGTGCCAGAATACTTGTTCTTGACGAGTGTAAGGTAATTGTAGGGCCTGATTAAGCTGAGCCCATTCTTCTAAGGTATCCCAGACAAACAGGTGTAGCTCGCTATGTTGCAAACGACCAAGAAAATAACGCGAAATGTAGAAAACTAATTGCTTAGATTTCTGCTCGATAAATAGGTTAGTCATATTGGGCTTAACAGTACCTAATAATTAACACTGTTAAGCCAAGTATAGTCGGTTTTATTGCTCTGGCAGTACGATAACGGTTTTTAGCAGTACCTTTTCTACCGGCACATTTGGCCAGCCCAGTTCAACGGAAGTATCCGTTTGAATTGCACTGATTTTCTCAATAACGTCAAGGCCTGAAGTAATATAACCAAATACGGCATAACCCCAACTGCGACCAGGATCAAGGTGGCTGTTATCGGCTAAATTAAAGAAAAACTGGCTAGTGGCACTGTGTGGTTCGGTCAGCCTAGCCATGGCAATAGTGCCCAGTTGGTTTTTCAAGCCGTTACCCGATTCATTAAAAATAGCTTTCAGCTCTGCTATCGGCTTATAGTTGGCATCGTAGCCGCCGCCTTGCAGCACAAACTCAGGCTCTAACCGATGAAATAGCGTATTGTCGTAGGATTTCTGCTTTACATAACTAAGAAAATTATTAACGCTAATTGGTGCTTTGCTGCGATCTAGCTCTACAATTATCTCGCCATATGACGTAATCAGTTTTACCTTTGGGTATAAGTTATTTGGCTGAATAAACTGTCCCGGATTGGCATAAGCGGTTGCGTTGCCAACTAGCAGTAATAAAGCAAAAAAACAGCTGCGCATGCTATTGCTCCTTTATTACCTGTTGCCAAGAGCCATCTTGCAGTAGCTGCACTAACACTTGTTCGGTTAATACACGTAGCTCACGTTCTACCGCCGCAATATCCATTTTAAACGGCGCAGTAAAGCTGCTGTCGCCAGAATAGGTTTTGCTAAGTAAACCCTGAGAACTTTGTACCTGAACCGTCAGTGCCACCTGATTCGTTACTACATGTTC
Organism: Rheinheimera metallidurans; assembly: GCF_036983985.1. Taxonomy (NCBI): domain Bacteria; kingdom Pseudomonadati; phylum Pseudomonadota; class Gammaproteobacteria; order Chromatiales; family Chromatiaceae; genus Rheinheimera; species Rheinheimera metallidurans. The sequence goes on from NZ_JALAHQ010000001.1 coordinate 541,218, forward strand.
TAGAGTACGTTGCTCAACCAAGGCTTGTAGTTGGGCTATTTTTATCGTCATTTGCGTGCTGCTATTTACATCAAGTCTTGCGCCTTGATCAATAAGCGCTTGAGATAGCGTTTGTTCTAATTGCGCACGCACATCATTGCTAGTAGCAATTTGTTGTACCTTATTGCCATTACGCACCCGTAACGAGTATGCAACACCACGCTCATCCGTCACTGCAAACGCAAATTGAGCTTGTTGTAGTTGATTCGATTGCGACAGAAATACTTGGGGTGCCAGAATAAAGCTAGGTATTGTGCTACTACAACCGGCTAATAGTATTGCTGCTAGTATAATAAAACGCATTATTAACTCCTTTTAACCACTTCTAAAATGACAAATTTTGCATCGGCAGCCAGTTGTCGGCAATTACCAAACAAACGTGTTAAAACATCGCTATAACCTAAATGACGGTTTGCCACTATACGCAGGTGACCACCTTGTTTTAGCACTCTTTTTGCATCAGTAAACATTTGCAATGCAATATGGCTGGTAACTATTTGGTTCTGATGAAACGGTGGATTACATAAAACGTAATCGGCTGTTCTATCTGCTTGCAGGCTTAGGCAATCATCGACCACAAATTGGCAGTATGCTAATTGTTCAGGAAAATTGGCCGCTACTGTCATTTTGGCGGAATCTACAGCCATGTATGATTCATCGCAATAAATTAACTGAATATCTTTGCCCTGAGCCAATATTGGCAAACTCAATACACCATTGCCACAGCCGAGATCAATAACCACATCATTTAGCTTAACTAAGGGTAGATGCTGCAGAAAAAAGCGCGCACCTTGGTCCAATTTTTCTCGTGAGAACACATTCGCATGGTTTATCAGTATATAAGGTGAATTCTCTAGCGGCCAACGTAGCGGAAAGGCTAGGGTTTCTGTATCGCGCAGTGCAGGGTTAAACTGACAGCTAATTAGGCGGCACTTTTTAACCGTTAATGACGCGCTCGCCTCACCTAAACAGTTATTAAACATTGCTAGCACATTACGGTTAATATCTTTGGCTTTGGCACTAGCTAAGATAATACTGTCAGTGGTTACTACCTTTGCCAGTTGCTGCAAAATATAGTGCAGATAACTATGATTATTCGGTAGTTTTAGTAGCACAATATCCGCTGAGTTTGGCAATGGCTCAATACTGCTTTGTTGTTGCAGATTAGCAATGCCTAAAGTGTTTTGCTCTCTATTATACAGGCTGCCACGGGCCGCAAGTACCGAGTCGTTTATTTGTACCTGAGCATACTTTGCTAAAGCACAAGATAACGCGCCAAAACTATCATTAATAATCAGTAAATTTGGTTGGCGATTATGCTGCATAAAAAACTGAACCGCCGCTTGCTGCGTATGCTCTATCAGTAATTCGTCTGCCGCATCCCAAGCTTGTAGGCTGGTATTGGGCTGCTGTAACGGCCAGCGACATAATTGCAAGTTGTTACCCGCATAACTAAAAGTAGTATTCATAGTGCCACTATCGGTGAAATAAGGTGAACATTTTGACACGCCAATCACATAGCGACAACCTGCAACTTACCCTGCAGCAGTTTAATCTGCCGGATGCCAATATTAGTTTGTGGCCTAATTGGTTAACTGAGCCATTTAGTTATAATTTACAGCAGCAATTAGTGTCGCAGTTAAGCTGGGCACAAGATAGTATTATAATGTTTGGTAAACCCGTTAAAATACCTAGACAGCAAGTATGGATGGGGGACAGTCATTGTCGTTATCGATACTCTGGCACTACTTTTATACCACAACCTTGGCACCCAGCAGTGCGCCAATTAGCTGACAATCTTAGTCAGTTTTTACAGCAACCATTTAATTGTGTTTTGCTTAATCTATATGCTGATGGCCAACACCATATGGGCTGGCATGCTGACAATGAGCCCGAACTGGGGCATGATCCGGTTATTGCTTCGGTTAGCCTTGGCGCGGCTAGGCGTTTTGAGCTTAAGCATCGCACTCAACCTTGGCAGTTGACTTTAGACTTGCCGAGCGGCAGTTTGCTACTAATGACCGGCCAGTGTCAGAGGCATTGGCTGCATCGCTTGCCAAAACAAAGTAGAATAAACCATTGCAGGTTAAACCTGACGTTTCGTTATATAGAGGCCGTATCTTAGACAAATTTATTTTTAGTAAGGCCGCCAATTCGTTACTGCAAATTAATTAACTTGACAGCGTTCTTGACTGGTAAGTTTAAGCTTGGCATCTAGAGTTATTAGTGGGAATAAAGAAGGATTAAAACTATGTTGATTCAAACCGCTATTGAACAGAAGTTACTGAGTAAGTTTGATCCTGAATTCCTTGAGGTAGTAAATGAGAGCCACCTACACAACGTACCCCAAGGGTCAGAGTCACATTTTAAGGTTGTGATTGTTACGCCAGCATTTAATGGCTTGCGTCTAATACAGCGCCATCGTGCCGTAAATGCCGAGTTAGCAGAAGAGTTGGCAGAAAAAATTCATGCGCTGGCGCTGCATACTTATACCCCGTCAGAATGGCACGAGTATTATGCTGATAAAACACCTATTTCGCCACGCTGTTATGGCGGCAGTCAAACTGCAAATAATAAAGCGTCGTTCTGATGCTTTATTATTGGAGCAGTCTTACTGCTCCATATTGCCGGCAGGTAGCTTTACAGAAACAGTATGAACATTAACAGATAACAGATTTCCTTGATTATCAAAGGTTAAAGTCGTAATTACAGTGATAATCTCTGTAGTCGTTACATACGTATTAGTTGCTACCGTTGAATATCCGCCGCCGCTCTGTGATGCGTTGTTGTTAGTTGTAGGGAAGGTAGTAGGTTGTGATACAGACTCCGCAACCAGTACGGCATCTTTGGGTACATCGGCTGTAATAACTTTTATTGGAACGCCGTTCGCGCCTTTCCATAGAATAGACACTGAAGCACCAATACGTGATGTTTCAATACAGTGTTCAAAACATTTCGAATCAAGGTTTGAGTTGTTTTCTGTAATAAATGTAGCGGCAGAGATAGGAGCTGATATTAATATTAAGGCAGCGATTGAAAGAAGTTTAAGTTTCATTTTTACATTTCCTTTTTTATTTATTAAAAAATTTAAACGTATACATATATATGTATATATATGCTGCTATTTTGTGTCAAGCATTGTTAGTGACTGATTTTATTTGGTAATTTTATTAAGGCATATCAATATGTCACAAATAGCCCTGTGGGGGGGAGCCGATAATGTTGATTGCTGTTTTCTAAAATATCTGGTCAGATCTGTTTTCTGGCGTAAAGTTTTACACTAGCGTCAATTTTTTCGAGACAACAGCAGGAGCTGTCATGGTTATTCAACCTAAAATACGTGGTTTTATCTGTACTAACGCCCATCCTGTCGGCTGTGCCGCGCATGTGCAAGAACAAATAGATTATATAAAAGCGCAAGGCCCGGTAGCTAACGGCCCTAAAAACGTGCTGATAATTGGTGCTTCAACCGGCTATGGTTTAGCATCGCGCATTACTGCCGCTTTTGGCTCTGGCGCAAAAACACTGGGCATTTTCTTTGAGAAAGAACCTAGCGAAACTAAAACGGCATCAGCAGGTTGGTATAATACTGCTGCGTTTGAACAAGCAGCAGAAGCTGAAGGTTTATGGAACAAGCATATCAATGGTGATGCGTTTACCGATGAGTTAAAAGCACAGACCATTGATATTATTAGCCGCGAAATGGGTAAAATTGATTTAGTAGTATATAGCCTTGCAGCACCGCGCCGTAAAGACCCAGTAACAGGTGAAGTGTTTAGTTCGGTACTTAAGCCTATTGGCCAAGCCTATACCGCTAAAACGCTAAACACGAGTAAGCGCGAAATTGAAGATATTTCAGTTGAGCCGGCTAATGATGATGAAATTTATCAAACCATTAAAGTTATGGGCGGCGAAGATTGGGAGCGCTGGTTAGATCAGTTAAATGCTGCAAATGTGCTGGCAGATAACTGTCAAACGGTTGCCTATACCTATACGGGTAAAGAATTAACTTGGCCAATTTATGGCAAAGCCACTATTGGTAAAGCGAAAGAAGATTTAGACCGCGCCGCCGCTGACATTACTAGCAAGTTAAGTGCTAAAAAAGGTAAGGCTTATGTTGCATCGTTAAAAGCCTTAGTGACACAAGCTAGTTCAGCTATTCCTATTATGCCGCTGTATATCTCTTTACTGTATCGCGTAATGAAAGAAGAAGGCTCACACGAAGGCTGTATTGAACAGATTAATGCACTATTTCGTCAGGGATTATATACAGACAAGCCTATTTTAGATGAAGTAGGGCGTTTACGTATGGATGGTAAAGAGTTAAGTGATCATATTCAGCAAACGGTAAAAGACTTATGGGGCCAGGTAACAACCGACTCTATTGATACGTTGACTGACTATAAAGGCTATCATAATGAATTTCTTAGATTATTTGGTTTTGGTTATAACCAAATAAATTATGATGCTGAGGTATCACCTTTAGTTATGCTAAAAAATATCAGTGCTTAACAGACAAAAGCCGCCTAATGGCGGCTTTTGTTTATACAGAAATGCGCTAAAATTGTCCAAAACTTGTCACAATAAGCCATTAAAAGAGTCAGGCGGCAAGGTTAGACCAATGGTGGAATTGTTTAGGTAGTTTGCTGGAAAATTTACGCATTAGCATAGATAGGTCGTGGTAATAATGATAGAATCCGCGACTTTAAACACGTGTATCTGGTATAAAAATAAACAGTGGGAAACCCTGATAAACAAAACCAGATGCGCTGCGCATTGCGCAGCTGAAAAACAAGGCCCTGTTTCTTCCCAAAATAGTAGTGCAAGTACGTATGATAAAACTCAAGAAAGGCTTGGACATTCCCCTGGCGGGCAGTCCTAAACAAGAGATCAGTACGGGCAATGCCATTACCACTGTCGCTGTATTAGGCGAAGAGTATATTGGTATGCGTCCGACCATGTCGGTTGATGTTGGCGATACAGTAAAAAAAGGTCAGGTACTTTTCGAAGATAAGAAAACACCCGGCGTTAAGTTTACTGCTCCGTTGGCGGGCACTGTTAAAGAAATTAACCGTGGCGCAAAGCGCGTGTTGCAATCTGTAGTTATTGAAGCTGCAGGTAATGATGCGGTGCAATTTGCTAAATATTCTGCAGACCAGCTAAGTGGCTTAAGTCGCGAGCAAGTTACGCAGAATTTGGTTGATTCAGGGCTTTGGGTTGCACTGCGTACCCGCCCGTTTAGCCAAACGCCGGCTATTGACAGCACGCCTCGGGCAATCTTCGTTAACGCAATGGATACCAATCCGGTTGCTGCTGACCCAAGCGTAATAATTGCTGCAAATAGCGATGCTTTCACTCAAGGTTTAACCATACTGGCTACTTTGACCGACGGTAAACTTTACCTAGCAAAGAAAGCTGGTGCTAATGTTCCAAGCGTAAGCAAGGCGCAAGTGGCAGAGTTTTCTGGCCCACATCCAGCAGGTTTAGTTGGCACGCATATTCATGCGCTTGATCCAGTAAGTGCGAAAAAAGTGGTTTGGCATATTGGTTATCAAGACGTTATTGCTATTGGTAAGTTATTCACTACCGGTGAATTACATAGCGAGCGTGTTATTGCTTTAGCTGGCCCAGCGGTTAAGAACCCGCGTTTAGTTAAAACTGTACTTGGCGCTTCAGTTGCTCAGCTTACGGCTGGCGAACTGGTTGAAGGGCAGAACCGTATTATTTCTGGTTCAGTATTATCTGGTGCAACAGCTCATGGCGTGCACGGTTATATTGGCCGGTTCCATACTCAAGTATCGGTATTAGCTGAAGGCTTTGAAAAAGAGTTTTTAGGCTGGATAGCACCAGGTGCAACCAAGTTTTCGGTAACTCGGGCGTATTTGTCACATTTGAATCCAAAGCGGTTATTCAAGATGACGACTACAACCAACGGCTCAGCCCGTGCCATGGTACCTATTGGTAATTATGAGCGCGTAATGCCTTTGGATATTCTGCCCACGTTACTGCTTCGTGACATGGTCTCTGGTGATACCGATGGCGCACAAACGCTGGGTTGCTTAGAGTTAGATGAAGAAGATATGGCGCTGTGTACCTTTGTGTGCCCAGGTAAATACGATTACGGCATCATTTTACGTAATTGCCTGACGACCATTCAGAAGGAAGGCTAATCATGAGTTTGAAGCATTTTTTAGAGCGCATTGAACCGTCATTTGAAAAAGGCGGTAAATATGAAAAGTGGTATGCGCTGTATGAAGCCTTTGCTACTGTGCTTTATACCCCAGGTCTGGTAACAAAAAACGGTACCCACGTACGTGATAGTATCGATTTGAAACGTATCATGATCTTCGTTTGGCTGGCATTATTTCCAGCATTATTTTTCGGTATGTACAACGTTGGCCATCAGGCAGTAATTGCTTTGCAGGCTGGTTTTGCTACGCCGGATACGTGGCAGGTTGCACTTTATCAATTATTTGGTGGTGCATTATCGGCCGATTCTGGCTGGATCAGCAAAATGTGGTACGGCGCGGTATGGTTTATACCTATCTACGCAGTTACTTTTATTGTTGGCGGCTTCTGGGAAGTATTATTTGCTACCGTGCGTAAACATGAAGTAAACGAAGGTTTCTTTGTTAGCTCTATTTTGTTTGCGTTAATTCTGCCAGCAACTATTCCATTATGGCAGGTTGCGCTGGGTATTACCTTTGGTGTTGTTATCGCTAAAGAAGTATTTGGTGGTACTGGCCGTAACTTTTTAAACCCAGCATTAGCTGGCCGTGCGTTTTTGTTCTTTGCTTATCCAGCGAATATTTCTGGTGACGCAGTATGGACAGTGGCTGACGGCTATTCAGGCGCGACTTGGTTAAGTAAAGCCGCTGCCGGTGAGTTAGATTACTCAGCAAACATGCAGGTGTGGTGGGATGCATTCTACGGTTTTATTCCAGGTTCAGTTGGCGAAACCTCAGTATTGGCTTTATTAGTCGGTGGTTTAGCCCTTATTTATTTCCGTATTGCTTCTTGGCGCATTGTGTTGGGTGTCATGGTAGGTATGGTGCTAAGCGCTTATATGTTTAATGCTGTAGGTTCTGAGTCTAATGCCATGTTTGCTATGCCTTGGCATTGGCATTTGGTATTAGGTGGTTTTGCCATTGGTATGTTCTTTATGGCAACCGACCCAGTATCAGCGTCGTTTACTGACAAAGGTAAATGGGCGTACGGTATTTTAATTGGTTTTATGGTGGTAATGATCCGTGTAGCTAACCCTGCATATCCAGAAGGTATGATGTTAGCAATACTGTTTGCAAACCTGTTTGCGCCACTGTTCGATTTCTTCGTGGCACAAGCTAATATCAAACGGAGGCTGGCACGTAATGTCTAGTAATAACGATAGTATCAGCAAAACGCTGATCGTAGTCATTTCTTTATGTCTGATCTGTGCGGTAATCGTATCAACAGCTGCAGTGCAGCTGCGCCCACAACAGATAGCGAATAAACTACTAGATTCACAGAAAAACGTCCTTGCAGTGGTAGGCTTGTTGTCTGGCTCAAATATTAATGAGTTATACAACACGCATATTTCTGAACGTTTTGTTGACTTAGATAGCGGTGAGCTGGTTGAAAAACCAAAAGATTACGACTATCGAAAAGCAATGAAAGACCCGGCAAAAAGCGAGCGTTTGGCAGCTGAAGATGACATGGCTTCAATAAAAAGCCGTGCCAATATTGCGCCAGTATATTTTGCTTATGATAAAGGCATTGAGTCAGGTGAATTATCAGCCATTGTGCTGCCAATTCATGGTTATGGCTTGTGGTCTACTATGCATGCTTTCTTAGCATTAGGGGCTGACGGTACTACTATTAAAGGTCTTAACTACTATGAGCAAGGCGAAACGGCTGGCTTAGGTGGTGAAGTGCAAAACCCGAAATGGGCGGCGCAATTTGATGGTAAAAAATTACTCGATGCATCAGGTAAACCAGCAATTAAAGTGGTTAAACCAGGCAATGCCAGTGCTGATTCAGCATTTGAAGTAGATGGTTTATCGGGCGCAACCTTAACCAGTAAGGGTGTGCAATATACTTTCGATTTCTGGGCTGGTGCTAAGGGTTTTGCCCCGTTTCTGGCTAAAGTTCGCGATGGAGCATTAAACAATGGCTAACGCAAAAGAAATTAAAACCGTTCTGTTTGGGCCGGTATTTGCAAATAACCCTATCGCATTACAAGTACTTGGTATTTGTTCTGCGCTAGCGGTAACCACGAAAATGGATAAAGCCTTGGTAATGTGTATTGCACTTACCCTAGTAACCGCATTTTCTAACTTTTTTATCTCGTTAATTCGTAACCACATTCCATCTAGCGTACGAATTATCGTGCAGATGACTATTATTGCGTCTTTAGTAATTGTTGTTGACCAATTATTGAAAGCCTTTGCTTACGATGTAGCCAAAGAGCTGTCGGTGTTTGTTGGCTTAATTATTACTAACTGTATCGTAATGGGTCGTGCTGAAGCTTATGCCATGAAAAGCCCGCCAGTTATCAGCTTTTTAGATGGTATTGGTAACGGTTTAGGTTATAGCGTTGTGCTTATGGCACTGGCGTTTATTCGTGAACTGGGCGGTTCAGGTACGGTATTTGGCTTTGAGATACTGCCATTGGTTAAAGACGGCGGTTGGTATCAGCCTATGGGCTTACTGTTAATGCCACCAAGTGCATTCATTATCATTGCCGGCTTTATCTGGATTTTACGTACCTTCCGTACCGAACAGGTAGAGAAGGCCTAAGGAGATATTGATGGAACATTATATTAGTCTATTCGTCCGTGCCATCTTTATTGAAAACTTGGCATTATCATTTTTCTTAGGCATGTGTACCTTTATTGCTGTTTCTAAAAAAATCACTACGGCTTTTGGCTTAGGGGTTGCGGTAACAGTGGTATTAGGTATTTCAGTACCAGTAAATAATTTGGTATATCAGAATTTGTTAGCTCCAGGTTCACTTGACTGGGCTGGCTTTCCTGAAGCTGATTTAAGCTTCCTAGGGTTTTTAACCTATATCGGTGTTATTGCGGCACTGGTACAAATTCTAGAGATGATCTTAGATAAGTTTTTCCCAGCTTTATATAACGCTTTAGGCATTTTCTTACCGTTAATCACCGTTAACTGTGCCATTTTTGGTGCAGTAGCCTTTATGGTAGAACGTGATTACAACTTCGGTGAAAGCGTAGTATTTGGCTTAGGTAGCGGTATTGGCTGGATGTTAGCTATTACGTTGCTGGCAGGTATTCGTGAGAAATTAAAGTATGCAGATATTCCACAAGGTTTACGTGGTCTGGGTATTACTTTCTTAATGGTTGGTTTAATGGGGTTAGGCTTTATGTCTTTCTCTGGTGTTTCACTGTAAGGGGTAAAGGCACACAAGATGGAAAATTTAGACATATTTCTTGGCGTTGGCATGTTTACCCTAATGATTTTAGCATTAGTGCTAATTATATTAGCGGCAAAATCTAAGCTAGTTGCTACAGGTGACATTACCATAGGTATTAACGGCGACCCGAAAAAAGCCATAAAGGCGCAAGCGGGCGGTAAATTATTAAGCGTGTTAGCAGGCAAAGGTATTTTCCTATCGTCTGCTTGTGGTGGCGGCGGTTCTTGCGGTCAGTGCAAAGTACACATTAAGTCTGGCGGTGGTGAAATACTACCAACAGAATTAGGCCACATTTCCAAAGGTGAAGCCCGTGAAGGTTGTCGTTTATCTTGTCAGGTAAACGTAAAAACTGACATGGAAATTGAAGTTGAAGAAGAAATCTTCGGTATTAAAAAGTGGGCATGTGAAGTCATTTCTAATGATAACAAGGCTACGTTTATTAAAGAACTGAAGCTGCGGATCCCAGATGGCGAGTCTGTGCCTTTCCGTGCGGGTGGTTATATTCAGATTGAAGCACCAGCGCATCACATTAGGTACAAAGATTTCGATGTTCCAGAGCAATACCGTGGTGATTGGGAGCGCTTTAAATTCTTCACGTTAGAGTCAAAAGTAGACGAAGAAACAATTCGCGCTTACTCAATGGCGAACTATCCTGAAGAGGAAGGCATTATTATGCTGAACGTGCGTATTGCGACGCCGCCACCAAATAACTTGACCTTACCTTGCGGTAAAATGTCATCTTATATTTGGAGCCTAAAAGAAGGTGATAAAGTCACTATTTCTGGCCCATTTGGTGAGTTTTTCGCTAAACAAACCGAAGCAGAAATGGTGTTTATTGGTGGTGGTGCAGGTATGGCACCGATGCGCTCGCATATTTTTGACCAAATGCGTCGTTTAAAAACCACTCGTAAAGTTAGCTTCTGGTACGGTGCTCGCTCTAAGCGTGAAATGTTCTACGTTGAAGATTTTGATATGCTTGCGGCTGAAAACCCGAACTTTGAATGGCACGTTGCTTTATCAGATCCACAACCTGAAGATAACTGGACTGGTTACACAGGGTTTATTCATAACGTAATTTATGAAAACTACCTGAAAAATCATAAAGCGCCAGAAGACTGTGAGTTCTACATGTGCGGCCCACCAATGATGAATAAAGCAGTAATTAGCATGCTTAAAGACCTTGGTGTAGAAGACGACAATATTCTATTAGACGACTTCGGCGGCTAATAGACAACGCAACAACAAAAGGGGCGACCGTAAGGCAGCCCCTTCTGCTTTCTGGATATTATATGCACGCATATTCATTAATAAAAATCTGGTTTATTACTATTTGTCTGTTGGTAATCTCGGGATGCAGCCCTGCAAAGCCAGCGAGCGAGCAGGTACAGCTAAATGGCAATACCATGGGTACCTATTATGTGGTTAAGTATTATGACGATAGCCCTATAGATAGCACCGATTTACAACAGCAACTGGATACCGAACTAGAATTAATTAATGATTTAATGTCCACGTACCGACCTGAATCAGAGCTAATGCGCTTTAACCATCATAACGACGCCAGTGCCTTCGCTATATCGAAGCCGACTAGGCTAGTGGTAGCTGAAGCATTAAGGCTGGCACAGCAGACCGATGGCGTGTTAGATATCACCGTTGGCCCATTAGTTGAACTATGGGGCTTTGGTGCTAAAGGGCGTGTTGAAAAAGCGCCGTCACAAACTGATATTGATCAAGCACGCGCGGTAGTAGGTTATGAAAAATTAACGTTAACCGATAACGGGCTTATAAAAGCAGTACCCGGTTTAGCTGTCGATTTGTCGACCATTGCCAAAGGGTATGGTGTTGACAGGGTTGCAGAAATACTCGAGCAAAATGGCATCTCTAATTATTTAGTCGAAATTGGTGGCGAAATGCGCATCAAGGGCACTAAGCCGTCAGCTCAACCTTGGAAAATTGCGATAGAAAAACCGGTAAATGCTGGACAAACTATGCAGCGCGTTCTACAAACGGGTGATATGGGAGTGGCTACGTCAGGGGATTACCGTAATTACTTTGAAGCTGAGGGGGTTCGCTATTCGCATTTAATTGACCCACGAAGCGGTAAACCTATTCAGCATCATACGGTATCAACTACCGTGTTACATCCATCTTGTATGACAGCAGATGGCTATGCTACAGCACTAAATGTTATGTCATCAGATGAAGCTATTATTTTCGCAAATCGGTATAATATAGCAGCATTGTTAGTGGTTAAAACTGATGATGGCTTTATAGAGCTAGCATCTGATGCGTTTAAACCTTTTTTAACTGAGTAGTGAGGCCGACATGACCCTATTTTTAATGACGTTTGGTTTATTTTTGCTAGTAGTCGTTGCCATGGCACTGGGCTATTTAATGCAACGTAAAACTATTGGCGGCAGTTGTGGTGGCTTAGATGCTCTAGGTATAGACAAAGCCTGTGATTGCGCCGATCCCTGTGAAGCACGCAAAAACCGTTTAGCCAAAGAAAAATTTTGGCAGGAAAATAAGATTGTTTAACGGCCTATTAGTCATGTAGTGCTTGTCGCAAGTTAATGCACTGGTTATGCTGTAGCTCTGGGTATAAGGGTGCAGGGTAACACCACGTGCTAACCACGTCAGGGCAGGGATGAAATTACGTGACACTTTAGTTGCTTACATGCTGCCGTTGCTGGTGCTACCTGTGATGTTGTTCGGCTATATGGCGTATCACTTTAGTAAGCAGTATTTACAACAGCAACTCTATTTTAATGCAGATAAAGCGATAACAACACAGCAAGAGATGCTTAGTCAGTTCTTGCAACAGCAACAAATTCGACTTGGCATGCTGGCGCAAAGCCCGCTGCTGCAACAGTACATTCAGCAACCCAATGCGCTATCACTCAGTGAAGTAGACAAACAATTTCGTCAGTTTGTTGTCGCAGATCCACAAATTCTATCGCTCAAGCTGATTAATTTAAACGGTGATTACGAATTACAATTACCGGCAAAATCCACGTATTCGTCGTTGCCTAACCGGTTTCGTAACGAATATTTTTCTTCACTGCAGGCGCAAGTAGACAAGGCTGGCTATTTTTTAGCAGAAGACGCTGATAGCAAACGGCTACAGCTATTTTTTGCTCACAAGCTTTATGGCAGCTCAGTTACTGAAACTCGTCGTCTTTGGGGTTATCTGGTTGTTGTGGTGAAACCCGATCTGTTTGACGAAGTAGTCAGTTATCGGCACACACCAAATAGTGTTACCTTGCTAATTAATCGGGCAGCAACTATCACCTACGCGAATAATTCAGCACTAATAGGCAGCGCGTTTGCACCGAGTAACTTTCGAGCCATTCAACGCAGCATCGATACTGATGAATTTACGTCCGATATTTTGTTAGGACAACAACGGATTTTATTAGGTAAAAGTTTACCTGGCGCATTTCAGTTACTTTACGGTATTGATGAAACTGAGCTGATGGCCCCGCAACGCACATTATCTTTTTCGCTAATTTTGTTTACTTTAGCGATATCTATTATTTTGCCACTGCTAGTTTACTGGTTGCTGATCCGTAACGTTTTTGAACCTATTAAGCGGCTAACTGCAGCAAAAACGGCTGTCGGTCGCGGTGATTTATCTACGTTGCTTGAAGTAAAAAAGCAAGACGAATTAGGTGACATGTTTGCGGCTTTTAACGTAATGGTGAGGCAGCTTCGCGTATATCGAGAGCGTGAGCGCGCTTATAAACAGCAGTTAGAAGATAAAGTACTGCGCCGAACCCATGACTTAGCTCGTGCTAATGATGAGCTTGAAGCCGCTAACCAAGAGTTAATATTAGCTCGTGAAACTGCTGAGCAAGCTAACCGGTTAAAGAGCGTATTTTTAGCTAATATGAGCCATGAAATACGCACGCCGTTAACGGCGATTATTGGTTTTTCAGAGCAAGCACAGAGCGAAACAGATACCGCCAAATTGCAGAATTATTTACAGCGCGTGCTAAAAAGCGGCGATCATTTACTGCGATTAATTAACGATATTCTTGATTTATCAAAAATTGAAGCGGAAAAGCTAGAGTTAAACTATGAAGCATTTAGTGGCTTAACATTAATTGATGACGTGTTTTTACTTACCCGTAGCCAAGCAGAAGCAAAAGGTGTGCAGTGCCAGCTTAAACTTAATTTTCCTTTACCCGCGCAGCTCTATACCGATGCGTTGCGTTTTCGCCAAGTCTTGCTGAACCTAACCAGCAACGCGGTGAAATTTACGCAAAAAGGTAAAATTGTTATTGAGGTATCTTTTGATGTACTGCTGAAGCAGTTATCGATTAAAGTTAAAGACACCGGCATTGGCATGACGCCAGAAGAATTAAGTAGGATATTTAGACCCTTTGTTCAAGCAGATGCTACCGTAACTCGCCATTATGGCGGAACTGGGCTTGGCTTATGTATTTCAAAGCAATTAATGCTACAAATGGACGGCAATATTTATGTAGAAAGTGTTAAAGGCATAGGTAGCTGTTTTGAATTACAGTTTAATTGTAACGCGATGCCTTTAACATTAATTGATAACTATGTTAAAGCAACAACGAGTCAAATTAATATTCTTTCCGAACCGCAGACTACACATAAGCTGCATATTTTAGTTGCAGAAGACAACCTTGATAACCAGTTGTTGTTGCAGCTGATGTTAGAAAAAGCTAATGTCAGTTGCCAAGTAGTTGATAATGGCCAAAAAGCGGTTGAACGAGCATTAACAGATAATTTTGATCTGATTTTTATGGATATGCAAATGCCATTAATGGGAGGCGAAGAAGCGACCCGTTTAATTAGAGCTGCGGGTGTGCTAACGCCCATTATTGCGGTAACGGCAAATGTAATGTCAGAGGATCTAGAACGTTATCTAGCGTCGGGCTGTCAGGGCTTATTACCTAAGCCGGTAATACAAGCAGAATTAATGGCGATATTGGCCAAATATGGCAACCGAATGGCATCAAATGCCGACAAGTTGACGCAACAATTAGCTTTAGATCCACAAATGCAGGCGTTAAAACAGCAATTTACTGCGCAGTTACCCCTGCTGCTACAAGAGCTGCAGAGTTATTTTACTGACGCTAAGTGGCACGAATTAGCTTACGCGGCGCATAGCCTTAAAGGCAGTGCAGGCAGCATGGGCTATCCAGAGTTAACTGTGTTGGCCGGTGAACTTGAACGAGCTGCTAATAAGCAGCAAAGTGTTATGTGTGACACGCTACTTAACAGTATGACGCAGATTATTATGCGATAACGGCAGCCCATTGGGTAAATGCGGTTAATGAAGGAGATAGTATGACAGCGCAACAACAACTGCTTCAGATCTTGCAGCATAAAATTCAGCACGACCAATTGTTACTGCCGACATTGCCTGATGTTGCATTAAAGGTACGACAGCGCTCTGCAGAGCCTGATATTAGCCTTAATGAAATGGCCGATGTTATTGCCCAAGACCCTGCATTAGCCGCCAGAATGATCAGAGTGGCAAATAGTGCATTTATGGGCCGCTCGATTAAAGTAAGCACACTAAACCAAGCTGTTACTCGAATTGGTTTAAGTCAAATTCGTAACATTGCTATTGCCATGGCACTAGAGCAAATTTTTGTGTCACAACACAAAGAAGTGCAGCGTCAACTTGATGCTTTATGGCAAAACAGCATAGAAGTAGCCAGCATCGCTGCTGCCTGCCTTACTTTTTATAATAGTAAAGTTGGCCGCACCGGTTTAAACAAAGATATTTTAACCTTAATGGCGTTAGTGCATAACATAGGGGCTTTGCCGTTAATTAGTGAGGCAGAGCGGCAGCAAGATCTGTTAGGGGATTCACGGTTTTTATTGTTTTTAGCCAGCAACTTGGCGATCGAAGTCAGTGTGCGAATACTGTTTGCTTGGGGCTTTTCGGAACCCTTTCACGAAGTTGCCAGAACATGGCAGACATTAGCACCTTGTAATCCAGGGCCTGATTATACCGATTTTATTCGTTTGGCGAATATTGCCCGTGATGGTTATAGCGATAAAGAACTACAGCAACGCTTACTTCAACACTACATAAATTTGCAAATGGTGCCCGAGGAAAACTTTATGCTACATCCTGATATACAGACGGTATATCAGGATGTGCGCGCAATCTTTAGCTAGTTAGTGTGATATTACTCTGCAGCGGTTAACTGCTGGCTAATGCTTAGTAAGGCATTATTTAGCGCTGCAGTCATCAGTAATAGATCAGCATCAAGACGAGCGGTTAAATCCTCCCAGCCAAGTTCTTCATTTTGGCCGGTAATTAAATCGTGAAATTTAATCCGTTTTATTGCGCCGTCGTCAGCTATTGCTAAAGATAGGTTGTCATTTTGCTCTAAGCTGATGCTGGTTACTAATTTATCCTGCAAGTGGCTTTGTACTTCATCAGCACTGAGTAAATGATTGCTAAATTTTACCTTAGCGCCTTCTTCGTCCGGTGCTTTAAGCTCAGCTTCGCTACCTAAACTGAAACCTTGGGGCAAGGCCTTGTCTTGCAACCAGAGCTGTAAATGTGTGTTTAGTTTGTGGGTATCAAGCCAAGGTAGCGCGGGCAAAGAGCCTAGTGCTTTACGTAGTAAAGCTAAAATATCTTCGGCTTTGCTAGCACTACTGCTGTTAATCACTAGCCACTGATTTTCTGGATCGTAATAGCCTTGAGTTAGGCTTGAACGGCTAAATGCTCGTGGCAATAAGCTAAGCTGAAGCTCTTCTTTTAAACTTTGTTTTTCTTTTTTACTCAGCGGCCGGCCTTTTTCTTGCTCTAAAGCTTCTAGCTTGGGCTGCATTTCTTCGTTAATCACCGCCGCCGGAAGAATTTTTTCTTGGCGTTTTACGGCGAAAAATATGATCTGACCATTAATGTGACTATAGTGCTTAATACTTGGGTGTAATGGAAAGCTAAAGCCGCTTCTTACCAATTCTTGCGCGCTTAACGGCGCAAATTTAAACTCGGCTAAAGCTTGATCCCATACCGCAACATCAGTACTTAGTGGTGCACTAAGCTTATACACACGAACATTTTTAAACCACATATCTTAACATCCATCAAAAAACATGGCCGGCAGTATAGCGCGGAACCAACCTAGATTTTTAGATTTTTTGGGAAGCAAATATGGTAATGCAGACCTTTTCCGAGTTCGCTACTTACCTGAATGCTGCCACCTAAGGTTTGGCGCACCAAGTTGTAGGCAATATGAGTGCCTAAACCGCTACCCCCTTGGTCGCGTTTAGTGGTAAAAAATGGATAAAATAGCTTGTCTAATTGCTCTGGTGGCAGACCTCGGCCATTATCACTGTATTTAATATCCACGTTTTCGTCTTCATCTAATACGGTAATGCGTACTAAACCATTCTCAATATTTTCAAAACCGTGGATCAACGAATTCATTAGTAAGTTAGTGAATATTTGCGAGATCGCACCGGCAGGGCAGTTTAAGATAATATTATCAGGGCAGTTTACTTCAATCTGATGATGCGTTTTTTTAAAGTTAGGCTGTAATGAGCGAATAATTTCGTTTAGGTAGTCAAACAAGTTAATGGTTCTAATTGCCTCGCTGGCTTGGTCTACCGCAATTTGTTTAAAACTTGCTATTAGCTCAGAGGCACGCATTAAGTTTGATTGCAGCAATTCGGTACTCTGGCCTGCCTCTTCAATAAAGCTTTCCAGCATTTTTGGTGTTAGGGTTTTATCGTTATAAGCTAGGGCTAAAGCTTGTAACTTTTCGTCTAAAAAGCTGGTTGCGGTAACGCCAATGCCTACTGGCGTATTTACTTCATGGGTAATACCCGCCACTAAACCACCTAGTGCGGCCATTTTCTCTGATTGCACTAACCTGTCTTGTGCCTGCTTTAAATCTTCAACAATTTTCTCTAGTTCTGTTTGCTTGCTACGTAGCGCATCTTCAATATGACGACGTCGTTCAATTTCTTCTTTTAAGCTTTGTTGTTTTACTTCAAGCTCTTGTTTTTGCTGCTGTAAATCCATCATGGCTTGGCTTAAACCAGACGTTTTGCGAGCAACATCTTGTTCTAACATCAGATTTTGCTGATCTAGTTTTTCATTAGATAGTAATAGTTGCTTTTGTGTCGTTTCTAGTTGTGTTTTGTAATCTTGTACCCGGCTGATTAAACGGTTAAACGCATCAGCAGTAACACTAAGTTCCGAGCTATCGTCGTGTTGAATTTCAATTCTAGCGCCATCTAACTGGTCTAATTCTATATCTTCTATCTGCTGGGTAAGCTCTGCTAGCGGCACAGTAAGCTGTTTACGAAATGCCATTAAAAATAAAATGATTAAAAATGTGGTTTTTAACATGGCATTGCCAACTAAAAAGTAAATGCCTACTTTTATTCGGTCAATAACCACTGCGCGGCTTGAAAATAGCGTAACGTCGCCTACTTGAGTAGCGCGGCCAGAGAACTCAAAAATAAGCGGGAAAGTATAACCAAAGATGCCGGATTGTTGTTCGGTAAGCCTAACGCCTTCACGGACTAATTGGGTACTAAAGCGCTCTTGTATATTGATATAACGGCCCAGTTGCGTAATTACCGCACCGCTGTCATCACGCACAATAATGCCTTCAATTGCTGGAATAGCTAATAAGCCATCGGCGATGATCATCGCCTGTTGGGTATTTAACTCCCAAATAGCACGCGTTAGGCTGCCAGAAAACGTTTGCTGCAGCGTTTCTAATTCACCATTGATATGTGCTTTAGTATTAAAGTACTCCGCAACAATTTGTCCTAATGTAACAACAAAAGTTAAAATAAAATAAACAGACAATACCTTGGTTAACAGCTTACGAGATAAGCTTTTATGCTGCATGAGAAAACCTTGTGGTAAAGAAAATTAGCATTATTGTACACAATAACGAATAACCAGTGGTTTGCAAATAGCGTATACGGCTATAGGCTATTTATAGCGTATATGTTGCTTTATGATGGCGTAATGTATATATTTTTTCACCAATGGCGCCAATCTTAAGACGACAAAATAGGCAGTAGTAAATGGCTTTAACCGCGTTAATATGTGACGACTCTTTACTCGCTCGCAATCAGCTAAAAAAATCTTTGCCGGCAGACTTTGATGCCAACATTATTACCGCGAGTAATGGCTTGGAAGCCTTGGCTATGTTGCGTACTCAAGAAGTGGGTATCGTGTTTCTTGATTTAACCATGCCAGAACTTGATGGTATTGGCGTACTTGAAGCAATAAAGTCAGAGGGCATGGACTGTTTAGTTATTGTCGTGTCAGCAGATATTCAGCCAGAAATGCAAAAGCGAGTAATGGACTTGGGCGCATTAGCCTTTATTCAAAAACCAGCAAATGCGGCTAAATTGACTGATGTTATGCATAAGTATGGCCTAATATGACAGATTTTAGTTTTAGCGAAGAGCAACGTGATGGTTTGCAAGAGCTAGTAAATATCGCTATGGGCTTAGCCAGCGATAAGCTTGCTCGCTATCTTAATACGCTAGTGCATTTACAAGTGCCAGCGATCAAGCTGGTGAAGACCGACTATTTGCCTACGCATTTTGCTAACCGTTATCCACAACAAAGCATGACTATGATTAGCTTAGGGTTTTTTGGTGATCACGGCTTGCGTGGTGAAACCATTATGCTGTATCAACTAGCCAATGTTGATACTATCGCTAAGCTGCTTGGTTACAATAATGACGATAGCTCTGAAGCAGAAATGCTGACTGATATCAGTTCTATTTTAACGACAACCTTTCTAAATGGTTTGGCCGAACAACTAGAAAACAATTTCTCGTACGCTGCACCACGTATTTTATCAAGCCGTGATCAACATTTTGCGGAAAAGCTAGCATCAACCGCTAAACAGTGGCAGCTAGCATTACAAGTAGATATTCGTTATCAACTGATCGATTATAGTTTTAACTGTGACATGATCTTGCTGATCCCAGGCGAAGCAGTGCTACGTTTGCGTGTTATTTTGGATAAGATTCTGGCAAATTTCTAGTGCAACTTGATTGGTTATTGCAACCACTACTCTCACAGCTAAATACCGGTGTGTTGATTTTAGACAGTCAACATAACGTTGTATTTTTAAATCAGTTTATCACTAGGCGTGCCGATCTGCAGCTGGCTGAAGTTGAAGGCAAACTGGTTTACACTGTTTTTTCTGGTTTACCTGAAGCTTGGCTAAGGCGCAAATTAGACGGCGTGTTGGCGTTGCAGGCTCCCGCGTTTAGTAGTTGGGAGCAGCGGCAATATATTATTAAATTACCTCATCTGCGGCCAGTTAGTAGTGATAGCGAGTATATGGCACAAAACTGCAGTATGCTGCCGTTAACTGCGCCTGATGGCGTATCGCAGTATGTGTGTCTGTTAATAGAAGATGCAACCGATGCTTATGTATATCAGCATCAGTTGCAGCAAAGTATGTCTATGCTAGAGCTGGCGAATCGTACTGACGGTTTAACCGGCGTATATAACCGCAGCTACTGGCAATCGCAATTAGAATACGAGACACAGCGCGCGGCTCGTTACCAACACCCGGTATCTTTATTATTATTTGATCTTGATAAGTTTAAGCAATTGAATGATCGCTATGGCCATCAAGGTGGCGATGCCGTGCTTATTGAGCTGTCAGCAATGATTACTGAGTTATTACGTGATACTGATTTGCTGGGTCGTTATGGCGGTGAAGAGTTTGGTATTATTTTACCAGAAACTAATTTGGCGTGCGCGCAATTGGTTGCAAATCGAGTTTGCGCCGCCGTTGCTGCGCAAAAAATACTGTTTAATGGCCAATCTATCGCGGTTACTATCAGTATTGGCGTTGCCAGTTATACCAACCAAACTGCCGATGAGTTAATACAGCAAGCTGATATGGCACTGTATAATGCAAAGCGATTAGGGCGTAACCAAGTTGCAGTTTGGACCGCGGATTAAAACTGGCATTCATAATTCTTAAAATATAGTCGCTATTAATTATTGACAGAAGTGTTTTAGTCTGTGCATATTAATGACGATGAAAATAACAACGATAGCACTCACCACTATTACCACCACCAACCCTTCGGGGTAGGAGGTCAGCGGTGTGTCGTCTTTAAAAAAGACCCGTGACCTCAAATGTCACGGGTCTTTTTTTTGCTTAACTATTAGCGGCTATTGCTAAGTAATCCAACAATCACGCTAACTGATAATAACTGTAAGTTATGCACAAGGAGTTAAAACATGAAGGTGCTTAAATTTGGCGGGTCGTCGCTAGCGTCGATACAACGTTTTGCGGAGGTGGTAAAAATTGTGCAACAGCAGGCTAGCGTTGAACGTCTATGTTTGGTGTTATCCGCCCCGCAAGGTGTTACCAATACTTTGGTTGAGTTAACCGATTTAGCTTATTTGGGGGCAGACTTTAAACCATTATTGCAGCAACTGCAGCAGCGTTATCAGCAACTGGCCACTGATGCGGTGACTTTGCATCCGCATATAAATTTAGAGCAAGTGCAACAAGTAATAACGTTGCAGCTGGCACAATTAGAGCGACAGCTTAGCGGTATGCAACTGTTGCTGCATTGCCCTGATCATATTAAAGCGCAGATTTTAGGGTTAGGTGAGCAGTTTAGTGTCGCATTAACCACCGCCTTGCTAAGTGCAAATCACATTTCAGCGTTGGCGTTAAATGCTATAGAGTTACTAAAAAGTAGTGGTGACTATTTGAATGCGACGGCTGATATTGCTGCGTCTGAGCTTACGCTTTCGTCAGTAATTACCCAAGAAAATGCGCAAGTGTTAGTTATTGCTGGCTTTGTTTCCAGTAATGCACAGGGTGAAATTTGCTTACTTGGTCGCAATGGTTCTGACTATTCTGGTGCCGTTGTTGCCGCTAGTATTCGCGCCTCAGCCTATGAAATATGGACTGACGTTGACGGGGTTTATAGTGCCGATCCACGTCAGGTGAAAAATGCCAAGTTAATTGACCGATTATCTTATGATGAAGCTATGGAGCTATCGTATTTTGGCGCAAAAGTTTTGCACCCTAAAACTATTGGTCCACTAGCTCGTTACAACATTCCTTGTTATATAAAAAATACCACTAACCCTTCAGCTCCCGGCACCTGTATTGATAATAGCGGCGAGGGCAATGCGTTGGTTAAAGGTATTTCTAGCCTTGAGCATTTAGCCTTAATTACGGTGTCAGGCCCCGGTTTAAAAGGCGTAGTAGGTATGGCAAGCCGAGTGTTTGCTTCTATGGCTCGCGCGCAAATATCGGTTAGCTTAATTACACAGTCATCGTCTGAATTTAGTATCAGTTTTTGTGTGCCGCAGCTGCATTTATCTGCTGCGAAAAAGGCGCTCCAACAAGAATTTGAGCTTGAGTTACAAGCAGGTTTGTTACGACCTTTGTGTATTTTGTCAGACATGGCCATTGTCAGCTTAGTTGGTGATGGCATGCGCCAGCATCGTGGTGTTGCAGCGAAGTTTTTTGCCTCTTTAGCCCAAGCGAGAGTTAACGTAGTGGCAATAGCACAAGACAGCAATGAGCGCTCTATTTCAGCTGTTATTGAACAAGCTGCCTGCAAAAACGCGGTTAAGGTATGCCACGAAAACTTCTTTAGTCACATTCCTAGTATCGATGTGTTTTTAGTCGGTTGCGGCGTAGTGGGCACAGAGTTGCTAGCGCAAATACAGCGTCAACAAGCGTTTTTACACAGCCGGCAGGTTAAAGTCACGGTATATGGTATCGCCAACAGTAAAAAATTACTGCTCAATGGCGAGGGTATAGCTTTACCACAATGGCAGCAGCGACTCGCTGCTAGCTCTTTAGAATTTTCATTAGCAACGCTTAGCCAGTTTGCGCAGCAGCAAAATTTAACTAATCCGGTATTAGTTGATTGCACTAGCTCTGAACGGGTTGCTGCACAGTATGTTGATTTTATGGCTGCGGGCTTTCATGTCGTAACGCCGAACAAAAAAGCTAATACGGCATCGTATGCTTATTATCAGCAACTACGCCAATTAGCGCAGCGGCATCGGCGCCGATTTTTATACGAGACTACCGTTGGTGCTGGCTTACCGGTTATTGATACCTTGCAAGGTTTGCTGAATGCGGGTGATGAACTACTGGCGTTTGAAGGCATTTTATCCGGCTCGTTATCATATATATTTGGTGAATTAGAAGCGGGTGTTGCTTTATCAACCGTAACACAAAAAGCCAAAGCTATAGGTTTTACTGAACCCGATCCGCGAGATGATTTATCCGGCATGGACGTGGCACGTAAGCTACTTATTCTAGCGCGTGAAGCGGGTTTGGAGTTAGAGCTAAGTGATGTTGAGGTAGAGTCTGTATTGCCGCAAGGGTTTGCTGCTGGTGCTAGCACCGAAGAGTTTTTAGCCAAATTACCAGAATTAGATACCAAATTTGCTCAGCGTATTGCCGATGCAAATGCACAAGGTAAGGTGCTGCGTTATATTGGCGAAATAGTCGATGGTAAATGTAAAGTAGCAATTAAGGCTTTGGCGCTAGATCACCCGTTAGCAAAAGTAAAAGACGGTGAAAATGCATTGGCAATACATAGCCGTTATTATCAGCCTATTCCTTTTGTGCTTCGAGGCTATGGCGCAGGCGCGGCAGTAACTTCAGCTGGGGTGTTTAGCGATATTATGCGCACCCTTGGCTGGCAGCAGCAGGTGTAATAATGCAAACCTTAAATATGGCCTATATAAAGCGTTATTATGCGCCGGCTTCAACCGGTAATTTGTCTGTAGGTTTTGACCTGCTAGGTGCCGCATTTGAGCCAGTAAGTGGCGAATTGTTTGGGGACGTACTGGATATTTGCGCCGAGCAAGCTGAAATGACGCTAGCTATAGTAGGGCGCTATGTACACCAATTACCGGCTGATCACAGTGATAATTTGGTGTTAAGCTGCTTCTATGCCTTTGAACGCAAAGTCGGCCAAGCTTTACCTAGATTAGCGCTGCGGCTGCATAAAAACCTGCCAGTAGGCAGTGGGCTTGGCTCTAGTGCTTGCTCTATTGTAGTTGCCTGTTACGCGTTTAACGATTACTTTAATAAACCACTGTCTAATGTTGAATTGCTGCAGCTAATGGCTGAAGCTGAAGGCGGTGTAAGTGGCAGTGTGCATTATGATAATGTTGCGCCCTCATACTTGGGTGGGCTGCAACTGATGCTGCCACAAAGTGAACATATTTGTCGCAGGTTGCCGTGGTTTGAGCATTGGCGAGTGGTACTTAGTTATCCCGGCACAGTACTCTCAACTAAGGCCGCCCGCGCGGTTTTGCCAACAGAGTTAAGTTTAAGTCACAGTATTGAGTTTGCGGGCATGTTAAGCCGCTTTGTTAGTGCACTTTATATTAAAGACGAAGCCGATGCCGCAGCCGCACTACAAGATTTAGTTGCAGAGCAGGCACGTATTGCCTTATTGCCTGAGTTGCCGCAATTGCGAGCTGCTTTATGCGCACGGGGGATATTGCATCTGGGTATTTCTGGTGCAGGGCCTACTTTGTTCGCGCTATGTCAAAACGACAGCCAAGCCGAATTTGCGGCTCATTATTTATCGCGGCATTATGAAAAGAATCAGGACGCGACAACGCAAATTTGTCGCTTGTCATTATCCGGCGCTAGAGCGCTGTAGGAACGAGACATGCAGTTAACCAATCTTAAAGTATCGAATGAACAGGTAAATTTTTTACAAGCAGTGCGTCAGGGGTTAGGCCAACAGCAAGGGCTGTTTTTTCCTACCCATTGGCCTAAGTTAGATATTAATGGCCTGTTGGCCATGCCTCTGGTAGAACGCAGCAGTGCAATATTACACGCGCTTATTGGTGACGAATTAACTGCAGCTGAAATTAAACAAATGGTAACTATGGCGTTTACTTTTATTGCGCCCTTAGTACCGGTAAGTGATGATATTAGCTGTTTAGAACTTTTTCATGGCCCAACCTTAGCCTTTAAGGATTTTGGCGCGCGCTTTATGGCGCAAGCTTTGGTTAAAGCGCAATCGGGCAAAAAGACCACTATTGTTACCGCAACTTCTGGCGATACCGGTGCTGCGGTGGCGCATGCGTTTTATAAACAACCCGGCGTGCAAGTGGTGATTTTATTTCCTAAAGGAAAAATTAGTCCGCTGCAGGAAAAACTATTTACTACCTTAGGTGAAAATATTACTACGCTGGCGGTCGAGGGAGATTTTGATCAATGCCAAGCGTTAGTAAAACAGGTGTTTGATCATAAAGCATTAGTGGAAAAACTGAGTATTACCTCAGCAAACTCAATTAATATTAGTCGGTTGTTCGCGCAAATTTGCTATTACTTTGAGGCGATGGCGCAAGTGCCTGTAGCAAAACGCGAGCAGGTGGTTATTGCCGTACCTAGTGGTAATTTCGGTAATCTTACCGCCGGTTTAATTGCCAAAGCACTTGGCCTGCCGATTAAACGTATGGTTGCAGCAACTAATGCTAACGACACTGTACCGCGCTATTGGCGCAGTGGCCAGTGGCTAGCAAAGCCTACTGTAGCAACACTATCTAACGCTATGGATGTAGCCGCACCTAATAATTGGCCGCGAGTAGAAGCACTGTTAACACAAGGCGTGATAGCGCGTAGTGACATTGAGACGATGAAAGTAGATGAAGATGATACCGTGCTTAGTGTTCGCCAGTTATCGCAATTGGGTTATCTTAGCGAACCTCATGCCGGTGTTGCTTATAAGGCACTAAAACGCAGTTTGCAGCCAGGAGAATACGGTATTTTTCTTGGTACTGCGCACCCAGCTAAGTTTAAAGAACAGGTTGAAAATATCCTCGGTACACTTATTGGCTTACCTGAAACACTAGCGCGCTGCGCTTCAGAACAAGGTTTAAGCAAAGATATTCCTGCCAACTTTTTTGCGCTAGAGCAAGAGTTATTAAAGTTGGAGCAAGTTTAATGTCTTGGCAGCTCTTGCTAGGAGACGAAAAGCAACAGCCATATTTTATTGATCTGTTAGCCAAGGTAGAGCAAGCAAGATTAGCTGGGCAGGTAATATATCCGCCCCAAACTGACATGTTTAATGCATTTAAACTAACCGAGCTTGATAAGCTAAAAGTGGTTATTTTAGGCCAAGATCCTTACCATGGGCCGAATCAAGCACACGGTTTAGCATTTTCAGTGCGTAAAGGGGTAAGAGTACCGCCGTCGTTACAAAATATGTATAAAGAGTTAGCGTTAGAATACCCAGATTTTCAGGTGCCAACGCATGGCCATTTAGCAAGCTGGGCCGAACAAGGTGTATTGTTATTAAATACGGTTTTAACGGTAGTAGCTACTTTGCCTAATTCACATAGTAAGCTTGGTTGGCAGCGCTTTACCGATAAGGTTATTGAGCAAATTAATGCAGAATGTCATGGTGTGGTGTTTTTATTGTGGGGCGCGCATGCGCAGAAAAAAGGCCGTATTCTTGACCGGCAACGGCATTATGTATTAGAAGCCCCACATCCGTCGCCGCTGTCGGCACATCGCGGTTTTCTTGGTTGCAATCATTTTAAACAAACCAACGAGCTGCTAGTTGCCCAAGGAAAACCGCCAATTAATTGGCAAATTTAGCCTAGTTATAATAAAAAACGCCCGTAATAACGGGCGTTTTGCTATAACTCAATATCTTCTAATTCGGGCTCAATCGCCCAGTCTATATCGCTAAGCTCTTTTTTTAAGCGGTGTCGTTCTTTAAGTTGTTCTATTTCGCGCCATTTACGCTTTACTGCACGAGGTTTGGCAGCAGGGCGTTCCAACATATTCAGTAAGTCTTCGAAGCTTTCCATAATTTGGCCTCTCTGATTGTTGTTATTATTGTTATCAACAAATTAATTACCACAATTTGCCTAATAATAAAACAACTAAGTGACACAAATATGACAAACTACGCGTTATTATTGTTGATTTGGTGTGAAAACAGCTTAATTAATGCTTGGGTTGAGCTATCTAGTGTTTCGGTTCTGTTACCGCTTAATGCCTGATAAATTGGTCCAGATAGCTGCTTACCTAGCTCAACTCCCCATTGGTCAAAGGAGTTAATGTGCCACAGCACACCTTGACAAAATACTTTGTGCTCGTACATAGCGATTAAGGCACCAAGGTAATACGGTGATAATTCTGGCAGTAATAACGTATTGCTAGGTTTATTGCCTGGCGATACCTTATGCGGTGCCAGCATGGCAGCATCGGTGTCAGTCATACCGTCAGCTAGGCATTCGTTCATTGCTTCGTCTAAGGTTTTACCCTGCATTAAAGCTTGCGTTTGCGCAAAGCAATGTGCTGCTAAGCGCTGCTGATGATCGCCTAAGTTATGGGCCGGTTTTATGGGTAATATAAAATCAGCCGGTACCACTAAACGGCTTTGATGCAACAGTTGATGATAAGCATGTTGGCCATTTGTGCCGGCATCGCCCCAAATAACAGGTGCTGTTGCCTCTGTTAATATGCGGCCATTTACGTCAACACTTTTGCCATTTGATTCCATGTCCAGCTGTTGTACATAAGAGGGTAACAGCCGCAAGTAGTGGCTGTACGGCAGCAGAGCCTGCGCCTGACAGCCATAAGCATTGATATACCATACGCCCAGCAATGCCAATGTTACTGGTAAGTTTTCGCTAAAAGGTGTGTGAATAAAGTGCTGATCCATAGCCTCAGCACCGGCCAATAACTGGGCAAATTGTTCAGTACCAATCATCAAGGCCACCGGTAAGCCGATGGCTGACCACAACGAGTATCGGCCACCAACCCAGTCCCACATAGGTAAGATATGTTGTTCGATAATACCAAACTCAGCGGCAGCACTAATGTTAGATGAGGCAGCCCAAAAATGTTGAACAATAGCTGCACTATCTGCACCATACTGCTTAAACCACTGGCGAATAGTTAACGCATTTTGAATGGTTTCTTCGGTACCAAAAGATTTTGAAGCAACTATTGTTAGCGTAGTTTCGGGGTTAAGGTGCTTGATAATGTCAGACACTACTGCGCCATCAATATTGCCAGCAAAATGTAATTTCACTGGGCTGCAATGATAAGGCGTTAATGCTTCAACTGCCATCTGTGGGCCAAGTAACGAGCCGCCAATACCTACCCAAATTAAATCCGTTATTGGCTTGCCGCTGTAGCCTAAATATTGGCCTTGGTGCAACTGGTTAATGAGCGCGGTCACTTGTGCGCGACAGGCAAGGATCTGGGCACCCACATCTTCGCCGTCAAGTGTTAAGCCATTAACATCGGCTTTACGTAGCATCATGTGCCAGGCGGCACGGTGTTCGGTATTATTAATGCACTCACCGTTAAGCATGGCATTAAGTGTCGGCTTAATTTGGCTTTGTGCGGCCAGTTGTTGTAAAGCTGACCAACTTTGCGTGTTAATGAGGTTTTTTGAGTAGTCTAGTGTAATACCGCAGGCTGACGCAGAAAAACGAGCGGCACGTACAGGGTCGTTATCAAATGCTTGGCGCAATGAGTCTTGCTGAGCAGCCAACGTTTTTAACGCCGGCCATGGCGAAACTGACATACTCTATTTTCTCCATAAAACGTATTATTTAAAGTGCGAGCTGGATCATCTGCTCTAATTTGCGCTGGTCAACAGCAAATTTACGAATGCCTTCAGCAAGTTTTTCCGTTGCCATGGCATCTTCATTTAATGCCCAACGAAATTCGGCTTCGGTTAGTGTCGCTAAAGCGGGTGCTGCGGCACCTTTATCTTGTAAATGCACAACCAGCTTACCTTGGCGTTGGCTAAGCTCGGCTAACAATGCTGGGCTAATAGTTAGGCGATCGCAGCCGGCTAACGCGAGCACTTCTTCCGCATTACGAAAACTGGCGCCCATAACCACAGTTTTAAAACCATGGTGTTTATAAAAGCGGTAAATTTCTTGTACTGACAGTACGCCTGGGTCGGTTTCTGCGCTGTACTCTAACCCAGTATTGGCTTTATACCAGTCTAAAATTCGGCCCACAAAGGGTGAAATTAAATAAACACCCGCTTCAGCACAAGCGCGGGCTTGTGCCATATGAAATAACAGCGTTAGATTACATTGAATACCTTGCTGCTCTAATAATTTAGCGGCTTGGATACCTTCCCACGTTGACGCTATTTTTACTAAGATCCGATCTTTGCTAACGCCGTTTTCTTGATACAACGCGATGATTTGCAGCGCTTTGGCAACCGTAGCGTCAGTGTTAAATGATAAGCGAGCATCGACTTCAGTTGATACCCGCCCAGGCACTAACTTACTAATTGCTGTGCCAACATCCACCGCAAATTTTACTGATGCTAGGCTAAGTTGTTCGGCCGCTTGTGTCGCTTTGCTTTTAGCATAGCTAACAGCACTGTTTAACATAGGTTTAGCAAAGTCGAGTTGGCTAGCATTCAACAGTAGGCTAGGGTTGGTTGTTGCATCTACTGGGCGAAACTGCTCAATGGCGGTAATGTCGCCACTATCAACCACAACAGTAGTAACGGCTTTAAGCTGGCTAAGTAAGTCACTCATATTGTTCTATTACCCTATTTTTGGTTACATTCTAGTGAGGCTAAAATTAATAAGCAATTAATGTGGCAGGCATAATGGCAAAAACCATTTTTATCGTGATATCACCACAATAGCGTTGCGCATAGGAAGTACGTTACTATGCCAACGGGTTAGTGCTGGGAGTATTTCCCTGCTTAGTATGTAATATAAATTAACACAGGATCTTGATGATTTTTCAAACCAGTTTCTATAAAAGCAAAAATCTTCTGTTAATTGAAGATTGTGAGCCCGTGCGAGCGTCAATTAAAGGTATGTTGCAACAAATTGGCTTTGACAATATTACCACTGTTAGTGATGCCGCACAGGCAATGCAACTGGCAAATAAAGATAACTTTGACTTTATTTTGGCTGATTTTGATTTAGGTGCGGGTAAGAACGCTCTGCAATTTTTTACCGAGTTAAGCCAACAAGCTTTATTACGTATCGGCTGTTGTGTCCTGTTAACCAGTGCTGAACCGCGCCGCTTGCCGGTGTTGGGTGTTATTCACGGCGCGCCTGACGCCTTTATACTAAAACCCTTTTCTTATGTTGAGCTAGAAAAACGTTTAGCCAAAGCATGGAGTAACCGCGTTAAATTCCGTAAGGTTTATCAGGCATTACGCCAGTATAACTATAAAACCGCGCAGCTAGAGCTAGACCCTATTATTAACGCGAAGAACTCAACTTCGTTATTGGCGCTGCGTTTAATGGCCGAAGTGCTCGTGGCTGAAGGCAGTTACAGTGCGGCATTAAAATTATATGAACAGGTAATACAACAGCGCGATTTTAGCTGGGCCAGATTAGGTCAAGCCGTGGCAACCTTACAAATAGAAGGTTTTGCCGCTGCCGAGTTATTGTTGATCCCGTTACTTGAGTTAGATGATATTCGCCCAGAAGCGCTAGAGTGGTTAGCTTGTCTGTATTTACGCCAAAATAACATTGAATTGGCAATAAAACAGTTAGTCGAGCTACTTAAATTAGATAATTCGCATTTAGCTGCGCATAGCGTTATAGCAAGCAGTTGGTTGTGGCAGGGCCAGCCTGATGAAAGCAGTAAATATTGGCAAAAATTAATTCAACAATACCGGTTTTCTGCTTTTGATCAGCCCGATTATTATTTTGCCTTAACTCGTATTCAGCTTGAACAAACACTGCGTAGCAAACAAAGTGATTTTTTGACCATGCTTAAAAAAACGGTTGATGCACTGGCGATGATGCCGCAAAAGTTAATTAACGAACAGACTGAGCCAGTTACTGCCGTGCTTCGCGCTCGGCTTATGTTATTGCAAGGTAATATTGCTCAAGCTAAACAACAGTTTTTACAGCTGTCTGCAGAAAAAGTGGTGGCAGAGCCGGCGGCAATATTAGATATGGCGAGGTTGGCCTTTGCACTGGGTGATATAAAAAATTCAGAAGCCTACCTTAGCCAATTAAAACAATTTACCCCACAAAAGCCTGATCTAACGGGTGAGTATCAACGTTTATCTGCAGAGTTTTTGGTAAAACAAGAGCTGCAACTTCGCACCGAGATCCGCCAGTGGAATCAAGCAGGCATGGAACAGGCACAAGCAGGTAATATACCGCAGGCGATTAGCCAATTACGCCAAGCTTTTATGTTTATGCCTTGTAATACGGCTTTGATCCTTAATTTTCTGCAGACGATAAGCCAGCTTCCGGCCGATAGAACACTAAAAGCACTAGCTAAGTTAGCAATGGTCGCACTTGAATTTAGTAATAAAACCGCGGCTAACCAACAACGTTTAGAGCAGTTATTACCGCAGTTGCCAGAAATGTATTTTGATTAATTACCAATGAGGACGCCTGATTTATGTTGATGTTAGTATCACCGGCCAAAGATCTTGATTTTGAACCTAGCGCCAAGACATTAGCGGTAACCCAGCCTGATATGTTAGCGCAAAGCCAGCAGTTGATTGCTATTTGTAAAACACTGACACCTGCTGATTTATCCTCCTTAATGCATATTAGCGACAAGCTAGCGGGCTTAAACGTTGCTCGGTTTAGCCAGTGGCAAACGCCTTTTACCGAAGATAATGCCAAGGCCGCGCTATTTGCTTTTAATGGCGACGTGTATCAAGGGCTTGATGCCAATAGCTTAAACGACGACGATATTAGCTTTGCCCAACAACATTTGCGTATTTTAAGCGGGCTTTATGGCGTATTACGCCCTCTAGATTTAATGCAGCCGTACCGATTAGAAATGGGCACTAAATTAGCCAATGATAATGGTAAAGATCTCTATGCGTTTTGGCAGGGCAGTATTACAGAGCAGTTAAACCAACAACTGGCAGTATTAAAATCTGATGTGGTTGTTAACCTGGCTTCACAAGAATATTTTAAAGCGGTAAAAACTAAGCAATTAAATGCGCGCTTAATCACGCCGGTATTTAAAGACTTTAAAAATGGCCAATATAAAATTATCAGCTTTTTTGCAAAAAAGGCTCGAGGTTTAATGGCTCGCTATATTATTCAGCAACGTATAACCAGTGCCGGTCAACTAAAAACCTTTGATAGTGCCGGCTACGTGTATAGTGCAGAGCAATCTAGTGCACAAGAGTTAGTGTTTTTACGTCATAGCGCAGAATAAGCGCTGCGCTGGCGCAGGCTTTTTTGTTACAATGCCGCTCTTTGCTCGTAGCGGCTTTGCACTGGTGTAACAGATGAAATTTCCCGGCCTGCGTAAAATTAAACATTACTTCCCCGTATCTCAGCCAAAACCTCAGCTACCAAGCTTTGAAGTACGGCCAGAGCTTGATACCTATATCGTAGGTTTAGACCAAACTATTGTTGACGTTGTCGCAAGCGTGAGTGATGAGTTTTTAACTAAGCACGCTATTCCTAAAGGTTTATCTAATTTGGTTGCGCATGACAAAGCCAATATTATTTACCAAGAACTGATCAACAATCAGGCAATTTCAGATCACTTTGCTGGTGGCACTATCGGCAATACTATTCATAATTATTCAGTACTGGCCGATGACAAATCGGTATTACTTGGTGTTATGTCGGCCAATATCGCTTTAGGCTCACCAGCCTATCATTATGTGCGTCATACCAGCTCTAAAGTGGATATGAATCATCTGCAAGGCGTATCTGGTGATATAGGTCGTGGTATTACCATGATTACGCCAGACGGTGAGCGCACCTTTGTTATTGACCCCAGCGATATGGATGAGCTTTGCCCCGACTATATTCCAAACGATATTATCGCCGGTGCTGCAGCCTTTGTTGTTAGTGCGTACCCACTGCGCGCCACTGATAAACCTATTCAGCAAGCGATGTTAACGGCATTAGAAACAGCGAAGGCGCACAATGTGCCTATTGTTATGAGCTTGGGTACCCGGCATTTGGTAGAAGAAAATCGCGAACTTATTTTATCGACAATAAAAAAATACGTAAACGTAGTGGCAATGAATGAGCTAGAAGCTGAAGCGCTAACGGGGTTGGTTGACCCGCTGCAATCGGCGGCGGCTATTTTAGATTACACCGATATGGTACTTATTACCGCTGGGCCAGAAGGCCTGTATTTATGCGGCCATACTGACGAAAGCGCAAAACGTGAAAGCAGTAACCCGATTAAATCAGCCAGTTTAGCTGATTTTAATCAGTACGAGTTTAGTCGGCCGATGTTGCGCCGTGAATGCACTAATCCGTTAAAAGTATTCTCGCACATTAGCCCCTACTTAGGTGGGCCAGAGCGCATTAAAAACACCAATGGTGCTGGCGATGGCGCGTTATCGGCCATTTTGCATGATATGGCGGCAAACCATTTTCACAAGCAAGTGCAGCCGTTATCGGGCAAACATGAGCAGCCGTATTTAGCTTATTCCTCATTTGCACAAATTTGTAAATATGCAAACCGTGTTAGCTATGAAATTCTTGTCGAAAATGCGTCCAGGTTGTCTAAAGGTTTACCTGAACGCGAAGATGTTTTAGAAGAGGCATATTGGGAGCGCTAAGCGGTTAAATAACCGCTTTTAAACCCTGCTCGGTTTCTGTGATATAGCGCTGTGGCATAAAGCTTTCGGCGCTAGCTTCTTGCATAGCCTGAGCAAATTTGCTTGGTTTATCTTCCTGCAATAAGCAGCCAGGTAGTAAATTAGAGTAAATTTCATCAAAGCGACGTACTTCTGTTTCACTAACCCGACGGTAAATGTGCGAGCGATTTAGCTCTGCGGTGTGGGTTAAGCCGGCAGAGGCGATAATTTCCATTGCCGCGTGTACGGTGCCTTTATGAAAGCGAGCCACACGGTTGCCCTTATCTGGAACATCTAAACCCTTGCTTAGCTTAGGATCTTGCGTGGCCACTCCGGTTGGGCATTTGTTGGTGTTACATACCAGTGATTGCACGCACCCTAAGGCGATCATCATGCCGCGCGCGCTATTGCATATGTCAGCGCCAAGCGCGAGATTTTTCACAATATGAAAACCGTTAAATACCTTGCCGCTGGCAATAACGCGAATATGTTTTTTTAAATCAAAGCCGACTAGTATATCGCAAACAAAAGCTAAGGCTTCGCGCAGAGGCATGCCGACGGAGTTGGAATACTCCAAAGGCGCAGCGCCCGTGCCGCCTTCGCCGCCATCAACAGTAATAAAGTCAGGGTAAATACCGGTATTTACCATGGCTTTACATAGTGCAACAAATTCACTGGTGCGGCCAATAGCAAGTTTAAAGCCCACGGGTTTGCCCTCTGCTAGCTGGCGCAATTGGGCGATAAAATGCATCATCTCCAGCGGCGTACTAAAAGCGCTATGTCCTGGCGGTGAATCTACTTCAGTACCTACTTCCACTAAACGAATGCGGGCAATTTCAGCCGTGTTTTTATCTGCCGGCAAAATACCACCGTGGCCGGGTTTAGCACCTTGTGATAGTTTAATTTCAATCATTTTAATGCTGGGCAGGGTGGCAACTTTGGCAAAAGATACCGGATCAAACTTACCTTGTTGATTACGACAACCAAAATAACCGGTACCAATTTGCCACACTAAATCGCCACCGTGTTCTAGGTGGTAATCACTTACGCTACCTTCACCGGTGTTATGGTAAAAGCCGCCAATTGCAGCACCTTTATTCAGTGCTCTAATCGCATTATTGCTTAGCGCACCAAAGCTCATGGCTGAGACATTAAAAATACTCGCCATATAAGGCTGGGTGCATTGCGGTCCGCCAACTCGAACTCTGGCTTCTGGGTCACTCGCTTTATGATGCAGTGCGGCAATTGAATGGCCAATCCATTCATAGCCAACACGCTGTGTGTCTAATTTGGTGCCATAGGGGGTAGAGTCGCGGCTGCCTTTAGCGCGTTGATAAATAACGTCACGGTGCATCCGGTTAATGGGCGTGCCGTCGGTGTCCGATTCAAAAAAATACTGGCGTAAAAATGGCCGAAAATATTCCATTGTCCAGCGGGCATGACCCACTACTGGAAAATTACGCAGTAAGGTATGCCGTTTTTGCATAATATCGGCAATACCACGAGCAATAATGGGTACGAGTATTATGAGCAGCCACGGTGCCGCTGGCCAAATTAAGCTAAGTAAATAAACCGCAAGTAATGAAAACACGGCAAATAAGGCAAAGGTTAAGCGCATACTAATTCCATAAACAAATGTTACTTGCGCTTACCTTAGCATATTTAGCTGCTATCAGCTTGGCTGGAATGCCTGTTCCAGCATACGGAAACTACCAGCAGTCGCATCAAGTTCAACCTTAGCGCCAACCGGTAAAATAAATTGTTGTTTAATATGGCCAATCATTGCACCACGGTATGCCGGAATATTAAGTGGTTTAATATGGTCATCAAATATTTGGTCCATAGTTAACCAGCCATAGCCACCGCTTGGCCGACAATCGGTACATTCACCAAAAATAAAGCCAGCAATTTTATCCAGAGCACCCATCAGTTTTAGTGTGCTTAACATGCGATCAACGCGATAGGGCGCTTCTTCAACGTCTTCAATAAATAAAATTTTACCAGTAAAATCAGGCAAGTACGACGAGCCGGCTAGTGAGGTTAGTACGGTTAAATTACCGCCAACCAGTTCGCCTTGAACTTTGCCTGGGGTAATAGTAATGGTACGGTTTTGCCTGGGTGCTAGCTCATCTTTAGCATCGAGCACGTTTTGATACTGCATTAGCTCACGTTCGAAAAACACCCGTCTAAATTGGTCAGCGTTAAAGCTATTCCAGCTTCCCGTGCCGTTAGGGCCATGAAAGGTAACTAAACCAGTTTGTGCACCAATAGCGTTATGCAGCGCGGTAATGTCGGAGTAACCGAGTAAAATTTTCGGGTTATTACGAATTAATGGATAATCGAGTAAGGGTAAAACGCGAGCCGCACCAGAACCACCACGTAAGCAAATTATCGCTTTAACCTCTTTATCGGCAAACATAGCATTGATGTCGCTAGCGCGTTCAGCATCGGTGCCGGCTAAATGGCCGCGGCGTGATGCTAAATGTTTACCGGTTTTTACCTTTAAGCCTAAGGCTTGCATGACTTCAGTAGCAATTTGCAGATCAAGCATGTTGTCAGTAGCTTTAGACGGGCTAACCAGGGCAACGGTGTCGCCAGGATTAAGTTGCACTGGTAAAATACGATTAGTTAATTTGCTGGCAGGGGCAGCAATGACACTCGCGCAGCTGGCTAAAGGGATTAAGGTAGCAGCAAGGGCGCAGTTTTTTATAAATTGTCTTTTATCCATTACGCAACTCCAGTTGGCTAATAATTTATTCAGCTTATCAATAGCAGCTTTACTAAATAATTCCAACTGTGTCTGGCATAAATGCGATAACTGCCACAGTTTTTAGGGGTGGCAGTTATAATAATAAGAGTTTATTTTTTGGTTTTTTTGGCTAATTTTTTGGCCGCTGCTTTAGTTGGCTTTTTCTTTTTTACCGGCACGTTGGCTTCTTTGTTTTTTGCTCTTAAACCTTCTATGTTACGGCGTTTCAGTTTCTGTTCATGATAACGCTCAACTTTAGCCAGAATTCCCATATCGTGTGCTTCTACTAACGAAATTGCCGTGCCTTTTTTGCCCGCACGACCGGTACGACCAATGCGATGTACGTATACATCGGCGGTACGCGGCATATCAAAGTTAATAACGTGGCTAATATCGTCAATATCTAAACCACGGGCGGCAATGTCGGTAGCTAATAAAATATTAACCCGACCCGAACTAAAACGCTCTACCGCTTGCATGCGTTTATCTTGCGGCATTTCGCCTTGCAACCAACCGCAGCGTAAACCAGCAGTTTCTAGCTGGCCAGTTAAGCTGGCTAAACGTTCACGGGTTTTAATAAACACAATAGCTTTGGTAACATCTTCTTGTTTTAGCAAATGAATTAAAAGTGCCAGTTTATGCTGGGCATCATCAGCTAAGTGCACCCACTGCAGAATTTTCGCTTTTTCTTTACGTGACGGAATAGCTTCGACTCGTTCCGGTTCTTTTAGCGCTTTTTCAGCAAAACGCTCTAAATTATTACCTTCTAATGTGGCAGAAAACAAAAATGTTTGCCGGCGGCGGCGTGCTTCTAGCACGATACGGTTCATTTCGCCAATAAAGCCCATATCTAGCATGCGATCGGCTTCGTCTAAAATAAGCACTTCGATTTCATCTGCTTGAAAGCTTTCTTCGTCTAAATATTCGGTTAAACGGCCGGGGGTGGCGACTAAAATATCGTTGTTTTTCTCTAAAGTGTCTTTATGGCTGCCGTAGTTAATGCCACCCGTAATTACACCTACGTTTAAATTGGTGTGCTGGCTAAAAAACTTAAACTCGTCATATACCTGATAGGCCAATTCACGCGTTGGTAGCATAACCAACACTCTAGCGAAACCTGGGTCTTTACGGCCAAAATCCAGTAAGTACTGAATAGCAGGTAGCACAAAGGCTAGGGTTTTACCGGTACCGGTAGGCGCGCTGGCCAAGATGTCTTTGCCTTCTAGCGCTAATGGGATCGCCATTTCCTGGATCAGTGTGGGTTCGACATAACCACGAGCACTAATTGCGCGGTTAATATCGTCGTCCAGTTGAAAATCTGCGAATGTTGTCATCTTGTCCTCAGCATTATTGCCTAACCTGTGACACTGCGTCTGCTTCGCCGTAAACTGGCGGCAGGAGGTGCTAATGTCAGCTGGTTTTCAATGTAAAAAATTCTATGTTGCTCATGACCAATGTGCGATGAAAGTCGGCACTGATGGTTTATTGCTTGGCGCTTTTGCGCCGTTGCCGCAGCCAGGCCGCCCTATTTTGGATATTGGCACTGGTTCTGGCTTAATCAGTTTGATGTTAGCTCAACGTAGCTGCGGTGCAAATCCTATTGATGCTATCGAGTTAGACAACACTGCCGCCTTGCAAGCTGCCACTAACATAGCCAATAGTCCTTGGCCAACAGCTGTGCAACTGATAAAGGGCGACATTCTAACCTATCAGAGCAATAAACGTTACAGCTTAATTGTGTCTAATCCGCCGTTCTTTCAACAAGCATTGCCGGCAACTGATGCCAGACGACATCAGGCCAGACATACCGATAGTTTACCCTTTGCTCGCTTGCTAGAAAAAGCCAAAGCATTGTTAGTAGAAGAGGGGGTTTTTGCGGTAGTACTACCCCTGGTTAGTGCTGAAATATTTTGTGCGTTAGCCCAGCAGCAGGGCTGGTTTATTTCGTGCTATTGCGCGGTTAAAACTACACCCAATAAACCGATACAACGGGCATTGCTATGTTTACGCTTGCAGCCCAGTACGAAAACCGAGTATCAGCTAATTATTACCGCCGCCGATGGTAGCTACAGCCAAGACTATAAAGCGTTATTAAAAGATTTTTATTTGAAGTTCTAATACGCCTATAGCTGCTGCGCTATTTCTTGCAAAATTTGGCTAACCCAGTCGTTTAGTCGCTCATCGGTAAGGTCGTATTGGTTTTCATCATCGAGCGCTAAACCATAAAATAATTCGCCATCCTCGGTTAAGGCTTTAGAGGCAATAAAGTCGTAACCGGCGCTAGGCCAAAAACCAATACGGCTGCATTGTTGCGGCGCTATTACATCGTGCAGCATACCGACGGCATCGATAAACCATTCGGCATAGCCAATTTGATCGCCCATACCATAAATGGCAATAATTTTACCGTTAAGATCAACGCTGCTGATATCATCCCAATGCGCTTCCCAGTCTTCTTGAATTTCGCCAAAATCCCAAGTTGATAAGCCGAAAATTAACGTATCGTAATCGGCCATTTTGCTTAGCGGTATGTGTTTAATATTGTTCAGCTCTACAGTATCAGCACCAATTAATGCTTGAATTTTTTCTGCCACTATTTCGGTGTAACAGGTGGTTGAACCATAGAATAAACCAATTTTCATAGCGCGCTCGCAACAGCAGATAGAACAAATACAGGGACGCGCAGTGTAGCAGATTAGCGGCACGAGAAAAATCCTCTCTTTGCCCAAAGCCCTGGCTTGCGCTACCATGGCGGCAGTTTTTTAGGTGGGTGACCATGGCAGAGCAAGTAGCACAACCCCAAGCGACCGATCTTTCGCTAATTACTGAGTTTCTTGATCAGTTGTGGTTAGATAAAGGTGTAAGTGAGCATACACTTAGCGCTTATGGCACAGATTTAAAGAAATTCGCACTATTTATTGCCACGCAGCAGCATACTTTAATTAATGTAGATAGCTTATTAGTTAATCAGTATTTGGCGCACCGGGTAGATAAGGCCTTTAGCCCGCGCAGCACGTCACGAGCGTTAAGTAGCTTGCGACAATTTTATGCCTATGCCCATCAAACGGGTAAAATAACCAGCAACCCGCTAACCCAGTTACTTAACCCTAAAATAGGCCGCAGCTTACCTAAATCGCTATCTGAGCAAGATGTGGATACCTTGCTAAATGCGCCTGACTTAACCGACCCAATACAGTTTCGCGATAAAGCCATGCTTGAGCTGTTATATGCCAGTGGCCTTAGGGTGTCGGAATTAGTTGGTCTTAGCATGCAACAAATTAACCTGCAACACGGTCTAGTAAGAGTGTTAGGTAAAGGGCAGAAAGAGCGGTTAGTGCCAATGGGCGAAGAGGCTGCGCACTGGTTAATGCGTTATTTGCGTGAAGTACGGGTGGTTTTACTTGGCGGACAACAGCTAGATGTGGTGTTTCCTAGTAGCCGAGCGCAGCAAATGACGCGGCAAACGTTCTGGCACAGGGTTAAGTTTTATGCCAAAGTAGCGCACATTCAGGCTGAGCTATCACCGCATACATTGCGCCACGCTTTTGCTACCCATTTATTAAACCATGGCGCCGATTTACGCGTTGTACAAATGTTGCTAGGTCATAGTGATTTATCAACAACACAAATTTATACCCATGTTGCGCAGGCTAGGCTACAAAGCTTGCATCAGCAACATCACCCGCGCCCCTAGGCGTTGAATAGGAAATAATATGAATAAGTTTGTAATAGCCTTGTGTGGTATTGGATTAATGGCCTCAGTGCAGGCACAAGTTAAGGCTCCTACAGCAGAGTATGACCAAGTTCGTCAACAATTTAGCCAGCTGAATTTAAAAGTGAATTCGGTTGCTGATGCGCCCATGGCGGGTTTGTTGCAGGTGTTTACTGA
Organism: Rheinheimera metallidurans; assembly: GCF_036983985.1. Classification (NCBI taxonomy): domain Bacteria; kingdom Pseudomonadati; phylum Pseudomonadota; class Gammaproteobacteria; order Chromatiales; family Chromatiaceae; genus Rheinheimera; species Rheinheimera metallidurans. Next base: position 580,872 of record NZ_JALAHQ010000001.1, read on the forward strand.
CCGTGGATTATTTTTCACGACAAAAGATGGCCAATATTTTATTGAAGGCAATATTTATGACTTAACTAACAAAGTGTTGGTTAACGACGCGCAAATGCGGCCTTACATTCAGCAAAAGGTAGCGGAGAGTAAAAACGACGTTATTGAATATACCGCTAAAAATGAAAAGTATGTTATTAACGTATTTACTGACCCTACCTGTGGTTACTGCCGTAAGCTACATAACGAAATGCAAGAATATAATGACGCGGGTATTACCGTGCGTTATTTGGCGTTTCCACGCGGTGGTTTAGACTCTGAAACCTACTTACAGATGCAACATATTTGGTGCGCTAAAGACAGCCGTAGTGCTTTGTCAGCCGCTAAAGAAGGTAAGTCAGTTAAGCCCGCGATGTGTAACAACCCAGTAAAGGCGCAGTATGAATTGGGTCAGTCATTTGGTGTTAGTGGTACACCGGCGATAATTTTACCCAGTGGTCGGTTAATCCCAGGCTACCAGCCGGTAAAAGCATTATTGGCGCAATTAAAAGCAGAATCTTAAATAGTTATGACAACGATCAATCGTTTTATTCAGCGCCGGGTTTTGCCCGGCGTTTTTACAGAGTTAGCGGCTGTTTCTCATCCAATATTAGCGCGCTTATATGCTAGCCGAGGCATTAGCGCTATGGCGCAGCTAGAGCGTGGCGCAGGCGCGTTGTTACCGTTTAGCGCATTAAAAGGTATTGATGATGCGGTTAAATTGTTAATTGACGCCTTACAACAGCAGCAGCGCATTGTGGTAGTCGGTGATTTTGATGCCGATGGCGCAACCAGCACTGCAGTATTGCTCAGCGGCCTAGCCGCATTAGGTTTTAAGTATGTTGAATACTTAGTACCTAACCGCTTTGAATATGGCTATGGCTTAACCCCGCCGATGGCTGAATTAGCGGTAGCGCAAGGGGCAGAGCTTATAGTTACCGTCGACAATGGTATTTCTGCCATTGATGGCATAGCGCTAGCCAAAAAGGCTGGAGTGAAGGTGTTGGTTACCGACCATCACCTAGCGGGGCACGAGTTGCCCAATGCCGATGCCATTGTTAACCCTAATCAGCCAGGTTGTACCTTTCCTAGTAAAGCGTTGGCCGGTGTCGGCGTGGCGTTTTATCTATTAATGGCGCTACGGGCAAAACTACGCGAGCAAAACTATTTTACTGAAAACCGCCTAGCTGAACCTAATTTAGCCGAACTGCTCGACTTAGTGGCATTGGGCACCGTAGCCGACGTCGTGCCGCTGGATACCAATAATCGTATTTTGGTGTATCAAGGTTTAATGCGTATTCGCAGCGGTAAATGTCGCCCAGGTATTCAGGCTTTGATAGACGTAGCAAATCGCAATACGGCAAAGTTAACCGCCAGTGATTTTGGTTTTGCGCTGGCGCCACGCTTAAACGCCGCCGGCCGGTTAGATGATATGTCGTTGGGTATAAGTTGTTTGCTAGCTAAAGATTTAGGTCTAGCGCGCCAGTATGCTGCCGAGCTAGATAGTTTAAACGTCGAGCGGCGTGCGATAGAGCAAAGCATGCAAGTTGAAGCTCAAGCATTTTTAAGCCAGTTGTCGTTTGATGGGGCAGAACTACCGGAATGCTTGTGTTTATATCGACACGATTGGCACCAAGGGGTTATTGGTATTTTGGCCGGGCGCATTAAAGAGCAATTTCATCGGCCAACTATCGTGTTTGCCCAAGGTGATGACGGCGAGCTAAAAGGCTCAGCGCGGTCAATTAATGGCTTACATATTCGTGACTTATTAGATGAAATTTCTACTCAGTATCCAGGCTTAATTAAAAAGTTTGGTGGCCATGCTATGGCAGCAGGATTAACCATTGATGAGGACCGGCTAGACACGTTTAAATTAGCGCTAAATTTAACGGCGAAAAAGCACCTCACGCCTGAGCAATTAACTGCGGTTATTTACACCGATGGCGAATTGCCGGCTGACTGTTTTGCGCTTGATTTTGCCCAGTTATTGCAGAACTCTGGTCCTTGGGGGCAAGCCTTTCCAGAGCCGGTATTTGATGGTGAGTTTCAGCTGGTTAGTCAAAAAATGCTCGCCGACAGGCATTTAAAAATGATGCTACAAACCGGTGATGGCAAGCTAGTCGATGCAATTTGGTTTAATGCAGATAACAAAGCTTGGCCGAATGTTAACGTGCAAAAAGTGCAGCTAGCCTATCAGTTAGACATTAACGAGTATCGCGACAAACAAAACTTGCAATTAATTATACGACATATGGTGAGTATTGATGCTTAGTAGGTGCACTGCGAGTAATAAATTTGCTACAATCGCCGCCTATTTTTTATCCCATGATTCAAGGTTACAAACAACAGCATGTTAGAAGTTAATCCGGCATATATCAGCATTAAAGACCTAACTGAACGTACTAACGTGCTTCGGGGGTATCTTTGACTACGATAGCAAAAAAGAGCGCTTAGAAGAGGTTTCTCGCGAGTTAGAAAGCTCGGCTATTTGGAACACTCCAGATAAAGCCCAAGCGCTAGGTAAAGAGCGTTCTAGCTTAGAGCAAATTGTCGGCACTATCGACACGTTAGATCGCGGCCTTGAAGATGTGGAAGGCCTAATTGAACTTGCGGTTGAAGCTCAAGATGAAGAAACCTTTGAAGAAGCCAAAGCTGAATTAGCTGATTTAGACAAGCAACTCAGCTTGCTAGAATTTCGCCGTATGTTTTCCGGCAACCATGATCAGAATGACTGTTACCTTGATATTCAGTCAGGCTCAGGTGGCACTGAGGCACAAGACTGGGCCAGCATACTGATGCGGATGTATTTACGCTGGGGTGAAGATAAAGGCTTTAAACCCGAGTTATATGAAGTTACCGATGGCGACGTAGCCGGCATTAAAGGCTGCACTATTAAGTTTTCTGGCGAGTATGCTTATGGCTGGTTACGCACCGAAACTGGTGTACACCGTTTAGTGCGAAAAAGCCCGTTTGACAGCGGTAATCGCCGCCATACCTCGTTTGCATCGGTATTTGTCTCACCTGAGATTGACGATGATATTGAAATTGAAATCAACCCGTCAGATTTACGTATCGATACCTATCGCGCCTCGGGTGCCGGTGGTCAGCACGTAAACCGAACCGATTCAGCGGTACGTATTACCCACGTGCCCACTAATATTGTGGTGCAGTGTCAAAACGACCGTTCTCAGCATAAAAACCGTGACAACGCTTACAAGCAATTGCGTGCCAAGCTATATGAGTATGAATTGCAAAAGCAAAATGCGGAAAAGCAGGCATTAGAAGATACCAAGTCTGATATCGGTTGGGGCAGCCAAATTCGCTCTTACGTACTAGATGATGCGCGGATTAAAGATTTACGCACCGGCATTGAAACGCGTAACACCCAAGCGGTGTTAGATGGCGATTTAGATAAATTTATTGAAGCTAGCTTAAAGGCTGGCTTGTAGTTGTTAACGATCGAAACTTTCGATCTCAATCAGGAAAAGCACTATGTCTGACCAACCACAACAGCAAGAAGAAATACAGGACGTAAACAAACTGATTGCTGAGCGAAAACATAAGCTGGCTGCGCTGCGTGCTGATGGCTTTATGTTCCCGAATGATTTTCGCCGTGACAGCATATCAAGTGATCTTATTGCCAAATATGATCACTTAAGTAAAGAAGAATTAGAGCAAGAAAAAGTAACGGTTAGCCTAGGCGGTCGTATTCTTACTCGCCGTATTATGGGTAAAGCCAGCTTTACAACTATCTCCGATATGGGCGGCAAAATTCAGTTATATGTAGCACGCGACAGCCTGCCTGAAGGTGTATATAACGACCAGTTTAAAAAGTGGGATTTAGGCGACATTATTGGTGCAACTGGACATTTATTTAAAACTCAAACTGGCGAGCTAACAGTATGGTTAAGTGACATTCGCCTGCTAACCAAAGCGCTGCGGCCACTACCCGATAAGTTTCATGGCTTAACCGATAACGAAGCGCGTTACCGCCAGCGTTACCTCGATTTAATTTCGAATGAGCAATCACGTAATACCTTTTTAGTGCGTAGCAAAACCGTAGCCTATATTCGCCGTTTCTTTACTGACGAAGGCTTTTTAGAAGTAGAAACGCCAATGCTGCAAGCTATTCCTGGTGGTGCTTCGGCACGCCCATTTGAAACCCACCACAACGCGCTAGATATGCAGATGTTTTTGCGTATTGCTCCTGAGCTGTATTTAAAGCGTTTAGTGGTTGGCGGCTTTGAAAAGGTGTTTGAGCTTAACCGCAATTTCCGTAACGAAGGCGTATCTACTCGACATAATCCAGAATTTACCATGTTAGAGTTTTACTGGGCCTATGCCGATTACAACGACTTAATGGACCTAACTGAAAAGTTATTCCGTGGTTTAGCGCTGCACGTTTTAGGTAGTACTGAAGTGCCGTATCAAGGCGAAGTGTTCGACTTTGGTAAGCCTTTTGCACGCATGTCGGTAACCGAATCTATTTTGCACTACAACCCAACAGTTACAGCAGAACAACTTGCTACTCGCGAGTCGGTAGCTGAGCTGGCAAAAAGTTTAGGCATTGAAGTTAAAGCTAACTATGGCCATGGTCGTATTTTAATGGAAGTATTTGATGAATTGGTAGAAACCAAGTTACGTCATCCTACTTTTATTACCGAATACCCAGCTGAAGTATCACCGCTGGCGCGGCGTAACGACCATAACCCAGCTATTACCGACCGCTTTGAATTCTTTATTGGTGGTCGAGAGCTAGGTAACGGTTTTAGCGAATTAAACGACGCTGAAGATCAAGCTGAACGTTTTCGCGAGCAGGTGGCACAAAAAGATGCCGGCGACGATGAAGCGATGTTTTATGATGAAGACTTCGTTACCGCATTAGAGCACGGTTTACCGCCAACAGCTGGCCAAGGTATAGGTATTGACCGCTTGGTTATGTTGCTTGCTGACGCGGCATCAATTCGTGACGTTATTCTGTTTCCGCATATGCGTTTACAGCACGAAAAATAACTATTTCTACCAAAGCTAGAGCTATAATTAAAGCCAGACTGTACAGTCTGGCTTTTTTGCTTTCTTACTCGGTAAAGCTTACTTTAAGTAAGTAATTTCTACCGCTAATAGTCAGCCGCCGTTAATATCTAAAATGTTATTTTTATAGTTAAGCTACTGTTTTGGCAATGTTTTAAATTAATGGTATAGCCATTGCAGTAGTTAAGATGTATTTCACAGCATAGTGCTGAATTTTTTAGCCTTAATCAAGGAGACATCTTATGGCTACTTCACAACCTACATTAGCGCAAAGTAATAGTTCATTAAATGCACCCGTAACTGAACGTGCCAGCCAAGCTGCACATCATGCGGTAGATAACGTAGCAACAAAAGCCTCAGCGGCTGAAGACACGCTACGTAAAACTGCCGCTGAATCAGCCGAGGCTATTGCGCAAAAGCAAGAGGCGATTAAGCAACAACTGCAAAGTTCATACAGCAAAACGCGTGAACTTGCAGCACAAAACCCATTAGCTACTGCCGGTATTGCCTTTGCCGCGGGTGTGCTATTTACTGCTTTACTACGTCGTCGCTAGGCCAAGCTTATGCAAAGCCGACATTCTGCAGAGGCGCCAGAGCAGGCGCCTGCTGCTGATAACCAAGCTGCTCAGCCAAAAAACATGGCTGAGCAAGCCTTTGAACAACTTACTGAACTGGCCGCCATTAGCTGGTCAGTTACGGCTAATTATACCGAGCAAGTAAAGCTTACCGGCCAAACAGCCAATGCCGAATGGCAGCTATCTAGCCGTAGTTTAGTTATTGCTGCCGCACTTATTGTATTCTTTGGTGCCGGTCTTATTCTGCTTTGGGGCAGTATTCTATTACTACTGGGTTATCTGCTATTTCAAGCCACTATGTCATTGGCAATAACTGCGGTGGCACTATTCGTCCTGCAATTTGGCGCATTACTTTGGTGTTGGCGCAGCCTTGCATATGTCTTAAAACAGGTTGGTTTTAAGCAAACTTGGCGGCATATTCGCAGAATGTTGCGGGTTAAAGACAAGGATCCAGGCCATGCTGATTGATAAACTACTAGTACGACGGCGCATTAAGGTAGCGCGGCTGGCAGAAAAAAGCCGCAAGCAGCAACAGTGCATTCAGCTAGAAAGCCAGTTACTAAAACAACGCGCTAGCGAATTTATTGGTACACCACCAGGGTTAATGCTCAGCTTTAGCGCTGGCTGCTTATTTCAACTACGCCATAACAGCGCCGTTAAAACCATGCGCCGTTTGGTTGGGGTTCAATGGTTACGCTGGTTTTAATACGCTAGCACCGCCACCGCAATACAACTCTGAATTACACTCCAACTTTTCGTAAAAATTATAACATTAACAACTATTTGTATAATTAGCACACAGCTGTTTTGTGCTGTGCTATCAATTAACCAGCGTTTATTGATCATGTTTTATATTAGAGAAATTCTAAGGGTGAGCAATGCAACAAGACATTATTGAGTTTTGGTTTACAAAACCAAATAATTCGAAGTGGTTTCGCAAAAGCAAAACCTTTGATCGGGAAATTAGCGTTAAGTTTTCGCCGGTTCATGCTCAGGCGGTACAGTGCGAGTTAGCTAGCTGGCGCTCAAGTGCGTTAGGTAGCCTAGCTGAAATTATCGTTTTAGATCAGTTTTCTAGAAATATGTTTAGAGGTACGGCTGAAGCATTTCGTTATGATGCCTTAGCCTTGGCGTTGGCACAAAACGCGATTGCCAAGGGTTTAGATACAGAATTAACTACCGAGCAAAAAGCCTTTATGTATATGCCTTTTATGCATAGCGAGTCGTTGTATATTCACCAACACGCCGTTGAGTTATTTGCGCAGCTGGGTAAAAAAAGTAGTTTAAATATTGAATTAAGACATCAAGCAATAATTATGCAGTTTGGCCGCTATCCACATAGAAATGCTATTTTAGGCCGTACTTCAACTGCCGAAGAAATTGAGTTTTTAGCCACGCCCGGCTCGAGTTTTTAAATCACTAGGGCAATTTTCATAAATTTTAACGTATTAATATCGGCTGTTGTTGTTTGCCGTCAAAAGTAGCTTTGGGTTGATAAACAACTCACTTAACGATAGGTTAGTGCTCTCATTACGCTACGGAATTAATCTGATCATGGCATTTAAATATAAGCCTATAGTATGTTCATTTGTTGTTAGTGCTTTGTTTGCTTTTTCACCCTCTTTATTCGCAACGGCAGTCGTTACTGATAAAAATATCAATGCTGATAATACCGCCACTATGTGGCCAGGTAGCCAATATAATGCGGCTATTCCCACGTTTAAAAGCGTGTTAGGCTACGACGTAGGTGAGCGTATTACTAGCCATAGCGATATGCTTCGCTACTTTGACGCCTTGCAACAGGCTGAGCCACAGCGAATAAAAGTGGTTGAATATGGCCGCACATGGGAAGGTCGAAAGCTTATTTATGCTGCTATAGGTAATGCGAAGCATATTGCCGATCTTGATGGTTTTGCCAAAAATATGCAGCAGTTATCGGACCCACGTAAAACCAACAAAAATACAGCTAAAGAACTCATTGGCCAATTACCCTCTTCAGTATGGTTAGAATATAGCGTACACGGTAATGAAATTAGCAGTACCGATGCGGCTATGATGATGGCTTATCATTTACTTGCTGCGCCTAATGAGGCAACTAACCAAAAGATTTTAAACAACACCATCGTTTTTATTGACCCGTTACAAAACCCCGACGGCCGTTCACGCTTTATTAGCCGCTATTACGCCACAGTTGGTTTGCAGCATAGTGGTGATAGGTTAAGTGCCGAGCATAACGAGCCTTGGCCCAATGGCCGGTCTAATCATTACCTGTTTGATATGAATCGAGATTGGTTAGCAATAACTCAGCCAGAAACGGCGGGTAGAATTAAAGCCATGAACCATTACCGGCCGTTAGTCGTGATCGACTTGCATGAAATGGGTGGCGATCAAAGTTACTATTTTTCGCCATCGGCCCAGCCGTTTAACCCGCATATGACCAAAACTCAAATTAACAATATGAATACCATTGGTAAAAACAACGGTAAGCACTTCGATCGCTTTGGCTTTGACTTTTTTACCCGTGAAGTTTTTGATGCGTTTTACCCTGGCTACGGCGATAGCTGGCCAACCTTTTACGGGGCATCGGCGTCTACTTATGAAGTGTCATCTTCTCGTGGTGAGCTGTTTAAAAAGCACAGTGGCGAAAATTTAACGTATTTAAATACGGTGCAACGCCATTTTGTTGCCTCGGTGTCGACCGCTGAAGCCGTAGCCGATAATCATGAACAATTATTAAACGATTATTACCAATACCAAGTAACTGCCATTGAAGCTGGTAAAAACAACAAAAATGGCCGGGTTTTTATTATTCCCAATGAGCGAAACAAAGCCGGATCGCACCGCCTTGCTACCTTGATGGCGCAGCATGATGTTGATGTATTTAAGGCCACAGAAGCGTTCTCAAGTTGTGGCAAGCAATATCAAGCGGGGGCTTACTTTATTGATACAGCTCAGCCTAAAGGCCGGTTTGTTACTACAACCTTTAGCAAGCAGGTTGATATGGACAGCCAGTTTATTAAAGAACAAGAACGTCGGCGTAGTCGTAAATTACATGACGAAATTTATGACATAACCGGTTGGTCATTACCGTTAATGTTTGACGTTGACGTAGAGCAATGCGCTAAGCCCGTAACCGTTGCCAGTGAAGTGGTGAATAGCGATGACAAACTGCTCGGCAATGTTAGCAATATCGACGCTACGGTCGGGTTTATTGTGCCTTGGGGTGATATGGCGGCAGGCCGGTTTTTAACCGCTGCGTTGTTGCAAAATATAGTGATTAAAAGTGCCGATAAAGCTTTTGTTTTAGATGACAAGCAACAATTTGCAGCAGGCTCGTTAATTATCGAAAAACGCAGCAATGATGCCGACTTGGCAGCCAAAATTGCAAAAATAGCCGAACAAACCGGTGCGCAAGTGGTGGGTGTAAACACCAGCTGGGTTACCGAAGGCCCCAGTTTTGGTAGTGACAATACCGTTAATATGATTGCACCGAACATTGCTATGGCGTGGGATGAACCCACCAGTTCGCTTAGCGCCGGTAACTCGCGCTTTGTTATCGAGCGCCAATTTAACTATCCGGTTACGGCGATACGCACAGCTATGCTCAAATCGGCTGATCTTGCTAATTATCAGGTGCTTATTTTACCTTCTGGTGACTACAAAGCGGTACTGGGTGAACGTGGCGCCGCCAATATTAAGCAATGGGTAGAGCGCGGTGGTGTGTTAATTACCTTAGGCGATGCCACTAAATTTGCCGCTGAACCTGAAGTGGGTTTGCTAGATGTTAAAAGAGAACGCGCGTTTAAAGATAAAGCCACAACTGACACGCAAGCCGCGAAGCACGCAGACGATGAGGCTATGGTTGATGGTCAATTAATAACCTCAAAAGATAGCTTGATTAAAGCCAGCGAAAACCTGCAAGAAAGCCCAGATTTTGTCGCCGGTGTACTGGCTAATATCGAAGTTGATCAAGAGCATTGGCTTACCGCTGGCGTACATAAAAACTTGGTAGCTATAGCTTATGGCAATGATATTTATACACCAATAAAGCTGGCGTCAGGTAAAAACGTAGCATGGTTTGCTGGTGCCGATAATGTTTTAGCCAGCGGTTATCTGTGGCAAGAAAACAAACAGCAGCTCGCGTATAAACCTTATTTAATTCATCAGCCTATGGTCAAGGGTATGGTAATTGGCTTTACCCAAGAGCCAACGGCAAGAGCTTATCTGGATGGTTTAAACGTAATGTTATTGAATACTATTTTTAGAGCATCAGCTCATGCTTCGCCATTAAGGTAAAATGATGAATTATCGCTTTGGTTGTCTACCACGGTGCTAAATGTATAATAAAAAACGCTAACGCGCATGCGTTAGCGTTTTTTGCTTAGTTTTTGACAGAAAATAGCAGATATTGGCGGTTATATTCTACTCATCCATGTAGAATGCGTTTTTAAAAGCTGGTTCAGCTTTTTACTCATTAGTGCAGATCTGTAGGAATTTCGATGAAAAAAACATTCGCCTTAACTCACCCTAAGCTGAACCCAGCTCGGTTGGTGGATTCAATTAAATATGATATTAAAAAATACCTAAACCGTGAGCGTCGCAAGGCCTTGCCTGATGGTATGGATTACTGGACGTTTGATTGTCGCTTTGGTGCGTCGGTAGATGTTGCTGAAAAAATATTTACTGCTGAAATTAATAAACATATTGATACCGCCGTTGCGCAAGAACTACCAGAATTCTATATTGAAATTCTTGCCAAAGCCTGTAAACACAAGCCGAACACCACAACTGCTGATTAATTTTTACCCCATTCTTGACTGTAGCAATTCTACAGAGGATCTCTTATGCAATTTTCATCTTTAGATTTGGCTCCAGATTTACAACGCGCCGTTGTTGAATGTGGCTACAGTACTATGACACCAGTGCAAGAGCAGGCTATTGTGCCTGCGCGTCGCGGTAAAGATTTACAAGTAACTGCGCAAACGGGTACGGGTAAAACAGCGGCTTTTGCTATTCCTATATTACAGCGCATGCTGGACAAACCTAAAGCCACCGCTGAAAAACGGCCGCGTGCGTTAATTTTAACGCCAACCCGTGAATTAGCTGAGCAGTTAGCCAATACTATTGCTGCCTATGCCCAGTTTGTGCCTATTAGCGTTACGGCATTATATGGTGGCGTTAAAATGGGTGGGCAGGCGAATAAATTAAAAGCCGGTGTTGATATTGTTATTAGTACACCAGGGCGTTTAATTGAACATATGACCTTGGGCAACGTAATATTAACTGACGTTGAGTTTGTCGTGCTAGATGAAGCCGACCGTATGTTAGATATGGGCTTTAGTACTGATGTGCTGAAATTGATGCAAATGACCGCGATCACACGGCAAACCTTGCTGTTTTCGGCAACAACCTCACCGGCGGTGAATGAGTTATCGCATAAAATTTTAAATAATCATCAGCAAATACGTGTAACTAAAATAAACAGTACAGCTGATACCGTAAACCATGTGGTATATCCGGTAGAAGAAAACCGTAAAATTGAATTGTTTGAGCAACTATTAGCTGAAAACAACTGGTTTCAGGTGTTGGTGTTTACGAGCACTAAAGAGCAAGCAGACCGCTTATTAGCTGGCTTACAAAAAAGTAAAATTAACGCTGATGTTTGCCATGGTGATAAAAGCCAAGGCGCAAGACGCCGCGCTATCGCTGATTTTAAATCGGCTAAACTGCAGGTTTTAATAGCCACCGAAGTTGCTGCCCGTGGTTTAGATATTCAAGGCCTTGATTACGTCGTTAACTTTAACTTGCCTTATTTACCAGAAGATTACGTGCATCGTATCGGCCGCACCGGTCGTGCAGGCGCGAAAGGCGACGCTATTTCATTTGTTAGCCGTGAAGAAGAGCAAACCTTAGAGCGCATTCAAAAGCTGATTGGCGCTGATATCAAACGCATTGTTAAACCAGGTTTTGAAGTAAGCAACCGTGGCTCATTGTTAAAAAGTATTTCACGTAAGGTGTTATCCGGCCGCTCAAACAAAGCCAGCGAAACCACCATTAATCTAGATGCTGCTAATAAACCTAAAGCTAAACCTCGCGTTAAAAAGTAAGCCTATACCTTCATTCCACAAAACAGTGCCACCTAAACTAATTGTTACTAGGTGGCACTGGCTTTATCTCGACACGCTTCGTCAGCAAACTCTAATTCTATCGTGGTATGGGCAAAATTGAACTCGGCAAGCTGTTGTTGCAGTTGCTGTTTTAGGTTTTTTATCGCTACTAATGTTATTTCAGTTTTCAGCACTAAATGCACCGTCATTACACTATGCTCACCGTCTAGTGACCAAATATGAAAGTGGTGCAGTTCCGCCACTTCGCCTTTAGACAGTAATAGGGCACGTACCTGTTTCATCAACTTTTTATCTGGCGTGCCTTGTAAAAATAGCAGTAGGGTTTCTTTAAGGTTACGGCCAACGTTAAACAAAATAAACAAGGTAAAAGCAATTGATAAGATAGGGTCTAAAATTGGCCACGGTTTAAACATCAAAACAATAGACACAATTAGTACTGCTACCCAGCCGAGTACGTCTTCCAGTAAATGCCAATTAAGCACGCGCTCGTTTAGTGATTTACCGCCGCTAAGCTTGTAAGCCGCAAAACCATTTACCGCAATACCAAATATCGACAACAACAGCATGCCCTCAGCTTGTGGCATAACCGGGCTAAATAGTCTGGGGATGGACTCTAATAAAATCCAGATTGAGCCAATAGTTAGCACTATGCCGTTAATTAACGCGCCCAGTAATGAAAAACGTTTATAGCCATAAGAGAAAATCGCATTCGATTTTTTATCACTAAGCTTATTCAGCCCCCAAGCGGTACCAATAGACAAGCTATCGCCTAAGTCATGTACGGCATCGGCCATAATCGCCGTGCTATTGGTTAACCAACCGCCAATAAATTCAATAATAGTAAAACTAAGATTGAGAAAAAACGCCCAGCCAATTCTGTTGGATGCAGTATCAGCACGAGAGTGATGATGATGGTGGCTATGGCCGTGATTATGCTGGTGCATTTATTCAGTTCAACTTACTTCATACGACAATCACTATAACCTAACCGATAAAAAGCAATAAAAACAGTGTTGCTTTTTTACTGTGTGCCGCTTAGTATAATGCTATGTGTTGCATAGTATGCGGCATACAGTGTTCGCTGGGTAGTAATAGGAATGAAAAATGACTACTGCACAACTTGATAAAATGCGCTTAGAACTACGCCGTGGTGTGCTAGTGCTGGCGGTATTGGCCTCGCTAAAGCAGCCGCATTATGGCTACTCACTGCGAAAGCAACTGCAAGACGGCGGCGTTGATATAGATGAAGGCACCTTGTATCCACTGATCCGCCGTTTGGCCGATCAAGAATTACTTAGCAGCGAGTGGCGACAAGGTGAAGGCCGCGAGCGCCGTTATTATCAGTTATCTGAGCTAGGTAGCCAGCTGTTAGCGCAACTTACGGATGAATGGCAAAACCTTAATAACGCAATAGGTAAATTGTTATTAGCTAACAGTGGGGAGATAGAATAATGGATTTAGTTAAACGTTATGTGGCTGCCGTACAGCGCGAACTGCCAGACAATAAGCGTGAAGAAATTGGCCGCGAATTAGAAGCCAATATTATGGATCAGCTAGATGCACAAGCGGAGCAAAACGGGCCATTAACCGATAATGCTATTGCTTCGGTGTTAAAAGCTATGGGCCATCCGCGCCAAGTTGCACAGCAGTTTGCGCCTATCGCACCGTTAATTGCTAGCGAACATATGCAAATTTACCGTTATACGCTGTTTATGGTGCTGGGTATTTTGTTGGTGTTGCAAGTATTTAATAGCACGGCCAACTGGCTAGAGCACGACTTTGGTTTGCTGCTATTTGTAAAAAGCATACTAAGCGGCTTTATTGAAGATGCGAGCTTTGCTTTTACCACTATAACGCTAGGTTTTATCGTGATATCCAGAGCTAAACCACAGTATTTACAACAAGCTAAAGAATGGCAGGTAGAGCAATTACCTTCGTTGCAGGCCAGCAAACAGCATATTTCACTGCAAGATATTGTTACCGATTTAATAACAGATACTTTTTTACTGGCGGTTATTAGCTATTTGCTACTGTTGTCACCAGAAGACTTGGCCGGTAAAACGGTATGGCTAACAGCACACACACAACAGGTGTTGCTATTGGGCTTACCGCTATTAGTTGTGGGTGTATTGCTTAGTTTATGGCAGCTAAGTGCTAGGCAATGGAACAAGGGCATGCAACTGCTGAATATTGTGCTGAATATCGGCTTTGTAGTAATAATGCTGTATTTAGCTTTCAACGGCCCACTATTACAAATTGACCAGCAGAATTGGCCACAGATCTATGGCTGGGAAAGATTACAGCACGCTGCTACATGGGCATTACTTATTGGCGCTTGTTGGCCAGCTTACGAAGTAATACGCGACGTAATACGATTACGCCGGCTAAGCCTAAGCAAAATAGGCTAAACACAGTAATAGGTGCCCAAGCACCTTGGGTTAACTCATATGCCGCCGTTAATAGTAAGCCAAACAGCAATACCCAAATAACACTGCCATTGCGCAGCGCTATTAGTTGCTGCTTTAACTCGGGGCTATTGGCATGCTTTATGGGCAGGTGCATACCGCCGACAATTGCTACTACCCCTGCTAATGCGCCAAACATTGCGCCACCCAATAGCAAAAATATTTTAGTTACACCACCTGCTTGGCTAGTTGCAACGGCATCAACATCTTTAACAATAGCCAATGCAATACTGCAAACGCTACGCTGACAACGACCAATTAAACGCTCAAACGCACGCATATCACCTTGCTGAGCAGCCGCCACATCGGGAATAAGTTGTTGCTCTATTATTGAGATGCTCATGTGCCTTAATCCTCTAATGCCGTTGCACTGCGTACGGTTAAGCAATTGCGCTGTTCGAGCAAAATAAAATGCCGTTTCGGCAGCTTAAACTCAACAGTTGATTTGGTTACCGCTTCAACATTCAAACTTTGCGCCGCGTTAGTTTTAAAATTAGCCGCTAACGTACCTGCGACAACACTTAAACTGATAGCAAAGTACTGCCAAAAAGTGATGCGTTTTTTCATCATAATTCCTTAGTAATAAACAAGTGACATTACTAAGTACCGCCAACCGCATTAGCTGTGACAAAAAAATTAAAAGTATTTTTATGTACCGATTAAGTGGTAATTATCACTATGTGTATTGTTAGCATACAGGTGTTTTTGTACAGTGTTGTTAAAACAGGGAAAGACGCTAGAGTGTTAGTGTTATTTAAAAGGATATGTTCATGGATGATTTTTCACCATCAGACTTAAAAAGTATTTTGCACTCCAAGCGGGCCAATATGTATTACTTAGAATATTGCCGAGTAATGCAAAAAGATGGTCGCGTTTTGTATTTAAGTGAAGGACTCACTAATAAAAAGACCGGAGAAAACCAATATTTTAATATTCCCATAGCCAATACCACAGTGCTATTACTGGGTAATGGCACGTCAATTACTCAAGCGGCGATGCGGATGTTAGCTCAAGCTGGGGTATTAGTTGGTTTTAGTGGCGGCGGTGGCACACCTTTGTATATGGCCTGTGAAGTCGAGTGGTTTACACCGCAAAGTGAATATAGGCCCACTGAGTACTTACATGGCTGGATGCAGTTCTGGTTTGATGACAGCAAGCGCTTAAACGCCGCCAAAGTGTTTCAGCAAGCGCGTATTCACTATATTGAAAAAGTATGGCAAAGGGATCAGCAGAAAAACAGGGTTCACTGCCGCACAGGCAGCTTAGAAATGCCCATACAGCGGTAAAAATTCCTCCAATATGTTCACTGCCGCACAGGCAGCTTAGAAATTTGGTTTGAATTGCCGCGTAATAGCATTATTGTTCACTGCCGCACAGGCAGCTTAGAAAAATCCCATTTGAGATAGTGTAGTTTCTATCTGGTTCACTGCCGCACAGGCAGCTTAGAAAACACAATAAGCCATTGCAATTTGTCTGCAAGGGTTCACTGCCGCACAGGCAGCTTAGAAATGATTGGGGCAATACCCTCGAGGGTCAGATCCATACCCTCGAGGGTCAGATCCAAGTGTTAATGCTTGATCTGGCACTCTTAATTGCAAACCCGTCGAATTCGACGGGGCTAGTAAGTAGGGACAATTTTAAATAGTTTTCTTTAACACTGGCGCCGAGGATAGAATAAGCCGAGCAAGTCTACTTGCTACAAATAATTAAACGGAGAGCCAATAATGCGTTTGACCTTAATAGCGCTAATAGCCATGTTGGCTTATCCGGCTTTAGCTGCGCCGCAATATAGCCAATCTGAGTGTCAAAAGCTTAATGCTAAGCGCTTGGAGGTGCAAAAGCAGTTGCGGCAGCCTTATACGGCTGAGCAGGGTAAGCAGTTGCAGGAGCAGCAACGCGAGTTGCTAAAGCTGTTACAACTGCATTGCAAGCTGCCAATAAAAGACCCGCCGCCGGTTATTGCGGCGGTGGTGTTATAGCCGGGGTTACGGTAAAGCGGGTAAGGCCAATAAGCTGCTCTGATTCGGTAACGACTTTTACTTGCCACTTGCCTTCGGCGTTAGCCGGAAATTTTTGTTTGTGGGTCCACGCGCGGTAGCCTTGCTCTCTGCCTCCGGTAATATCTAATACTATGCGATCGACTTCTTTACCGTTTTGTAGCCACACATGGTAAATTTTTTCGTTTAACCCGCGCGGGGCTTTTACCGCAGTAAAGCTAAACAAACCTTGCTGATGCAGCGCTGCGGCGTCAAGCCGATGAATGCTTGGGCCGGGTTTACGTTGCGCATAATCTATTTCGTGAGACAAGGTAATAGCCGTTAAGCGCAGCGCGGCGGGTGGTACAAAGCTGCGTAACTGCCATAAGCCGGCACTAAGTACAGCTAATAACAGTATTACTAGCGGAAAGCGCCACCAGTGACCGGTGGGCATTAAGGTGCTTAAACTGGGTAAGCTAAGCACACCAGCAATAGCCAGTGCGGCGCCTAGGCTTTGGCTAGTGGTAAGTTGAAACAAGGTGGGCAAAATAACCAACAACACCACAAATAAGGCAAACGCATGAAATACGACAAATAGTGTACGCCGTGGTGCCAGTTTTTTGTAATACAGCGGGTCTATTAACGAGATTAAAGCGCAAAGCATAATTAATGCGGTAAATGCGGCTTGGCCGTGGTTCCAGCTGGTAACAGCAAGAAAAAACGGTAGCGCAAAAAACAAACTTTCTTGGTGTACCATTTGTAAGGTAAAGCGCACTAACGTTGGCGGTATGGCAACACCAAAGCGTTGTTCAATGCGTTTACGCAGCCAGTTGTCAGATAACAGCCATAGCCAGCTTAGCAGCAGAAATACGGCAATAAATTGTGCTAATGACTCTTTGCGTTCAACCAGAATATAGCTGGCGATACCGGAGGTAAATGCCAGTACCGCCATTAAACCGGGATAGCGCTGTAGCTGCTCAACTAATTGCAATAACAGTCTTTTTAACGATTTCATCCCGATAAGGTTCCATAAGCGTTGAGCAGGGCGGTAACACAGCATACAGCTATTAGCTTAACCAGCCCTGTTTACGGTGTATATTATCGGTGTTTTTTTAGGTTAACTGCAATAAATTAGCGTTTAAACACTGACTAAAGCGCATTAACTAAACCACGGCTTGCCATTAGTTGCTCAATTTCTGGCAAACTGGCTGGGTCGTCTATGGTTGATGGCACAACGTACTCGCTGCCATCGGCTATTTGCCGTAATAGTTTGCGTAAAATTTTACCCGAGCGAGTTTTTGGTAAACGTTTAACAATTATCGCTTTTTTAAAGCAGGCCAGCGCGCCTATTTCTTGGCGTACCATAGCGACCAACTCAGCTTCTAAAATAGTTTCGTCTACCGTTATGCCATTTTTTATCAGCACTAGAGCTAAAGGTTGCTGGCCTTTAATTGGTTCGTTAATGCCAATAACACAACATTCAGCAATGGCAGGGTGGTTAGCGACAATTTGCTCCATTTCTCCGGTTGATAAACGATGGCCGGCAACGTTAATAACGTCGTCAGTGCGGCCCATAACAAACAAATAACCATCGTCGTCAAGGTAACCGCCATCGCCGCTAGCGTAATAGCCAGGAAAGGTATCTAAATATCCGGCAATGAAACGCTCGTCGTTACGCCAAATAGTAGTTAGGCAGCCCGGTGGCAACGGTAATTGTAAGGCAATATAGCCTTGTTCATTTGGGCGCACGGCTATGCCACTGTCATTAAGAATATGTATGTTAAACCCAGGTACGGGTACGGTTGACGAACCCGGTTTGGTGGGTAGCAAGGTTAAACCGGCTAGGTTCGCCGCTACTGGCCAGCCAGTTTCAGTTTGCCACCAGTGGTCTATTACCGGCTTGCCTAGTTTGTCGCTAACCCATTGATAGGTTGCTGGGTCTAGCCGTTCGCCAGCCATAAAAATACTGCGTAGTGCGCTTAAATCATAGCGTTGTAAAGCTGCCTCGGGGTCTTCTTTTCTAATGGCACGAAAGGCAGTGGGGGCGGCGAATAAAATATTCACTTTATACTCGGCACATACTCGCCAGAAGGCGCCTGCGTCGGGGGTGAAAACTGGCTTACCTTCGTATAATACGGTGGTGCAACCGGCAATAAGCGGGCCGTATACAATGTAAGAGTGGCCGACAACCCAGCCGACATCAGATGCTGCCCAAAATACGTCACCAGGGCGCGCATCGTACACCGCTTGCATGCTGTAATTAAGCGCGACGGCATGACCACCGTTATCGCGCACTACGCCTTTAGGTTTGCCAGTAGTACCTGAGGTATATAGCACGTACAGCGGGTCGGTAGCCTTTACCGGCACGCAACCGTTGCTTTGCGCTTTGCTCATAGCCTGTTGCCAATCAATATCACGGCCAGCTTGCATCTGGGCGTGTAGCTGTGGCCGTTGAAAAATAATGCAGCGCTCGGGCTTATGTTCGGCTTTAGCGATGGCGTCATCAAGTAACGGTTTGTAGGCAATCAGTTTACTAATTTCAACACCACATGAGGCACTCACTACCACTTTGGGTTGGGCGTCATCAATACGCATTGCCAATTCGTGCGCTGAAAAGCCACCAAATACCACTGAGTGAATAGCGCCTAAGCGCGCCACTGCCAGCATAGCAATAGCGGCCTGTGGGATCATCGGCATATAAATAACAACGCTATCGCCTGGGTTTACGTCTAAGGCTTTAAGGACACCCGCAAAACGTGCCACTTCATCGCGCAGTTCGTTATAACTGAAACGTTGCTTAGTATTGGTAACCGGAGAGTCATAAATTAATGCCGTTTGGTCGCCTCGGCCTTGCTCAATATGATGATCGAGTGCTAGGTAGGCGGTATTAAGCACGCCATCGGCAAACCATTGATAATGCGCGCCATCTAATTGCTGTAGTATGTTGCGAGGTGTTTTATACCAGCTAAGTTTTTCTGCCTGCTGTTGCCAAAACTCGACAGGTGATTGCACAGAATGCTGATATTCAAGCTGATAACGGTTTGCAGAAGTAGTAGCCATAATGGTGTCCTCACGGCGTCGATAGAAGGTCAACGACAATAGCTCTACTGTAGCTAATTTTTTGCTGAAGCGAACTTAGACTTAAGCCGCATAGACTTTAGCCGTGCCATAACAGGCGATAAACTTGTATGACACTCTTGGTTATGGTCTGATCGGGTTATCGTCGTGGCAACAAGGAAATGATATGGCAATTGAGATTTCAACTAGCGTTCAGTTAGCGGACAACGAGCTGGAATGGCAGTTTATTCGTGCTAGTGGCGCGGGCGGCCAGCATGTAAATAAAGTATCGACGGCAGCGCAGCTTATTTTTGATATTAATGCTTCTAGTTTGCCGCAGTTTTATAAAGATAAGCTGTTGGCCAAGTCAGACCATCGTATTACCCAAAGCGGCAAAGTAATTATTAAATGCCAACAAAGCCGTAGCCAAGAAATGAACCGTGAAATGGCACTGGCACAGTTTATCGAGTTGGTGCAATCGGTAGCGCGGGTAGCAAAAAAACGTATTGCCACTAAAGCAACGTATGGCAGCCAGCAGCGGCGGTTAGAGCATAAAAAGCAGCGCGGTGCCACTAAAGCACTGCGCCAAGGTAAACCCGATACTTAGATAGTAAGCTTAGCTAAGTGCGCGAGCGCGAATAGATTTACCTTTAATTTTACCCTGTTGGATAAGCTGTAGTGCTAGGCGTAGCGCACTGCGTTTTACCGCAACAAAGCTCCAAATGTCATGCAGTTGAATTTTACCTAAATCGTCATTGCTTAGCTGCTTGCTGGCGGTTAACGCACCAACAATATCACCAGCGCGAATTTTATGTTTTTTCCCGCCATCTAATTGCAAAGTCGCCATTAATGGCTTGGCCGGTAATTGCTGCCCAGTAACTTCGGGTAGCTCTGCCGGCTCAATTTTCATGCCTAAGCCATCTTCTAGGCTAACTAATTTTCCCGCGTCGCTGGCAGTAAATAAGCTTAGCGCCATACCACTTTGCCCTGCGCGTCCGGTACGACCAATGCGGTGGGTGTGAGTGTCGGCGTCGTGCGCTAGCTGGTAATTAAATATCGCGTCTACGCTGCTAATATCCAAACCACGGGCAGCAACATCGGTGGCAACCAACACACAAGCGCTGCCATTGGCAAACTGAACTAGGGTTTGGTCTCGGTCTTTTTGTTCCATATCACCATGTAGTGCTAGCACGCTAAAACCGTATTGTTTTAGGTCGTCGGCTACGTCTTGCGTTTCGCGTTTAGTATTACAAAACACAATGCTACTTTGGCCTTGATAATGCAGTAGCAAAGTGCGTAGTGCGTCAAAACGCTCATCGTTGCCGCTAACTTGAAAAAACTTTTGCTCAATACTGGTGGTGTTGTGCTGCTCAGTTACGGTAATGCGCACTGGCGATTTCAGTAAGCGTTCGCTCAGTTTAGCAATCGCATTTGGGTAGGTTGCACTAAATAACAGTGTTTGCCGATCGGCTGGTGCTTTGGCAATAACGTTATCTAAATCGGCTTGAAAACCCATGTCTAACATGCGGTCTGCTTCGTCTAGCACGAGAGTGGTTAAGTCATCTAAATTTAATCGACCTGCATCTAAGTGATCAATAACTCGGCCTGGGGTGCCAACAATAATGTGCGCGCCATGTTCTAGCGAGCCTATTTGTGGGCCTAGAGGCACACCACCACAAAGGGTGAGTATTTTAATATTATGAATACTACGGGCGAGTTTACGCAGCTCGGCGGCAACTTGGTCGGCCAGCTCGCGAGTTGGGCATAATACTAGCGTTTGCACGCGAAAATATTTGACGTCTAACTTGGCTAATAAGCCTAAACCAAAGGCTGCGGTTTTACCTGAGCCTGTTTTAGCTTGGGCGATAACATCTTGCCCAGCCAAAATTGCCGGTAAGGCTTGAGCTTGAATATCGGTCATGCTGGTATAGCCTAAGTCAGTTAAATTACTGACCAATGCTGCTGGTAGGGCTAAGCTAGAAAAAGAGGTGTTGCTCATGCTGGTACTCCGCAAAAAAACAAACTGCGGGCCTTGGCCTGCAAAAGGGGCGGCATTGTATCAGAATGTTGGGCCTTTGCGTCAGCTAGTTGTTGAAAATTTCGGCAAGGTAACTAAGGCTACCTTGCCGTCTATCTGCCAATGAATTAACGTCTAGTTTAGCGCTTTGGCATTAAATCTAATAAAGCGATAACTGTGGCCTCTACGCCGGTGGTTATGGCTGGTTTAGGGCTAATTTTAAATAATGGGCTATGATGGCTTGGTACTGCTGGGCCACCGGCTTTCTCTGCTGCAAAGGCTTCAGGTGGTGTGCCACCTACGGCAAAGTAAGTGCTAGGAATGTAAGGTTTAGTAGTGAAAAATGGAAAGTCTTCTGCGCCCATGCCTAAGCGCTGATAGCTATTATCAAATATTTTGTCGCCCATATTGGCGGCCCACGCTTTTTTAAGCCGCTGCGTTAGCGGAATATTATTTACTGTTGGTGGTGTTGGCTCGTCAGAAATAGTCACTTCAGGCAGTTGGTCTTCAGGTAAACCTGCGGCTCGGCCTAGGTTTTCTGCTACGCGCTTAATAGCGGCCATTAAGTATTCGCGGGTTTCCCAGTTATCGTTACGCACAGTAAGTTGTAGTAGCGCTTGGTCAGAAATGATATTATTTTTGGTGCCGCTATGAAAGCTACCTACGGTAATTAGCGCTGCTTCTCTGGGCGCAATTTCACGGCTTACAATGGTTTGCAGCGCCATAACAATTTGTGCACCTAGCACGATAGGATCTTTACCGCGATGCGGGCTGGCGCCGTGTGCGCCCACGCCGTGAATAAGAATATCAACACTGTCGACACCTGAATAAGGCGAGCCTTCTTCGGCGACAATTTTGCCAGTTTCAATGTCAGACGACACGTGAAACGCTAAGGCATAATCGGGTTGACCGAAACGACCCCAAATATTGTCGTCCATCATGCCTTTAGCACCACCTACGCGCTCTTCGGCGGGTTGGCCAACTAGCATTAACGTGCCAGACCACTGATCTTTCATTGCGGCCATACGCCGAGCTGTACCTACCAAGCTAGTAATATGCACGTCATGGCCGCAAGCGTGCATTACGCCTACCTCATTACCGTCCCAGTCTTTTTGTACCACTTTAGACGCGTAAGCTAGCCCCGACTTTTCTGCCAACGGCAGACCATCCATATCCGCACGCATCATTACTAGTGGGCCAGCACCGTTTTTCATTATGGCGACGACACCGGTTTTACCCACACCTTCGGTAACGTCAAAGCCTGCTGCGCGTAGCTCTTTAGCTAAACGCTTAGCAGTTTGGGTTTCCATATGCGAAAGTTCAGGGTGTTGATGAAAATGAGTGAATAGGGCACCAAGGTGCTGTTTGTAGTCTTGTTGAATTTGTTCGGGTAGCGAGTTTGCCGCCATGAGCGAAAAACTGCTAAAACACACTAAACTGGCAAGAAGCGTTTTTTTCATTGTTATACTGCCTTAGGTTTAAATAGTGCATTTAACCTAAAGCAGGTAGAAACAAAACGCCAGTGTTTGCGACCAATCACACGTTGGTTGCGGTTTAATTTTTAGCCGTTTTATTTTCCAGTGACGGTTTAGCTTGGTCCTCGTTTTCTGCTTTAGGCAGGCTAATAACCTGATCCGAAGACGTGGCCAAGGTTTTACCTAAGAAGCTACCACCGCGCTCGATGCTTAAATCATCACAGTGCACAACACCATGGGCTTTACCTTGCGGTAAAATTTCTACTGCGTTGGCGTAGCATTCGCCATCAAATATGCCATTAATAATAATTTTATCAGCAGTAACTTCGCCTTTTACGCGGCCTGAAGCGCTGATAATGAGTGATCGATCACAGACCACTTTGCCTTCAATATAACCGTCAACCTGCACATCACCGCTTAATCGGATATTGCCGTTAACTGTACATCCTTGTGCGATGACAGTTGTAACTGCGTGCTTACCTTGGTTTCCAGCATGCTTACTAAAGAATCCCATTTAATGCTCCTTTCCTTCTCAAACACCAGATCAAAATTTGCTGAGTCCCAATCCATAAAACTTTGTGGGTTCAGCGTTCGATCAAGGAAATGTACTTCGTAATGAAGATGTGGTGCGGTAGATAACCCAGTACTACCCGAGGTAGCAATTAGCTCGCCTCGATGCACAAAGTCACCGCTTTTTACTTTGAAACTATCAAGATGGGCGTAAAGCGTAGAAAAACCAAACGCATGGCGCATTTTAAGTAGATTGCCATAACCTTCTTTACTGCTACGCACAACCTCAATTACGCCATCGGCAGGCGCGTAAACCGGCGTGCCACGGCTGGCAGATAAATCGACACCTTTGTGGTGCTTTTGTGTACCTAAAATTGGATGTTGACGCAAGCCAAAACGGGATGAGCGTCGGTTAAACTCTAACGGAGAGCCATTAGGCACTACTTGCAACATAGCTTGGCGAGCTGCTGAGTTAATACTAGCGGTATCCAGCCGGCCTTCTAAATTCTGTGGGTATTGTTGTTCTAAACCCAGTGCCAGCTCAATTTCACCGACCCGATTTATTACTTGTAGCATTTCGTCTTTTTTCAGTGTCAGCTCTTGTTGCAGCTGTAACTTATTGTTTTGTAAGGTGTCTATTTCACTGCGCAAGGTATTAGCTTGCGATGCAAGTTGAACGCGTTGCGCTTTACTTTTATCTACGGTGCGCACTAAGTAATCAATAACTGCAGCGGTGATAATAAGACTGAACAGCAGAAGCCACATTGCGATAATCGCGTTGCGCTTAAATAATTTGCTGACATTAAAATGGCGAGTACCATTGATTGTCGACACAGAAATGATAATACGATCTTTCATTTAGGTAGCTTTCGCTCAATGGTTGATAAATACATAGGAAGGGGAAAATAAGTGTCTTTATAGGCTTTGTCAAGAACTTACTGGCTATTGCTAATAGAAGGTTACCAGCGAGCAAAATGGTCTTCAGCTAAACCAGGCGTTTGATCTAAATAAAGTTTCTCACCGTTTTCTAACTGTATTTCACCGCAAAACACACCACAATATTGACGAAAATTACTGGCTAATAAACCAAAATTTAGTCGTTCTTGCCTACAGTGTTGCGGTGTAAATTGTAAATTTACCTGTTGATCTGAACTGCTAAATTGCCAGGTTTGCTGCGGTAACTGGCGATTAAAATTGATATTTATTGGTGCTAATAGCTGCTTTTTACCATTAAGCCATAAACAGTTTTCTGTAGTGCCTGTTTCGTTAACGCCATTAGCTAAATTTAAACCAAAACAGCCTTGTGGCAGTTGTGCGCTAATGCTACCCCAACGCCAACTGGTTTCACGACGCATATAGCCAGCAGAAAAGTCATAACCGGCTAAGGCGCTGCTTAAATCCAGAGCTTGGCCACGATACTTAAGCTCACCTTGTAACCTAAGCGCATTGTGTTTTTGCGTATAGGTCCAGCCGTTGTATCCAGTGGGGGTGCATAAGGCTAGCGGCTGAGGTGCTACGCCGCCTTGCAGCTGCAGCTCGCCGGTTAATAGCTCACCCTTGAGTGACAGCTGCCAGTTGTAGCCGGTTGGGGTAATACGTATTTGCTGCTTACCGCGCACGCTTGCTGTGCCAGATACGGGTGAGGCGCTCATGACTACACCCAAACTGAGCGGTTTAAGTAGGCTAACTTCATCTAAGGTTTTGCTGTTGCGATCGTAAAAATAACAAAAAGCAGTAGTTGCATAACGAATGTCAGCGATAGCGATACCAATTTGCCAGTTAGCATGACTAATACTAATAAATTGAAACTGTTTAAAATGCAGATATTTCGCCAGGGCCGATGCCGGTTTGTCCATTAGATTAAAATAGGCAAAGCTGTCGATATTAAGCTGGGTTATAGGTGTAGCAAAATGACCAAACCGTGGTTGGCCATAGCAATTGAACAGAGGATTTTCGGTTAGTTGGTTTGGCATAATAAGCTATCAAGCTGGCCAATACGGGCCAGCATTATGATAAAAGCTTAATGATCAGCATGACCATCTAAGCCATGAACGTGGCCGTGATCTAGCTCTTCTTCGGTGGCATCGCGTACAAGTATTACTTCAACGTCAAAGCGCAAGTCTATGCCAGACAATGGATGGTTACCGTCTACTACAACTTCGTTTTCGGTTACTTCAAGCACAATAACCGACTGCTCGCGCCCATCAGGGCCGGCAGCGCGAAAACGCATGCCTACAGCAACATCCATATTATCGAACATTGATTTTGGTACAGCTTGAGTTAGTGCGTCATGGCGCTCACCGTAGGCTTCTACTGCGGCAATATCAGCGGTAAATTTATCACCTGCAGTTTTACCGACTAATGCTTGTTCTAAACCTGGTATCAGTGAACCGTGGCCATATATAAAGACTAAAGGCTCGCCGCCAGCGGAGGAGTCTAATTCGTTACCTTGATGATCGGTAACGGTATAATGCATGGCGACAACTTTGTCCTGAGAAATGGTCATGAAAACCTCTTTAATTTAACGAGTAAGGTAACGGCACTATGCTAAGCGCTGGTGCACTATCGCTGCTAAGCCGCAATGAGTCAGCCGGCGTTATATCGTTAGGCAACACAGCAATTAACCATAATTGGTTGTTAATATTCGCTGCGTTGACAACCTGGCCGCTTCGGCGCCAGTTTTCACCTAGTTGTATTTCAATATCTGTACCTGCGGCAGGCAAGTCGGCGCTATTTGCTTGCAGTATATAAGCAGCCCTTTTGTTACCACCACGGTATTTTAATCTAGCAACGGTTTCTTGGCCAATGTAACAGCCTTTAGTAAAGCTAATGGCGTCTATAGCTTGTAAATTAAGCATTTGAGGCACCAGTGCGCCAATTAGTGGCTGCTCTAAATAGCTATAACCATAGCGAATATGCTGAGCCAACCAGACGTTTGGCGCCGCAAATGGCAATGGCTGTGCCATTAGCTGCTTAGCTGTATCTAATGGCGCAAGTAATAAGAAGTGTCCCTCGGCTAGGGCGAGCAATAGAGCGCCATTATATCGACTTACACTACCGATTGGCGGTACGGCAAAACCGAGCTCGCTAATTAGTGTTGCTATATTGTCGCCACCTAAGCCAAACACTGCGTATTGTTGTTGGCCACTACTAAAGCTCACTTTGGAAAATACACCAAACTTTTTCCACTGCGCGCTAGAGGCGGCCATCTCATCACGAAAGGCAATACTAATTAGTTGCTCATCTATGGTGGCTAAATAAAACTGTGACCACATTTTACCTTTGGCATCACAGTGAGCGCCATGTAAAAAGTTATCATTGGTTAATTGGTCAAGGTCGCAGGTAGTTTGGCCTTGCAAATACTTTCGATTATCAACGCCACCTATTAACAAGCTTTCAAAAGCGGGCAGAGGCGCAATAAATGCGCCTTGAACTTGACTAGATAAGCTAGAGTATTGTTCAGCGGTTAACCAAGATGTATGCATAATAATTTTGTACTCTATATCTGGCGGACAACGTATAAGCCTATGATTGGGGGAAACGCGTAAAAGCTCAACCCTGTTTAGGAATTTTTGTTAGAATTGGTAACAGTAATCTTACTCGGTCTGCAGTGGCAGAATGTTTTTCAAGGAAAATTATGACTGACTTAATGATTAAACCACGGCTGCGCTGGGCGTGTCGTCGCGGTATGCTCGAGCTAGATGTATTGTTGGCTCCGTTTGTTGAAGAGGGTTATGACGCACTGACGCTAGAGCAGAAGTACGATTTTGAACGTTTACTTGCTGCTGATGATCCCGATTTATTTTCTTGGTTTATGGGACATGCTAAATCATCAGACGCGGCGATACAGGCTTTGATTCAGGTAATTTTGGATCGTGTCCGCGTATAATATTGTTATACGGCCATCGCGTTATGCGAAAGCGGCGCTGATCTTGCTAGCATTTATGCCAGCATTGGTGTTGGCGTTCTCGCCATTAACTGGATTTTGGCTGTATATAGTAGCTGTGGCGTCGTTTACCTATTATTGGCAATGGTTCGCGCAGTTTCAACGATTAACAGTAACTGCTACGTTGGCGTTAAACTTAGACGGCGGTTTACAGTGGTTTGGTAAAATTGCGGGTAGTGGCAACTTAAGCGCAGGTGGGCTTATTTGCCCTTACGCACTTAAGTTGTGCTGGCGCGATAATTTACATCACCGTCTGCATCAGCGTTGGGTTTTTGTCGATCAGTGCTCTGATGAGCAGTTCAGAGCACTGGCTCGGGCAATTAACCAGTGTAACTGGTCGGCTTTATCTACCCGCAGCGTTTAGTTATCGCTGCTCGCTGTATCCTTTGGTGTCAGTATTGACGGCTGGCTAACAGCTAGTTTGTCGGGGTAATCTAAATTGTAATGCAAACCGCGACTTTCATTGCGCTGCATGGCACAACGTATAATCAGCTCGGCAACTTGCACCAAATTGCGTAACTCTAGCAAGTTATGGCTAAGACGAAAGTGCCGGTAGTACTCGCGAATTTCACGCTGCAATAATTCAACCCGATGCAATGCGCGTTCTAAGCGCTTGTTGGTGCGGACTATACCAACGTAATCCCACATAAATAACCTTAGCTCATGCCAGTTGTGGGTAATAACCACTTCTTCATCCGAGTCGCTAACGCGGCTGTCGTCCCACGGCGGCAACAAGGGTAAATCGCTACTAGGGTCTAGCTGTGCCAAAATATGCTTAGCAGCTGCTCTAGCAAATACGACACACTCAAGTAATGAGTTACTTGCCATACGGTTAGCACCATGTAAACCGGTGTAAGCGACTTCGCCCACTGCATATAAATTTTCAATATCGGTTTGACCATTAAGATTGGTCATAACGCCGCCACAAGTATAGTGAGCTGCTGGCACTACAGGTATCGGTTGACGGGTGATATCAATGCCTACACTTAAGCACTTGGCATAAATTGTCGGAAAGTGTTCAATAATAAAGTTTTTTGGTTTATGGCTAATATCTAAATACACGCAGTTTGCGCCAAGCCGCTTCATTTCGTAATCAATCGCGCGGGCGACAATATCACGAGGAGCTAATTCAGCGCGCTCATCAAATTCGGGCATAAAACGGCTGCCGTCAGGCCGTTTTAAATAGGCGCCTTCACCACGCATGGCTTCAGTAATTAAAAAGTTGGGTGCATCTGGATGATACAGACTAGTTGGGTGAAACTGGTTAAATTCCATATTAGCAACACGACAACCAGCACGCCACGCCATTGCAATGCCGTCGCCACTGGCAACATCAGGGTTACTCGTATAAAGGTATACTTTACTTGCGCCGCCGGTAGCTAAAGCTATAAAGCGCGCGCGAACTATTTCAACCTTGGCGGCATTTTTATTCCAAATATAGGCGCCATAGCAACGTTTAACATTTTGCTTAATTTTACTGCCGTTAATCAGATCTATCGCATTGTAGTTTTCTAGCAATTGAATATTCGGGTGTGCTTTTACTTTATCAACTAAGGCAATTTGTACAGCTTGCCCGGTCGCATCTGCAGCATGCAAAATACGGCGGTGGCTGTGGCCACCTTCACGGGTGAGGTGATATTTAAGCCCGCCATCTTCATCTTGATACTGGTCAAAGGGCACGCCTTGGGCAATAAGCCACTCCATCGCCGCTTTGGCATTACCGGCAGTAAACTGCACGGCAGTTTTATCGCATAAACCGGCACCAGCGATTAAGGTGTCGTTAACATGCGAGGCAATGCTGTCGTTTTCGTCAAATACTGCCGCAATACCGCCCTGAGCATAAAAGGTTGACCCTTCACGTAATGGGCCTTTACTTAGTACCAGTACTTTAGCGCTGTCGGCCAACTGCAAAGCCAGCGATAGCCCTGCGGCGCCACTGCCAATAATTAAAACGTCACAAAGATATTCTTTTGCTTGCGTCATGCGATACACTTGCTATCAGTTTATGTCTGGCCATTGTAACTATTTTGCCATATTTAACAGAACTATTTCTGCGTTGTACGGTCATACCAGCAAGCTAGACCAACGCCAGTTAGCATAACAGACAGTATTACAGGGGAAAGGCTCGAACATGAGCGAGCAAGAATTGGACTGGCAGATTGTCCAGCGCGTGCAGCAAGGCGATAAAGCTGCGTTTAATGTACTAGTAAAAAAATATCAGCACCGGATCGCGAACTTAATTTCGCGTTACGTCTCTAACCACGGAGACGTAGCAGATGTCGCTCAGGAAGCTTTTATTAAAGCGTACCGAGCTATGCCAGGTTTTCGCGGTGAAAGTGCATTTTATACTTGGCTGTATCGTATAGCGGTAAACAGTGCTAAGAATTATTTAGTTGCCAATGGTCGCAAGCCACCGGCAACAGATGTTGACGTAGAAGATGCCGAGTACTATGAAGGCAGCGATGCGTTAAAAGAACAAGACTCACCAGAAAAGCTATTGTTGTCTGATGAGATACGTAATGTGGTGTTTGGCACCATTGAAAAATTACCAGACGAGCTACGCACAGCAATTACGTTGCGTGAACTTGAAGGGTTAAGTTACGAAGAGATCGCGGAAGTGATGGGGTGCCCAATAGGTACTGTTCGCAGTCGTATTTTCAGAGCGCGTGAAGCCATTGATTTGCAGCTTAAGCCGTTAATAAGCTAGCAGTCAGAGCAAAAACCAGTAATTAGGACAGGAAACATTATGTCGTCAGAAAATCAGGATTGGCTCTCTGCTGCCAGTGATAACAAGGCACTAACTAAGGTACAGCTTGATAGCTTGCTTGGTGATGCCCAGCTACAGCAAAAGTTACAGCGTTACCATCTGATAGGCTCGGCCATGCGTAGTGAAGTATCAAGTGCACTACCTGCTAACTTTGCTGATAATTTTATGGCACAACTGGCTGATGAACCGGTATATCAATTACAGTCTGACCGTAACTTAATGCAGCGTATTAAGGCGTATGTTGCTGTTGCAGCCAACGGCAGCTGGTTACAACCGGTGGCACAAGGCGGTATTGCCGCTGCAGTAGCGTTAATTGCCGTGTTTGGTGTTCAACAGTATCAACAGGGTGAAGAATACTTAACGCCGCAACCATTATTGCAAACGCAACCTATTGCCGGTTTTGCTACGCCAGTGAGCTTAAGCCAAACCACAGTAACCGATCGTTTTGCTGCGCAGGAACAACAGGCTATGCTTGAGCAACAAAAGCGGCTACAGGCTATGTTAAATGCCCATCGCCAACAATTGCGAGTAATGGAGCAAACGCAGCAGGCAAAGCAAAGTGCGACACCTCACAATGGGTCTGAACAAAACGAGCAATAATGATGCGATTCTCTGGCGTATGTAGTGCCATAGTGTTGATAGTAGTGTCAGGACTTGCCCAAGCTGAACAAGCAGGCTGGGCATTGTTCGATAAGGTTCAACACGCTGTTAAGCAATATAATTTTGATACCTCTTTTGTCGTGTTAAAAGGCGGTAAAGTAGATACTTATCGTTGGTTACATGGCCGCACTGAAAACCAAGAAATTGAACACCTTATTCCTTTAGATACCAGTGGCGTAGATATTTTACGCCGCGACGCTATTGTTTATTATTTATTAGCTGACCGGCCTGCTTTTGTTACGCAGAGCCATAGTATTCCAGAATTGCCAGCGTTATTTTTTGAATCTAAACAAGAAATTAGTAAATTATATAATGCTGTTGCAGGTAGCAGCTCGCTAATGTCAGGTCGCAGTGCTCAGCTACTTCGATTAACGGCAAAAAATGCTGGGCGCTATAACTACTGGTTATGGTTAGATGATGAATCCGGCTTTCCGCTTAGAATAGATACCTTATCTGATCAGCAAAATGCATTAGAGCGCTGGTTAGTTACTCATATGCAAATTAATCCAGAGATGCCTGACAGTTTACGCGCGTTAATGGAGGCCGAATTACCCGCAGCCACTTCAGTGACAAATAAGGCATTGGCAAATAATAATCAAAAATTAACGTGGCTACCGGAAGGCTATACCGAGGTGGCAGAGCCGGCCAGTATTCCGCAGTTAGAAAAAAGCTTACTTAGCTACTGGCTATTGAGTGACGGTTTGCATCAGGTGTCAGTATTTGTGCAAAACCCCCAACATTTGCCAACCCAAGCGTATCGAGACGGTGCCACCACTATTTATGTGCAAACGGCAAACCAATTAGAGGTTACCGTTATTGGCCCAGTAAGTATTGATACCGCCCGTCAGCTGGCCGCGGCAGTGCGCTAATGGTAGAAGAAATTGCCACAGTGGTATCAACAGAATATAACGGTATTTGGTTAACCACTACGCCCGTATCCAGCTGCAATGCTTGTAACGTTAGCGATGATTGCGGTACGGGCATAGTTGCGAAAACCCTTACGCCAAAAAACATCCATTTTTTTGTGCCAAGTGAGCTTAAATTACTACCTGGCGAGCAAGTGAAAATTGGCTTGCAAGAAGACAGCCTAGTGATGGCCGCGTTAATGGTGTACTTGCTGCCATTAATATTGATGATGGTGTTGGCCTTATTAGCTAACGCTGCTGGGTTTAGTGAAGGTTGGATAATGGTGGCTGCAGCGTTAGGGGCAACCATTGGCTTTATGTTGGCGCGCTATTATGGCGTTAAGCAAGAAAAAACCACCAAAATTCATATTCTTGAAATTTTGCCTTCGTTAGGTATTAAACCTTACGCGTTAAAATAGCGCTGCCATAGCGTAAGCTTAACATTGGCCGTTAATAACACATAGCCAGCTGGCAACGGATAGAGTACAATTCGCACTAATTTATCGAAATAACCCGCGTTAATGCAGGAGGTTGTAACTTGCTATAGCAAAGTTTGCGGCCTTGCATGACGCTTACTGTTTTGCGGACAAAATGCCTAAACTTAATCACATCAGAAATTTTTCTATCATCGCCCATATAGACCACGGTAAATCGACGTTATCTGATCGGCTAATTCAATATTGTGGCGGTTTGTCTGACCGCGAAATGCAGCAACAAGTGCTGGATTCTATGGATCTTGAGCGCGAGCGCGGCATTACGATTAAAGCACAAAGTGTAACCTTAAATTACACTGCCGATGATGGCGAAACCTATCAGTTAAATTTCATCGATACACCTGGCCACGTTGACTTTACCTATGAAGTTAGCCGCTCGTTGGCGGCTTGTGAAGGGGCATTATTGGTCGTTGATGCTGGGCAGGGCGTTGAAGCGCAAACGGTAGCAAACTGTTACACCGCACTAGAAATGAATTTAGAAGTACTGCCAGTACTAAACAAAATTGACTTACCTCAGGCCGATCCCGACCGCGTAGCACAAGAAATTGAAGACATTATAGGTATTGAAGCCATAGGTGCGGTGCAGTGTTCTGCTAAAACTGGCTTAGGCATTAAAGATGTGCTTGAAACCATAGTTAAGAAAATACCACCTCCAGAAGGTGAGCCTGATCAGCCTACACAGGCGTTGATCATTGACTCATGGTTTGATGCCTACCAAGGCGTTGTGTCGCTGGTAAGAGTAAAACACGGTTCGATTAAGGCAAAAGACAAAATTAAAGTTATGTCGACAGGCCTATCTTACGAAGTAGATAAAATTGGTACCTTTAGCCCTAAAGCGACCAATACCGGCGAGTTGAAAACTGGTGAAGTAGGCTTTGTTATCGCCGGCATTAAAGAAGTTAAAGGTGCACCGGTTGGTGATACGTTAACACTGGCAAAAAACAGCGCACAAACGCCACTACCTGGTTTTAAACGCATAAAGCCGCAGGTGTATGCTGGTGTGTTTCCGGTATCAAGCGATGATTACGAAGACTTCCGTGACGCCTTATCAAAATTAAGCCTAAACGACTCGTCATTATTTTATGAACCAGAAAGTTCTGGTGCATTAGGCTTTGGCTTCCGTATTGGTTTCCTGGGTATGTTACACATGGAAATTATTCAGGAACGGCTAGAGCGCGAGTACGATCTTGACCTTATTACCACCGCCCCGACCGTAGTGTATGAAGTGCTGAAAAAAGACGGCACAGTAGTAATGGTTGATAACCCAAGTGCGTTGCCTGCGGTAAATGATATTGAAGAAATACGCGAACCTATAGTGGAAGCGCATATTTTAGTGCCACAAGAATACTTAGGTAGTGTTATTACACTGTGTATAGAAAAGCGTGGCGTGCAAACCAATATGTTGTATCACGGCCGTCAAGTTGCCATAACTTATGAGCTGCCAATGGCAGAAGTGGTAATGGACTTCTTTGACCGTTTAAAGTCGACCAGCCGTGGTTATGCATCTTTAGATTATGCGTTTAAGCGTTTTCAAGTATCCAATATGCAGCGGGTAGATATTTTAATTAATGGTGAACGGGTTGATGCTTTAGCTATTATCAGTCATATCGATTTTGCTCAAGGCCGTGGTCGTTTGTTGGCAGAGAAATTAAGAGAGCTTATTCCTCGCCAGATGTTTGATATCGCCATTCAAGCGGCTATTGGTAATCACGTTATTGCTCGTACCACCATTAAGCAAATGCGTAAAAACGTACTAGCAAAATGTTACGGTGGCGATATAAGCCGTAAGAAAAAGCTGCTGCAAAAGCAGAAAGACGGTAAAAAACGCATGAAGCAAGTGGGTAACGTAGAAGTACCACAAGAAGCCTTCTTGGCCATTTTGAAAGTTGGTAGTTAATTAAGGGTTATACATGGCAGGTTACTTTGCAATTGCACTGGTATTGGCAACATTGGTTAGTGGTTTAATTTGGTTGCTTGATATTTATGTGTTGGCGCCAAAACGACAGCAGAAACTTTCCGCAGTGCAATCAGCCAGTAACGACGTGCCAACCGCACTGAGTGACGAGTTGCTAAAAGAACCGCAGTGGGTCGAAACCGCTAAGTCGATATTTCCGGTAATAGCGTTAATTACTATTTTCCGCTCGTTTATGTATGAACCGTTTCAAATTCCATCAGGTTCAATGATGCCAACCTTATTAGTAGGCGATTTTATTTTGGTTGAAAAGTTCTCATACGACGTAAAAGATCCGGTGTGGCGTAAAACGCTTTATAGTAATGCTAAGCCGCAACGTGGTGATGTTGCCGTGTTTAAATACCCGAAACAGCCTACGATAGACTATATTAAACGAGTCATCGGTTTGCCTGGCGACCGCGTTATTTATCGGAATAAGCAGTTATTTATTCAACCAGCGTGTACTCAAGAGCTTAAATCCGACTGTCCTGCATTGGAAAGCATAGCGCTTAGCTTGAAAAACGAAGGCGAGTTTTACCAGCAACAATACCCGCAACGCCGTTACACCGAACAGCTTGGTACCGTAGCACACGATATATTGCAAACACCGGCGCGTCGCGAGTATACCGAGTTATTTTATAAACAAAACGGCACAGCGATTGACGAGTTTGTCGTACCCGATGGCCATTATTTCGTCTTAGGTGATAACCGTGACAATAGCGGTGATGGCAGGTTTTGGGGTTTTGTGCCAGAAGACAATATGGTGGGTAAGGCGGTATTTATTTGGATGAGCTTCGAATTTAATACTGATGAAAATAGCTGGATCCCAGGCTGGATACCTACAGGCGTGCGGTTTGACCGGCTTGGCAGTATTCACTAAGCGCCAGCGCACCCGTTTAAGAGACAAACATGCAAAAATCGTTAAATCCACTGATAGCCCGTTTAGGCTATCAGTTTCAACAGCCCGACCTATTAGAGCAAGCACTTACTCACCGCAGTTGTAAAGGCCAGCACAATGAACGGCTAGAATACCTTGGCGACGCGGTGCTAAGCTTAGTGATTGCTGAAACCCTTTATACTCATTTTCCTAAAGCGCGTGAAGGTGACTTAACTCGCATGCGTGCGGCGTTGGTAAAGGGGGTTACCTTGGCCGAAATTGCCCAAGAATTACGTTTATCTGAGTACTTACGTTTAGGCCCTGGCGAGTTAAAAAGTGGCGGTTTTCGGCGCGAGTCTATTTTAGCTGACGCAGTCGAGGCCATTTTAGGTGCTATTTATTTAGACTCTGGCATGGACGCGTGCAAAGAGCGTATTTTGTTTTGGTTCGGCTCACGGTTAGAGGTTATAACGCCAGGCGAGCAAAAAGATTCTAAAACATTGCTACAAGAATATTTGCAAGGGCTGCGCTTAGCGCTGCCAGTGTATGATGTAATTGCCACTTTAGGTGAAGCGCATCAGCAAACGTTTACCGTACGCTGCACTATTGCAGGTATGGCACCTTTTACCGCTACCGGCAGTTCACGCCGCAAGGCAGAGCAGGACGCCGCTCATATGGCGCTGGAAAAAATTAAGCATGACAGATAGCACCGTAACGCCAACTTATGCCGCATTAGTTGCTATTGTAGGCCGACCTAATGTGGGTAAATCTACATTGCTAAATAAGCTGGTTGGCCAGAAGGTAAGTATTACCTCAAAGAAGCCACAAACTACAAGACATCGTATTGTTGGCATAGACACGCGTGATAATTACCAAACAGTATATGTGGATACGCCTGGCTTACATAGCGAAGAAAAGCGCGCCATTAATCGGGTAATGAACCGAGCTGCGGCCAGTTCAATTCTGGATGTAGAATTTGTGCTGTTTGTCGTTGAAGGCACGCGTTGGACTGACGATGATCAAATGGTACTTAATCGGCTAATTGCATCAAACAAGCCAGTAATACTGGTGGTGAATAAAGTAGATTTGTATCGTGATAAAGACACCTTACTACCGCATTTACAATGGTTAGGCGCACAGCTTAACTTTATTGATGTCGTGCCGTTGTCGGCTGAAACTGGCGACAACGTTGAAGCATTACGTACCGCAGTGCAAGGGCATTTACCGCCGTGCGAATTCTTTTTCCCTGAAGATTACGTTACCGACCGATCAATGCGGTTTATGGCCGCTGAAATTGTCCGTGAAAAGCTGATGCGCTTTTTAGGCGAAGAATTACCTTACTCAGTAACCGTAGAAATTGAACGCTTTAAGTGGGAAGAGAAACACTATCATATCGCCGCATTAGTGTTAGTTGAGCGCGAAGGCCAAAAACGTATGGTTATCGGCAATAAAGGTGAGCGCATAAAAACGATTGCGACTGAAGCCAGAATAGATATGGCCGCAATGTTAGAGCAGCCAGTGTTTTTAGAGGTTTGGGTAAAAGTAAAATCAGGTTGGGCTGACGATGAGCGCGCATTGCGTAGCTTAGGTTACGGCGAAGATTAATCAACCATGCAGCCACAGCTTTGGCCTGCCTACATTCTGCATAGCCGCCCGCTTGGTGAAAGTAAGCTAATACTTCAACTATTACTGCCTGAACAAGGGCGTTTATCCGCGGTAGTGCGAAAGAAGCAGGGCAAGCAACGCTTGGCCTTGCAACCCTTTCAAGAGTTTATGTTGCAGCTGGTAGGCCGTAGTGAGCTTAAAACCGTATCAACTATTGATGAAGCAGCACCGGCACTGGTTTTAACCGGTAAGGTGCTATACAGCGGTTTGTATTTAAATGAATTAGTTTGTCGGTTATGGCCCGATAATTTGGCTGCAGAGCAGCTATTTTACCTGTACCAGCAATGCTTGCAGCAGTTAGCTGCAGTGCAACAAGGCGTGGTAGAGCTAGAGCCATGCTTGCGGGAATTTGAGTTTGCATTATTAACGGAGTTAGGCCAGCCAATAGATTGGCAATATGATAGTGCGGGCGGCGCATTAAATGCTCATGCTTATTATCAGTGGTACAGCGAACAAGGTTTTGTGCAAATGGCTAAAGGATATCGCGGCGAGGTATTACTTAATATTGGCCTTAAGCAATGGCAATGCGATGAAACGAAGCGCAGCGCCAAGCAACTTAGCCGGCAAATTCTTGCGCCGTTACTGGGCAGCAAGCCGTTGGCGAGTCGTGCATTATTTGCCGGTAGTTAATTTATAACGTTATTTTTATTTGGAGTCAGGCATGCATAACCCTATTTTTCTTGGCGTTAATATTGATCACGTTGCTACTTTACGTCAGGCGCGCGGCACCTATTATCCAGAACCGGTGCATGCGGCCTTAGTTGCCGAGCAGGCTGGCGCCGACGGTATTACCGTGCATTTACGCGAAGATAGACGGCATATTATTGACCGTGATGTATTTGTATTACGCCAAACTATTGCTACTCGATTAAATTTTGAAATGGCGGTAACTGATGAAATGCTAGCGATAGCGACTGAGTTAAAGCCACACTTTGCTTGTTTTGTACCAGAAAAACGTGAAGAGCTCACCACCGAAGGCGGGCTAGAAGTGGTTGGCCAGCTGGCGCGTATTACCGATGCGGTTACGCAAATGCGTGAACAAAATGTGTTGGTATCATTGTTTATTGATGCCGATCACCAACAAATTGAAGCGGCAGCTAAAGCCGGTGCACCCTACATTGAAATTCATACCGGGAAGTATGCGCATTGTACTGATATTAATGCTCAAGCTACAGAATTAAAGCGTATTGCCGATGCTGCGGCGTTTGCCTCCACACTTGGCCTTATCGTTAATGCTG
Organism: Rheinheimera metallidurans; assembly: GCF_036983985.1. Taxonomy (NCBI): domain Bacteria; kingdom Pseudomonadati; phylum Pseudomonadota; class Gammaproteobacteria; order Chromatiales; family Chromatiaceae; genus Rheinheimera; species Rheinheimera metallidurans. Next base: position 618,627 of record NZ_JALAHQ010000001.1, read on the forward strand.
GCCACGGTTTGCATTACCATAACGTACAGCCGATAGCCGCTATACCGCAAATGTACGAGCTAAATATAGGTCATGCTATTGTTGCCCGAGCCGTGTTTAGTGGTTTAGATGCAGCAGTGCGCGAAATGAAGCGCCTAATGGTTGAGGCGCGCGGTTAACGTGGCCATTATTGGTTTAGGTACCGATATCGTTGAAATTGCGCGTGTTAGCCAAAGCTTAGCGCGCAGTGCTGGCTTAATAAAGCGGGTGTTAACCGCTGATGAGCAAGCGATTTACCATGCCATTGCAACGAAGAATATGGCCAATAATACCATGACGATAAGCGATGCTGATAATGCCGCGCGATATTTTGCTAAACGCTTTGCTGCTAAAGAAGCTGCGGCCAAGGCGCTTGGCACCGGCATTGGCCGTGGTGTGTCATTTCAGCATATTAACGTTAGTAATAGCGCCGATGGCGCGCCGCAGTTAGCTTTAACTGACTATGCCGCTGAACTAGCTGCCAATAAAGGTGTAACGCATATCTGGTTGTCAATTACCGATGAGCAAGCTTATGCTGCAGCTACGGTGATTTTAGAACGACAGTAATGCTACGCTGCTAAGTATTTGTTTTTACCAATCCCATATCCACTGTTGGCTTTCGTGCCACAACGCTTGCATTACATCGTCCAATTCCAGTAATTCAGGTTCAAGTTGTGTCGCGGTTTTACCCAGTTTCAATTGGGTTTCAAGTAATTCTGCTAATTGTTTTAACCGTGGTACACCGGTATAACAACAGGCGCCGTGCAATTTATGTATTTGTTGCAGTAGCTGTTGTATATCATCTGAGGCCAACGCCTGCTGTATTGCTACGCGGCTAGCCGTAATGCTATTAACTAGCATTAACAACATTTCCTTCATTAAACTGCATTTACCGCTAGCGCGCTCTAACGACAATGGCCAGTCGACAAGTTTACTTATGGGCCAACTGCGATCTGTCTCTGCTACGCGGCTACTAGGGCAAAACTCCTGCAAGCAACAGTGCAATATATTTTCATCTAAAGGTTTACTTAAAAACTCATTAAAGCCCAGTTTAAGTAAACGCTCGCGTTCACCGTCAATAGCATGTGCGGTAACGGCAATAATGGGGGTATGTTCGTTTAGCGAGCTTTGACGGATGCGCTGACAAGCGGTAATGCCATCCATAACAGGCATATTAATATCCATAAAGATAATGTCATAGGCGCGCTGTGTTGCTTTATGCCACGCTTCAGCGCCATCTTGCGCAGACTCTATTTGCTCAACATGTTCCGCTAACAGGGTATTAATAAGCTTTAAGTTGGCACCATTGTCATCAACCGTAAGCACTCTAATGCTGGCTTGGCTGCGCACGGTTTGCTCGTCGACTACTTTTTGCTGCGTTAGGTAGGGGCTGGCCAATGCGCTGGCTAATTTTCGTAAGTGCGGCGGTTTTGATAAACAGCCATCGGCACCCGAGCTTAATAGCGTTTCGCGTAAATGCGGTGATAACGTATTTACCAGTAGATAGGTGTTACTGCAGTGCGGTTTTATTTGCTGCATTAATGCCAGCACTTGATTAACTTGGTTTAGCGCCACTGTGCGGCCAATTAAACCGATATCATAATGTTGGTTATGTGCCAGCGCTTGCTGCAACTGGCCTTTAGTAGCACAAGCAGTAACTTGCAAACCCCAGCTATGCAATAAACTTAGCGTCGCCTCGCGAGAGTGCTGCTGTGATTCAAAGTATAATAAGCTTTTATTTTCTAATACCTCTAATGGCAGATTGTCAGCAACGGATAATTGGTGGCGTAAGCATTTAACGGTAAACCAAAAAGTAGAACCTTCAGCTTGTTTACTTTCAAAGCCAATTTTACCGTTCATGGCTTTAACCAGTCGTTGTGAAATCATTAAACCTAAGCCAGAACCACTTTGATGGCTGCGCGCATCGCTATGGCTAAAACCTTGGAATAGCTGGCTTTGCTGCTCTTCGCTTATGCCTTGACCGGTATCTTGCACTGAGCAATGCAAAATGAGCTGCTCTTCGTTTAGCAATGTGGCTGACACGCGAATAACTATGCTGCCATGCTCGGTAAATTTAATCGCATTCCCGGCAATGTTCATTAAAATTTGGACAAAACGCACCGGATCGGCCACCACATCATCAGGGCAGGAGGGTTCAACCATTAATACCAGTTCGAGTTGTTTCTCAAAGGCGTTTGCCGCTAAAAGCTCAATAGCATCATTTAACAAATCTCGTAACGAAAACGGCTCGGGGTTTATGGATAGCCTACCTTCTTCTAATTTAGAGAAGTCTTGTACGTCGTTTACTAGATGCAGCAGGCTATTGGCAGATTTTTGAATAATAGTTAAATAGTCATGCTGACTACTAGTTAATTGGGTTTTAAGCAGCTGGCGGCTAAAGCCGATAACTCCGTTGAGCGGGGTACGTAATTCATGGCTCATTTTTGCCAAAAATTCAGATTTTTGCCGGTTATCCTCTTGCGCTTTGCGCTTAGCAAACTCAAGTTCAATATTCTGGACTTCTAGCTGCTCCATACTTTGCTGTAAGTCACAAGTAACCTGTTCAATTTGTTGTTGTAATTCATTTTCCTGTGCGCAAAGTTGCATACCTAGTAGGTTTAGATTTTGTTGTAATACCACCAGTTCATTAATTATGGCGCTGGTATCAACTTCAACGGTTTCGCCATTAAGTAGCTGTTGTAAATTGCGTACAATGTGTTTTATTGGTCGGTGTAGGTTGCGCAATAGCAGTAGGGTTGGCAACATTATTAGCAGCATAAAAGCCAATGTTAGCGCTGCAGTGTTTAATAGCATATTTTGCTGCTGTAATTGCAATTGAGCTTTAGGCAGTTGTAATAACAAATAGCCTAACTGCTGCGAATGCGCACTATCGGTGCTGGTTAGCAGCGGCTGATAAAATATTACGCTGTTGTTGTTTTCTGAAAGTAAACCAAAGGCCGGCAATGTGTCGCTGACGTTTAGCCGTAAGCTTTTATCAAATTGCTGCGAGTTGGTATGTAACACCGGCTGGTACTGGGCATTAAACAGACTGATATTGCTTAGCCGTGGCGAATTAAACCGGTGCGCACTTTCTAATAGCTGTTGTAAGGCGGGCATATTTTGTCGGCTGAGCAAATCTTGGCTACTCATTGCCAGCGGCAAGGCAATATCGCGAGCGCGTTCGTTAAAAGAAAAGGCTAACTCATGATAGCGAACATAGCTAAAATACCCTGCACAGAATACACTGACCAGCAATGCAGGCAGTAGGCTGCAAAGCCATAACCAAGTGCGTAATCCAATTTTTTTCATTGTCGCAGGCTGTACTGTAATTATCGTTGTTTGGATAATGACATAACACATCGCCGTTGCCTACAACCTGATAGAGAAGCCATGCTTAACATATACAAAGCCAAACCTAAAACGAGCTTATTGGGTAAAACCCTAACCTTTCAGATTGATAGCGCCGATTATGAGGTGCAAGGTATTGGCCAATATCAGCAAAAAATTGCGTTTGTTAGTGGCGCTTTACCCGGTGAGCGGGTGCAAGCCAAAATACTAGAAGATAAACCCGGCTTTATTAAAGCGACAACAATAAAAGTATTGCAACCCTCGGTATTACGGGTAACGGCGCCTTGCCACTACGCTGCTATATGTGGCGGTTGTCAGCTGCAGCATCTAGATATCCAAGCGCAGCGCGACTTAAAGCAGCAAGGTATAGATCAGTTAATTAGGCACCAAACAGGTTTAAGCGCTTTACCGTGGCAAGCCATGTTGGTAGATGATGACCACGGTTATCGTCGTCGCGCCAGAATTGGCATTTGGTACGATAAAAAGCAGCGCCGTGTTAGCGTGGGCTTTCGCCAAAGTGGCGATAAACAGATTGTGGCAATAGCAGACTGCATGGTGTTGTCGCCGCTACTCGCACCAATATTTACTGAGTTAAATAAGGTTATTCCGCAATTAAAAGATCCAGCCGCCGTAACCCATGCCGAAGTATTGCAGGCGGGCGAGCAAGCTTTTATTACTTTGCGCCATACCAAGCCCTTAACGGTTGAAGAGCAGCAGTTATTTATTGCTGCTTGGCCTGAGGCTGTTTGGCTGGGCGAGGCAGAGCCAAGTGTCATTCATTATTGGCAGCCAGCAGTGCAACCGCATTATTACTTAGCAGAGCAAAACCTACGCTTAGAATTTGCTACTGATGCCTTTATTCAAATTAATGCCGAGCTTAATCAAAAAATGGTCACTCAGGCGCTTAACTGGTTGAATATCAACGCTAACGATGTGGTGTTAGATTTATACGCGGGTATTGGCAATTTTACCTTAGCGTTGGCACAGCAGGCTAAAACCGTGTATGGCATTGAAGGCGTTAGCAAAATGGTGCAGCAGCTGGCAACTAATGCCCAGTTAAACGGTCTGAGCAACGTTGTGGCGTTTCAAGCTGATTTACATTTAGCTTGGCCTAAAACCAGTTGGAATAAGCCAATATATAGTAAGGTGTTGCTTGACCCTGCACGTGCCGGTGCCGTGGGTGCCGTTGAACAAATTACTAAATTAAAACCACAGCACATATTATATGTGTCGTGTAATAGTGCGACCTTTGCGCGTGATGCCAAACATTTACTACAAACTGGCTATCGTTTAGAGAAAATCTGTGGCGTAGATATGTTTGCCCACACCAGTCATTTAGAGTTAATGGCATTGTTTAGCCGGTTGTAACATAAAAAGGAGTCAGTACATGGTTAGGGTTCGTCAGTCACACAGCAATGAGTACAACAGTGGTGAAACACTGGCGTGGTTATGTTCGTTAGATCTGACAGAGAAAAAGATCACTAGCCTAATGAATGCTGAACAGTGGCTAAAACAACACCAGTTACTTGATACTGAGCTGGCCGTGCGCACCGGTTGGGAGATGGTCGAAATTCTGGCCGAACTGCGCATGGACAGCGATTCGTTATTAGCGGCATTGTTGTTTCCGCTACTGGATGCGGGTTTAGTGACTATTGAGCAGCTGGAACCTGAATTTTCGACCAATGTATTGATAATGTTGCGCGCGGTGCAGCAAATGGAAGCTATTCGTACTATTCCTACCGGCCCTAACCAAAGTGTTAATCCGCTACAGGCCGATAATCTGCGGCGTATGCTGCTGGCCATGGTTGAAGACGTGCGCGCCGTAGTTATTAAGCTTGCCGCGCAAATTTGTTATCTGCGCGAAGTGAAAAATGCTGACGAAGAAACGCGTGTGTTGGCAGCTAAAGAAACCAATGCCATTTTCGGGCCTTTAGCTAATAGATTAGGCATTGGTCAACTAAAGTGGGAGTTAGAAGATTTAGCATTTCGTTATTTGCACCCACAGCTATATAAACAAATTGCCAGCCTACTAGAAGAAAAGCGTTTAGATCGAGAGCAATACCTGCAAGATTTTGTTAGCTCGGTGCAGCAAAAAATGGCCGATGCGAATGTAAAAGCCGAGGTGCAGGGGCGGCCAAAACACATTTTTAGCATTTGGAAAAAAATGCAAAAAAAACAAGTGGAATTTGACCAACTATATGATATCCGTGCAGTACGCATTATAACTGAACAAGTACAAGACTGTTATGCGGCACTGGGTTTAGTGCATACCAGCTGGCGGCATCTCCCCAAAGAATTTGATGACTATATTGCTACGCCAAAGCAAAATGGCTATCAGTCTATTCATACCGTAGTACTTGGCCCACAAGGGCGCGCGATTGAAATTCAAATACGTACTCGGCAAATGCATGAAGACTCAGAACTAGGTGTTGCCGCGCATTGGCGTTACAAAGAAGGTAATGCGTCGGGCAAAGGCAGTGCGAATGATGAGAAAATTGGTTGGCTGCGTAAATTATTGCAATGGCAAGAAGATGTTGTCGACAGTACCGATTTAGCTGAAGAACTACGCAATCAGGTTATTGAAGATCGGGTTTATGTGTTTACGCCCAAAGGCGATATTGTCGATTTGCCAATGGGCTCTACGCCCCTCGATTTTGCCTATTATGTGCATTCGAATGTTGGCCATCGCTGCATTGGCGCAAAAATATCTGGCCGCATAGTGCCCTTCACTTACCAGTTAAAAACTGGCGATCAGGTTGAAATTTTAACCGGCCGTGAGTTGAATCCTAGCCGCGATTGGCTAAACCCTAACTTAGGCTATTTAAAGTCCAGCCGCGCGCGCTCAAAAGTGCAGTATTGGTTTCGCCTGCAAGACCGCGATAAAAACCTTGCCGCGGGTAAAGAGTTGCTTGATACCGAATTGGCTCGGTTAAATTTAGTGATGAACCAGCCCGCAAAAGTGATTAGCCGATTTAATGTTAACTCGATGGAGGAGCTATTAGTTGGTATTGGCGGCGGAGAAATTAAAGTTACCCAAGTGGTGCACTTTATTCAAAGCCAATACGGTAAAGCGGAGCAGCCAGATATTGATCCGCGTTTAATTACCAAGCCGCTAGCACCAACTAAAGCTAAAAGCGATGTAGTCGTGCAAGGGGTGGGTAATTTATTAACCCACATGGCGGGGTGCTGTCATCCGTTACCGGGTGACGCCATTGTTGGCTATATTACGCAGGGGCGCGGCATTGCCATTCACCGTGATGACTGTGATCAATTTAAAACCTTGCAAGACACTCACCCAGCTCGGGTGGTGGATGCAACTTGGGGCGACAAATATGCCTCAGGCTATGAGGTTGATATTCGTATTGTTGCACACGACCGTAATGGTTTACTGCGTGATATCACCAGCATATTAGCTAATGAAAAAGCCAACGTAACGAAAATGAGCAGTAGCTCAGATATTAAAGCGCAAACCGCGGTAATTAATATGACCCTAGAGTTGTATAACCTCGACTCGCTAAATAAATTATTAAGCAAAATTAGCCAGATAGACGATGTAGCCGAAGCTAAACGCGCGCATCATTAATAGTAAAAGGAAAACTGTGCCAGACAATATTAACCGCCTGTTAGCCATTATGAGCCGGCTGCGTGACCCGGAGCACGGCTGCCCATGGGATCTAAAGCAAAGCTATGCCAGTATTGTGCCCTACACCCTAGAAGAAGCCTATGAAGTGGCCGATGCCATAGCGCGGCAAAGCTTTGACGAACTAAAAGACGAGCTTGGTGACTTACTGTTTCAGGTGGTCTTTTACGCACAAATTGCTAAGGAAGAAGGCCGCTTTGCCTTTGATGATTGCGTAGCCGCCATATGTGACAAACTAGAGCGGCGCCACCCACATGTATTTGGCGAATTAAACCTAGCCGACGCTGATGCAGTATTAAAAAACTGGGAAGCGCTAAAAACTGAAGAACGCAAAGACGTAGGCCAAAACAGCGTGTTGGATAATATTCCACAGGCCATGCCAGCGCTAAGCCGGGCTTATAAATTGCAAAAACGCTGCGCTAACGTCGGTTTTGACTGGCCAAGTGTTGATGGCTGCTGGGATAAAGTAAAAGAAGAAATTCTTGAAGTTGAAGAAACTGCAGCTGACAGCCCAGAACTTAGCGAAGAGTTGGGTGATTTAATGTTTGCACTGGTAAACGTGGTGCGTAAACACAAACTAGATCCAGAAGCTGTGCTGCGAGCGGCCAATAGCAAGTTCGAACGGCGTTTTCGCGCGGTTGAGCAAGCGTTAGTGCTTAATGGCAAAACGCCTGAGCAATCTAACTTAGATGAAATGGAACAACTATGGCAGCAAATAAAACAGCAGGTTTAAATCAGGGGCGCTGATAATAAACCCGCGCCCCAGCGAACTAATATTAATTGACTTCGTCAGGTTCAGTGAATTCTAGGTTGGCGGCTTTTACATGTTTATCACGTAATTTGCCTGTAACAGAACTGAGCTTACGCTGCATTTTCTCTGCCGCGCCAGTAATGGCTTGGCCAACCGTCGCGGCATGTTCAGTGATCGCTAGCGGGTCTAAACCATCAAAACGCGCTTCAATAGTACAGCGCTTATCATGACCATCGTGTTTTTGCTGGCCATTCTCATCACTTAAGTGCACTTCAATACGGGTCAGGTTATCAGCAAAACGATTTAGTTTGCTTTGTAATATATCACGGGCAAACTCGGCCAACCGTTCGTCGGATTTAATGTGGCGGTCTGTGTGTAGTTGAATTTGCATAGGCTACTCCTGTTGTTGACTAAGTGGCGAGACGTTGAATTTTCTAGCTCGCCTATGTCGCATGATATTCCATCTGTTAATACATATCTGGTGACGACTTAAGCGTTCGACAAGGCCCTGCTGACAAAGTTTTTTTAAAATGCTTATAACGCGCAGAATATCGTATGTTATTTCTATTAGGGCATATCAAATGTGACCAGTGTGATAAGTTGAGCGCACCTAACTTATAAAGTTTATTTTATGATTTTTAAATGTTAATTTAAATTGGCTTTTATGATGCATTATTGTTTGGCGCAATGAATGGACAATTTAACAAGGAATGTCGAGTATGAATATTAAAGGGTTAGCACTCAAAGTTATAACACTTGTGCTTATAGCGGGTTGTACAACTTTAAATGCTACTAATACCCCGGTCTCTGACTTGGTAATAAAAGAAAATCTTAATGAACCTGCGATTTGTCAGAATGATCCTCACGTATTTGCGTTAAGAGACGCGCTAAACCCTTTTTATATTTCCGCACTCAGCCTTCAGCTGCAGAACGTGATGACAGAGATGATGACGTCAGGGCGTTACAAAAGTTATTCTGAGGCTCTCGCTAACATATCAATGGATGTTTCCAAAAAAAAATGTCGGGGAACAATAATACAGGATCAAACGTCGTATACACTGCAAGTTGGGCGACAGAGAGCCAGAGCACTCGAATTTTAGATATAACTTATAGCTCACCGCAAGCGTCATCAATATCTCGTTTACGCTGGGTTATTACTCTGAATAAGATAGACGAAGACGTAAATCTGAGCCAAGTTAATAGTTTTATAGATGGTACGGCATTGCATGATCTAATGAACAGAGATGGTCCCCAAACACCAAAAATAACTTTCTGTCTTGTAAGCGTATTGATGGATGCTTTTCAGAGCGTTAATTACGATAAGATCATATCTTCTGGCGATATTGCAAATTGGTTGGGAAGTAGCCCTATAATAGGTAATAGGTTGGCGGAGAAGCACGAAAATGATCTAGGTCGGATATGCAAGTATAGCTTTTCTAGCCAAAACGGTACCATGGTTGCAGAGTTCCTTGGACGTTGTCCTTAATTTAATAATTACATTACCTTAAGTATTAGGCTGACAGCTGACAGAAAGATAAATTGCGTTAGCTGTCAGCTTTACATTGAGTGCGTCGCTGCGCTTTGCTATACTTTCCTCCCGTCCTGATACCAAATATTAGCCAACCTTTATCGTCCCTGTGTTTACACTGGGTGCGTGGTTATTTTTGGTATTCATCTATTGATTAACATTGTCTCAGGGGTCTTATGACTACAAGATATATCTTTGTGACGGGTGGCGTGGTTTCATCGCTCGGTAAAGGCATTGCCGCAGCGTCGCTGGCTGCTATTTTAGAAGCGCGAGGCCTAAAGGTAACCATTCTTAAGCTCGACCCCTACATTAACGTTGACCCCGGCACCATGAGCCCAATTCAGCATGGTGAGGTGTTTGTTACCGAAGATGGCGCTGAAACTGACCTAGATTTAGGCCACTACGAACGTTTTATTCGCACTAAAATGACAAAGTTAAACAACTTTACCCAAGGTCGTATCTACGCCGATGTATTACGTCGCGAGCGTCGTGGCGATTACTTGGGCGCGACTATTCAGGTTATTCCGCATATTACCAATGAAATTAAAAGCCGCGTTATTGCTGGCGCTGAAGGCCATGATATTGCCATTGTAGAAATTGGTGGCACGGTTGGTGATATTGAGTCTTTACCGTTTTTAGAAGCGATTCGTCAGTTAGGTGCTGAAGTAGGCCGCGAGCGCACTTTATATATGCACCTGACATTAGTACCATACTTGGGTACTGCCGGTGAAATTAAAACTAAGCCAACTCAGCATTCAGTAAAAGAGCTGCGCTCAATTGGTATTCAGCCAGATATTTTGATCTGCCGTTCAGACCGCGCAATTCCAGCCAACGAGCGCTCTAAGATCGCCTTGTTTACTAACGTAGAAGAAAAAGCGGTTATCTCGTTAAAAGACGTATCAAGTATTTATCAAATTCCAGCCTTGTTAAAGTCTCAAGGCTTAGACGATCTTGTTTGTCGTCGGTTCTATATTGAAGCACCAGAAGCTAACCTAGCCGAATGGGAGCAGGTGCTGTATCAGCAAACTAACCCAACCGGTGAAGTCACTATTGCTATGGTAGGTAAATATACCGAGCTGCCAGATGCGTATAAATCGGTCAACGAAGCATTATCACACGCAGGCTTAAAAAACCGTGTTACCGTGCACATTAAGTATATTGACTCGCAAGATGTTGAAACCAAAGGCATGGGCATGTTAGCCGGTGTTGATGGCATTTTAGTGCCGGGTGGCTTTGGCGAGCGCGGTGTTGAAGGTAAAATTATGACTGCGCAGTATGCCCGTGAAAACAACATACCTTATTTAGGTATTTGTTTAGGTATGCAAGTGGCGCTAATTGAATTTGCGCGTAACGTAGTGGGTATGAGCCATGCTAACTCAACTGAATTTAACCCAGATACACCTTATCCAGTAGTGGGTTTAATTACCGAATGGCGCGATGCCGACGGTTCGGTAGCAACACGTACTGACGAGTCAGATTTAGGCGGCACTATGCGCTTAGGCAGTCAAAAGTGTAATTTAGTTGATAACACTAAAGCGCGCGAAATATATGGCCAAGCGGTGATTAGCGAACGCCATCGCCATCGTTATGAAGTTAATAATAACTTGCGACCACAATTAGAAGATGCCGGCTTAGTGGTGTCGGGTTTGTCTGCTGATAACCAACTGGTTGAGATGATTGAAATACCCGCGCATCCATTTTTTGTTGCTGCGCAGTTTCATCCGGAATTTAACTCAACACCTCGTGATGGCCATCCACTGTTTCAAAGCTTTGTTGCTGCGGTGTTCAAAGCGCAAAAACAGAAATCGGTATAACCTATGCTAAGCCGTGTGAATATATCCGCGGCTGTTTTTTTTAACAGGGAAATTTAAGCATGTCTGAAATTATAAAAATTATCGCTCGTGAAATCATGGATTCTCGCGGCAACCCAACGGTAGAAGCCGATGTTTATTTAGCTAGCGGCGCAATGGGCCGTGGTTGTGCGCCATCAGGTGCATCAACGGGTTCACGCGAAGCATTAGAATTGCGTGATGGCGATAAAACCCGCTATTTAGGTAAAGGCGTTACTAAAGCCGTTGCGAATATTGTTGGCCCTATTCAGACTGCACTAAAAGGCAAACAGGCTGATCAGCAGCAACAAATTGACCAGATCATGATTGATTTAGATGGCACTGAAACAAAAAGTAACCTAGGCGCGAACGCGATATTAGCGGTGTCTTTAGCGGTGGCGCGTGCTGCAGCTGCGGATAAACACATTCCGCTGTATCAGCATATTGCTGATTTAAATGGCACGCCTGGTGTGTATAGCATGCCAGTGCCAATGATGAATATTATTAACGGTGGCGAACACGCTGATAACAACGTTGATATTCAAGAGTTTATGGTACAGCCGGTTGGCGCAAAAAGCTTTGCTGAAGCGCTACGTATGGGTGCCGAAATTTTCCATAGCTTGAAAAAAGAATTACAAAAACGTGGCCTTAATACGGCAGTAGGCGACGAAGGTGGCTTTGCCCCTGATCTTAAGTCAAATGAAGAAGCATTAACGGTAATCGTTGAAGCAGTAAAAGCGGCTGGTTACGAAATGAATAAAGACGTAACCTTGGCCCTAGATTGTGCCGCTACTGAATTTTACAAAGACGGTAAATACGTATTAAGCGGCGAGAATAAAAGCTTTGATGCATATGGCTTTAACGACTATTTAGCCGGCTTAACTCAGCGCTACCCTATAGTGTCAATTGAAGACGGTTTAGATGAAAGCGATTGGGATGGTTGGAAAGATCTAACCAATAAACTTGGTGATAAGATACAACTGGTTGGCGACGATTTATTTGTTACTAATACCAAAATTTTAGCCCGTGGCATCGCGCAGGGTATTGGTAACTCTATTTTAATTAAAGTTAACCAAATTGGTACCTTAAGCGAAACCTTAGCCGCAATTAAAATGGCGAAAGACGCCGGTTTTACTGCCGTAATTTCACACCGCAGTGGTGAAACCGAAGATGCGTTTATTGCTGATTTAGCAGTGGGTACTGCAGCTGGACAAATTAAAACCGGTTCACTGTGTCGTTCAGATCGGGTAGCGAAGTACAATCAGTTATTGCGTATTGAACAAGAATTAGCTGGAAAGGTGCCTTATAACGGCCGTAGCGAAATTAAAGGTCAGTAATTGCTGACAATATAAAACAAAGCCACCGTCAGGTGGCTTTGTTTTTAGCGACAAAACTTTATGATGACTAAGGGTTTTTGCTTTGCAAAGTTCAGCCAATTAGCTAACATCTGGTCATGATAGATACCCGTGTTAATCAGCCGCATTTCTGGCAGGTGTCCAGAGAAAATCAGACGTATACCGAGCTATGTAACGCTTTGTATGAACGCGAGCTATTACGTCTATCGCAATTAAGCACAGAGCAATTATTAAGGTTACCTAACCGACTTGCCAGCTTGCCGTTTTATATCCGTCGTGCTGCCAGTAATATCTTACAACAAAAAAATCAGCTTGAACTGGATAGCCAAAATGCCTCTTGGTATCACAAGCAAGCAAGTTCATGCCCAGCGCGTAAACAACACGCCGATCCTATTGATGCGTTTTATAATAAGTACGCCAAACCGGGTTTAATTGTACCCCTGTATATTACCCAGCTTACGCAAGAGCAAATCGTTTTAGATAGTGTAGATGAGGTTGATAGCGAAGGTCTTAGGTTACATTGCAATGAACACGGTTGGTTTAGTTTTTCTGGTACGCCGCTTGAATCGCAAAATAGTGATAAATTTCTATTAAAACCGGTTAAAACTATTGTTACTGCAGCCTGCTGTGGTCATCAATGGTTAAATGGTGACAAAAAGCCACCGCGACGCCTTAGTTTGCGTGAGCTGCTATTAGCAAGTCGACTAAACTGGCAAAACTTTGCTAAGCCATTACCAGCATTGTTGGACTAATCGTGGTTTCCTACTTTGCATTCATCGGCCAAGGCTTCATAATAACTAAAGCTTTTTTAACGAAGTTGTAATATGCGAATACTCACCTTACTACTTATTGTCTTACTCGGCTTGCTGCAATACCGTTTATGGTTTGGCGAACATAGTATTGCCGACTATTTTCGCCAGCAAGAAGAGCTACGCAGCCAGCAAGCAAGTAACCTAGAGCTAGCGAAACGCAATAGATTGTTGCTTGCGGATGTAAAAGACTTACAACAAGGGCTTGATGCCATTGAAGAGCGAGCGCGAAACGAACTTGGTCTGATTAAAGAAGATGAAGTGTTTTTTCGTATGATTAGCCAACATGGTGATAACGGTGGCAGCAATGACTGACCCCGTTTTGCCAGCAATAGCCGCTATAATGCCGGCAGCTGGCATTGGCTCACGTATGCAAAGCAGTGTACCCAAACAATATTTACAACTGCATGGCAAAACTATTTTGGAGCATAGTGTCGCTAAACTGCGTTCGGTGCCGGCTATCCAACAACTATGGTTAGCCTTGGCCGCTGATGATCCTTACTTTGATACCACAGCATTGGCTAATGATGACATTATCCGCGTAAAGGGTGGTGATGAGCGAATGCACTCGGTGTTAAACGCGCTGTGCTTTATTGATGAATATCAGTACCCTTGGGTTTTAGTGCATGACGCCGCTCGGCCGTTGGTACGTAAAAGTGATATTGAACAGCTGATTAAGCGCTGTATCAGCTCCGGTGAAGGCGGTATTCTGGCTTGTCGAGTGCGCGATACAATGAAGCGCGGCGAAAATACCGTCAGTGAAACAGTAAGTCGCGAGCATTTATGGCATGCGCTAACACCGCAATTATTCCCGACGGCCATTTTAAAGGCCGCACTTAATGACGCGATATTGGCTGGTATTAATGTTACTGATGAAGCCTCAGCCATGGAATGGGCAGGGCATAAGGTGTTGCTAGTTGAAGGCCATAGCGACAATATTAAAATTACGCAGCCAGCTGATTTAGCGCTGGCTGCGTTTTATCTGGAGCAGTCAATTTAATGAAAATGCGTGTAGGCCATGGTTTTGATGTACATGCCTTTGGCGGCGATGGGCCAATTACACTTGGTGGTGTAAAAATAGATAATCCACAAGGGCTATTGGCGCACTCCGACGGTGATGTAGTGCTGCATGCCTTGTCAGATGCGCTACTCGGTGCTTTAGCAATGGGTGATATTGGCCATCATTTCCCTGATACCGATGCTGCATTTAAAGGCATTGATAGCCGTATTTTATTACGCAAAGTGTATGCTGATATACAAACTGCGGGTTATAGCGTGGGTAATTTAGATATTACCATCATGGCGCAAGCGCCAAAGATGGCTCCGCATATTACGGCAATGCGCCAGTGTATTGCTGACGACCTAGCTTGTGAGTTGTCTCAGGTTAACGTTAAGGCCACCACCACTGAAAAGTTAGGCTTTGTTGGGCGCAAAGAGGGCATAGCAGTTGAAGCGGTAGTGTTATTGGTTAGCGCATGATTAACAATAAACCTTTAGCCTATTTATATGCTGAACCGACAGCTACCGCGTTACTACGCCAGCAAGCTGATGATTTTATTGTCGATGAACAGCTAAACTTTAGCCCCAGTGGTGCTGGCGAACATGTGCTGCTGCAAATTGAGAAAATAGGCCAGAATACCCAATACGTGGCCAAGCAGTTGGCAACGCTAACGGGGCTTCGTGTCCGCGATATTAGCTATGCCGGTTTAAAAGATCGACATGCGGTAACTAGGCAGTGGTTTTGCTTTAAATGGCCGATTAAACAAGAACTCGATTGGCAAAGTTGGCAGCTTGAAGGGTGTAAAATCCTCGATATGCAGCGCCATTATCGTAAGTTACGTTTGGGCGCTTTAAAAGCGAATCTATTTAAAATTCGCCTGCGCGAGGTATCTAACGCTGCTGATGTGCTTAAACGCGCGGAGCTATTGCTAGACGGTGTACCTAACTATTATGGTGAGCAGCGCTTTGGCATCAATGGTGGTAATTTAGTGCTGGCTGAGCAGCTATTTAGTGGTCAAAGTATTACCGATCGCAAGTTACGCGGCTTAGCCTTGTCGGCAGCCCGATCTTTTATCTTTAACCAGCAAGTGGCGGCGCGTATTAACCATGGGTTATTTAACCAAATAGTAGATGGTGATGTGCTACAACTGGATGGTTCAGGTTCGGTATTTCGCGCAGCGCAAACTGATAGTGCGTTGCAGCAACGTTTGACTGAAAAAGACCTACATATAACCGCAGTACTTGCTGGCATTGGCGAACCTATGGTTAGCGCAACCGCCGCTGAATTTGAGCAGCAAGTGTTAGCTCAGTATGCCTCGTTAGTGCAAGGGCTAGAAGATTACCGCTTAAAAGCTGAGCGCAGAGCCATTAGGCTAGTGCCACAACAGTTGGCGATACAGCAGCAGGGCGCAGATATTAACCTTAGCTTTGCCCTGCCTGCAGGTTGCTTTGCGACTAGCGTGCTGCGCGAGTTAGTGAATTATCGTGATTGCGGCCGTCAAGCAGCGGCATTGGAGTAGCGAATGCGCATTTTATTAAGTAATGACGATGGCGTGCATGCCAAGGGCATGCAGGTGTTGCAGCAAGCCCTTTGTCAAATAGCTGAAGTGACCACTGTGGGGCCAGATCGTAACTGTAGCGGTGCCAGTAGTTCGTTAACGCTAATGAATCCGCTGCGTGTACAGAAAATGGAAAACGGCTTTTTATCAGTTAATGGCACACCAAGTGATTGTGTACACCTTGCCATTAGCAAGCTATTGTCGTTTACGCCAGACTTAGTGGTGGCAGGTATTAACCACGGTGCCAACTTGGGCGATGATGTGCTGTATTCTGGTACGGTAGCGGCCGCAACTGAAGGACGCTACTTAGGCTTGCCGGCTATTGCCGTATCGTTAGCCGGTCGTGGTGATGAACATTTTGCCACCGCAGCTCATGTCACTATACAGGTAATTAAAAAGTTAAAATCACATCCATTACCAGCCGATCAAATTCTTAATATCAATGTACCAGCTATACCCATTGCAGAGCTAAAAGGCATTCAGGTAACACGGTTAGGGCGTCGTCATAAAGCAGAAACCATGACCAGTACTACTGATCCCTGGGGCCGAGAAATATATTGGTATGGTGTACTTGGCCCTGAGCTAGATGCTGGCGAGGGCACTGATTTTTATGCAGTAGCGAATAACTACGCTTCTATTACGCCACTGCAAATTGATATGTCGGCATACCGCAGTATGGACCGATTGAAACAATGGTTAGAAGGGATAAATTTGTAACATGGCCGTCGCAAATTCTCGTAGCGCCGCGGTATTGGCGCAAAAACTTCAAAGCGAAGGTATTACACAGCAACAGGTGCTAACGGCAATTGCTAATACACCGCGTCATCTGTTTGTCGAAGCTGTATTGGCACATAAAGCTTATGAAAATACCGCTTTACCTATTGGCCAAGGCCAAACTATTTCGCAGCCTTATATTGTCGCTCGTATGACTGAGTTGCTATTACAAGACAAAGCGCCCGGCAAATTATTAGAAATAGGTACTGGCTCAGGCTACCAAACGGCAATATTGGCGCGGTTATTCTCACATGTGTGCAGTGTTGAGCGTATTAAAGCTTTGCAGTTTCAGGCAAAGCGCCGCCTCCAACAATTAGATTTACATAATGTATCAATGAAGCACGGTGATGGCTGGCAAGGTTGGCCTAGCAAGGCGCCGTTTGACAGCATTATTGTTACCGCAGCACCAAGCGAAGTGCCTATTGCGTTGTTACAACAACTAAGCGATGGTGGCAGACTAGTTATCCCAGTTGGTTTGCATGAGCAAGTCTTGCGTGTGTATCAACGTAGCGGTAGTGAGTTTACCAGCCAAGATATTGAAGCTGTTCGGTTCGTACCTCTAGTACCCGGTGAACTAGCCTAGGCGTTTAGCATCTAAGGTTAGCGTTAATTTTTCATTCTGACGCCCATATTTACAGTGCTATATACAAAGGCAATCAACAAGGAAAGTAAATGCAGTTTTTGCAGTGGATCATAAAAGGCTTGGCGATGGGCGCAGCGGATGTTGTGCCAGGCGTGTCTGGCGGCACCTTAGCGTTTATTCTCGGTATTTACGAGCGTCTACTCGGCGCAATTAGCCATTGTAATATACAGGCGGTTAAGCTGCTGTTGCAGGGGCGCGTTAAAGCTATGTGGCAGTACGTCGATGGCACTTTTTTACTGTGTTTGTTTGGCGGTATCTTATTTAGTGTATTTACACTGGCAGGTATTATTTCTTATTTATTAGTACATAGACCCATTCCATTGTGGGCATTGTTTTTTGCATTAATTATTACCGCGTTACCGCATTTATGTCGCAGTTTACGCTGGAGCGTTTGGCGCTTATTACTCTGCGCGTTAGGTATACTATTTTCTGTACTGGTGGGTATGTTAACACCACAGGAATTACAGCCACAAAGTTGGATGTTCTTTGTTGCTGGTGCAGTAGCAATTTGCGCGATGATTTTACCCGGTATTTCTGGCAGTTTTATTTTGTTAATGTCTGGCATGTATGCGCCAGTATTGCTTGCCGTAACTGAATTACAATTAGGTGTGCTAGCGTTATTTATGCTCGGTTGCATTGTTGGCTTGTTAAGTTTTTCGCGGTTATTAAATTGGCTATTGCAACATTATCATGACGCGAGTTTGGCATTGTTAATTGGTATCGTTATTGGTGCACTGTATCGAATTTGGCCTTGGCAGGTGGCGCAGCAGCTGTATTTACCTTGGCACTACGCCGACAGTATTGGGCCTGCGGATGCTTTACTGGCGCTAATTTGCGCGCTAGCCGGAGTAATAGTAATGTTGCTATTGCTTAATTTAGAAAAATGGTTAAAACCAGCTTCGGTGAACGCTAAGCCAGCAGCAAACGAATAGGAAATATAGTATCCGTTGTTTTAACGACTACTCTTTCACGTTAACGCAAACCTTTGGCTGGATTAGCAAAGGTGCGCTGCTGTTGCTTATACTGCAGGTTGTGGCTTGTTCGTCACGCACCGCACCTGCGCCTGTTACTACGCTTGATCTGAGAGAAAACTTCTATCAGCAGCGTAACCGAGGTAGTTTAAACGCACATACTTATACCGTTCAGCGTGGCGATACGTTGTATTCAATCGCGTTTCGTGCCGGTAAAGACGTGCGCGAGCTAGCGGCAATTAATAACATTGCCAGCCCGTACACTATTTATCCACAGCAAAAATTACGCCTTGGTGGTAAGGTTGCGCTTAACCACAAAAAGTCGACACCAAGTGTGGCACAGGTAGAAAACACCAAGCCAGCTCCTAGCAAAAAAACACCGACCATTATAAAACCCACGCCGAGCGTAAAGCCGGTTCCGGTTCAAGTGGTAAAAAATACCAGTAACCAGAGTTCAAGCCAAACAAAATCAAATAGTTCGGTTAAACCAGTTGCGTCAGAAAATCAAAAGAGTTATGGTCAGACAGTAGCTATAAAAAACAAAAAAAGCGCGAATCTTACCCCGAATATTGGCTTGGTGCAATGGCAGTGGCCAGTTAAAGGGAAAATAATTTCTGGGTTTTCGCATAAAGAGCAAGGCAACAAAGGTGTCGATATTAGCGGCGCGGAGGGCAATAGGGTCAATGCTGCTGCGAGTGGGCAGGTTGTGTATGCCGGTAACGCGCTAAGAGGATATGGCAACTTAATTATAATTAAGCATAACGATGATTACCTAAGTGCATACGCTCACAACAGAAAGATGCTGGTAGCAGAAAAGCAGATGGTAATGGCAGGCCAGCAAATTGCCGAACTAGGTAGTACCGATGCAACTGATGCACGTTTGCATTTTGAGATACGTTATCGTGGTAGTTCGGTTGATCCATTAAAATATTTACCAAAATAATTAGATTAAAACACTAGCGTCATAAGAAGGATTAGATAGCGTCTGGCTAGCCCCAGCACCCTGTATACGTGGGAGAAAGGACATGACACAAAAAAGTGATGATGTACTAGATTATAAAGAAGACGAGATAGAGGATGAGGGGCTACTCGACGATGAAGCCGAACCGGATGCCGCTGCATTAGCAACTGAAGAAGTTGGTAATGATGAAGTTTTTGCCAAAGACGACAGTCAAAAAAACATGGATGCCACGCAGATTTATTTGGGGGAAATTGGTTTCTCACCACTGCTTTCTGCTGAAGAAGAGGTCTACTTTTCGCGCCTAGCATTAAAAGGTGACCAAGCTGCGCGCAAACGAATGATTGAAAGTAATTTACGTTTAGTCGTTAAAATTGCGCGTCGATATATCAACCGTGGTTTGGCATTGTTAGATTTAATTGAAGAAGGCAACCTTGGCTTAATTCGCGCGGTAGAAAAGTTTGACCCTGAACGAGGTTTCCGATTTTCTACTTATGCTACTTGGTGGATCCGCCAGACCATCGAGCGGGCCATTATGAATCAAACCCGCACCATCCGTTTACCCATTCATGTAGTAAAAGAACTGAATATTTATTTACGCGCCGCGCGTGAGTTGTCGCAAAAGTTGGATCATGAGCCGACACCTGAAGAAATTGCTGCAGCATTAGATCGTCCAGTTGAAGACGTACGCAAAATGCTAAAGCTAAATGAAAAAATAACCTCGGTAGATACACCCATTGCGGGTGCTTCTGAAAAGATGCTGCTGGATATTATTGCTGATGAAAAGGAGTTAGGGCCTGAAGCTGAATTGCAAGAGGCCGATATTCGTCAGCATTTGGTGGTTTGGTTAAACGAGCTAAATCCCAAGCAGCGTGAAGTGCTAGCACGGCGTTTTGGCATGTTGGGCTACGAGCCTTCGACATTAGAAGATGTTGGCCATGAAATAGGTTTAACTCGTGAGCGGGTGCGGCAAATTCAAGTAGAGGCACTGCGGCGGTTACGTGAAATAGTAACGCATCAAGGCTTAAACGTTGAAACCTTGTTCCAAGAGTAATCATCATATAAAAAACATAAAGCGCCGATCGGCGCTTTATGTTTTTGTTAGATACTGAATTAGCGCGTCGGTAGCGGTTGTAATATGTTCGCGTAGTAGCGTACACGCTGCATCTATGCTGCCTGCACGCAACAATGTAATTAGCTGTCGGTGTTCAGTCGCGCTAGTGTTTGCGTAACACATGCTTTGTTCTTGATAGCCGATATAGCGAGATACTTGTTGGTGCAACTGATCTAGCAAGCGCAGCAAATGCGGTTTGTGGCATTCTTGATATAGCCGTCGATGAAACTGCCAATTTAAATCACCACGCTCAAAAGCCGATAGCTGAGTATTATTGTCGATAGCAGCCAACAGATCTTCGGCTTGTCCTAAAATGCTGAAATTAAGGTTTTCTGCAGCCAGCTGTAACGCCAGGGGTTCAAGTTGTAAACGCAATAAGCATAACTCGTTGGCTTCAGCTACTGTGAAATTAGACACCTTGATACCGGCTTTACCATGGCTTTGTAGCCAGCCTTCGTTTATGAGTTGTTGCAAGGCATCGCGCACTACAATCCGACTAACATTATAATATTCTGCTAATTGCTGCTGCGTAAGCACGGCGCTAGGTTGCCAGTGCTGCAATTGAATATCGCGTTTTAACTGTTGGTATAGCTGCTGCTTTTTAAGCATTAGAGTCTCCGGCGAAAGCCATTAACCAGTAGTAACGTAATACCGCCGGCAATAATGCCCCAGAATGCGGCGGCAATGCCAAAAAAGTTCACGCCACTAGCTGTTACCAGTAAGGTGATTACGGCCGCTTCGCGGTGCTCACCTTCTGCTGTAGCAACGGCTAAATTAGCGCCTATAGTGCCTAGCAGCGCAAGCCCCGCCAGTGCGGCAATCATTTCTTTAGGAAAGGCGGCAAACAACGCGACGACAGTCGCACCTGCTAAGCCCGCTAGCAGATAAAATACTCCAGCAGCAATGCCGGCAACATAGCGTTTAGTTTTGTCTGGGTGCGCTTCAGGCCCAGTACAAATTGCGGCGGTAATGGCGGCTAAGTTCAGCGAGAAGGCGCCCCAAGGTGCAAGCAGCAGCGTAGAAGCTGCTGTCACAGTAATAAGTGGAGAAACCGGCGTTTGATAACCACTGGTACGAATTACCGCAACACCAGGAATGTTCTGTGATGCCATGGTGACTAGCAAGAGCGGTAAACCTACACCCAGCAATGCGCTTAATGACCAGTGCGGTGTAACCCATACTGGCGTGGTAAAGCTAAGTATTACTGAATGATAGTTAAATTGACCTTGTAGTACTACGGTGATTAATCCTGCTAACAGTACCCATAAAATTGCATAGCGCGGCGCCAAACGTTTAGCTAATAAATAGCTAATACACATTATGCCGACTAACCATAACTGGGTTTGTAATGAGGTGAAAATGCTTAAACCAAATTGCAGCAATATGCCAGCAAGCATGGCGCTGGCTAGTGGCAGCGGGATCAGTCGAGTCAGTTTATCAAACCAACCGCTAATACCAATAATTACGCCTAATACCGCAGCAAACATAAATACGCCGACAGCTTCGTTAATAGTCAAACCTTGCAAGCTGGTAGCAAGTAATGCCGCACCCGGTGTGGACCAAGCCGTGATAATTGGCGCTTTGTAATACCAAGATAGGCCGATACAGGTAGCGCCCATGCCAATACCTAGCGCAAGTAACCACGATGCCATTATTTCAGGTGTGGCACCTGCAGCTTCAGCAGCTTGCAGCACAATAGCAACTGAGCTGGCAAAGCCGACCAACACGGCGACAAAGCCGGCGACTACCGCAGATAGGCTTAGATCTTTAATCGGCATAAGGGTATTTTTACTATAAAAGTATACTTAATTTAAAATGTATACATTTTTAGATGAGTAAGCAAGTGCAGTTAAATTAAATACGGCGGAGTAAACGTTAAGCAAGTTTATATTGAATACGTATAGCGCAGTGTGGCGTGCCGAATCGGTTTGTTCACGCCAACACGCCGTAAATACGTCCATGTAGGCTCGTTTCCGCCCATCCAGGGCTTCAACGGTCGGCTTTGAACAAACCGATTCTAGCTATTCTAGCTATAGTCGGCTTTTTAGTTCGTACAGCAACGCTAACGCCTGACGGGCGCTTAAATCATCAGGGTTAATATCTCGTAATTGCTCTACTATCGGGTGTTCGGCTTCTAGTAAGCTCAACTGAGGCTGCACAGTTGTAGCTATCGTTTGTGTGGCTGTCGTTTTTGCTACCGCAGTGTTGCTGTGCTGTTCTAGCTCGCTAAGTTTAAGGCGTGCCCGCTGGATAACGGCTTTAGGTACGCCAGCTAATTGTGCAACCTGCAAACCAAAGCTTTTGCTAGCAGCACCGTCCTGAACTTGGTGCATAAATACAATATCATCACCGTGCTCTATGGCATCTAAGTGCACATTAGCCAGTGCTGGCAATTGATCTGCTAGCACGGTTAACTCAAAATAGTGGGTAGCAAATAAGGTCAATGATTTTATTGTTGTTGCCAAATAATCAGCACAGGCCCAGGCTAAACTAAGGCCATCATATGTGCTGGTGCCTCGGCCAATTTCATCCATTAATACTAAGCTATGTTCGGTAGCATGATGCAAAATGGTTGCAGTTTCGGTCATCTCAACCATAAAGGTCGAACGGCCTGAGGCCAGATCATCTGATGCACCAATTCGAGTGAAAATACGATCGATCGGGCCAATTTCTGCTTGGTCTGCGGGCACAAAACAACCAATATAGGCCATTAAAACAATCAGCGCGGTTTGGCGCATATAAGTTGATTTACCACCCATGTTGGGGCCGGTAATCATTAGCATACGCCGTTGAGCATGTAAATTTAATGGGTTGGCAATAAAGGGCTCGGTTAATACTTGCTCTACCACTGGATGCCTTGCCTGTTGCAGCATAATGCCAGTAGTGCTGGTTAACTTTGGCTGGCAGTAATTTAAGTTATCGGCGCGCTCGGCAAAAGTACACAACACATCTAACTCGGCCAGAGTTTGTGCTAATTGCTGCAGTTGTGCTAAAAATGGTGTCGTCAGTAAAAATAGCTGCTCGTATAACTGCTTCTCAAGTGCTAATGCTTTGCTTTGGCTACCAAGTACTTTGTCTTCGTATTCTTTTAACTCAGGAATAATATAGCGTTCATTATTTTTTAGTGTTTGTCGGCGAATGTATTCCGCTGGTACTTTAGTATCGGCACTGCGGCCGGTTTCAATGTAATAACCGTGCACGCGGTTAAAACCTACTTTTAACGACGCAATACCAGTGCGTTCGCGTTCGCGCAGTTCTAGTTGGTCTAAATAGTCGGTTGCGCCCTCAGCTAGCGCCCGCCATTGGTCTAGCTCGGCGTTATAGCCGTTGGCAATAACACCACCATCGCGAATAAGCACCGGCGGCGCTTCAACAATGGCACGTTCTAACAACTCGCATAGTGCTGGCAGTGGCTTAGCTGCTTGGCTAATTTGTTGTAACAACGGGCTTTGCAACAGGCTAAGCTTTGGTGCTAACTCGGGTAGCTGCTGCAGCGCTTGGCGTAAGCGGGCAAAGTCACGTGGTCGGGCACTTCGTAGTGCTAAGCGGGCGATAACACGTTCAATGTCGCCAATATGTTTTAATTGCGGCTGTAATTGCTCGTAATGCTTAAATAACTCAGCAACGGCATTAAGCCGCGCATTTACTTGTGTTTGTTGGCGTAGTGGAGCATGGATCCAACGCTTTAATAAGCGTGAGCCCATGGCTGTTTGGCTGTGGTCTAACACGGCCGCTAAGGTATGCTCGTAATGTCCGGCTAAATTTTGTGTCAGCTCTAAATTACGCCGAGTAGCGGCATCTAATACAATATTGTCTTGCGCACGTTCAAGTGCAATAGCACGAATATGCGGCAGTGCGGCGCGCTGGGTGTCTTTAACGTATTGCATAACACAGCCAGCGGCCATAATGGCCACAGGAGCTTCATCAACACCAAAACTGAGTAAATCTTTAGTGCCAAACTGCTGACATAATAAACGTTTTGCTGTAGCCAGTTCAAATTCCCAAATGGGTCGGCGGCGCGCGCCTTTGCGTTTTTCTAGCAACAACGGCTGAGAAAAATCTTCTGGATATAATAATTCGGCGGGGTTTAAGCGCTGTAATAGCGCAGCCAAATCGTCAAAATTATCTACTTGATTTAATAAAAAACGGCCACTACTTAAATCTAATTGGGCCAAACCGAATTGCCCCCGCAATTGGCTAATAGCACAGAGCAAGTTATCTTGGCGTTCATTTAACAGGGCTTCATCGGTTACCGTGCCCGGAGTCACTATACGCACTACTTTGCGTTCAACGGGGCCCTTGCTGGTGGCTGGGTCACCAATTTGCTCACAAATAGCCACCGACTCGCCTAATTGTACTAAGCGGGCTAAATAACCTTCTATGGCATGGTAAGGTACGCCAGCCATAGGAATAGGCAAGCCACCGCTTTGGCCGCGCTTGGTCAGCGATATATCTAGTAATGCCGCAGCGCGTTTGGCATCATCAAAAAACAGCTCGTAAAAATCGCCCATACGATATAGCAACAAAATATCGGGGTGCTCACTTTTAATGCCTAAATACTGCTGCATCATCGGCGTATGTGCGCTTAACGCTTGCTCCATTTTCTGGTCTGACGGCATAATGCTGTTCTAAATTCCTTGTTGGATAAAATATGACGGTCGCAGCAGATAGCCTGCAGCTGGCGACAGAATTAGGCCAGCTATTATTACGGAAAAAATGGACGATAACCACTGCAGAATCGTGCACTGGTGGTGGCATTGGTTATTGGCTTACGGCGGTGGCCGGCAGTTCGGCCTATATTGATCGAGGTTTTATCACTTACAGCAATAAAGCCAAGCAGCAATTACTTGGCGTACGCAGTGCAACCTTGCTGCAGTTTGGTGCGGTAAGTGAAGACACTGTGCGTGAAATGGCCGAGGGTGCTGCTAAAGCCGCTAACGCGAATTTAGCTATTGCGGTATCGGGTATAGCCGGGCCAGATGGGGGTTCAGAGTACAAACCGGTAGGCACAGTGTGTTTTGGCTTTTTCCTTAATGGACAGTTAGCGACTCAACGTTTAGTGTTTACTGGTGATCGGCAACAAGTAAGACAACAAGCAATAGATTATGCTCTTAAACAAAGTATCGAACTGTTGACAGCAGTTATACAGTAGAGTACTGTACGAGCATACAGTGTTAATGGTCCGGCATGCCCGGCGCAACCTTGGATATAAAAATGGACGATAATAAACAAAAAGCCCTTACCGCCGCCTTAAGTCAAATTGAACGTCAATTCGGTAAAGGCTCTATTATGCGTCTGGGCGATAGCACAGCGCTAGATATAGCTGCAGTTTCTACTGGCTCGTTAGGTTTAGATATTGCACTTGGTATAGGTGGCTTACCTTATGGCCGTATTGTAGAAATTTACGGCCCAGAGTCGTCAGGTAAAACCACTTTAACGTTGCAGGTTATTGCTGAAGCACAAAAAGCCGGTAAAACCTGCGCTTTTATTGACGCTGAGCACGCGCTAGACCCGGTATATGCTAAGAAGTTAGGCGTAAATGTTGACCAATTGTTGGTGTCGCAACCAGACACGGGCGAGCAAGCATTAGAGATTTGCGACATGCTGGTACGATCTGCTGCGGTAGATGTAGTGGTTGTCGACTCGGTTGCTGCATTAACGCCAAAAGCAGAAATTGAAGGTGATATGGGCGATAGCCACATGGGCCTGCAAGCGCGTTTAATGTCACAGGCGCTACGTAAGTTAACCGGTAATATTAAGCGTTCTAATACGCTAGTTATTTTTATCAACCAAATTCGTATGAAAATTGGTGTGATGTTTGGTAACCCAGAAACCACTACGGGTGGTAACGCACTTAAGTTTTATGCCTCAGTGCGCTTAGATATTCGCCGTATTGGTTCAGTTAAAGATGGCGAAGAAATTGTTGGTAACGAAACCCGAGTTAAGGTAGTTAAAAACAAGGTTGCACCACCATTTAAACAAGCCGAATTTATTATTCAATATGGTGCTGGTATCAACAAACTAGGCGAGCTGGTTGATTTAGGTGTCGCACAAGGTTTGGTAGACAAAGCCGGCGCTTGGTATGCTTATCAGGGTAATAAAATTGGCCAAGGTAAAGCCAACGCTATGAAATATCTAGCTGATAATCCAAAAATAGCGGATGAAATTGAGAAAGAGCTGCGCAGCCGTTTATTATTAAAGCCGGGTGAGAAGCCAATTGAAGAAAGTATACCTGAAGCCTTTGAAGCTGATTTGTAAAATCAGTATTACTAAGGATCAATAAAGCCAATAGTAAGTTTTATATTGGCAATTAAATTTAACAAGGCTACCTAAACAGTAGCCTTGTTTGTATTTGCGTTAAGGCTGTTTTAACTCAAACTCGGTATCAACCGTGCTAGGTTTAGCTTCTGCTGCGGTGCGCGCTAGTACGTCACAACGTTCGTTTTCAGGGTGTCCAGCATGACCTTTAACCCAATGCCATTCAACTTTGTGGGCTTGCGTCGCAAGATCTAACCGTTGCCATAAATCCTGATTTTTAACGGGTTGTTTCTGGCTGGTTTTCCAATTGTTGCGTTTCCAACCGGCCAGCCATTGGGTAATACCTAAACGTACATATTGGCTGTCGGTTGTTAAGTCAACATCGCAGCCATCTTTTAAGCTTTCTAAACCGATGATAGCCGCCAATAGCTCCATGCGGTTATTCGTGGTTAAACGAAAGCCACCACTTAATTCTTTAAGGTGCTGCTTATACTTCAGTACCACACCATAACCGCCCGGTCCTGGGTTGCCCAAACAAGAGCCGTCGGTGTAGATCTCAACAGTTTTACGCATAAAGCCTTTCCTCAAAGCAAAACGGCGTATAATCTAACCCAAGTATGCGAAAAAACGAAACTTACTCTGGTTAAAAAATATGGCTAAAAGACAAATTATTCTCGACACTGAAACGACTGGTATAAATCCAAAAGACGGCCATCGTATCATTGAAATTGGTTGCGTTGAGATGATCAACCGCCGTTTTACTGGCAACAACTTTCATGTCTACATTAACCCTGAGCGCGTTATTGATGTTGAGGCCGTAGCGGTACACGGTATCACTAATGAGCGATTAAAAGATGAACCCAAGTTTCGAGCTATTGCAAAAAGCTTTTATGATTATATTCAAGGTGCTGAATTAGTCATCCATAATGCCGCGTTTGACGTTGGTTTTATTAATAACGAGTTTTCGCTATTACATCCGCAACTGCCACCGGTAGAGCAGTATTGCACCATTCTTGATACTTTATTGCTAGCGCGAGAAATGCACCCAGGGCAAAAAAATAACCTCGATGCACTTTGTCGCCGTTATGATATCAATAATAGCCACCGGACACTGCACGGCGCCTTATTAGATGCGGAAATACTAGCCGACGTATATCTTTTAATGACCGGCGGTCAGGTTAGTCTAAACTTAGCAAATGAGCAGGATAGCGCTAATACCGGTGATAACCCTATAGCAATAAAGCGCAGCGGGGGGCTTAGGGTAATACGTGCAAGTGAGCCAGAGTTAGTTGCTCATGATGCGCGGCTTGATTTAGTGCAGAAAAAAGGGGGCAGTTGCTTGTGGCGAGATTAATAATACTGTGCTGTTTATTACTGAGTCCGTTATTAGTAGCGCAAACTAGCGAACGTGCCGATTTACTGCAGGAAAAAAATAAACAACCGTCGGAATTAGACCAACCTCTGAGTAATGGTTTTGAGTTGCTGCGCGATTTACCCACGAAAAATCAGATCCCGATGTTTGAAAATCGCTTTCGCATTGACGAAAACGTCGAAGAAATTACTTTATTGTTATTTCGTCGGCGCGGCTCGGCATCTACGGTATTAGTGCGTCCTGATGGCAGTAAAATTCATTTTCAAACCGCGGAAGCGCAAAAAGTGCGTTGGCATGATGCCAGTAGTTATGATCTTATTGAAATAAAGAACCCAACCCCAGGGCCTTGGCAAGCCGTTGGTAAGCTGTTGCCAGAAAGTAGAATTATGGTATTAACTGACATTAAACTTAATGTCGATCCCTTACCCAGTAATTTAATGGTAGGTGAAACCATAAAAATTACCGCTAGGTTAACCAATGCTAATCAACCAATAAACGTTAAAGATTTTCGTGATGTATTAGCGTTAGAAATGATTTTTGTCAGCACCAATAATGCTGATTACGACAACTTTGGTCGTGGTGTGGTGCAGGTTGCGCAATTTAGAGATGATGGCAAGGGCTACGACGAACGAGCCAGAGATGGTGTGTTTACCGGTGAGTTTCAACTACGCTTTATTGCTGGTGAATGGACACCTAAATATATCGTACGTACACCACTGTATACTCGTGAAGTAGAGCAAACTCCGGTCATATTGAAAGCGGCACCAATAACCGCGGATATTACTGCTGCAGTGGCAGCGGATGAAACGACGCCAGAACAACAAGTAAAGCCGCATCAAATTGTGTTTCGTGTAACAGACGACAGTGTAAATAAAGCGACGGTGCTGCTACAAGGGCGAATACGTTACCCTAACGGCGATGTAGAGGAGTTTGCGTTAAACGAACCTAACGTAACACCTAGAACGTTAGAACTGCGTAACCGCGGTCACGGTAGCTATATTTTGGACGTATCGGCGTTTGGCACTATGCAAGATGGCCGTGAGTTTGCTATCACCTTGCCGGAAATTAGTTTTGTGGTAAACCGCCCGGTATTTGAAGCGCCTGCATTGGATGATTTACCGCAAAAAATTAAAGATGAAATCGCGGCCGAGCAAGCCGGACCGGAAGCCGAGTTTCCTTGGGGCTTGGTCATTATCGTTAATTTATTAACCTTAGTTGGTGGCAGTTTTGCTATTTGGTTTGTGATGTCAGATAAAAAAATAGCTGATTTACTCTTTTGGCGTAAAAAGCCGGTTGAAGTTGCGATTAGCAGTGCGACAAACAAAGCTGAAGACAGCAACGTAACGAAAAATAGTAATAATGTGCAAAAAAACAACGATATGGATGACATTCTAGATCTAACCCTACCGGATGACTAAGGATTAGGCAAAAGCGGCAAAAAAGGAGTTGACGACCTATCGGCTAATCCGTATCATTCCCGCCGCAATGCAGGATACCCAAATGAAATTCTGCAGTGTAATTGGTGCGGAGTGGTAGTTCAGTCGGTTAGAATACCGGCCTGTCACGCCGGGGGTCGCGGGTTCGAGTCCCGTCCACTCCGCCAAATTTGTAATGTGTAATATGTAAAGTGTACAGCGGAGTGGTAGTTCAGTCGGTTAGAATACCGGCCTGTCACGCCGGGGGTCGCGGGTTCGAGTCCCGTCCACTCCGCCAAATTTGTAATGTGTAATATGTAAAGTGTACAGCGGAGTGGTAGTTCAGTCGGTTAGAATACCGGCCTGTCACGCCGGGGGTCGCGGGTTCGAGTCCCGTCC
>NZ_JALAHQ010000001.1:648376-1049122 GCF_036983985.1 Rheinheimera metallidurans
GTGTACAGCGGAGTGGTAGTTCAGTCGGTTAGAATACCGGCCTGTCACGCCGGGGGTCGCGGGTTCGAGTCCCGTCCGCTCCGCCATTTCACTTTGTTTTACTCACTTTTCTAATATTAAAAACTATTTAATCAGCTAGATAGCTTAGCTGTCTGTCACTCGCGTAGCGTTGCAGAGTTTCGCTAATATAGGCTTTATATGGCGAGTGGTCTGATACTACATAGTGGCCATTAATAGTCTCTAATAATTGACGTTTATAATGTTTAGTCGATGCTAAATTATGTTGCTGTAAATAATAATTAAAGGGTGCCTCGTAGGTAATTAGCGCACTGCTGCGCCCTTTTAAGAACATTTCTACAGCGCTAATGCTATCGGGCAAGTCAATAAAGTTATACCCCTGATTCTGCAATATTTGTCGTTGACCGTGGTAATCAAAGCTACGAATTGCCGCTATCGTTGGCTGTGGCTCACGCATAACAGATACAGCCTGTGTCAGTAAAACTAAGTTCATTCTTGCGTAGGGTGGTTCGATAAAGCTTACGTTTTCCGGTAACGCTAACGTATATTTAATATTGATGGTTAAATCTATTTCACCAGTTTCTAGCATTTTATAAAGCCGCGCAGGAGTAGCGCACACAGTAGTAACTTGTATATTTTTGTTTTGTAAAATATCTCGGGTTAAGTCAACTGCACTACCGTTGCAAATAGCGGCTGAAGCGCTAATAAAATAAGGCGGGAAATGATGAACACCCATACGAATTTCATTATCTGCCGCAATAGTAGTAAAGCTTGCGAGTAATAGTAGTAATATCAGTGTTATGCGCATAGCTATTTATCATACTGTGAGATATTAAGCATAGTAGCTTACCGTTGCCAATTGACAACGGTTCTGCATAATTTTTGTCTAATATATGTTAAGCGGTACTATAACAACCATGAAAAATATTCTGCGTCGGTCTTATTGCACCAGATTCTATGCGCAACCAGCTAAGTACTGAGTCAAATACCATATCGTGGCTGCCTGCTTGTGCCGCATTTTGTTGTAGGCAATCTGTTTTTAGCGCCGTGTTTTTAATTGTTTCAGCTGAAAACCACATTAGTAACGGTACCTTAGTTTGCGCTTCTGGTGCCATCCAGTAGGGTAAGCCGTGTAAGTAAACACCGTTCTCACCAAGCGATTCTCCGTGATCTGAAACATACAGCATAGATGTATCAAACTCAGTTGAAAGCTCTTTTAGTAGCTCAATAGTGGCGTTTAGTAAGTCATCGGTAGCTAAAATGGCATTGTCGTACGCATTAATAATATGCTCGGTTTGGCACTGATTCAGTAGGTTGCTTTCGCATTCAGGTGCAAATTGCTTTTGCGTTGCTGTACTGCGTTTATAGTATTCTGGGCCATGGTTGCCTTGCTGATGCAGAACAATAAATATCGGGGTAGCCGCTGATTTTTCCGCTAGTAACTTCTGTTTTAAGCCATTTAACAACACCAAATCAGAGCATTCGCCAGCCGTACAGTTTGCATCACGGGCAAAGCTTTGATCTTGCTCTACCCGGTCACACATGCTTTTGCAGCCGGAATTGTTGTTACGCCACATTACCTTTACGCCGCTACGTTTTAGAATGTCGAGTAAGTTGTCTGAGTTTTTTGCCAATGCTTCGTTATAGTTTTCGCGGTTAAGATAACTAAACATACAAGGCACAGATACGGCGGTGGCTGTACCGCAGGAATCAATAGCGCCGAAATTGACAATGTTTTGTTTAGCAATACGTGGTGTAGTGCTGCGTGAGTAGCCGTTAATGCCTAGATGATCTGCCCGTACTGTTTCGCCTAACACCATAATAACTAGCTGTGGTTTACCGGTGCCGAGAATAACTTGCGCATCTTCGCCATGGTGTACGAAGCTTTGGCTGGTTGGTACTGCTGTTTTATCATGAAGAGTGCCAATAACCGCATTAAGGATATTAAAGGGTACGGCTTGATGCTTAAGGTAACGGTGCTCTCTAAATAATGAAGAAAAGCTTTGATACTGCGTTATTACTAAAACAGCAATCATTGCGACAATACTTAACATTGCCAGACTGTAGCGCAGCACTGTGCGTTTAGACCCGACTTTGTGGTGCTTAGTCCAGATAATGAGTAAAGAGGGGAGAACAAAATAACCGGTAAAATAAGGCAGCATTGCCCAGTTAAATAAACCGTAGGCTTCATGGCTATCGGTTTCTAAGGCATTTAGTAACATGCTTTTATCCATTAACATGCCGTATTGCAGCATAAAATACTGGCAGCCAGTGGAAAGTAAGAGTAAGCCGATTAGCCAAGTTTTTTGTAATCGACCAACGCCAAATAATTGGCAAATGAATAGATTTAATAAAAACAGTAGGCTTACCAATACTAATGTGAGCGAGCTATCACCTAGTGGCCAAATGCTGTGTATAAAGCTTTGATTAAAAGCCAGAGTGAGTAACGCAGCAACAGCGATATTAGTTAATAACGATGATACTACTGGCCTCTTATATGGCCGAGCCGGGGCGGTTGTTACTGATAGCGTATCTGCTGACATGGGATCACTGCATATAAAACCTGTAATATATGTAGTGTAAAAGCGGTTTCTTAAGAGGGTCTTAACTCAGTAACTAACTACAGAGCGTAATAGGCAGACGCAGCATAATACTGACTTCGCTCTGGTGTGAAGTATCAAAGGCTATACTGCCACCATGCAACTCCATAATACGTTTTACAATAGATAGCCCAAGGCCTGAACCATCGATATGTTGATGGCTTTGGTGGCGGAAAAAACGATTGCCCATGTTCTGTAAATCAGGTGCTACTGAGCAGGGGTTTTTTACGGTAATAGCTAAAATGTTGGCTAGCGCTATGTTTGCTGATATTGCTACGCTGGCATTGTGTTCAGAATATTTGCTCGCATTATCAAATAGATTACGCAGTGCCGATTGCAGCAGTATGGTGTCGCCGCTAATGACTAACTCGGGTTTAATATCAATATGCCAACTTACTTTTTCCAGTAACGGTAGCCGCATTTGTGATAACGCATCTTGCACTAATGTTATTAGTGGTGTGGTCGCGCGATGAATGTCTTGTATCCGTTCTAATCGGCTAAGTGTTAATAATTGGTGTACTAGATGAGTCATGCGTTTGCTACCATCGACAATAGCGCTAGCTGCTTCAGTGATCTGCTCAGGTGTTGCCGCGTTTTGCAAATTTTGTGCGTGTAGCTGCAAGATGCTTAGCGGCGTTCTTAGCTCGTGTGCGGCGTCAGCAACAAAATGTTTTTCCTGTTGTATGTAGTGTTTAACGCGTGCGATAAGTTGGTTGATAGCGTGTTGGATCGGTTGCAGTTCTACCGGCTGCTTTAATGTAATTTCAGTAAGCTTTTCGGCGTGCTTTTCGGCTACGCTTTGTTGTAAGCGATTTAACGGATAAAGTATCAGCTTAACCACAAGATAGATAAGAACGCTCAGCGGCAGAATCATCACCAATATTGGTCTAATTTGCGCCAATGCAATATGTTCGCTCATTTCTTGGCGCACATCTTCACGTTGAGCGGTAAATACCCATAAATCGGGTTGCTGTAACAAACTAAAGCTAATCCAATGAACGCCTTGCTCAACCAGTTCGTGGTAGCCTTGCTCCGTTTGCGGTTCGGGAAACTGCGATACGTTTTCTGATGCCATAATAAGCCGGTCAGCTTGCCATACTTGAAACGCAATTTTACGTTCATATTTATGGCCGGTTTGACGCCGCTCTTGCGCTGAGGTTAGGTTCTCACCGGTATCGGTAAATTCGGGTACGGTAATAATCAGTGGCGTGTCAGTTGAAAACTCAGGCATTGCAGTTAACATGGTGCTGACTAATCTTGCGTTGCGCGCTAGCTGAGCATCATAAATTTCATCCAGTTCATGCATAGCGTCGTTATAGGACACCAACGCGGTGAAGCTAAGACTACTAATCATAATTAGATTAATAACAATAATTAGCCAAACTTTAATACTATTAATCTGCATAATGACTATTAAGCATGTAACCAACACCTCGGATGGTTTTTATTAGTTGCGGGTCTAACTTTTTGCGCAAACTATGAATATGCACTTCTATAGCATTACTTTCAGTTTCACCATCCCAGCCATGGCATAGCTCTTCTAACTGCCTGCGAGATAATATTCGGTCTGGTTGCAGCATAAAATCTTTTAGTAACATACATTCGCGCCGGGTTAACATAACATGCTGGCCGCGGTGTAAACATTGTAAATTGCCAAGGTCTAAACTGACATCCGCGACAGTTAATAAATCATCTCGGCGCACCGCGTTACGGCGGCTTAATACTCTAATTCGTGCCTCTAGCTCTAACACATCAACCGGCTTTACTACGTAGTCATCAGCGCCATTGTTAAACGCGGCTAGTTTAGTTTCCACTTCGTCTTGCGCGGTTAGCACCAATACTGGCAAAGTATGTCCAGCTTTGCGCAGCGTTTTTAATACGTCTATCGCAAAACCATCTGGCAAGCCTAAGTCTAAAATTAGCAACGAAAAGTTACTGTCTGCAAGGGCCAGCAATGCTTGTTTACCATTGATACAATGTTCTGGTTGATAACCCATATGCTTTAAACTGGTTATCATGCCCTTGGCTAAGGCTATATCATCTTCAACCAATAAAATTCGCATTAGTGTTATTTGCCTATTACCGCACTGGGTGTACTGCAAACTAGCTTAAAGCACAGCTTAGCGCAAAGCAAACACAGGATAAACGTAGTGATGTCGTGTGATAAAAAATGCGCGCCGCGTAACTGCTGAGCTATACCTAATATTAAGCCGAACACTAAGCCTACCGCTAAACCTAAATAGCGCCAACGCGGTAGTTGTTGCTGAAAAAAGAAAAATAATGCAACCCAAGCATAGCCTACACTGGCATGGCCAGCCGGAAAGCACTGCTGGTATGAAAGATAATTCGGGCGGTGCTGAAATAAGTGGATATAGGGTTCGGTGCCACCGAACAGTGCCAAATCCCACGGACAAGCAATATTGGTAATGGCTTTTAGATAAGCGACTAAAGCGAATGAGCCGATAAGCGACAAGCTTAGTGCGATATAACTACGTACGGTTTTTGTATTACTCGGCACGCGATTGATAAGGTGGTACAGCGTTAATAGCAGCACCACCGCACAAAATATATAGTTAAGTTTACGCGCACCTCTATGCAATACATTTTCGGTTAACCAGTGATGTTGCAATGCCCAGTGCTGCCCTTGCAAGATGTAAAGTTTGTTAGCTAACCAAATATCGCCACCGCCACTATCTAGTAGCAACAAGGCTAAAATATATAGCAACAAAATTAACAGTACCTTGCGGTCAGTGATAAAAGATCGAATTACCATAATGGTATAAACTCAGGCAGTTATTATGTGTGCACAGTATTAAAATAGTGTAAATCAGTAATCTTAAGATGGGCTTAAGTAAAAGTTTTTAGTATATTAAAAAAAACTATACTGAAGTATTTATTACTGTGACCAAAACAATATTAACGCGTGTGTTGGGCCCCTATTATCAGTTGTTTATCATGCTGTTACTGATGGTATTACTGTTAACTTTTAGTCGAGTTGGCTTGTTTATTTGGCAGTTTGACCGAGTTAGTGCAACCGGCGCAATATGGCCACTGTTGCTACAAGGTGTGCGAGCCGACCTTATTCTAGTGGGCTTGTGGTTAGTTATACCGGTGCTGTTAGCGCCAGTTTGGGGCAGAGCCGCAAGCTTTGTTAGCTGGCGTAGCTTTTGCCATATTTGGGCCTTACTTGGCTTACTGACTGTAATTTTTATCGAAATATCTACACCGCAATTTATTCTGCAATACGATATTCGTCCTAACCGCTTATATATTGAGTATTTAAAATATCCTAAAGAAGTATTTAGTACGTTATGGCATGGTTTTAGAACTATGTTGCTAGCGGGTATTGCGGTTACTGCACTATTACTCTGGCTAGCAAATAAAGTATTACTTAACGCTAAACGTAGTGTCGCACCTTATAACAACAAAACCTTATGGCTTAGTTGGCCATTAGTGGTGTTTGTGGTGTTTGCCATGGTGCGTTCAAGTACCGAGCACCGACCTGCCAATCCAGCTTTATTTGCCGTTACCGGTGATGCACTGGTTAATTCGTTGGTGATCAGTTCGCCTTACTCGGTGCTGTATGCCATATACAGCTTAAAGCATGAAGCTAGCGCTAGTGAAATATACGGCAAGCTAGAGCAAAAACAAATGCTAACGTTAGCGCTAGACTGGCCATGGCTAAAGCAAGCAGAGTTTGATCGTCAGCATCCTACCTCGCATTTTCGTCAGGCAAGTACAGCGCCAACGCGACCGCTAAATTTGGTGATTATTTTAGAGGAAAGTTTAGGTGCTACCTTTGTTAAGTCGTTAGGTGGTGTACCAGTAACGCCAGAGCTTGAACAGTTAAAATCGGAGGGGTGGTGGTTTGAAAACTTGTACGCTACCGGCACACGTTCGGTGCGTGGCATTGAGGCGGTAATTAGTGGCTTTATGCCAACCCCAGCCCAAAGCGTGGTGAAATTATCGTTAGCGCAGCAGAATTTTTATACGCTTGCCTCTACGTTGTCAGAGCAGGGCTACCAGACTAGCTTTGTTTATGGTGGCGAAGCTCATTTTGATAATATGCGTTCATTTTTTACCGGTAATGGCTTTGCTGAAGTTATTGACCAGCAAAAAATTGATAACCCAGTATTTGTTGGTAGTTGGGGCGCCAGTGATGAAGATTTATTTCGCGCCGCGCATCAACACTTTACAAAAATGCACCAGCAAGGCCAAGTATTTTTCAGTTTAGTGTTTAGCTCGTCAAATCATGAACCCTTTGAGTTTCCTGATGGCCGTATTAGTTTGTACGAACAACCAAAAAATACCGTTAATAACGCGGTTAAATATGCCGATTATGCGATGGGGCAGTTTATTGCACAGGCGAAACAATCCGCTTACTGGCAGGATACGGTGTTTTTGATTGTTGCAGACCATGATAATCGCGTGTACGGCAGTAATTTAGTGCCGGTAGAAAAGTTTCATATTCCAGGTTTAATTTTAGGTGCGGGTATTACGCCTAAACGTATAACGCCAGTTGCCAGCCAAATTGATTTGGCGCCAACATTACTTTCACTTTTGGGTATATCAGCAGAAACACCCCTAATTGGTCGTGACTTTAGCAAAGACGATACAAGCCCCGGGCGCGCATTGTTGCAGTTTGATCAGTACTTTGCGCTGATGGAAGAAAACAACTTAACCATACTGCGCCCAGAAAAAACGCCAATTGCAGCGAGTTATGACCCAATAACAAAGCGCTTAACGGCTACTGCTCAGCCGGTTAGTGACGCGCAGCATAACAAAACCTTAGCTCAAGTATTACTGCCGTCGTTTTTATACCGGCAGCAGCTATATCGCAGTGCTAAGCCACTTGTTAATAAAAAAGAAAGTATCGTTATTGCGGAAAATACCCCTACGGCTAACTAGCCTTAGGGGTAAGTTGTTACTTAGTTAACACCGCGCTTTAGTAGCTTTTCACCTAGCACTAGCATGCATGGCGTTAAAAACAGCGTTAATACAGTAGCAAAGGTTAAGCCTCCGGCAATAGCGCTGGATAGCTGTGTCCACCACTGGGTAGACGGTGCACCAAAGCCAAGGCTTGGCTCTAATAGGTTAACGTTTACTGCTAACACCATTGGCAGTAAACCTAGCACCGTGGTAATCGAAGTTAGTAATACTGGGCGTAAACGCAGGCAGCCGGTTTCAAGCGCGGCATTCACCGCAGATAAGCCGGTGCCACGCAGCTGGTTATAGGTATCAATAAGCACAATATTATTATTTACCACTATACCGGCTAGGCCAATAATGCCCATACCCACCATAACAATACCGAAGCTTTGGCCATTAATCAGTAAGCCCAGTAACACGCCGGCAGTAGAGAAAACAATGGCTGATAAAATTAATATTGTTTGATACCAGCTATTAAACTGCACTAATAAAATCATCAACATCATAAAAATAGCAGTGGCAAAAGCGCCAAGTAGAAACACCATAGATTCTTGCTGATCGGCACTTTCGCCAGCTGTTTTTATATGCACATTATCGGGCACCTTCATATCACTGGCTAGTAAGGCTTTTAAGCGCTCAGTAACTTGTGCACCCGGTGCTAAATCCGCTTTGATGGTTACGGCACGATTACCATCGATACGTTTAACCACACTGGTTTTTGGTGCTGGGACTAAG
Organism: Rheinheimera metallidurans; assembly: GCF_036983985.1. NCBI lineage: Bacteria > Pseudomonadati > Pseudomonadota > Gammaproteobacteria > Chromatiales > Chromatiaceae > Rheinheimera > Rheinheimera metallidurans. The sequence goes on from NZ_JALAHQ010000001.1 coordinate 656,659, forward strand.
GTAACAAAATTACTTAGCGGTACTAAGCCACGCGGTGTTTGAATAGTTAAACGGCCAAGTTGATCGAGTGAGCGCCAGCTTTGGGGAAAACGTACCCGAATATCCACTTCGTCTCTGGCATATTCCGGGCGAAATTTTGCCAGCAATAAGCCGTTACTCACCATTTGTACTGCATTACCCACGCTTAACACATCGGCACCAAAACGGGCTGCAGCGGCGCGGTCAACCTCTAATCGCCATTCAATGCCGGGTAAGCTGCGGTCGTCTTCAATATCAACAAAGCCGCCCAATTGCGCCATCTTACTGGTGAGCTCACTAACAACCCGTTCGGTAGCCGCAGGGTCTAAGCTGCTAACTTGTAGCTCAATCGGTTTGCCTCCTGATGGCCCTTCTTGTTGCTGGCGAAACTCGAGTATTACGCCCGGAATGTCGGCGGTAAGAGTGCGCATTTCATTTAGGATCTGCGCCGCTTTTCGCCGTTCGTGCCAGTCAATAAACTGAAACTGTAATGTGCCAACCACGTCAGCGGCCAGTTCGCCGCCACTGCTACTGGCTAATGAGCGAGCGTAGAGTGCTTTTACTTCAGATAAACCCAGCAGACGCTGCTCTACTTTTTTTAGCAGGGCGTCTTTTTCATAAATAGACATATCACCGCGGGCGCGCACCCATACTTGGGCTGATTCTGGCTCTACTGAAGGGAAGAACTCTACGCCATAGTTATATTTACCATAGGCAACAAAAATTAATGCCATCGCTACCAGTAAACCGGTAAAGGTAAGCCCAGGACGGCGTAGCAAACGGCTTAATAAGCCGCGATACGCTTTACCTGCTCGACTCTGCTCTACTTGATGTTGAGGTGGTTGCGCCTTACTTAAGCCACCCATCACAGGTAGAAAAATAAGTGCCATAAATAGCGAGGCAATTAAGCACAAAATAACGGTAGCCGGTAAGTACTTCATAAACTGACCGACGACACCCGGCCAGAATAACAACGGCATAAATACCACTACGGTGGTGGCGGTTGAGGCAATAATGGGCCAAGCCATACGGCTAGCTGCATTAGCCCACGCTTGTTTCGGTTTTTGCCCTTCAGCTAAATTACGGTCAGCCAGTTCACTTACGACAATAGCGCCGTCAACTAGCATGCCTGCAACTAAAATTAGCGCAAATAATACGATAATATTCATGGTGTAGCCCAGCGCAGCAATCATTAAAATACCGGCAAAGAACGCACCTGGAATAGTAATACCTACCAACACCGCTGAACGCACACCCATGGTGGCGATAATTAAAATGAGTACCAGTACTACTGCAGTTAACACGTTGTTCAGTAAATCTGACAGCATGTTTTCTACTTCTTTAGACTGGTCCATAATGTAGTCAACTTGCATGCCGCTGGGAAACAGGCTGCTGGCTTGCTCAATGAGGGCTTTAGTTTGTTCGATAGTGGAAATAATATTGGCGCCACTGCGTTTTTTGACTTCTAACACCACGGCGGGCTGGCCATTAATGCGGGCAAAGCCCTGAGGGTCTTTAAAGCTGCGGCTAATGGTTGCAACATCGGCAAAGGTAATAACGGTATCGCCGTCTACTTTAATAGGCATTGACAGTACGTCATCTAAATTTTCAATAACGCCTGGTACTTTCATTGCCATACGACCCGCTCCGTTATCTAAGCTGCCAGCAGCCACCAAACGGTTATTGTTTGATACCAAACGAAATAATTGCTGGTAATCAAGGCCGTAGCCTTCTAATGCTTGCGGGTCGACGACAATCTCAAGTAAGTCTTCGCGGTCACCGCCAATGTCTACTTCTAATACTTCAGGTATGGCTTCAATATTTTCCTGCAATTGCCGAGCAATAAATACCAATTGTTGCTCAGAAATTGGCCCTGATAAACCCACCGATAATACCGGAAATAAGCCGACGTTAATTTCGTTTACAGTTGGCTCTTCCGCCTCACTTGGCAGCTTTGCCCGTGCAGCATCTACCTTTACCCGCACATCTGCTAGCGCTTTATCGGCATCAAAACCGGCATCAAATTCAAGCATAACGGACGCATGGCCTTCGCTTGAGGTTGAAGTCATCTTTTTAATACCTTCTAACGAGCGTAGTTCGTGCTCCATTGGCCGAACTAATAAACGCTCGCCATCTTCTGGGCTAATACCATCTAATGACATGGAGACATACATCATTGGAATAGCAACGTCGGGGTTAGCTTCTTTGGGGATAGATTGATAAGCACTGATGCCAGCAATAAACAGAAATATTAGTAACATTATGCTGGCACGGCTGCGCTGAATAGCCGCTTGAATAATGCTGCTCATGGTTTGGCTCCAGCAACACGCACGGTGCTACCTGGCTGCACAAAACCGGCACCTTGGGTAATAATTTGTACCCGTTGTGGCAGGCCGCTAACCCAAGCACCATCGTTATCAGCACTTAGTAATGTAACTGAATAAAATTTTACCTGTTGTTGCTCATTAACAGCAGAAATGCCTAATTGGCCGCTGGCATTTAAACTGAGTAACGCCGGAGATATTCGATGCGCTGCTATGTCGCCAAGCTGGACTTCTACTGTGACGCTAACACCAGCAATGCGCAGTAGCTCTGGGTTATTAACCGTTACTTCAATATAAAAGCTGCGGGTGGCGTTATCAGCGGCATAGCTAATAAAACTAAGGGTGCCATTTAGTGTTCTACCGTCGAGCAAACGTAGGGTTACGTTTTGCCCTACCGACAGCGCTGCTATATCTTGCTGCGCAATTTGTGCTGTTACTTTTAGCTGATCAATTTGCACTAGCTGCATTAATTCGCTACCTACTTGCACCAAATCGCCTACTTCAATATGCCTGCGGTCAACAATACCGTTAAACGGCGCTTCGGGCGAACGTTGGCTAATAGCGAGTTCAGCAGTAATAAGCTCAGCTTGGGCTTTGGCTTGCTCGCTTTGCAGTCGAGTTAGTTCGGTTGCTGATAAAAACTTGGCTTTACCTAAGGCTTTAGCGCTGTCTAATTCGCTATTACGTAGGGTTAAGTTTGCTTTGGCTTGTGCCAGCAAAGCGCTGCGGCCTTCATTCGATAATTGCAGTAATTTGTCGCCTTGTTTTACGGCATCGCCTTGTTGTTTTAATACTGCCTCTACTGTGCCTGCTTGCTGCGATTTAATACTGACACTGCGCCAAGGTAATATTTGCCCCTGTGCTACCTGTGTTGCTTGATAAGGCTGAGCATCTGACCACCGCGTTTCAACCAGAGCTAACTGCTGTTGCGGCAGTTTCTGCGCTTCGGGCGCCTCATTTTTTGCGCCGTAGTTATCGCCGCTAAATAGCCAAAGCAGCAGCACAAAGCTTAATATCACAGCAATAATAACCGGTGAAAGAGATAGCTTTTTTAACATCAGATAATCCTTGGCGGTGACACACGAATACGAGAATAAACAGTATGAAATATACTGGTAGTGGTGCGGATCAGCAACCTGATAACTGTAAGTAAATATGGCCAATATCAGGCACTGACGCTGATATTAGCCATAGTTTTAGTGTCTGGCGAAACGGCCCAGTTGCTGTTGGGTATGCGCTGTGCCGGTAAGTAAATCTTTAGCGGCATTATCTATCGCTGACATTTGCTTATAGGCATCGCTGGTCACTTGTTCGATGGCTGACAAGTGCTGATGGGTTTGCTGGTAATGTTGTTCTAATTCATTAACCGTTTGGTTAATACTTTGAATACCACTTTTCGCTTGCTGTAACTCATCACGTAGCTGACTAAACTCCGCACTGGTGCTGTCTATTTGTTGCTGCGCCTGTTGTGCCTGCTGGTTTAAACTGTGCGATTCGCTGCGTGTTTCGCCAACCAATTGTTCCATCTCGTTTAAAAAGCCAGATATTTGCTTGGTGGCATCATTTACTTTGGCGGCCAGTGTACGCACTTCGTCGGCTACTACAGCAAAACCACGGCCAGCATCGCCAGCTCGCGCCGCTTCAATTGCCGCATTAAGGGCTAATAGGTTAGTTTGATCGGAAAACGTTTCTACCATCACCAGTATTTGTCGTACGTTTTCAGAGTTTTTGTGCAAGCCGTTTATCGTCGCACCAAAGCTATCCAGCAGTTTAACAATACCAGAAAGCTGACGTGTTACTTGCTGCATTTGGCCGCTCGCTGCGCTGGCTTTATCTACTGCTAAATTAGATACCTGACCTACTTGGTCGCCATGTTGCACTATATTGGCTAAATACTGTAAAACTCGATCGCTTTCGCCACGAATTTGGCCACTGCGCTGCTCGGTATCTTGTAAATGACTACGGGTACTTTTTACCGCCACCGATACTTGTTCATTAACCTGATGGGTTTCATGTGCTTGTTGATGAATATCGCCAAGTAGTACACCCAGTTGTGAAACAAACTGGTTATATTCTTCTGACAAGGTGCGAAATTCGTCAAAGGTAAAGGCGGGTAGCCGATGCTGTAAGTCTGTGCCTTTACGGTTAGTATCCTGTAGTGCTGATACCAATGCTTTTACCGGACGCACAAATAAGTAATGCATGTAACCAATGGTAAAGACAAAGGCGCCAATACCAAGGATTAACAGCAACCACCATTGCGTAGTTGCGCCGCTTACAGGGTAGGCAAGATAGAGCGCAAGCAAAAAAAACATGGCTAAAAAACTAATATTGCCAATTATTTTTCGGTTTAAGCTGCCAAAGAAGGTGCGTTCAATAAACAGGTAAAGAGACGTAAAACCAGCCATAAATTCGCAAATCCTACTAGTAGAGTATGAATTTGAGCATAACATAGCCGCAAACACGCTGCGACCTTGTTATGTTAACGGATATTGATCTGCCACAACTGCAAATTAAATAGCCGAGTATCCATTCTTCGCGCTTAAATTATTGTTTTACCGCTAAACCTGCATCTAGCCACGCCTGCATGCCGCCAACTACTGAGTAGACTTGGCTAAAGCCCATACGTTGTAGCGATTCTGTCGCTAAAGTTGAGCGCGCGCCAGAGCGGCAAATAATATACATCGGGTTACTGGCTAATTGCGTTAATGCCATTTGTGGTTCGCAACCGCTAGCGGCCACTTTGGGGTGGTTATGAATATTCATTTCTAGCACACCACGCGGGTAGTTTACCGCACCAATAATATGCTGTTGCACGTATTCAGCTGGCTCGCGCACATCAATTAATATGGCTTCAGCATCTTTTTGTAATGCATTGGCCAAGTCTTGAATACTTACTTCTTTAATCGCTGTTTTGGCTTCAGCTACTAACTGTTGTGCTGTTTTCATTTGTTGCTCCTGTTTAGCTATAACAAAATGGCGTATTGTATAATTGAGAATTATAAAACCGACTGATAAATAACTATCGCGGCCATAATGACTAAAAATACTGCAAAAGCTTTTTGTAACCGCTGTTTAGGTAGTTTTTTACCTACGGCCGCACCAATAAAGCTGCCGACAATACCGGCGATAATCATTAAACCAATAGTTTGCCAGTCAAAGCTGATGCCTTGCTCGCTCATCACCATAAAATATTTGCCAAAGCCAACAAAAGACTTCATGGCAATAATAACTAAACTGGTCGCAATACCCACTGGCATGCTTAGGCCGCCCATTAAAACCAACGCGGGTACAATTAAAAAGCCGCCACCCACACCAACAAAGCCAGTAATAACACCGACCACTAAGCCGTCGAACACAATTTTAGCTGGTTTAAAGGTTTTGGTTTCGCTATTCGCTATATTTTTACTGCTGTTGCGCCACATCATTGCCGCAGCAACTAACATCAGTAGCGAAAACACCAATAACTGCCAACGCGTATCTACTAATGTGCCAAGCCAAGCGCCACCATAGGTGCCAAGCATACCAGGAATACCAAACCATAAAACATGGCGCCAACTGATTAAACCCTGTAAGCCATTACGTACTGAACCAAATAAACTAATGCCAGCGACAATAAGCAACGACGAGGCTATAGCCAACTGCGGAGGCATATGTAATAAATATAATAATACCGGTACGGTAAGGATAGAACCGCCAGAGCCGAATAAGCCAAGGCTTAAACCAATGACAATTGCGCCAAGTAAAGCTAGCATGGTACATTTACCTTATATAACAAAACGAAATATGCTTATAGCGAAATTGCATCTTAGACTGCTTTTCGCTATGCTGCAATTGAAATTTAGTAAGTTCTAATTTACGAGGCTTTTATGGTTGCTGATCAGGCAGATACTGAAAATACTGTTCAGGTTGAAATGTTTTTTGACAAAGAGAGCTCAACCTTTAGTTATGTTGTTGCCGACATCAGCACCAAGCGTGCGGTGATTATTGACCCTGTGTTAGATTATGATGCCGCAGCGGGTACTGTAGCCACTAAACAAGCTGATACCATATTGGCTTATGTAGCAAAACAACAACTGAGTATAGATTTAATCTTAGAAACGCACGCCCATGCCGATCATCTGTCTGCTGCGCATTATTTAAAACAAAAAACCGGTGCGCCAATCTGTATTGGCGAAGGAATTAAACAGGTGCAGCAAACCTTTAAGCTGGTTTTTAATTTAGGCGACGATGAGCTGTTAGCAAAGGGGGACTACTTTGATAAGTTATTTGCCGACAATGAGACCTTTAAAGTAGGCAGCATCACCGCAAAAGTGCTGAATACGCCAGGCCATACCAATGACAGTGTTAGCTATTTAATTGCCGGTCATTTGTTTGTTGGAGACTCATTATTTATGCCTGATTCTGGCACTGCGCGTTGCGATTTCCCAGGTGGCGATGCCCACGTATTATTTAAATCGATTCAGCGTATTTACCAGTTGCCAGATACTACCGCAATTTATATGTGTCATGATTACCAACCTGGCGGTCGTGAATTACGTTATCGTACTAGCGTAGCTGAGCAAAAAGCAGAGAATATTCACGTTAGAGCTGATACAGCAGAGCAAGAGTTTGTGCAAAAGCGTGAAACCCGAGACAAAACACTTTCCGTACCACGATTAATTTACCCTGCAGTACAAGTTAATATTCGTGCGGGGCAGCTGCCAAAAGCCGAAGCTAACGGCGTTAGCTATATCAAAGTTCCGCTTACGATTAAAGCCTAGCCGTGGCCTATGCTGGTCAGTCAGTAATATCAACGAACCGGTTTGCTCACACCAACACGCCGTAAACCCATCCATGGGGGCTCGTTTCAGGCATCCATGCCTTCAGCGGTTGGCTTAGAGCAAAGCCGTTCTCGCATAAATGATCAGCATTAAGCCGTGGCCTAGGTATTTAATAATAAAAAAGGCCAGTCAGAAGGTTGGGGTTTCTGACCGGCCGGCAAAAAAACATCTTAGCGCATACCAAGCAATATACTTCAATAAACGCTGTGTTGTTTTGATGTAGCTCAATCTTAGCGCTGAGTATCGTTTTTACCCAGCACCAAAATGTAAGCGAATATTAAATACGGCACAAATACGTTACCAACCGCATTGTTTACCTTTATTCTGCTGGTCTAAATAAGCTTGTAACGGAGCAAAATAATCTAACATAGTGGAAGCATCCATTTCTGGTTTGCCGGTAACCACTTGCAGCGCTTGTTGCCAGCTTTCGCTTGAACCCATTTCTAGCATTTCATTTAACTTAGCGCCGGCTGCTTTGCTGTTGTAAATTGAGCAGCGATGCACCGCACCTTCGTTACCGGCAATATCACACAGTGCCTTATGAAACTGAAACTGTAAGATATGGGCTAAGAAATAACGGGTATAGGGCACATTACCTGGTACGTGGTATTTAGCACCTGGGTCAAAGTCAGCTTCAGTACGAGCCACTGGTGCTGATATACCTTGGTATTTTTCGCGTAGCTGCCACCAAGCTTCGTTATAGTGATCCGGTGTAATTTCGCCGTTAAATACTTGCCAGCGCCATTGATCTACCATTAAACCAAAGGGCACAAAGGCAATTTTGTCTAGCGCCATTTTCATTAGTAACCCCAGATCTTTCGACTCGTCGGGCACTTTGTCTAATAAGCCAATTTGCTTTAAATAGCCGGGTGTTACTGACAATGCGATGGTATCGCCGATAGCTTCATGGAAACCATCATTAGCGCTTTCTTGAAAATAGACCGACTGATCTTTATAGGCGCGTTGATAAAAATTGTGACCAAGTTCGTGGTGTATAACAGAGAAGTCTTCACCGGTGCGTTGAATACACATTTTAATGCGTAAATCATCTTTCGCATCCAGATCCCAAGCTGAGGCGTGGCACTCTACGTCACGATCACGTGGTTTAACAAATAACGAACGCTGATAAAAGCTCTCCGGTAGCGGGTTAAAACCTAATGAGGTAAAGAAACCTTCGGCACCTTTAACCATTTTTATTTCATCGTAGTTATGTTTTGCTAGTAATTCGGTAACGTCATACCCTGGATCAGCGTCTTTAGGTGCAACCAAGTCATAGATGTTACCCCAGCTTTGCGCCCACATATTGCCTAATAAGTGTGCTGGAATTGGCTTGTCTTGCGGCACTTTGTCGGCACCATATTGCTCGGCTAATTTACTGCGTACATGACAATGCAATGCTTCATACAGCGGCTTTACTTGACCCCATACTCGGTCAAGCTCTTTGGCAAAATCGTCCGCCGGCATATCGTATTTTGACCGCCACATAGCGCCGGTATCGGCATAGCCTAGTTCTTTAGCACCTTCGTTGGTTAGCTCAATTAAACGTTGATACAGTGGGCGCATTGGCTTGCTTACTTCACGCCATGCTTGCCACATTTCTAGCTGCTCATCGTAGTTGCGGCTGCTAGCCATGATGGTTGACATGTCACCTAGCGATAAACAGTTACCATCAGCTTTGCAGTATTTGCCTTTGCCATAAATGCCACCTAGCTCGGCGACGATTTTCGCCATTTCGGCAGTTTTGGCGGCATCTTGTGGTGCCGGTAAAGTAAGAGCCAGTTTAAGTTTATCCAGCTTACGGCGATTTACATCTGATAATTTAACCTGATCAAATTTAGCTGCTGCTGTCGCTAGGTTTACCATTTCGATGGTCAGCTTTTCGTTAACATCTGCAGCTAATGACGCGGTATCTTCGGTAATAAAGTTAGAGTAAATCCATTCCGCACGATTGGCTTCTAAGCCTAGCTGCTCTAGCTTTTTTTCTGTTTGTGCAAGGAAGTCGACTGCATTGGCTTCAGTTAGCGCTGTTTGCTCGGCCTGTACCTGCGTGTTTGCTTGTTGTTCTGGGCCACAAGCGCTAAGTAGCAGGGCTGAGCCAACCAGAAACGCGGTAGCCGAGAGTTTAAATGTCTTCATAAAATAACCTTTGCCTGTTGTTATGATTTTGAGCACGTCCAGTATAAACAGGCGCTAGCACATAATGCCAGCGCAAGGGCGCGTTAGTTTTGTTGTTTTTGCTGCAATTGCCACATCCGGGCGTATTCGCCGCCGGCAGCGAGCAAGCTGTCGTGACTACCTTGCTCGGCAAGCTGGCCATGCTTTAACACAATAATATTATCAGCATCGGTAATAGTAGATAATCGATGAGCAATAACAAGGCTGGTGTGATTTCGTGCCACTTCGCGCATGGCTTTTAATATAGCTTGCTCAGAGCTAGAGTCTAACGCCGACGTCGCTTCATCAAATATGAGTATTGGCGAGCGTTTGAGTATGGCGCGGGCAATAGCTATGCGTTGTTTTTCGCCGCCCGACACTTTTAAACCTCGCTCGCCAACTAAAGTAGCATCGCCTTGAGGCAAACTAGTAATAAAATCAGTTAGATAAGCAAGGCTAATGGCGTGATCAATGTCAGCCTCACTGGCATCGGGGCGGCCATAACGAATATTGTCGCGAATACTGCTATTAAATAGCACAGTATCTTGCGGTACTATGGCAATAGAGCGGCGCAGACTGTCTAGCGTGACTTGACTGATGTCTTGGCCATCTATGGTTATGTTACCGCTATTGAGATTATAAAACCGGTATAACAACCTAGCTATAGTGCTTTTACCGGCACCGCTGGCGCCAACTATCGCCACCTTACTGCCGGCGGGTATAGTGAAACTTAGCTGTTGCAGAATTGGTCGCTGTTGTTGGTAATTAAAACTTACTTGGTTAAAACTAATTTCGCCTTGTGTAAGCTGTAATAGTTGAGCGTCAGCGGTGTCGCTAATTAACGGTTTGCGTTTGAATAAGCCAAGCATATTTTCTAAATCGGTTAGTGCACGACGAATCTCACGATAGACAAAGCCAAGAAAGTTTAACGGTAGAAATAGCTGGATCATATACGCATTTACCATTACCAGATCGCCCAGTGTCAGTTGCTTATTGACTACCTCAGTAGATGCCAACCACATTAATAATGTAATAGCGCCAGCAATAATAAAGGCTTGCCCCGAGTTTAACGCCAATAGGCTAAGGCGATTTTTCAGCCTTGCTTGTTCCCATTTGGCTAAAAAACTGTCGTAGGTTTGTGCTTCGTACTGCTCATTATTAAAATACTTTACCGTTTCATAGTTTAACAAGCTATCAATGGCGCGGCTGTTAGTGGTGTTGTCGGCCTGATTAGCCTCGCGGGTATATTTATTGCGCCACTCAGTAATAACCACAGTAAAAAAGATATAAACAGATACCGCTATGAGGGTAATTAGTGAATATAACGGCGAGAACAGGGTGGCAAAAATAACCGTAACCGCCACTATTTCAAACAGCGTAGGCACGATATTAAACATTAAAAAGCGCATTAAAAAACTTAGGCCATTAGTGCCGCGTTCAATATCACGGCTAATGCCACCGGTTTGCCGGTCTAAATGAAAAGCTAATTCTAAGCTATGTAGATGTTGAAATACCCGCAAGCCAAGCTGGCGCATGGCGTGCTCGGTAACTCGGCCGAATAAGGCGTCACGTACCTCACCTAAAAATACCCCTGCAAAGCGCAAACCGCCGTATAACAGCAATAGCACAACAGGTACCATAAGTAGTTGGTGCCGGTTGCCATCAAGGGCATCAATAATGTATTTAAGCGCCAGTGGCATTAATAGCGTGGCTGCCTTAGCGGCGATTAATGCAAGCAGTGCCAGTAATACCCGGTATTTAAATTGCCACAAATACGGCCACAGCATTGCCAGTGTTTGCTTTAAGTTAGTGGCGTCATTGCGCTTAGTGGGTTCAGGTTGTTTTGCTGCAGAGCGCATGCCGCGCATGACATTTTCCTTGTTAACAAAGCTTAGCTGCAAAGGTACGCTGTATCAGCGCTAACCTGCAACTTAAACTCTGCATAAATACTTATTACTACGTTAGAAATAAAAACGCCGGCGATTAAACCGGCGTTTTTCTAAGTTTAGCTAGAGCGCCTAATTAAGCGGCGTGCTCTTTTTTATCTTTGGCTAATGCACCTGGGCCTTGTTGCGGCAGGGTTTTATCGGCAGCAATATACTCAGAGTCAAAGTCATCAACGTTAATGGCAAATAACCGACCTTTTTCTGCTATACGCAGCTGGTTAGCTTCCGCTTCGGTAATTACCTTTAACTCTAAGCCTAAATCGGCTACTTCGTTTAAGCGATAAAACGGTAGGCGCTTTTTCGCAGCATGGCTTACTTTGTCAAAGATGGGTTCAGCAAGAAGAATATCTTTTAACGCTTGCTCCATCATACCTAACTGATTTAATGGCTCGTTTTTTAGATACAGATAGTGACCTAAGCGTGAACGTGAATCACTGGGTGTTTGCATAATACGGGCAACTTTGTGCTCGGTAATATCCGACGCTTTACGTAAGGTGCGGCCCCACGGAAACACGATGCGCTTTAAGACAACCCCTACAATGCGGTTCGGGAAGTTATTAAATAACTCGTCCATTGCTAACTGAGCTTTGGCCATATTGTCTTCACAGCCCCACTGTACTAGTGGTAAATCATCCACTTTACGACCTTCATCGTTATAGCGTTTCAGTATGGCTGAGGTTAAATACAGCATACTTAAAATATCGCCTAAACGTGCTGATATACGTTCACGGCGTTTTAAATCACCACCTAGAGTGCCCATGGCAACATCAGACATTAGCGCAAGAGATGCACTAAAGCGGTTCATTTGACGGTAGTACTTTGCTGTAGCATCGTTGTAGGGCGCGTTACTAAAGATACCGCCAGTTAACGATAACCAGAAAGTACGGAAGAAATTACTAATAGCAAAACCAATATGGCCAAATAGCGCTTTATCAAACGCGGTTACGGCTGCGCGCTCGTCGTCTATTTGTGCGGCTTGTAGTTCTGCCAGTACATAAGGATGACAACGAATAGCACCTTGACCATAAATAATCATATTACGGGTTAAAATATTGGCACCTTCTACCGTAATGGCTACTGGCGCACCCTGATAACCGCGGGCTAAATAGTTATTTGGCCCCATACAAATACCCTTACCACCATGAATATCCATGGCATCAGTAATGGCTTGGCGCATGCGTTCAGTCATATGGTATTTAGTAATGGCAGAAATAACCGATGGTTTTTCGCCTAGGTCGATAGCACCAACCGACATAGTCGTTGACGCATCAGCCATATAAGCATAACCACCTACGCGAGCCATGGCTTCTTCTACGCCTTCCATTTTACCGATAGGTAATCTGAATTGGCGGCGAATACGCGCATAAGCACCCGTTGCCATAGCGACAGCTTTAATGCCGCCAGTACTGTTTGACGGTAATGTAATAGCACGACCAACTGATAAACACTCAACTAGCATACGCCAGCCTTGGCCAGCCATACTTACACCACCAATAATGTAATCTAGTGGGACAAAGATATCTTTACCCTGAGTAGGACCGTTTTGAAATGGCACGTTTAGCGGGAAATGGCGACGGCCAATTTTAACCCCTGGCGTGGTTACAGGGATCAGCGCACAGGTAATGCCTAAGTCTTTGTTATCGCCAATTAGGCCTTCAGGATCGTACAGTTTAAACGCCAAACCTAATACGGTGGCAATAGGTGCTAAGGTGATATAACGCTTGTCCCAGGTTAGGCGCATACCAATAACTTCTTGGCCTTCCCACTCACCTTTACAAATAATACCGGTATCGGGAATAGCACCCGCATCTGAACCTGCTTCTGGGCTGGTTAGGGCAAAGCAGGGCACTTCTATACCTTTGGCTAAGCGAGGCAGGTAATGCGCTTTTTGTTCGTCAGTACCATAGTGTTGTAATAGCTCACCTGGGCCTAACGAGTTAGGTACGCCAACGATGCTTGATAACACCATGCTTTTGCTGGTTAACTTTTGTAATACACAAGACTGGGCATAAGCGGAAAATTCTAAACCGCCATATTGCTTTTTAATGATCATGGCAAAGAAGCCGTGATCTTTTAAGTATTGATACACTTCTGGTGTTAAATCGGCACGCTCATGAGTAATATGCCAGTCATCAACCATAGCTAGCAGCTCTTCAACTGGGCCATCAAGGAAGGCTTGTTCCTCAGTGCTTAAGCGTGGTGCAGGAATGTTATGTAATTTATGCCAATCCGGATTGCCGCGAAATAAATCAGCTTCCCACCAAGTGGTACCTGCATCAATTGCTTCTTTTTCGGTAGTGGACATTTCTGGCATAATTTTGCGATACAGCTTTAATAACGGTTTAGTTAAAGACTGCTGGCGCACTGAGGCGATATTGAGCGGTAATGCCACTATTAAGAATATTATCCAGCTTAACGTGCCGACAATATGTAGCGCTGTGGCAATAGCTAAGACAACAGTAACTGCTGCCGTAAACATAGTTAGGCTGGCACGGCTATAAGCCAATACCGCTAAGGTGCTTATAAGCACGATCCAGAATATTAGTATTTCCATTTATTGCTCCAATTAGAGGTCAGACCACTGTGCTGCTAGAGTAGAACGCTTTAGCAAAAGTTGCAAGCTTCAAACGCAGAGTTAAACAAAGTGATGGCAAAGCCAGATAGCGTTTATACGTTACAGCATAGACCTTTGGCTTAGAATAGCTGACAAAATAGTTACAGATAGGGGATAGAATTTAAACATAACCGCCGTTCAAAAAGGCGGTTATGTACTAAATCGAGCAGTATTACGCTGTTATGGTGCGTCGTTAGTTTGCATGGTTGGCGTTAACGCTAACTTGTGTAGCTGAACATCGAACTGTTCAACATTGTCTTCACCGCTCCATAATCTTACTAACATATAATCGAGTTCAGGTGCGACCCATGCATAAATTTGTTTGTTGCTGTTCTGCTCTGTACGCACAATACGTAAGGTTTTAGTATTACCATAGGGCAGTGCTAGCATTTCTTCCGCTACTACTTTGTAGTGGTATGTTTTGCTATTACCACTGCGATTAAGCACGTTGTAGTGAAACTCAGTTTTACCTGCTTTTAAATCTAATACCAATTGCAGCTGATAACTTATTGGGTCTAGCCAGTCTTCTTGCCATTTTATTGCTTTTGTTTTACGCGCCTTACCTTCTGTTACCACTTTGGTTTCTGGGTTTAGGTTAAGTTCATAATATCTATTCGGGCCAGTACCTGAGCGCTGCATGGTATAGCGCAGCGGCTTAATACTTCCATTTTCGATAATAAAATTAGAGGTTTCTTGGCGTTTATCAGAGAAAATCATCCAGCTGATGTCGCTGCTATAACCTAGTTCATAACCTTGTTCGGTATGGGTTAGATATCGGTGTGCTGTGCCGTGACTTTTACCCGCACGATAAACAATATAGTCAGCTTCAAAGCTGGTTAATGGTGTGGTGTCGGCATAAGTTGCGCTTGAGAACAGCGCGGTTAACATAATAAAAGACGTATATAAACGCCATTTAGTCTTCATCATCATTCGCATAACCATTGGCAGCTAATACATTACCATCTAACCATGCCTGATCTGCCCGCTGTTGTAAACGATTTTGGCAAAACCAGCGCACTACCAGCGGATAGATTTGATGCTCTTGCTCGTGCACGCGTTCAGCTAACGAGGCTACATCGTCATCACTAAACAGCGGTACCTTAGCTTGCAAAATAACGGGGCCACCATCAAGTTGTTCGGTAACAAAATGTACACTACAACCGTGTTCAGTATCTTTGGCATCAATTGCCCGTTGGTAGGTGTTAAGCCCCTGATATTTAGGAAGTAAAGAGGGATGAATATTCAGTAAACGCCCAGAGTAATGCTGCACAAACGCAGGTGTTAGTATGCGCATAAAACCAGCTAGTACCACTAAGTCCGGTTGATACTGATCAATAGCGTCAATTAAAGCTAAATCGTAGCTATCGCGGTCTTGGTACGCTTTATGGCTTAATACCTGAGTGCTAATGCCAGCTTCGCTGGCCCGAACTAAGCCATAAGCATCAGCTTTATTCGCAATAACAGCGTTAACTTTGCCCGGTATGGCGCCACTATTGCAGGCATCTATAATCGCCTGCAAGTTAGAGCCACTACCGGAAATCAATACAACAATAGATTTCATCACCGGCCTTATTCGTTAATGATAACCTGTTCGTCGCTTTGACCCGCTGCCTGAATTTCGCCTAAGTGCCATGCCGTTTCGCCCGCAGCTTTAAGAAAATCCAGTGCCGTATTTAATTGTTCTTTTGGCAGCACAATAAGCATGCCTACACCACAGTTAAAAGTGCGGTACATCTCATGGCGACTAATATTGCCTTGCTGCTGTAACCAGTTAAATATTGCCGGCCACTGCCAGCTTTTACCATCAATAACAGCTTTTGCATTATCAGGCAGAACGCGAGGAATATTTTCCCAGAAACCACCGCCGGTAATATGACATAGCGCATGTACAGGGACGCGCTTAAATAAATTAAGCAGATTTTTTACATAAATGCGGGTTGGTTCTAGTAGGTGGTCGGCAATAGATTTACCTTCCAACATGCTGTCTGGGTTTTGGCCACTTACTTCTAATACTTTACGTACTAAAGAGAAACCGTTTGAGTGCGGGCCGGATGAAGCTAATGCAATGAGTTGATCACCCGGTTGTACTTTGCTGCCATCAATGATGTTGGCTTTTTCTACTACACCAACGCAAAAACCGGCGATATCGTAGTCTTCACCGTGGTACATGCCCGGCATTTCTGCGGTTTCGCCACCTACCAGTGCACAACCTGCTTGCACACAACCTTCGGCTATACCGTGCACTACTGCTGACGCGGTATCAACGTCTAGCTTACCGGTAGCGTAATAATCTAAGAAAAATAATGGCTCGGCACCTTGTACCACTAAGTCGTTTACGCACATAGCTACTAAGTCAATGCCGACACCGTCATGGCGTTTTAGATCCATGGCTAAACGTAATTTTGTACCCACACCGTCAGTACCAGATACTAATACCGGCTCTTTATAGCCGGCAGGGATCTGGCATAGGGCGCCAAAACCACCTAATCCGCCCATAACCTCTGGTCGACGCGTGCGTTTTACGGCACCTTTAATACGTTCAACTAACGCGTTACCGGCGTCAATATCTACACCGGCGTCTTTGTAGCTTAAAGATGTTTTCTGCTCGCTCACGACTATCCTCGAATGGCTGAAAGTGGAAAGGCTTAAAATTGGCTGCATTTTACCTGTTTAACGCCGCAGACAAAAGCCTTACTGCATAGCATTTGCCATTGCTTGCTTAACATAGTCATGTAGGCTAATGCTGTTATCACGGGTAATTTTATGGTAACACACTGATGCAAATGGGAATTCTTTATCATTAAACTGTACAAAAATAAAGGGAGCAGCAGTATCAGTCTGATTGTGCTGCCACTGTCCGCCAACGTTAGCAATAAACACTTCACCAACGTACGCGCCTAAAATATTGCTTAATGTAAATACGAGTTCGGTAGAGTGGCGTTGTTGTTTTTCTAGCTGATGCAGTTCAGATATCAGGTTGTCTAGCTGTTCTAAACTAGCAATACTGTTATTTAGCGCTATTTTATGTTGTTCTTTGGCGTAAGACACCGCGTCGGTGGCGCTATCGTGCATTAGTTTATTTAGTTCTTGTTGTTGCATAATTGCCTCAAGTTTGCTGGTGTGCTGCCAAAATAAGTTGGCGTAGTATTTTACTGCCGGGGCCTAATGTTTCTTCTTTGGGCGTAACTAATGATATTGCTGCAATGCGTTCACTGCATTGTTTAAGGTTTAGCTGCACTAACGTGCCCTGTGCTAGCTGACGTTCAATTAAGAAGTCGGGCAACCAACAAAAACCTAAGCCAGTAACGAGTATGTTAATAGCTTCAAAAAAATTATCTAACGTCCAACGTTGCTCTGCGCGAAGCCAGCCCGCATTATCTAACGGTTTTTGTGCTGTATCACGGATCACCAGTTGCAAATGTTGGCTTAGTTCGTCTTGGTCAATATCGCTGATTTGCGCAAGCGGATTATTACTGCCGGTAACGGGAATAAAGCGTGTGATACACAGTGGCTCGCCAAGATGGCCTTTAGGAATAACGGATGATGCAGCGATAACTAAGTCTGCACGTTTTTGTTGAATGATTTCTGCACTACCGGTGATCACACTATCAATTAGCTGAATACGGCTGCCACGACTTAAAGGATAAAATTCGGCTAAAGCTTGGTTTAAAAAATGCCGAGGGTAGGCTAACTCAACCGCAATTTTAATTTCCGGCTCCCAACCTTGGTCAAGATTGGTTGCTAATAACTCTAAGTCTTCAACCTGTTGCGTTAGCACCCGCGAGCGGCGCAGCATTACCTCGCCAGCATCGGTTAAATAGGCTTTACGACCACGCACTTCCAATAATTCTACACCCAGTTGGCTTTGTAACTTAGCAACGGCATGATTAAGCGAAGATTGGCTTTTATTAAGTAGCTCAGCGGCTTGTGAATAGCCGCCAGCATCTACAACGGCCTGTAAAATGCGCCATTGCTCTAATGTTGAACGCGGACGATATGGCATAACTGTGGCAGCGCTCCTTGCGGGTTAATTAGTGGCAATGATTACCGCGCGTAATGGGGCAGGATAACCTTCAATGGTTTTACTATGATCAGTTGCATCAAGAAAATCAATTAAACTTTCGTTTTCCATCCAATCGGTTTTACGTTGTTCTTCAAGTGAGGTGCGATTTAAATCTGCAAGACGCACATTATTAAAGCCCAAACGTTGTAACCAGTGCGTAAGTGCAGCAACACTAGGAATAAACCATACGTTACGCATTTTGGCATAGCGCTCGCCTGGCACCAGCACCGTATGTTCATCGCCTTCAACTACCAGCGTTTCAAGAATAAGCTCGCCGCCTGGGCGTAGCTGGTTTTTTAGTTGCTGTAAAAAATCTAATGGTGAGCGCCTATGGTAAAGCACACCCATAGAAAATACCGTATCAAACTGTTTTAACGCTGGCATATCATCAATGCCAACGGGTAATAGGTTTACCGCTGGATCAGGATTAAAATGTTTAATGGCTTGAAACTGAGCATAAAACAGTTGTGAAGGGTCAATACCAACGACAAACTCAGCGCCTTCGCCGCGCATACGCCACAAGTGATAACCGCTACCGCAGCCGACATCGAGCACAAATCTATTCTGCAGTGGCGCGATATGTGGCAGCACCCGGTCCCATTTAAAGTCTGAACGCCATTCGGTATCAATATCGATACCATGAATATTGAACGGGCCTTTGCGCCAAGGTTTTAACTGCTGCAATAAATACTGAATTTGCTGCGCTGTACCTGGGCCAATATCATTGGCACTGCCAAACTGTACTGCAGGTTTTAATTCGATATGGCTATTTTGGCTGGCAGGCAAGTTAGCAATCACTTTTTGCCACTGTTTAAAGTCGCCATGCAGTGCGTCTTTGCTCCATGCCGCCAGTTGTGCCGGCAGCGTTTCTAACCACTTATGCAGTTTGTTGCCAGCAAGTAGGCCATAAAACGGCGTAAAATCGAGCATAATAAACCTTATTTAATCGCCAACATTGAACAGAAATTAAAGCATTGAAACCATAGCGTTTGGCTGCTAAACCCTGCGTCCTGTATTCGCTGCTGGTGTTCAACTAAGGTATCGGGTTTCATCACGTTTTCTAGAGCACTGCGTTTTTGGCTAATTTCTAGTTCGCTGTAACCATTAGCCCGTTTAAAGTCATAGTGCAGATCGATTAATAGCTCATTCGCAGTAGGGTCATTACTAATAAATTTTTCCGATAAAATAAGTAAGCCACCTGGCTTTAAACCCTGATAAATGCGCTGTATTAGCGCGCTACGATCGGCTTGAGGTAAAAACTGCAGCGTAAAATTAATAACCACAATGGCGGCGTTTTCTATTGGCTGTTGACGAATATCCGCCAGTTTAACTTGTACCGGTACATCAGAGCGAAATGTCTGCAAATGCCGCTCACAGCGCTCAACCATAGCTTTACTATTATCCACGGCAATAATGTTGCTGTTGGTGACGCTAATATTGCGTCGCATTGCCAGTGTCGCTGCGCCTAACGAGCAACCAAGGTCGTAATAATTACTATTAGCTTGCTGAAAGCGACTGGTTAATTTACCAATAGTTTGAATAATAGTGTGATAGCCCGGCACTGAGCGTTGGATCATATCCGGGAATACGTCAGCTACCTGATCATCAAAACTAAAATCAGGCACTTGCAGCAAGGGTTCAGCAAAAATATCGTCTTTTGGCATAATATAAATAGCAGCAGTAAAAAGTGGCGCTAGTTTAGCGCAAAATTGTTAAACACTACAGTAAGCTAAACTGTTGTTCACTTGGCCAGGGTGTTAAGCAACTATGCTGATAGTGTAAGTCTTCAGCGAACTGCCGACAGAGTTCTGGTGCCAGAGTGTTGTCTGGGGTATGAAAAAAGCAGAACGGACTTTTACCTTCGTCTAACCATTGCTGTACTTTTTTTAGCCAGGGTTGATAGAGCTGACGGTTTACCGCCATATTATCACTGCCAATAAAGCGCAGCATTGGAGTAGAGCTAAAGCTTATGGCATGTACCGGCAGGCGCGGCTTTTTTGCTTGCGCATCTAATAGCGCCGCGGTGTTCGCGGCAACCGAGAATAATGCTCGACTATCAAACACCACTCGTTCGGCGCCTAGGCGCTGTAATTGCTTATGTAGTAGTGTTTCATGTTGGCCTTTATCAAAAAATGCCAGATGACGCACCTCTAGCGCACAGCGCTGAGTTTGGCTAATTTGTTCAACCAGCGAAAGAATGCGTGTTAATTGTGCCGGCCCCAATTGCGCGGGTAGTTGTAAATGCACTATGGCAAGTTTTTCGCCTAATAGCGCCATACGGCCGAGCCAAGCGCTAAGTTGGTTTGTGTTGTCTGTGTTATCGGCATGGCTAATACGCTGCGGCACCTTTAATACAAAGCGGTAGTGCGGTGGTGTATCTTGCTGCCAACGCTGTAAAGTCTCATCGGATGGATCAGCATAAAAGGTGGTATTGCCTTCGGCCGTATTAAAAATATTCGCGTATTGTGGCAGAAAGTCGTTAGCTTTAGCATCGGCGGTGAAAATGGTGCTTTTCCATTTTGGGTTTGCCCACACTGGGCAGCCAAGATATAGCATCGGCAGCTTGACCTTCTTATAGTGGCAGCGTAAAACTAAGTAATGTCATTCAGGAAGCATAACATAATGATATTCCGGTTATTAGTCTGTTTACTTGTTTTGGGAACGTGCTTTACCCAGCTTTCTGCGGCAACACTACCAAACCCATTAAAAATCGTTATTAGTAACGACACTTTTCCTTATATGTTTACTGATGAAAACGGGCAGGCAGCAGGCTTGGTCGTTGATTACTGGCAAGAAATTGCTAAACAACAACAAATACGCGTTGAATTTGTTGCAGCAGACTGGCCGCTGACATTGCCGATATTACAACGTGGCGAAGTGCATATTCATGGTGGTGTTGCAAAAACCGCAGAGCGTGAACTCAGCTATCAATTAGGCGACACAGGTATTGATATATACAGTAATGTGTTTGTGCAAAGAGACCTGCCAGCGATTACTAAACTTACCGATTTGACGCCTTATGTTATTGGTGTAGTAGAAACCTCTGGGCATATAGAAGGCTTATATAAGTCAATACCTAGCGTAACGCTAAGAACCTATTCCACATCTACTGCGCTATATGATGCGGCCTTAAGTGGGCAAATTAATGCGTTAGCGGCACTCGATCGTTTAGCACCGCGTTATGCGCACTATTCCGAGCTAGCACAGCAATTTCCCATGTACCGTAAAATACCGCTGCGTACTTTGCATTTAAGTTATGCCGTAACACAAAACAACCCGTTGTTTGCCCAACTACAACAAGCGACGAGTAAGATAGACCGCGCATTTCTCGACCGTTTAGAACGACACTGGTTAGGTGACAGCACCGATGAAAACACACTGGTTTTAGGTTTGGCGATAGATAACCCGCCTTATATGCATGTCTCACTGCAAGGCGAAGCGCAGGGCTTATTTGTCGATTTATGGCGACAGTGGGCGGAACAAACGGGTATCAAAATTGCTTTTGTACCAGACTCATCGTTTCAAAACTTACAAAATTTAAAAAAAGGCCGGATAGATGCGCTGATCGCCTTTCCTGATAATAATTTACAGCAAGACGGGCTGATGTCGGCTTATCAGATTTATGGCTTTAAATCGCGTTTCTATTCAGCAAAGCATAATGTCACTACGCCACTCTCCTCATCGGCATCACTAAAAGTAGCAGTATTTGAAAATGCGCCCTATATCGCAGAGCTAGAGTTACGTTATCCAAAGGCGGAGTTTATTCGTTATCGTTATTTACCCGATATTATTAAAGACGTAATCAACAACAAGTTGGCCGGTTTTTATGGTGCCGCAGCAGTTATTCCGTTGCGTTTACAACAGCTAAATTATACTGACTTATTTATTGAACAAGCTGATTCAGAGATTATTTCTCCGATGTATACCTTAGTACGCGAGGCTGATAGCGAATTAGCCGAAAAAATTAGGCGCGGCTTTGCAAAACTGCCCTTCGACACCTTGCTACAGGTAGAAAAAAATTGGGTGCCACAAACCGATTTACGTTATTTCCCGCAATTTTTTACTCAGGTACCGTTAACACCGGCCGAGCAAGGTTGGGTGAGCGAGCATCCTGTATTACGTATTGGCATGTTAAATAATTGGCCACCAATGGAGTTTATAGACACTGATGGCAACCCAGCTGGCGTAACAGTTGATTTGATTAGCTTATTGGGGCAGCGCATTAATGTGCGTTTTGATATTGAGCTGTACGCAAATTTTGACGTGATGCTAGAAGATTTAAAACTAAAAAAACTAGATTTGGTTGCTAACACCTCAGATCAGGACGACCGACACAGCTATGCACGGTTTACCGATGAGTTTTGGCCAGCAAAATGGGTGCTAATTAGTAATGATAATCGCGATTTAGTTGTAAGTGCCACTGAGCTTGATGGCAAGCGAATTGCTATTTATAAAGACTATCAAATGGCAAAGCGAATTAATGAGGTCTATCCGCTGATTGATGTCATTCCAGTAAATTCATTACGTGCAGGTTTAGAGCTTATGCAACAGCATAAAGTCGATTTTGTTATGGACTCAGTGGAAACCACCAGTGAAATATTGCGTGAAGCTGGCTATATGTATTTGCGCCTGCAAGTATTGGACGATTTGCCTAGCTACCCATCACTTATTGCAGTGCGTGAAGATTACGCGCCGCTAGTTACGATGCTCAATAAAGGTTTGCGCAGTATTACGGCTGAAGATCGTCAGCTACTTTACCAAAAATGGTTTAATTTCCAGATTAATCAAGGCATTAATAAGGCCCAGTTGCATCAGCTAATGTGGCAAATTGGTGGCGCCGCCGCATTATTAATTGCCGTAGTGTTAGGTTGGAACTTATCGCTACGTAGCGAAGTGTTATTACGTCGTCAAGCCGAACAAAAAATGCGTTTTATGGCAACGCATGATGATCTTACCAAGATACCTAATCGCAGCCTGATTAAAGAGAGAATTGAACAAGCGTTGCTGCAGCATGCACGACACAATGAAATATTGGCATTATTATTTTTAGATCTTGATGGATTTAAAGAGGTTAACGATCAGTATGGCCATGATATTGGTGATGAGTTATTACTCAAGTTAGCCGGTATCTTAGGCGAGGCGGTAAGAAAAAGTGATACTGTAGCTCGTTTTGGTGGCGATGAATTTGCTATTTTATTAACCGGTTTACTAAGCCGCGATGATGCCGCAATTGTCGCTGAAAAAATATTGCATCAACTGGCAATGCCATTTGCGCTGTCGGTTGGCGAAGTACAAATAAGTGCCAGTATTGGTATTGCTATTTATCCTGACGATGGCACTGATTGTGCGAAGCTACTTAAAGTTGCCGATAGCCTGATGTATCGGGTTAAGCAGCAGGGGAAAAATCAATATTGTTTTTCTAAAGCTGTGATTTAGTGAACTGACAGTGACATTAAGCGCCATTTCTATATAATTAGCCGTCATTTTAGTACCGCTGATTAGCAAGGTAGAGGGAAGGTTTAATGCGTAGTCATTATTGCGGTTTATTAACCGCACAGCATGTTGAGCAACAGGTATCTTTATGCGGTTGGGTTAATCGCCGTCGCGATCTGGGTGGGTTAATATTTTTAGACGTACGTGACCGTGAAGGTATGGTTCAAGTGGTCTGTGATCCAGAACTAAAAGATCTGTTTGACGTGGCCTACACCTTGCGTAATGAATTTTGTATTCAAATTAAAGGCCAAGTTCGGGCGCGCCCTGCTTCACAAATTAATAAAGACATGGCAACCGGCGAAGTAGAAGTGTATGCCAGTGAGTTAATCATTTTAAATAAAGCTGCGCCGTTGCCTTTAGACTCTAACCAAAACAACAGTGAAGAGCAGCGTTTAAAGTACCGTTATCTTGATTTACGTCGGCCAATGATGACCGAACGGTTAAAGTTTCGTGCCAAAGTAACCAGCTTTGTACGTAACTTTATGGATAGTAACGGTTTTATGGATGTGGAAACGCCTATTCTAACTAAGGCTACCCCCGAAGGTGCCCGTGATTATTTAGTACCTAGCCGTACTCATAAGGGCCAGTTTTTTGCACTGCCACAGTCACCACAGCTGTTTAAACAACTGTTAATGATGTCAGGGTTAGATCGCTACTATCAAATTGTTAAGTGTTTTCGCGATGAAGACTTAAGAGCTGATCGCCAGCCTGAATTTACCCAAATTGATATTGAAACCTCGTTTATGTCCTCAGAGCAGGTAATGACTATTACCGAGCAGATGGTACATAGCATGTTTAAGCAATTGTTAGATATCGATTTAGGTCAGTTTCCGCGAATGACCTACTTTGAAGCTATGCGCTTATACGGCTCAGATAAGCCAGACTTACGTAACCCAATGCAGTTTGTTGATGTTGCCGATATACTTAAAGACGTTGAGTTTAAAGTGTTCTCCGGCCCAGCTAACGATGCCAAAGGCCGTGTTGTAGCACTTAAAGTACCTGGTGCGGCAGAAAAGCTATCACGTAAAGATATTGATAATTACACTAGTTTTGTTGGTATCTATGGCGCTAAAGGCTTAGCTTGGATGAAAGTTAACGACATTGCGGCAGGCAGCGAAGGTGTACAGTCACCGGTTGCGAAGTTTTTAACGCCAGATATTATCGCCACTATTATTGCTCGCACCGATGCTAAAAATGGTGATTTAATCTTCTTTGCTGCAGATACCTACAAAGTAGTGTGCGAAGCTATGGGCGCACTACGCTTAAAGCTAGGTGAAGATTTAGCTATTACCCAAGACAGCTGGAAGCCACTTTGGGTAGTCGATTTCCCAATGTTTGAAGAAAACGATGATGGCAGCTTTTCTGCAGTACACCATCCATTTACCTCTCCACTTGATACTGCAGCATTTTTAACTACTGCTAACAATGAGTTAGACTTAGGCAAGTTATTATCTAATGCCTATGATATGGTGTTAAATGGCACCGAGTTAGGCGGTGGTTCGGTACGTATTCATACTGCTGAAGTACAAGCTAAAGTGTTCACCTTGCTTGGCATTAGTGATGAAGAGGCTAACGAAAAATTTGGTTTCTTACTCGAAGCGCTAAGATATGGTGCGCCGCCGCATGCTGGTTTAGCCTTTGGTTTAGACCGTTTGGTTATGCTAATGACCGGTGCAACTTCTATTCGTGATGTAATGGCATTTCCTAAAACAGCTAGTGCAGCATGTCCACTTACCGACGCACCAGGTGCCGCTAACCCAGCACAATTAGCCGAGTTGGGTATTAGTGTAGTAGCTAAACCGCAGTAATTATTCGTATTGTTTTACCCGCGTAGCCGTGGCAGCAATCTAGCTGCCACAATTTAAGGAGTAAATAATGGCCGGCCATAGTAAATGGGCGAACATGAAGCATCGTAAAGCACGTCAGGATGCTAAAAAAAGTAAAATTTTCACAAAAATTATCCGCGAGCTTACGGTTGCTGCAAGGCAAAACCCCGATGTCACTATGAACCCTCGTCTGCGCTTAGCCGTAGATAAAGCCTTATCTGAAAACATGACGCGTGACACCATTGACCGAGCGGTAAAGCGCGGTGCTGGCGCTAGTGAAGGTGAGAACTACGAAGAGCTGGTTTATGAAGGCTATGGTCCAAATGGTGTCGCCGTAATTGTTGAAACCATGACCGATAATCATAAGCGTACCGTAGCTGATGTGCGTCACGCGTTTACTAAACACGGTGGCAGTTTAGGTACGTCTGGCTCAGTAGCTTATTTATTTACCCGACGAGGTATATTGGTATTTGCGCCAGACACGGATGAAGATGCCTTAATGGAAGTCGCATTAAATGCCGGCGCTGAAGATATTGTCAGTGATGCTGATGGCAGTATTGAGGTATTTACCACGGTAGATACCTTCACCGATGTTAAAGATGCACTGTCTGCTGCTGGTTTTAATGCCGATAGTAGTGACGTTACCTTGGTACCTGCAACCCGAGCAGAAGTGGATGCTGAACATGTTACGGCATTTTTTAAGTTGCTTGATCAACTTGAAGATTCGGATGACGTGCAAAACGTTTACCACAATGCCGAGATCAGTGATGAGCTGATGGCAGAGCATAGTTAAGCGTGAATATTATTCTGGGTATTGACCCAGGCAGCCGATTAACCGGTTATGGTGTAGTGCGCCAAAATGGTTCTAAATTTGAATACGTTGCCAGTGGCTGTATTCGCCTAAACACTGCCGATTTTCTACCTGAACGGCTGCTTGATATCTTTAATGGTGTTAGTGAAATTATTGCGCAAACCCAACCGACTATTTTTGCCATTGAACAAGTGTTTATGGCGCGCAACCCTGACTCAGCACTAAAGTTAGGTCAGGCTCGTGGTGCAGCAATAGTTGCGGCAAAAAATGCGGGGCTAGAGGTGTATGAATACTCAGCGCGGCAGGTTAAACAGTCGGTAGTAGGCACCGGCGCAGCTGATAAAGCGCAGGTGCAACATATGGTGCGCACACTACTAAAGCTGCCGGCTAACCCACAGGCTGACGCTGCCGATGCGCTTGCAGTAGCACTTTGTCATGGGCATACTCAGCAAAGTTTAATTAGCCTAGCCGGCCAAGCGCGTAAAACCGTGCGTGGTCGTTTACGCTAGCATTGGTATTTACTGGGTAGAACCCTAAGCAGACCCTATGATTGGACGTTTACGCGGCATCTTGCTAGAAAAGCAGGCCCCTGATTTATTAATAGAAGTAGCCGGCGTTGGTTATGAAGTGCAGCTGCCACTTACCAGTTTTTATAAGTTACCGGCGACAGGCGAAGAAGCCATAATTTATATCCACTTTGTGGTGCGTGAAGACGCGCAGTTGCTTTATGGTTTCGTCAATCAGAACGAACGGGCGCTGTTTCGCCAACTGATCAAAGCCAATGGTGTTGGCCCAAAATTAGCGCTAACAATATTATCTGGCATGACAGCACAGCAGTTTGTGCACTGTGTACAGCAAAGTGATGTTAGTACCTTAGTAAAATTACCTGGTGTCGGCAAAAAAACCGCAGAGCGCTTAGTGGTAGAAATGCGTGACAGGTTAAAAGACTGGGGCGTAGCGCCTAATACGCCAGTAACCGATGGCATGCTATTGCAAGATGATGAAGCCATATTTAGCCCTGTAGCAACTGCAGAGCAGGACGCAGTAAGTGCTTTAGTTTCATTAGGCTACAGCCAGTTACAGGCTGATAAAGCGGTGCGGAAAATTAAACAAAACGATATGAGCAGTGAGCAGCTAATTAAGGCCGCACTGCGGAGCATGATGTAAACCATGATAGAAGCCGATCGTTTAATTCAAACCAGTGCCACGCGTGAAGACGAAGTTATTGACCGCGCTATTCGGCCAAAAACGCTTGCCGATTACACTGGGCAAGAACACGTTTGCCAGCAAATGGCTATTTTTATTGAAGCCGCAAGAAGGCGGGGTGATCCGCTAGATCATCTCTTGATATTTGGCCCGCCAGGCTTGGGTAAAACTACGCTAGCCATGATTGTCGCCAACGAAATGGGCGTAAACATAAAAAGCACTTCCGGCCCAGTATTAGAAAAAGCGGGCGATTTAGCGGCACTGTTAACTAACCTTGAACCGAATGATGTGTTATTTATTGACGAAATTCATCGCTTAAGCCCGATAGTTGAAGAAATTCTTTATCCCGCGATGGAAGACTATCAGCTAGATATTATGATTGGCGAAGGTCCTGCTGCGCGCTCTATCAAGCTCGACTTGCCGCCGTTTACCTTAGTAGGTGCGACCACTAGAGCTGGGGCGTTAACCTCGCCATTGCGAGACCGCTTTGGCATTGTGCAGCGTTTAGAATTTTATAAAGTAGAAGAGCTTACGCAAATTATTATGCGTTCAGCGCACTTTCTTAATTTAGTATTAGACGAAGCAGGCGCTTCTGAAATTGCCAAGCGCTCGCGCGGCACGCCGCGTATTGCTAATCGGTTATTACGTCGGGTGCGCGATTACGCCCAAGTTAAAGCTGACGGTCAAGTGACGGTGGCGGTGGCCGCAGAAGCTTTACAAATGGTTGATGTTGACGCCGAAGGTTTTGATTACATGGATCGCAAGTTAATACTGGCCATTATTGAAAAATTTATGGGAGGGCCAGTGGGTCTAGATAACCTTGCCGCGGCTATAGGCGAAGAAAAAGACACCATCGAAGATGTGATCGAACCCTTTTTAATTCAGCAAGGTTTTATTCAGCGCACACCTCGAGGCCGTATTGCTTCACCTCGTGCGTATTTACACTTTGGTTTTGATTTGCCAAAAACAGAATAAAAAAAAGCCCACTCAGTGAGTGGGCAAAGCAACAAGTTGAAGACGAGCTTCAAAAATCCAGGGAACATGTTAAAACAGCAACAAAATTTGGTGAAAACACAAACCTTATTACCAAGTGATCTTTACTAAGATTCAGCAGAAGCTCTGCTGTTTCTTTGCGCTAGCTCAGAACACATGCGTATGATAGTTACTTAGAGTAATAACTTCAAACGAGAAAAATTAGCTCTTTGCCATTAAAAAAACTAATGAATTCTTGTGCTGATTAAAGGTAAATTTAAATAGGGCAGTGATACGGCCAGCTTTAGAGCCGTCTATTCATGCAAGGTTAATTTAAAACGCGGATTATAGGACGCATTACTTTTTATTAATGTAGTTCAGTATTGTCTGTTCGTCGCTCTAAACTGTGTTTTGGTCGGCAAGATGAAAATAGTGAAACTAATTGTGTAAATAGTAGTCAACAGAAACGCTATAAAAATACAAGTAGCCGTGAAAGAAAAATATAGTTAGGTTTCGCTTGCACAAGTGATTGAGTTACTACCTTGGCGCATTTATCATATACAACAATTAAAGCGAATAGTCATGTCTGAAACAATCTTTACATTCCCCGTACGCGTGTACTACGAAGATACCGATGCTGGTGGGATTGTTTACTACGCAAATTATTTAAAATTTTTTGAAAGAGCGCGCACCGAATGGCTGCGCGCCCTAGGTGTTGAGCAAGATTTGTTATTGTCAAAAAATATTGCTTTTGTTGTTACGCAAGTTTTAATGGATTATAAAAAGCCGGCAAAATTTAATGATTTATTGACGGTTTCTAGTCAAATCAGTACTTTAAAACAAGTCAGTATGGTTTTTGCGCAAAATGTGTACAATAGTAACGGCGAACTACATTGCTCGGCACAAATTAAAGTAGCCTGTGTTGAAGTACAAGAAATGAAAGCTAGGGCAATTCCAGCAGAAGTATTAGAGGTGTTAAAACGTGGCAGGTAAAATTTCGATTTTAAGTTTACTTATAGAAGCCAGCTTTGTAGTGCAATTGGTGATGTTAATTTTGCTGGCAATGTCGGTAATGTCGTGGACCATGATTTTTCGCCGTCGTAAGGCCTTAAGTGATGCTGTGACTGAAGCGAAAAAATTTGAAGACAAGTTTTGGTCAGGTATTGATTTATCTAAGTTATATAACGAAGTTAGCGCGCGCAATAATAATCATGGTTTAGAAACCCTGTTTAAGTCAGGCTTTAAAGAGTTTGCCCGCTTGCATAAAACCAACAGTCGTCAACCTGCCGCAGTAATGGAAGGCACGCAGCGCGCGATGCGGGTTGGTTTGTCTCGCGAAGTCGAGCGACTAGAAATGCATTTGCCGTTTTTAGCTACTGTAGGCTCGATTAGTCCCTATATCGGTTTATTTGGTACGGTATGGGGCATCATGAATTCATTTATTGCGCTAGGTGCGGTAGAGCAAGCCACATTATCTATGGTAGCACCAGGTATTGCTGAGGCGCTTATTGCTACCGCTATTGGTTTATTTGCCGCAATACCCGCTGTTATTGCTTACAATAAGTTTTCGCATCAGGTCGAATCATTAGAAAGCAGCTATGCCAACTTTGTTGAAGAATTTGCAAATATTTTGCATCGTCAAGCTGTGTCTAGCAGTGGAGATGCGGCCTAATGTATGTACGGAAGAAGCGACGATTAAAGGCAGAAATTAACGTCGTGCCTTACATTGACGTTATGTTAGTGCTGTTGGTCATATTTATGATTACCACACCACTGATTACCCAAGGGGTAAAAGTGGAATTACCTAAATCTGACGCTCAGCCTATAAAGCAGATGCAAGATGGTAAAACACCCTTAGTGGCGACGGTAGATCAAGATGGGCTGTATTACTTTGAAAAAGACAGTAAACAGCAAGGCCCGTTTACCGCTGCTGAGTTAACGGTAGAAGTAGCCAGCTGGTTGAAAATTGAGCCTGGCACTCAAGTAATTGTTAAAGGTGATGGCAGAGTAACCTACGACGCCATTATCCGCTTAATTAATGTATTAAAAGGCGCCGGTGCACCTGCAGTTGGTTTAATGACCGATAACCTGGACTCGAAGTGATATGTCAGTGAAAGTTGACCCGCCACTAGCAAAATCGTTTGGGCTGCATTTAGTTATTCTGCTGTTATTAGTTTTTGGTGCTGATTTTTCCAGTACGCCAGAAATGGTTACGGTAAGTTTAGAGTCTGAAGGCAAAGCACCAATAGAAGCGGTAGCGGTAGATGAAAAGGCACTGAATGAACGCGTGCAGCAAATGCAAAAAGAACGTGATTCAGTTAAAGCAGCCGAAGAAAAGCGTATTCGTGATTTAGAGCGACGTGCTGAGCAGGCAGAAAAAAATCGTACCGCTGAAGAGCAGCGTCTAAAGCGCGTAGCGGAAGAAAAACGCCAAGCAGACGCCGAGGCTAAGCAAGCTAAAGCTGCTGCTGCAGATGCAAAAAAACTGCAACAGCAAGAAAACGCCAAGGCAAAACAAGCTGAAGAAGCGCGTAAAGCTAAAGAGCAAGAACGTAAACAAGCCGAAGATGCAGCCAAAGCAGCCGAGCAAAAGCGTAAAGCTGAGCAAGATGCAGCAGAAAAGGCTAAAGCAGAGCGTGAACGCCAAGCGGCCGAAGCTAAGCAAAAAGCTGAGCAAGAACGTTCAATGCAAGAACAAATGGAAAAAGAAGCCCAAGCACGCTCAGCTGCGCGCTCAAAGCAAGCAGCAACAGAAGTGCAACGTTACATTGCCTTGATTTCTGATGCAGTTGACCGGGCGTTGTACAAAGACGAGAGTATGCGTGGCAAGTCATGTTCAGTGAACATTCGTTTGGCAACAACAGGTTTTGTTACTAATGTTAAGGTGCTTGGTGGTGATAGTAACGTATGTGATTCAGCAGTACGTGCCATTAATCGTATCGGCAGTATGCCAATGTCATCAGAACCAGATGTGTATGAAAAGTTGAAAGACATAACATTTAGGGTGGAGCCAAAGTTTTGAATATAGTTAAGTTATTGAGTGTTTTATTCGTTGCATTATTGTTTAGTGTAAAAGTGCAAGCATCGTTAGAGATCGTCATTACTGGTGGTGTTGATTCAGGCCGGCCAATTGCAATAGTGCCATTTACGTTTAAAGGTGCAACTTTGCCTAATCAGCGGCTGGACGAAATTGTTGCTGCCGACTTAATGCGCAGTGGCAAGTTTAGCCCGTTGACCAGTATTAAAATGCCACAGCGGCCACAAAATGCCGCACAGGTAGACTTTGCCGCATGGGCAAAAGAAGGCGTTGAAGCCATAGTTGTAGGCCAAATTACCGAAGTTGGTATTGATCGTTACTCAGTAAGCTTTGAGCTAATAGACATATTAAAAGGCAGTAGCGGTGCTAATAGGCAAGCATTAAATGCTGGACGTATAGTTAGTAGTGGCGATTTTATTTTAGATAGTCGCGAAACAACAATAAATGGCAGCCAGTTTCGCCAGTACGCACATCGCATTAGTGACATAGTATACGAGAAGTTAACCGGTGAACGCGGTGCATTTTTAACAAAAATTGCTTATGTCTTGGTAAACCGCAAATTAGAGTTCTCGCATCAGTTGGTGGTTGCTGATTATGACGGTGCTAACGAGCAAGTGTTGTTGCGCTCAAAAGAGCCATTAATGTCGCCAAGTTGGTCGCCGGATGGCACTAAGCTGGCGTATGTCACTTTTGAAAAGCGTCAATCACAAATTTATATACAAGATATTTATACTGGCCGTCGTTCAATGTTAAGTAGTACGCCTGGTATTAATGGTGCGCCAGTATGGTCACCGGATGGTAAAAAGATGGCCATGGTGTTGTCAAAAGATGGCAATACTGAAATCTATACTATGGACGTTAACAGCAAAGCCTTAACTCGGTTAACTAACCATAGGGCAATTGATACTGAGCCATCTTGGTCGCCAGATGGTAAGGAGCTGTTGTTCAGTTCTGAGCGCGGTGGCAATCCACAACTTTATAGCGTAAATTTATTAACAGGAGCGACCAAACGTTTGACCTTTGAAGGTGAAATGAATTTGGCTGGCTCTTATACACCGGATGGTAATTCGGTGGTGATGGTTAACCGTATTCGGGGGCAGTATAATATTGCAAAAATGGACCGTAAAACCCACTTTTTGCAAGTATTAACCAAAACTACTCTGGATGAGTCACCTAGCGTGGCACCAAACGGTTCAATGATCATTTACAGCACTATGCATGGTTCTATGCAAGTGTTAGCACTGGTTTCTATGGATGGTCGTTTTAAAGCACGACTACCGGCGGTTGAAGGACAAGTTAAATCGCCGGCTTGGTCGCCGTTTTTATAGAAAAACAAGATAGTTATTACATTAAAATACTAAGGACAAAAGTCATGAAATTAAATAAAGTGTTAAAAGGTTTATTGATCGCATTACCAGTGCTAGCTTTAGCTGCTTGTAGCTCTACATCTTCTACTGATCAGTCAGATTCGGATATGGCAGGCCAAGGCAATACAGTTCAAGTTGAAACTGTATCTCAAGGCATGAGCCCAGCAGAACAAATGCGCCAGAAATTAGAAACGTTGCGTCAAGAAAACACCATCTATTTCGATTTTGATAAAGCTACTGTTCGCTCTGAGTTTATTGAAACTCTGCAAGCTCACGGTGCTTTCTTAACTGCTAACCCAAGCGTACGTATTACTGTTGAAGGCCACTCAGATGAGCGCGGCACACCAGAATATAACATCGCATTAGGCGAGCGTCGTGCACAGGCAGTAGTACAGTATTTACAAAACCTGGGCGTAACATCTGGTCAGATTTCAACGGTAAGCTACGGTGAAGAGAAGCCAGTTGATATGTCACGTTCAGAAGCAGGCTTTGCCAAGAACCGTCGTGCAGTGTTAGTCTACTAATCTAGACTAATTACTACATAGATACGCATGACTGTGAAATATACTCTGCTTGCAGCAATAACACTGGTTCATACCAGTGTTATTGCCAACCCCGCACCTGTTACGGATATTAATCGTAGTAGGCCGTCTGCTAATGTCACTAACGCTACCGCGCCAACTGGCACGATAGAACAGCGGCTAGCAACACTTGAACGTGTTGTTGAAGCCCGAACCGAAGCTCAACTTCGTATGGCGCAACAGCTACAAACGTTGTTAGACGAAGTAAGTGAGTTACGGGGAGTAACAGAAACACATTCGTATCAGTTAGAAGAAATTCTGCAGCGCCAGCGTGATCTGTATCAGGAAATAGACCGCCGAGTTAATGCCATTCAGACGCCTAGTGGCAATAACAGCCCAGCTGTTATGCCAGTGGAGCCGCCGGCATCTAACACAAGCTATTCTACCGATGGATCGGAAAACGACGCGTACGATAAAGCTGTTAACATGGTGCTTAAAGAACGGCGCTATGATGCGGCAATACCGGAATTTGAGAAGTTTATTCAAAACTACCCTAATTCAAGTTATGCACCTAATGCTCACTACTGGCTTGGTCAGTTATTATTTAATAACAACGAGCTGGCAAAAGCCAAAACGCATTTTGAACGGGTAGTTAATAATTTCTCTCAGTCAAATAAAGTCGCCGACGCCTTGTTAAAACTAGGGCAGGTGGCCGAGCGCGAGAACAAAAAAGACGAAGCGAAACGGTATTACCGTCAGCTGGTTGAAAAGCATTCAACAGCAACGTCAGCGAAACTAGCGCAAGACAGAATAGACGCACTAAAATAACCAAACCCGGCACTCGCCGGGTTTTTTATGTGCACAATATGTTGCCAAGCGCTGGCATTTTGACCAAACAGACCAATCCAAACGAGTTTTTTATAGTTTTTTCTTGCACTAAGGTCGTAAATCAGTAAGATATGCCTCCGCGGTGAGGGTCATTAGCTCAGTTGGTAGAGCAGTGGACTTTTAATCCATTGGTCGATGGTTCGAATCCATCATGACCCACCAAACCGCACAAACAAAAATATCGAAAAGGGTCATTAGCTCAGTTGGTAGAGCAGTGGACTTTTAATCCATTGGTCGATGGTTCGAATCCATCATGACCCACCAATTCGATAGCCCTGTTTGGGTCATTAGCTCAGCTGGTAGAGCAGTGGACTTTTAATCCATTGGTCGATGGTTCGAATCCATCATGACCCACCACATTCTGCTACTGTATTTTCTTTAAACGCACGCTATAATAGCCGCCATTTTAACACCAGCAGGTGAGCCCTATGGAACAAACGCTGTATTTCACAGAGCAAGACTTTGCTTTTCCGCAAAAACCGATACCGCTAAGTAATGACGATAAAGCTGCCTATAAAAGTCGCATTAAAACATTGCTGCAGCAAAAAGACGCCGTGCTGGTTGCGCACTATTACACCGATCCAGAAATTCAGGCTCTAGCTGAAGAAACCGGCGGTTGCGTATCTGATTCATTAGAAATGGCCCGTTTTGGTAATGAGCACCCCGCAAAAACGTTAATTGTGGCTGGTGTTAAGTTTATGGGCGAAACCGCGAAAATACTTACACCAAATAAAACCGTGTTAATGCCAACGTTAGAAGCCACCTGCTCACTAGACTTAGGTTGCCCGGCGCAGCCGTTTTCAGACTTTTGTGATCAACACCCCGACCGCGTAGTAGTGGTTTATGCCAATACCTCTGCCGCAGTTAAAGCCCGAGCCGACTGGATAGTTACCTCATCTATCGCCTTAGAAATTGTTGAGCACCTAGACAGCCAAGGCAAAAAAATTCTGTGGGGTCCAGATAAGCATTTAGGTCACTATATTCAAAAGCAAACCGGTGCCGACATGATCATGTGGAATGCCGCCTGCATCGTGCATGACGAATTCAAAGCCAACGCGCTTATAGAGCTGAAAAAGCAATATCCTAACGCTGCAGTACTCGTACACCCAGAATCGCCTGACAGTGTGGTACAGCTCGCTGATGCGGTAGGCTCAACCAGTCAGTTAATTAAAGCCAGCCAAACATTGCCGAACGACATGTTTATTGTTGCTACTGACAAAGGCATTTTTTACAAAATGCAGCAGCTGATGCCACATAAGACCTTCATTGAAGCCCCAACCGGCGGCAACGGTGCAACCTGTCGCAGCTGTGCGCATTGCCCTTGGATGGCAATGAATGGCTTAAAAGCGATTGAGGAAGCTCTCACTGACACAGCCGGCCATGAAATATTTGTTGACGCTGATGTTCGTGAAAAAGCCTTAATACCGTTAAACCGTATGCTTAATTTTGCCCGTGATTTAAAAATGCAGGTAAAAGGCAACGCTTAAGTTAAAATCGCGGTAACTGCTGAAAAAGCCAGCAACAGCGCGCTTTATCAGCAGTGGATACCGGATAAGAGTTGCAGCAAAGGCATAATTTCACTAGTATAGTGCCGCTTGCAATGCAAGCACCGGAGAGATGGCTGAGTGGCTGAAGGCGCACGCCTGGAAAGTGTGTTTAGGGTAAAACCTAACGAGGGTTCGAATCCCTCTCTCTCCGCCAGATAAACATAAAAAGGCCCATGCAATTAGCATGGGCCTTTTTATGTTTATCTCGAATAATGCGAACGCAATTTTCTGGTTTTAATTCGCGAGCATATTTTGAATATTATCTAGGTAGCTGCACATTATAGTGACCAATACCAACTAGTGACGTTGTAGCGGTATTTTTGGGTGTTTTCAGTTGTCATGGCGTTTACCCAATGCTCGGCTCCGGCAGAGGATGGGTCAAACAACACACAGCGGTTGTACAACGGCGCGATCTTAATAGGGCAGTTATTCGTGCCTTTGAAAACCAATTCGCCACCGTTATTTTCTAGGTTGCTGTGCCAGTGTTTATTTAAATACAACAGCATACACACTTCTCTGCCTGGCGAGTCATCAGCGTGTAAATTAACAAAGTCGGGAGCCGCTAAGCGAAAATAATTGGTATTAATAGCGGGGTTCGCCACATTAATGTCGGTTAAATACACTTTAAAAATTTTTGATAACAACGCTATAAATTCAGCACTACGTAAATATGCTAAAAATTCACTGGCGCTATTGTTTAACGCGATAGCCGCAGAAGTGTTATCAGAACTTGGCACAGTGCGTTGCCAAATATCTCGCTGGACAAAACGTTGCTTTTTACTGGTTTTTTGCCATTTAGCGTTATCGACATATAAAGCAGAGTAGCTGTGCTTTTGAGTGTGCCAGTTGTTATCTAGCAGTAACGTGCTAATAACGTTATTGAGTTCAGTGTCATTAAATAAATGATCAATAACCACAAAATTGGGGTTTGCATGCAATAGCGCTTGGCGATAACTACGTATTGCCGCGTTGGTAGTTTTTTCTTTATTTAGCCACACCGAAACACCTCACTTCTACGGGTAGGTAATGTTGAAATGCCAAAAGTTAGATATGAGTTAGAGTTTATCTAGAATTTAACTAAAAATCCCACGCCATTGCGTGGGATTTTTCTATAGCAGCACCTACTTAGGATTAATTGCAATTAGCTTTAAGCCATTTACCACTTTGTTGCATGGTCATTTGCTCGGTTTTGCCTTTAAGTTGGGTAGTAAAGCTGGCATTACCGGTATAGGCTTTACGGCCATCAAAGGTCATAACCCCACTGCCGCTACTAGGTGGGTTGGTGTTGCAAGAAAAGGTAAAGCTATAGCTGCTGTCACCTGTTTGATTAACTTGTTGGGTACAACCATCTTGTTGCGGCAGTTGGCCGCGCTCGATATCTTGCTGAGTCAGGCACACCTGCACTGAATTATCTTTAAAATCGAATGACACACCCTGACTAGCCATCATTTTAGCCATCATATCGCGTTGCGCAGCCGGTATACTGGCTAATGTTTTTTCCAATTGCTCCATGGCACGTTCTAGCTCGCCACTGGCGGTTTTAATACTGAAACTGTGTTGCCATAAGCCTGGCTCAATATTTAATTTTACTGTTTCAGCATTAGTGGTAAAACTGAGTGTTAAAGCAGTGATACATGCGGCGCTAGTAAAAGCTAACTTAGGTAGTATTTTATTAAATTGCATAACGTGCCTCCTTGGCGTTTAAATAAAGCAGAGCAAACAATGGCCAAGCATAGGCGTTAATAGGCAAAATCGCAAAATCGCAAAATCGCAAAATCGCAAAATCGCAAAATCGCAAAATCGCAAAATCGCCCGTATTGACTCTAGTTAGTTTGCTATTAACTCAAGCTTATATAATAAAAGTAACAAGCCCTTTCGTTAAAGACTTATCTACTGCTAAAATGGCGCTGCTTTTCTACCCGCTAGCCGGCGGCATATAACCTATCTTTGATCCGGAGTTACGATGCGTAATTTTATTGCGTTATTGTTTACTGTTTGGCTACCAACTGTATTGGCTCAGGCTTCTTCTGTGGTATTTATTGATGGCTTTGAACGCGCAGATACCGACATTTGGCGTCAGCTTGGCGATTGCCGCGCGTTAATGGGGGTACCGCACTCTGGCGAATTAGCGCTGCGCTGTAAACCGGGTAGTAGTGTGTTATTTAGTAAAGACACTATTGCCGAAATGGGCGTATTAGAATTGTGGGTTAAGCCCGATACCACTATTACTGGCTATCGCATTCAAGTATTGGTATCAGACTTACCGTCTATTAATGCGCTGTGGCAACCGGTAGCATTAATAGAGCAGAGTGCTGGCGATACTAATTATACCGCACACCGAGTTTCTATCGATGACCCAGCAAAGCGATATTTAAGGCTTGATATTGAAGCAATAAATGGCGTAATTAATATTGATGATATTCAAATTGAACGCATCTTATTGGCTACCGCCTTGCAGAAAAACGAGCAACGTATTGTTAGTGGTATTTTAGATAAGCTGCGCCAAGATCAGAATATTGAGCTGCAAGCCGAGTCATTTCGCACCTTGGGCGTAAATTATGCGGCGCAGTTAGATCTGCAGCGGCAATACTTAGAATATGCCAACGGTTTACACTCAGGCATTGCATTAGCCCTTGCGGGCTCTGAGCGTAATAAAATGGCTAACCCCATGGCTTATGCCAGTTTTCGAAATATTATTACCGATACCAAACGGGTAACTACGCCCTTGCAGCAAGCACGTTTAAGCTCAATGTTAAAGCCGTTTGGCGATTTAACTACTGCGACATTAAATGTAATGAGTGGTGGTGTGTACTCTGCATTTGCCGAACCTTTTAAATCGTTTTTAGCGGCAAGTTTTGATAAATCAAGTTATAACGATGCTGATTTGAGCCGTTCCGACCGTAAATTTGCTGAAAAAAATGGCCTGAAAATCTACCAAGAAGCTGAGCGTTTTCTTGCAGAGCTAGAAAAAGAGCTAGTGCAAGTGGGCGGCTTAGATGCAGAGCTGCTAAGTATTCAAAAAAATATTGAAGGTTTTCGGCGAAACCTCGATAAACAGCTGCGAGATACCTTGCAGCACGCCAGTATGGCACGCTCACAAGAAACGGTTAGCCGAGCACTAAGCAAAGATGACGTTGTGCGACAAAAACTAATGCAAGAGGTTGCCGGTAACATAAGCTTGAAAGCCAACAGCTATCTTGCCGAGGGAAACAGCACAGAGTTAGTGCGTTTTGTCTTAAAAACCTCTGAACAGTTAGAGCAAACCCAGAGTTATAAAGACCAGTTTAATCAAATTACTTCAGCGATGCTAACCTATTACGACCGTTTTGAGCGTTCGATAAATAGCAGTCAAAACCCGTTTACCGATGCCAATGATAAACAAGCCTGGGATACACATGCGCAAAAAGCGCGGGTTTATTTGCAGCAGTCAAAAGAGTCGTTTAATCGCGCCTACCTTTAAAGCGGAATCGCGTAGCTATCAGCAGTAACTGAATTATATTGCTTAATTCAGTTACTGCTCAGTTTCAACCAACTAAGCTGAAGCCATAAAGTTAATTGGGTTGTTGATAGTAAGCACTGACCCATAGCACTTAGCTAAATGCCGGAGGCCGCCATGAGCGCAATAAAACAAAATAATGATACGCAACATTTTTTCTTTCAACAGCAAAAAACTGTCGATTTAACCCAGCAAGAACGTAACGCATTAAGCTTGGTTTGGTCTGATAATGAAGCAGATAATAAACCTGCTGCACGCTATGAGGTTGATACTGCGCACTGTGCCATATTAGGTTACAACTAAGTATTACGTGTGATAATAAAACAGATGCTTGCCCCAGTGTTAACTGCTGATTAGAATTGGCGCCTTTGATGATATATCAGCAGTTTTGGGGCACAAAATGAATAAAAATGTTATTACTAATGGTGTAGCTGCAGTATTGGCAATAGTCGGTTGGTACTATCAGCAACCATTACTGTTTAGTGTAGGGTTGTTTGCCTTATCTGGCGCACTAACTAATGCGCTTGCCATTCATATGCTTTTCGAAAAGGTACCTCTGCTGTATGGC
The DNA here is from genome assembly GCF_036983985.1 of Rheinheimera metallidurans. Lineage (NCBI taxonomy): Bacteria > Pseudomonadati > Pseudomonadota > Gammaproteobacteria > Chromatiales > Chromatiaceae > Rheinheimera > Rheinheimera metallidurans. Next base: position 696,333 of record NZ_JALAHQ010000001.1, read on the forward strand.
TCGGGAGTTATTCCTGCGCGATTTGAACAATTTAAAGACGGTATCTATCAGCTAGTAATGACTCAGTTTTTTAGTTCAGGCAACATTGAGCGCTTTTTAGCAGGCAAGCAGCAAAGCCACAGCCAAGCTTTTAATTTTCAGCCAGTGATTGAACAAACTGATTTATCGCCCACCTTTGATTCATTGCTCAGCGTTGTTGAACAGTCATCTTTTGGCGGCATGTTAGGCATGTTTGGTGGTACTGCGGCGCTAATGCCATTAAAAGAGCCGTTTATTGGCAAGTTAAAGCAGGCATTGGTTGAGGTATCGCAATCTGACGAGTTTAACCAGTTAGTGCTGGCTCAGCTTGATAAGCCCGAGCAGCTAGATAGCATGCGAGCTCAAGTTGAAACTATAGTGCAGCAACGTTTAAGTGAGTTAACCCCTGCGTTAGTTAAAGATATTATTCAGCAAATGATTCGTCAGCATTTAGGCTGGTTGGTGGTGTGGGGCGGTGTATTTGGCGGGCTTATCGGTTTAATAGCCGGTGTGTTGCAATAATAAGTGCTAACAGAGAAAATAGCAGTAGCGCCAAGGCGCTACTGCTTTCATTTAGCCTTTTTGTTTAGCTGCGTAAGCTTCAACTTCTTGCCAAACTCTTAGTAAGTTACCAGAAAGAATTTTTTCAATATCAGCTTCGCTATAACCGCGCTTAAGTAAACCAGCAATCAGGTTAGGGTAACTAGCAACGTCTTTTAAATCGGTAGGTAAAGAGTCGCCCACACCGTCGTAATCAGAACCAATGCCAACGTGATTAATTCCCACTAGTTTTACCACCCGATCAATGTGATCTAATACGTTATCTAAGCTAGCAAACGGATATGGGTTGGTTTTACGAAACTCTAGCTCAAAGTTATCATCATCAGTTACGCCAGCCTTTTTAGCCGCTGCGCTTTGCAATGAGCCGTACTTATTTGCGTGTTCGGTAACAAAAGATGAACCAAAGTTTATTTGAATTACGCCGCCATTTTTTGCTAAGGCTTCTACCATCTTATCGTCCATATTACGCTCAAAACCTGGCGTATAATGACGCATTGACGAATGTGAAGCGATAACCGGCACTTTGCTAATTGCCACTGCTTGATAAAATGCCTCGTCAGATACGTGCGAGATATCAACCATCATGCCGATGTTGTTCATGGCGACTACTAGCTCTTTACCAAACGGGCTTAAGCCATTCCACTGATGGTTTGAGTCGTAGCTTGAGTCGGCAATGTGGTTGCTTTTAGAGTGAGCTAATGTGATGTAGCGTATGCCGCGCTGGTAGAAATGCGTTAGGTTTTCCAGCTTCCCTTCAATCGGTGTGCCGTTTTCCATGCCTAGTGCTAGCGATATTTTACCGCTACCAAATTGTGCCCTTACATCTTTCGTATTGGGTGCCATAGCAAATTTGTCTGGTGCACGACCAACTAGGGCTTCCATGCTATCAATTAGTTGGTTTGCCAGCTCGAAGCTACCGCCGCTTTGCTCATAAGATGCCGGAATGTAAATCGACATAAAGGGTACGTTTAGGCCACCTTGTTTAGCACGGGGAAAGTCAAATTCACCAAGCTCGGTTGCTTCGGTTATATCTTCCCATTTGTCACGTAAGCGGTAAGGTACGTCGATATGGGTATCAATAATAATGTACTTTTGCGCAAGTTGCTGCGCCTTGGCACTAAAGTCAGTATTAGCAGCGCTAGCGCCAAAGCCGGTAGCACATAAGAGCGCAATTGCGAGGGGTGTTAGTTTTTTCATGTAGTTTGTCCCTAGTCGATTTAGGCGCTTATCAAAACAGCTTTAGGGTAAAACGGCAAGAACTGTAAGGCTAGTTGGCTAATTTTAGCGTTGAGGTTAATTGCACTGCATTATTTACACATTTAAGTTTAATGCCTAATTTTTATAGTTAAGTGTGCTTACAACCGTAAACTGAGGTTAGTACAATGGAGCAATGTTAAGGCAGCTGTTTTAATCTTGAGTTGGTAAATATGCGAGTTTTTTGCTTATGTTTGTTGTTTTTCAGTGCGTCAGTATTTGCTGACACTAAGATAGATTTAGAAAAAACCATGAAAAACATGGCGTTTCACTATAAGCAGGCTTACGACACACAGCAAACTGCTGACTTAGTACCTATATTAACTGAGCTTATTACGTTAACACAGCAAGCATTAAACGCGGAATTTGCGCCAGATAAAGCGGAGCAGTTTAAGCAAGGGCTTGATAAAGTGTTAGCTGAATTACAGTTGGCTAAACTGGCCGCCGAGCAAGACGACCTTGCTGAGACAAAAAGCCATTTGCGTAAAGTTGATGCGCTGCGCAAAGACTATCATAAGCTGCGTAAAGTCAGCATTTGGGATTTACTATTTGGTTAGGGTTTTATGCCATGATAAGTTGCAGCCCTAGGCTGTTAATAATTTAATGCTTCGGAGACATGCATGAAATCACTACCTCTTTGGGTTGGCACCGCGTTGGTGTCGGTTAGTTTGTTGGGTTGTAACGATACTTCTACCCCGACAACGCAAGGTAATACAAATACAGCAGAGCAAGCGGCAGTAACTGCTGCGGTAACGCAAACTAACCCATTATTAAAACCTTGGGCGGGGCCTTATCAAGGCGTTCCTGCATTTGATCAGATGCATCTAGCTGATTTAAAAGCGGCGTTAGAGCAAGGTATGGCTGAGCACTTAGCTGATATAGATAAAATAACCAGTAACCCAGAACCTGCAACCTTTGACAATACCATTGTGGCATTAGAAAAAGTGGGCCCAGCATTAGATCGCGTATTTACTTATTACGGTATTTGGAGTGGCAATAAATCATCTGAAGAGTTTCGTGCTATTCAACGTGAAATGGCACCTAAATTGTCTGAGTTTTCGTCAAAGGTGACACAAAACGAAGCTTTATTTAAGCGAGTTGCTGCCGTGCACCAGCCGGAGCAGATGAGTAAATTAACACCAGAGCAGCAGCGCTTAACGCATTTAGTGTATTTGGGCTTTGCTAATAACGGTGCAACGCTAAATGCCGAGCAGAAAAAGCGTTATGCCGATATTAATCAGCGTTTAGCTCAGTTATACACGCAGTTTTCTAATAACGTGCTGGCAGATGAAGAAAACCATGTCCTGTATTTAACTAAAGATCAGTTGGGTGGTTTATCTGACTCATTCATAAAGGCGTCTGCCGCTGCGGCACAAAGCCGTGGCAAAGAGGGTATGTACGCTATTACCAATACCCGCTCGTCAATGGACCCATTTTTAACTTATTCAACAGAACGTGAGTTGCGAGAAAAAGTATGGACTACCTACTATAGTCGTGGCGATAATGCTGATCAGTATGATAATAACGCGTTAATCACGGAAATTTTACAGCTTAGGGATGAACGTGTTGGCTTATTAGGCTTTGATAATTATGCGACCTGGCGCTTACAAGACCGCATGGCGCAAACCCCTCAGCGCGCGATGGATTTAATGATGTCAGTATGGCCAGCAGCGATTGCCCGGGTTGCTGAGGAAGTAGCCGATATGCAAGCCTTAGCCACTAAGCTGGGCGATAATATAAAAATTGCCGGGTGGGATTATCGCTACTACTCCGAAAAAGTACGTAAAGAAAAGTACGATTTAGATTCAAACGAAGTAAAACAATATCTGCAGCTAGATAAGCTACGTGAAGCAATGTTTTATGTGGCTGGTCGCTTATTTAACTTCAATTTTGCGCCCGTTCCAGAGGGTTCAGTGCCGGTATTTGACGCTGACGTTAAGGTGTGGGAAGTAACGGACAAAACCACGGGGCAACATATTGGCCTGTGGTATTTAGACCCATTCGCACGTCAGGGTAAGCGTTCAGGCGCCTGGGCAACGAGTTACCGTGGTTACAGTACCTTTGATGGTACTAAAAATGTACTGTCGTCTAATAATTCTAACTTTATTAAAGGTGCACCGGGCGAACCGGTATTAATTTCATGGGACGATGCAGTTACTTATTTCCATGAGTTTGGCCATGCATTGCACTCATTGTCGTCTAAGGTTACTTACCCAACGCTTAATGGCGGCGTGCGTGATTACACTGAGTTTCAATCACAGCTGTTAGAGCGTTGGTTATTAACGGATGAGGTCATTAACCAGTTTTTAGTCCACAGTGAAACTGGTAAGCCAATGCCAAAAGAGCTGGTAGATAAAATTAAAACAGCATCTACTTTTAACTCGGGCTTTAAAACTACCGAATATTTAGCTTCAGCTATTATCGATTTAAAGCTGCATATGTTGGATGACCCTAAAGGTATAGATCCAGATGCATTTGAGCGTGATACGTTAACGGGTATGGGCATGCCAACTGAGCTTGTAATGCGCCACCGCACACCGCAATTTGGCCATGTGTTTTCTGGTGAAGGTTATGCTGCAGCTTATTACGGTTATATGTGGGCTGAAGTATTAACTTCTGATGCAGCGGAAGCATTTGCTGAAGCACCTGGTGGTTTTTACGATAAAGCGGTTGCTGATAAATTAGTGGAACATTTATTTAGCGTGCGTAACGCGGTAGACCCAGCTGAAGCGTACCGTGCGTTTCGTGGCCGTGATGCGAAAATTGATGCGTTAATGCGTGATCGTGGTTTTCCTTTACCGCCGGCAAAATAATATTGCTAATAAATAACATCTGCTGAAAACAAAAAGGGAGCTAACAACTAGCTCCCTTTTTAAGGCGAGATAATTAGATTTAATTAACCAGCGATACCGGCATACACGTGTTGTACGTCATCATCGGCATCAATAGCATCCAAAAAGGCTTCTACTTCGGCTAATGCGGTTTCATCGGCTAAGGTTACTGGATTATTAGCGCGATATACTAAACGCGCGGTGTTTACGCTAAAACCGAACTCAGGTAGTGCTTTGGCGACTAAATCAAGATCGGTAGCCTCAGTTAAAAACACCACTTCGTTATCTTCGCCTAGTTCAAAATCTTGCGCTCCAGCTTCAATGGCTGCGAGCTCTGCATCAGCGTCGGCGGTAATGGCTTCGGCCTCAATTTGGCCAAGGTGTTTAAAATCCCATGATACAGCACCTGAAGTTGCCAACTGACCTTTACGAAACAGCATGCGAATACTCATCGCGCTGCGGTTTTTATTGTCGGTTAAACACTCAACAATTATAGGTACTTGGTGTGGTGCAAAGCCTTCGTAAACTACTGTTTCATAGTTTGCCGGGCCATCAAGTAAGCCTGCACCTTTTTTAATGGCGCGCTCTAAGGTGTCTTTTGGCATTGAGGCTTTTTTTGCTAGCTCAATAACAGAACGCAGCTTGGCATTCATGTCAGGGTCGGCACCATTACGTGCGGCTACCGCTATTTCTTTGGCTAGTTTAGTAAAAATGCGACCCTTGGCATTAGCTGCATCGGTTTTGTGTTTGGCTTTCCACTGTGCGCCCATTATCGCTTTCCTGTATGTTTAACGAATAAATCGAATAGGCTGCTAGTCTAGCGAATAGCAGGCTTTTAACGCAACAAAAGCTAATATATTTCCTGCATGTTTTGCGGTAGTTGGTTAAAAAATGCAAATATCAGATCTTTGTCAGATTATTAAGAGTATTTTCACTAGAAAAACACAGTGTTTAAATTTAGTATCAGCTATTCAGTTATCGTTAATAAAAGGTGATTTATGTCAGTAAATAATATTAATAATAGCGCTGCTCAACTTCAGCTTTATGCGCAAAATAAAACTACAGCTGTGGCGCCTAAGCAGCAAGACTTAACAGCAGAAGCCAAGCCGATTACAAGTACTGCTGATACAGTGCAAATTAGTACGCAAGCTAAAATGCTTTTAAAAGATGAGTCGTCTATGGGAAGCGCATCTTTGTTAACTAATGGGATGGGGATAGAGCCACCAAAAGATAAAGAAGTAGCCAAAAAATAAAGCAGATAGTGCAAAATAGAGAAGGCCTACGCTAGGGATAAGCTATGGATTTTAGTTACATACAAAACGTTTTGTTTGAAATGGGAAAGTTTGTTTTTATATCCAATTTTATTTTACTGCTAATTGCGGTGATGTTTGAACGTAAAGTATCGTCCGTGGTAATTAGTCTTATCGTGCTGGCGTTAGCAAGTGGTGTAATGTCAGCTGCTACGCCTATGCTTTATAGCTGGTCAATAAAGCCAGGTATCTTAAATAAATTTGCTTGGTACGGCAGCTTTGCTTTTGTCGATTGTATGGCACTGTATTTACTATTTAAATTTCACAAATTACTCAAGCAGCACGTTAGTAAAGTCGCACAGGTAGTTGCAGGTACATTTTTAATCTTTACCGTGCTACAAAGCGCCCGTTTTATTGATCGTTATATATTTAATACCGATTTTTTATCTACCATTTACCACAATGCTATACCTGCGCTAAATTTAGTGTTAGTGCCAGTGATTATTTTCTTTTGGTTGAGTGAGTGCAGAGTAAAAAAAACTATTATGACTGAGGCGATGCAATGATAATTCTGTATGTTTCGATAATACTCTTGCTTAATATGGTCGCAGTGATGAGTTATCGAAAACTTTTTCGGTTAAGCTCAATAAGCCAAATCCAAGCTGAAGTTGAACTAGAAATGCATAATCGGGCACATCAGTTATTAGTGCAGCGCGACCGACTTGAAGTGGGTATGTTAAAAGAACAGACAGATGCCGCTGATGAACAATGGAAATGCGATCTAGCTGAATATATGGAAGAGTTTGAACAAGAAGCCATATACCGTGCTAAAAGTCGCTTAAATCGAGTCTAATAGTGCAGCTTAAATAGTAATTCGGCTAAATCGGGTTGCCAGATATCTTGTGGCAAAGCTCGATAATTTTTTAGTATTACACCTTCATTTAACAAGCATAAGCGCTGCTCTTCTGCCGTGATAGAACCGGCAGCAAAGGCAAGGCGACGGTCACTGCGTAATACCCTAAACCAAGGCACGGCTAATTCTTTTGGTGCATAACCTAATGCTTTACCAACTAGCCTTGCTCGGCCGGGTAAGCCGGCAAGATCGGCAACTTGGCCATAGCTGGCTACTTTGCCCATTGGAATTTGTAACACGGTGTGCCAAATGCGCTGATACTTAGTGTCATTCATGCGTTATTCTTACTGCGCTTTGCCAATACTTTGGACTATTTCGTTTTGACCGACGTATAACTTACACTATTTTTAATCGTAACCAAGGCAAATACGACTATTTTGTTGCAGTTTGCTTAGGCCTCTGTTCCACTATTCAGTAATAAAAGTTGCAATCCTTTAGGAGTGTCGGTGTGGTATTAAGCGCAGTAAAAGCTGTGGTGTTTGACTTAGATGGCACCTTAGTAGATTCAGCGTTAGATTTTGCCAGTATGTGTGACGACATTGGCTGGCCGCGAGGCAGTGCTTTACTAGAGCAGTTAGCCTTGGTTGAGGATGCAGCTGAACATCAGCGAATTACACAAATTATTTGTCATCATGAAATGCAAGGTGCGAAATACGCCAGCTGGATGCCAGGTGCGCGTGAGTGTTTACAGCGGTTAAATGAGCTTAAGATGCCGCTAGCAATATTAACGCGTAATATGCGCTCAGCCACACAGCTAACTATCGAGCGCTTAAAAATACCAGTACAGCGTGTTATTACTCGTGAAGACTGTGCGGCAAAGCCTGATCCTGAAGGTTTGTTGTTACTAGCAAACGAGCTAAAATTGCCAGTGCAAAATATGCTGTATGTTGGCGACTATATTTATGATCTGCAAGCGGCGAGCAATGCGGGTATGCCGTCATGTTTGTATTTAAATGAATATAATACCCATTTCTCTGCACACGCCAGTTGGACTTTTCACCATTTTGATGAGCTTACTGCTGCATTAATGTTGTAGTTGTTGTTTGTTAATATCTATTTTAGCGTTCTAATTAGGTTATACCTTAATTATGCTTCTATATTAAGTAGCATAATCGAACCTATCCTTAGGATATTCTTAGTGTTAAAGCGTTTTAAAACAGATTTTTATCTTGCCATGTTAACACTGGTAACAACCCTGATCGTGCTTTGTATTCTACCGTACGCTGTTTATCGATTGTATACGGGCAATTATCTTGTTGGTTTTGCTGATTTGGTTGTTGTGCTTTCTTCTCTTATCGCCACTACCGTGGCGTGGCGCAGCGGCGATACGGTTAAACCCGGTGTATTTATGGCGGCAGTGTTTTGTATCGGTGTGTTAGTGATCTGTTTTGCCTTGGGTATTGATGGGCTATTTTGGGTGTACCCTTTTATGGTGTTCATTTTCTTTTTGGTTTCGCCATTTCGCGCTTTTATATTGCTATTACTATTACTTATATCGTTATTTGTTATGGCTAACGTGTTTCCAAACCGAGTGTTTTCTAGCCAATTCCAGATGATGGCATTTTTTGTTACCACCGGGGTAACCAGTATATTTGCTTTTATTTTTGCTTACAGAGCGCAAGTTCAACGCTTTGAACTACATCGGTTAGCCACTACTGATGGTTTAACCGGTGCGGCTAATCGGCGAACATTAAATGATAGGTTGGCAATAGCGGTGCTTGAAATGAGTAAACTAGAGCGTCCATACGGTTTGTTATTACTAGACTTAGATCATTTCAAACAGATAAATGACAATCATGGTCATAAACAGGGTGATGAAATACTCGTTAAATTAGTGCCAGTATTACAATCTTTGTTGCGCCAGAGCGATCAGGTATTTCGCTTTGGGGGTGAAGAGTTCGTCGTGCTGATTTCTGATGTTAAACCGGCGATGCTTCTTGTTTTGGCTGAGAAGTTACGAGCTGGAGTGCAGCAACAAATGGTGTTACCTAACGGCAGTTATATGACTACCTCTATAGGAGGTGCAATGTTAAAACCAGATGAAGAATGGGAATCATGGTTACATCGGGCTGATATGGCCTTGTATCAAGCTAAGCATCAAGGCCGTAATCAGGTTGTTATTGTCTAGTTACACATGCTGTTACTATCAAGATAAGGCTGCAATAACGGCGCCATGCTGTTCATTACTTGCAGTGGCAATGCAGAGGTAAAGCTAAACTGTTCTGCATCTGAGTCAGGCACATAAGCAGTTAACACACCAAAATGTTGCAAACCAAGATAGAAAGTAAAGGTTGCCGTGCGGTTTAATGCTTTAGAGCTCACATGCTGGCCTTTAGCGTTTAACTGCACTAAGCGGTTATCACCGGTACCCGTTTTACCACCAATTATTAAGTTTGAACTAGCATAAGCTTGATTTAGTCTGCGGCCTGTACCTAATGACACCACCTGCTGTAATGCGTTGCGCAAAGCCGCTGCCACTTCAGGTTCAAGCACTTGTTGCACTTGCGGTTGGCTACGCTCAAAATAGGTTTGGTAGGGTGTGTTGCTGGCAAAGTTAAGTTTATCAATACGCACGCTAGGTAAGCGTTTGCCATTATTAATAATAATACCAACCAGTTCAGCTAAAGCTGCTGGCCTATCACCTGAGCTGCCAAGTGCCGTCGCCAATGAGGGCACTAAGTAGTCAAATGGATAACCCAGCTGCTGCCAGCGTTGATGTAAATCCCAAAATGCTTCAATTTCTAGCATATTGCGAATGCGGTTGTCGCGTGCACTACGAAACCGAGTTTTAAATAGCCATTTATATACTTCTTGGCGTACATCGCTGCTATCGGCAATGGCGGCTTGTAAACTAGCCTCAGGTTTTTGTTGCAAGTAGGCTAGTAGCCATAGCTCTAATGGGTGGCTACGTGATAAATACGCGCGGTCGGGTAGGCTAAAGGCATTAGGCTGATACTTATCGTACAGTTTAAGCGTCTCGCTTTCGCGCGCCACGCCGTTGTTAATGTGCTCTTGCAATAGGCTGTTAAGCTGTGCCGGGGTAGCTTTAGGGTTTATATAAAGAAAGGCTACAGCAAGCCGTTCAGATGTTTGTCGGCTACTCGATATATAAAGTTGCAAGCGTTGCTCGGCAGTTTTACCTTGGTATTTTTGCCAGAATCGCCGCAAAAAGGTACTGCCTTCGCGATCAGCAAAACGCCGCAAATATTGATCACGCCGCGGGTTATCATCGTCGGCAAGTAATTTATAGCTGCTATTCTCGCCGTGATAAATACTGTAATTGACGATATCTTGCAATAAGCGCACAAAGGGTAAATTAACTGATTGCTGTAATGCCTCGAGAATACTGGGGGTTAATGTATTTTCTTCTTTTTTAAAGTTACCGAACGTATGTAAGCCGCCACCGGTATAAAAACTTTCGTTAGGGTTGGCGCTGTAGCGTCGTTCTAATGCCGCTTGCAACATACTACTTAGCTCAGCGCGTGGCTGCTCTGTTAAATAGCTTATTGCCCAACTGGTTAGGTTATCTTGTGGCGCAATATTAACAAATTGCAGAGTTTCGGTGTTTTCTTCTGCATAGAGCCGATGCAACTCGGCCACGATTTCTAAATAGGTTGTTAGTACACGTAGTTTTGCCGTAGAACCTAGCTCAAGCTTGCTAGAATCGTTCATATCAAAGGGTTGATCGGTATTGTCGGTTTGTACCCGCACTTTATTACCGCTATCTGTACTTTGATACAGCGTAAAACTATAGCGCACTTTGCTTTGTTGCCCAGGCTTTAATAAACGATCAGCAAATAAACCGGCATTTTCCGCACCATCATAAGTATTTAACTGACGTAAGTGCTTACTAATCTCATTTTGTAATTGATGATGTAGCGTGGTTTGGCTGGTTAAATCAAGGCGGTCAAGCTGATACAGATTTAGCTCTAATAACTGGCTTAAACGGTTACGCACCATGGTGGTGGCTTTAAAGTCTTCGCCTTGCGCGGTGGCTGCTGCGACTTTGCCATTAAAGATTAATTTTTGTTGTATGGCTTTATGAGCCAGTTCCGTCGGCAGTACGCCTTGTTGCTGCATTAAACTAAGGTGACTATTACTTAGTTGCTCTAAATCGGCGTGACCTTGTAGCAAATAGTACGACGGGCGACGCTGAGCAATAATAAGCGCCATCACTTGTTTTAACGCTTGGCCTTGCGCATCAGTATAGGGTGCAGCTTGTTTAAGTAGCTGATTCACTTTAGCTGGGTTACTGCCAAACCATGCGTACAAGCCTTCGCCCATACCATTTACTTCGCCGTAAGTCGCTGTGGCGGCCAAAGGTACAGTATTTATATAGTCCAACACGGTTTTTTGTCGGCTGGCGCTGGTATCGACACCGGCTTGATAAGCTCTAATGCTGGCTGAGACTAATTGGCGAAATTTATCGGTAACATCAGACGTTAGTCCTTGCGAGCTGTGCCGATATTTTTCTAACTGCGTTGCCAAGGTGCTACCGCCTGCTGCTGCGGCTGGCAGCCCCACTGCACGCTGCAGTTGCGACCACACCGCTGCGCCTAAGCGAGGTAAATTAATAACCGGGTTGGCGCGAAGGTGGTCAGGGGTCAACAAGGTTCTATCTTCAACAAATAGCAAGCTTTGTACTATTAGTGGGGCAACGTTGGCTAGGTTGGTAAACTGCATAGCCGGTGCTTGGCTGCGATAAAATTGCTCTTGCTGACAACCATTGATAACCAACCCTGCACTATTTTTTTCTTGGTAGGGTGGGTAAAAGCCGTAGCTGGTAAAACGAGCTAACTGATCTGAAAACTGGCTTTGCTGAGTAATTTGAAAACCTGCTTGTTGCAGTTTTTCACTCCAACGCGGCAACTGAGTATAACCAAAGCGCTGATCAAATGGCCCTGCCGCAGGAAAGTTGATTTGTGTGGCTGCGCCCGGCTGCACTTGATAGTTAAGTTGGCTTGCCAAACTATGCCAAAGCGTAGATTGATAAAAATGATTACGGTTTTCTTGATAAACGGCCAGTGCTAGCAGTAATAAAAAGATTAATAATAGCCAAGGTAAATAACGCACCGGTGGTTTTTCCGGCGCAACATAAGGCGTTTCGCGCACATTGTCGAACTTCATCCGTTGCAGTAACGGCTTGCCATGTAAGGTGGGTTCAGTTCTTTGTTGTTTACTTTCTGGTGCGCTCATACCCGCTAATTGGTCTCTTGTTGGTCTTGCTGCAAACTCGCCGCACGTTGCTGACGCTCTGGTTCGTGGTTAATTTGCCAGCCATGTAAATTATCTTTTATTAACTGACATAGCGCCGAAATATGCTGCGGCTCAGCATTTAATGCGCTGATATATTCATAACGCTCACCACCGGCATGCAGAAAATATTCCTTATTTTCTTCGCCAATTTCTTCAATGGTTTCTAAGCAATCGGCAGAAAACCCCGGACAAAATATTTGTACACTTTTCACGCCCTGTGCTGGCAACGCTTTTAGCGTCATATCCGTATAAGGTTTTAACCATTCCTCGCGACCAAACCTAGATTGAAAAGTGGTGAGGTACTGATCTTTACTTAAGCCTAGTTGCTCGGCAATTAAGCGCGATGTTTTGTAACACTCGCAGTGGTAAGGGTCGCCATTGGTTAAATAACGTTTCGGAATACCATGATAAGAAAGAATAAGCTTGTCGGCTTGGCCGTGCTGTTGCCAATGCTGACGAATTCTATCTGCCGCTGCGTTAATAAAGGGCGCGTAATCTGGGTAGTGTGAAATAAAGCGTAAGTCGGGCAGCCAGCGTCGGCGCATAAAGTTCTGTGCCAGCTCATCAAAAGTAGAGGCTGAGGTTGCGCCAGAATACTGAGGGTACAGTGGCAGCACTAATAATTTACGCACACCTTGTTTTAGCATATTGTCAATTACGCTATCAAAGCTGGGGTTGCCATAACGCATAGCAAAATCGACTACTAGGTCGTTAACGCCATCTTGTTGTAACTGTTGGCGTATGGCATCGGTTTGCGCTTGGGTATGAAATAACAGTGGCGAGCCTTGTTCAGTAAACACCGTGGCATAAGCTTTGGCCGAGCGACGCGGACGAATTTGTAAAATCACGCAGTTGAGTATTAACCACCACAGTAAACGCGGCACTTCTACTACGCGCGGATCAGATAAGAATTGCTTTAAATAGCGTTTTAGCGCTTTGGGTGTTGGCTCGTCTGGTGTACCAAGGTTGGTGAGTAAAATGCCAATTTTGTCGCTTTGCTGGTGGTTAAAATTTGGAGTATTGATATAGCGCATAACAGGACGGCTGCTCTTTTTTATTGAATGAACTGATGTTACGTCAATTAGACACAATCAGTTTACATGACTAAAGGCCTGAGCCGATCTTAGCAGTTTCTGTATCAGATAAGTAAGGCAGGTAAAAAAATAATCTAGCGGGGCGAAAAACACTGGACCGTTATACTAACAGCCCAGTGCAGTATTCTTAATTAATGGTTATGGCCACCTTCGCCATGAGCATGGCCATGTGCCAGCTCTTCATCAGTTGCCGCGCGTACTGATAATATTTCTACCGCAAACTGCAAGGTTTTACCGGCTAATGGGTGGTTGGTGTCAACATCGGCTTTAAACATGCCCATTTTAACAATAGTAACCTGACGTTGACCTTGCTCAGTTTGGATCACGGCTGTCATTCCAGGTTGCCATTTTTTGGCACCCATCAGGTGTTTTACCTGTACGCTTTGAATGGCGCCTTCATTACGCTCACCGTAGGCTTGCTCTGGCGTTAAGGTAATATCCAGCTTATCACCTACCACTTTGCCACTAAGGGCTTGCTCTAGTGCTGGCAGCATTTGTTGATGGCCGTGCAAATAAAGCAATGGCTGATTACCGTTTGAACTTTCTAGTTCAATTGGCGTGCCGTTGGTTAAGTCAGATAAAGTGTAATGAAACTGTACTACGCTATTGTCGCTAATTTGCATAAAAAAGGTCCGTTAATCGTAAAGTGGCTATTATCCCGTGCTGGTTAGCAAAAATCGACTTAATTTAGTAAAAAACCCGCTACGCGGTATAAAAACAGGCTACGCAGTATAAAACGTGGGTAGCCTTTGGTTATTTAACTTAGCTGGCTGCTTTCATGCTGCTAACAAATTGCTTCAGTGCGGCCAATAGTTGGCTTGGCTGATCTTTATATTGCTCAATCAGTTTTACAATAGCCGAGCCAGATATTGCCCCTGCGGCACCACTTTGAATAGCGTCTTTGACATGCTCTGGCGTTGAAATACCAAAACCTAATAATGGTGGTGCTGGGTTATAACTGCGCATGCGGGCAATAAGTTCACTGGTTGGCATTGATGCTACGGTTTCAGCTCCGGTTACGCCAGCACGACTTAACAAATAGGTATAACCACGGCCGTAAGAGGCTATTTCACGTAAGTCGTCGTCATCAACGTTTGGCGGTACGATATAAATCGGTGCAATGCCGTATTTAGTTGCACTTAGGCGAAAGGGTTTACTTTCGTGCAGCGGTACATCGGCTATCAACACCGAGTTTACGCCGGCTGCAGCGGCCTGTGCATAAAAATTATCAATACCGCGCGCCATTACTAAATTGGAATACAATAATAAACCGATAGGAATAGTGGCGTTATAAGCACGAATTTTTTTAATAATATCAAAACTAATAGCTGGCGTTACACCCGCGGCCAGCGCGCGAATATTAGCACCCTGAATAGTTGGGCCATCGGCGATAGGATCAGAAAAGGCAATACCAAGTTCTAACGCATCTGCGCCGGCATCAATAAGCGTTTTAATAATCGCAAAAGATAATTCAGGGTTTGGATCACCAATAGTAACAAAGGGCACAAAAGCACCGCGGCCTTCGCTTTGCAAGCGAGTAAACATCTGTTGGTAAAGTTTCATAATGAGCCTCCTGCTAATACGCTATGTACGTGGGCTAAGTCTTTGTCACCCCGGCCAGATAAGTTAACCAGCAACACGGTAGGTTCGGTGGCTTGCTTAGCAAATTTTAACGCATATGCTAGTGCGTGCGAGCTTTCTAGCGCCGGTATAATACCTTCAGTTTTTGCTAATAGTTGAAACGCGGCTAAGGCTTCATCGTCGTTAATAGCAATATATTGCGCACGCCCAGTTTGTTGCAAATGCGTATGCTGTGGGCCAACGGCTGGGTAATCTAAACCGGCAGAAATAGAATAAGACTCTTCAATTTGGCCGTCTTCAGTTTGCATAATCGCGGTATAAGCACCGTGCAAAATACCATAACTGCCAGTAGACAGCGCAGCACCATGCTGATGAGTGTCAGTACCTTTGCCACCTGGTTCAATACCAATTAGCTTTACGTCTGCCTCTTCAATAAAGTCAGCAAAAATACCAATGGCATTGCTGCCCCCGCCAACACAGGCAATAACTGCATCGGGTAATTTGCCTTCAGCCTTTAAAATTTGCTGCTTGGCTTCTTCACCAATCATTTTTTGAAAGTCGCGCACTATAGTGGGAAACGGATGCGGCCCCGCAGCGGTACCAAGCATATAATGCGTAGTATCGTAACTTGCTGACCAGTCGCGCATTGCTTCGTTTACCGCATCTTTTAAGGTACCGCTACCGCTGGTAACCGGTATTACCGTGGCGCCCATCAGTTTCATACGAAACACGTTAGGTTGCTGGCGTTCAATATCTTTAGCACCCATATAGATACGGCATTTTAAGCCCAGCAGGGCGCAAGCTAAGGCGGTGGCGACACCATGCTGACCGGCGCCTGTTTCGGCAATCACTTCCTTTTTACCCATGCGCTTGGTTAATAGCGCTTGGCCGAGTACTTGGTTAGTTTTATGTGCGCCGCCGTGCAGTAAGTCTTCACGTTTTAAGTAAATTTTCACCAGCGGGTTTGGTGAAATATTACGGCACAGGGTCAATGGCGTTGGCCGGCCAGCGTATTCAGTTAGTAACTGTTGAAATTCGGCATTAAACGCCGGATCAGCTATCGCATCGACATAAGCTTGCTCTAGCTGTTTTAGTGCGGGCACTAATAGCTGCGGCACAAACATGCCGCCGTATTGGCCGAAATAGGCGTTTAGTTTTAACTTACTCATAATGAAAATTCCGTATTTGTGAAAAGGCGTGCTGAATTTTGCTGGCATCTTTAACACCTGGCGCAGACTCCAGCCCTGAATTGAAATCAAGCCCAACTATTGGCAGCTTAAGTGCAGCGCTGCAGTTTTCGCCATTTAGGCCACCGGCTAACATAATTGGCGGTATATTCTGCGTTTGCTGTACTTGTTGTAGCAACTGCCAGTTAAAGCACTCGCCAGTGCCGCCGGGCTGCGCTTCGCTATAGGTGTCTAATAAAATACGATCGGCTAATAAGCTAAATGTGGGTAGCTGCTGTTTTATCCGATAGGCTTGCCAAATTTGACAGCCGTTTGGCAGCAGCGGCTTAAGTACGCTGATATAGCTATCGTCTTCATCGCCATGTAATTGCACTGCATGCAAGTTAAGGCTTTGCGCCAGTGTGGCAACTTCGACTGGCTCGGCATTCACAAATACACCGACAAACTTTAACGGAGCGCTTTGGCTTAAAGTTTGGGCTTGTTCTGCACTAACATAGCGCGCTGATGGCGGATAAAAAATAAGACCACCGTAGCTAGCGCCTGCTGCACAAGCGGCTTTTACATCTTCTGGCCGCGTTAGGCCACACACTTTATGCTCACCTAGTACTAGCGCACGGCAAGCCTCGGCTAAGTTGTCTTGTGACATTAATGAGCTGCCAACTAAAAATGCATCCGCTACTTGCGATAAATGTCGTACCTGCTGGTTAGTATAAATGCCAGACTCAGATACTATAGTAACGCCCGTTGGGATCAGTTTTGCTAAGTTAAAACTGGTATTTAAATCAGTACTAAGATCGCGCAAATCGCGATTATTAATGCCAATCAGTGTAGCGCCCAGCTTTACCGCCCGCAGCGTTTCTGCTGCATTACTTACTTCAGTTAGTACTGTCATATTTAATGTAGTGGCCACAGCGGCCAGTTCACGATACTCTGCATCGCTAAGTACCGACAGCATAAGTAACACTGCATCAGCACCACAGTGGCGGCCAAAATAAACTTGGTAGCTATCAATAATAAAGTCTTTATGGAGTAACGGTACTTCAACCAAACTACGCATAGTACGCAGATAGTCGTAGCTGCCTTGAAAAAATTTTTCGTCGGTCAGCACCGAAATACAGTCGGCATACTGGCTATACACTTGTGCTAATTGCGGTAAATTAAAATCGGCACGAATTAGCCCCTTTGATGGCGAGGCTTTTTTACATTCTAAAATAAACCGCGGCCCAGGTTGTTTAAGCGCCGCAATAAAGTTTCGTGTTGTAGGTTTAACGTCATTGATAAAGCTTGCCAAAGGTTGTTGCTGTTTTAGTGCTGTTACTTCACGACGTTTGTGCGCGACTATATTGGCCAGCACATTAGGCATATTAGTTTGCATGGCTTAGCTCCTTAAATTTTACCAAGGTGTTAAAGGCAGTGTCGGTTGCTAACAGCGCTAATACGGCTTGGGTATTAGCTTTTAAATTGTCACCCTTACCAGCAATTTTCAGCATTGCGGCGACATTAATTGCGACTGCAGCGTTATGGGCGTGTTGGCCTTGGCCTTGTAAAATAGCCAGTGTTGCGGCTGCGTTCTCAGCAGGCTCGCCACCGGCCAGCGCGCTAAGCGGTTGAGGTTCAACACCAAAATCTGCTGGGCTTAGGCTAAATTCGGTAATAACACCGTGTTCTAGTGCGCAAACATTAGTGGTGCCATGCAAGGCAATTTCGTCACAACCACTGCCATGTACTACCCAGGCGCGCTTTACGCCAAGTTGCTTTAACGCTTGGGCCATAACGCGGCATAATTTAGCATCGTATACGCCAAGTAACTGAAAGTCAGGCGCGGCAGGGTTAACTAAGGGGCCAAGTAAATTAAATAAGGTGCGGCTTTTTAGTGTATTGCGTACCGCCATCGCGTGCTTAATGCCGGCATGGTAAAGCGGTGCAAATAAAAAGCTACAGTTACTTTGCTCTAGTGCCTTGGCCGCTTGTTGTGGTGGCATCTGAATATTTACACCCAGCTGTTCTAATAAATCGGCTGAGCCAGAGCGCGACGACACACTGCGATTACCATGCTTAACCACTTTTAAGCCCATCGCTGCGCCAACAATGGCAGCGGTGCTAGAGATATTAATGGTATTGCTGCCATCGCCACCTGTGCCGCAGCAATCAATAGTGCCAGCCGGTAACTTAGGAAAGGCAGTGGCCGCAGCGCGCAGCGCACTGGCTGCACCGGCCATTTCGTCGGCGGTTTCGCCACGCATTTTTAGGGCAATTAGTAGCGCGGTTAAATGCACCGCATCAACGTCACCTTGTATTACCGCATTAAAAAACTGCTGCGCCTGTAAAAATGATAGTGGCTGACCGCTTAAGCTATGTTGCACTGTTTGTAATAGCGATTCACTCATTGGGGACCTCGCAGTAAATAACTGACGCTTTGTTGCAATAGCGGCTTACCCAGTGTGGTTAAAATAGATTCAGGGTGAAACTGAAAACCCAGCATGCGTTTGTTCTCGTTTATGACTGCCATCGGAATATGCCGCTCATTAGCTAGCAATGTTAGGGCTTCAGGCAGCTTATTGGCCATTAATGAGTGATAACGTGCTACCGAAAATGGGTTGGGTAAGTTAGCAAATACACTGTGCTCGGTTAGGGTTATGGCTGACGTTTTGCCATGCACGGTTTCGCCCGCTTGGCCAACGGTGCCGCCAAAGTGTTCAACAATAGCCTGATGCCCAAGGCAAATACCCAGTACCGGAAACACACCGTCACATAGCTTTAATAATTGAGGCATACAGCCAGCGTTGGCTGGGCTGCCTGGGCCAGGTGACAGTACTAACAGCACAGGGGCCGTTTCAGTTTGCATTTGTTGAAAAATATAGTCTGCCGGCAGGGTATTACGATATAACTTTACGCCGTAGCCAAGCTGGGCAAATTCATCTACTAAGTTATAAGTAAAGGAGTCGATGTTATCTAGCAAGTAAATGACACTCATGTATTACTCCTTATGTGCAGCGATAATGGCACTAATTACGGCTTGGGCTTTGCTGCGTGTTTCATCGGCTTCGGCTTGAGCAACCGAGTCAAATACCACGCCGGCACCCGCTTGAATATACGCGGTGTTATTTGCCACATAGGCTGAGCGAATAACAATACAGCTATCAAAATCACCATTGCCGGATAAATAGCCAACAGCACCACCGTAGCTGCCGCGGCGTTTACCTTCTACCTGACGAATAAGCTCGGCAGCTTTAACCTTGGGTGCACCAACTAAGGTGCCCATGTTCATACAGGCTTGATAAGCATGTAGGGCGTCTAGCTCGGGCTTTAATTGGCCGACTACGCGTGATACCAAATGCATAACGTAAGAGTAACGGTCTACTTTAAGCAGTTCTTTAACGTAGCGACTGCCGGGTACACTAATACGCGCCACGTCGTTACGGGCTAAATCGACCAGCATTAAGTGCTCAGCTTTTTCCTTGTCATCTTGGCGCAGCTCTAATTCAATACGGCTGTCTAAGTCGCGATCAATACTGCCATCAGCGGCAAAGCCACGGCGACGCGTACCGGCAATGGGATAAATTTCTACTTGGCGACTTGCTGCGTCAAACTTTAATGCCGACTCTGGCGAGGCGCCAAATAGCGTAAAAGCGCTATCTTTTAAATAGAACATATAGGGGCTGGGGTTTTGTTGCTTTAGCTTTGCATAGGCGGCCAAAGGGTTAGCGCAGGCCAGAGTGAAGCAACGTGATGGCACTACCTGAAAAATATCACCGGCGACAATATGCTGCTTTAGTTTTTCGACCTGTTCGACAAAATCAGTATCGCTAATATCGACATGCACTTGGCTACTACTTGGCGTGGTAAGTGATGACGCCGGTGTCGCTTTATATAATGGTGTTAGCTGCGGCTGCTGTAACTGCAGCTTTAGCTGCTCTAAGCGTTTGCCAATAACAAAGCAATTTGTCATTGCTTGCTCGCCACAAAATACATTACCAATTAGCCGACTTTGTTTAGTTTGGTGATCCATCACCAGCAAGGTTTCAGCTAAATAAAACACGTAATCGGGGCAGTTATTATCGAGGCTTGGCACACTGGGTAAATTTTCAACAGTAGCCACCATGTCGTAACCGATAACGCCGCCCAAAAAGATGGCAAAGGGCTCGTCACTCTGGCTGTTTAGCTGTTGTTGAATAGCGCGCAGCACACTAAATGGATTTGCAGCTTGTAGCCGAGCATTTTCTTCTAACAGCAGCGCTGGGCGCTGGTAGGTTAGGTTTAGGCTGTTTTCTGCCAAAGTAACCGTGGCATTGCTACTAAGTTTTTCTGCTAAATAAGGCAGTAAGCTAGCGCCATTGTCGCTAACAGCAGTAATGCTAACGCTTTGGTCGTTACACTCTATACGCAGCGCGGCATCGATTAGCAGTAAACTTTTTAAATTATCTTTACTGTCTATCTCAGCCGACTCTAACAACAACGCGTACGGGCTTTGTAAAGTTAGTGCGGCAAAGTTACCTAAGGCATCGCTTTGGTACTCAACTGGCATGGCAATACTTGCTACCTCGCCAGGAGAGTCTGTGATATGGCTAAAAATCATGTTTAAATTTACCCTTATAATTCAACAATGTTTTGCTTAGCCGGTTCCAACAATTTTGCGCGCCCATAAAAAAAGCCCGCTTCTTGTGGAAACGGGCTTCGGTAATTAAAGCTAATACAACGCCTACACACGCCCGTTGGGAATGTGCCACCACCAATTAGTTACGTTTAGGGTTGTTATAAATTGCATTAGCTTTAATCACTTTATATTTGTTGCCTACATAAAACCGCAAAACCCTAGTAGCCGTCAAGTGCTTATTTGCTATAAGTTAAAATTAAAACGTATAAGCTTCTGGATGGCTAATGCCTTGCTTTGCGATATTGCCGCTGTATGCGATAATAACCGGCTATTTTGAGGTATTAATGAAAATTGATTTACATAGCCACACTCTGTGCTCTGACGGCGTATTATCGCCAGCTGATTTAGTGGCGCGCGCGGTAGAGCGGGACGTGAATGCGTTGGCGATTACCGACCATGACACTGTTGCCGGTTTAGCGGCAGCACAGCAAGCTATCGATGAATTGCAGCTACCACTGACGCTGATTAATGGCGTAGAAATTTCTACTTCTTGGCAGCAACAAGAAATTCATATTGTCGGTTTAAATATAAACCCACATTGTCCGACGTTGTTATCGCGCTTGGCTATACAGCAGCAGCGGCGGTTTGAGCGGGCAGAGGAAATGGCGCGGCGCTTGGCGAAAAATCAGATCCCTGATGTTCTGCCTGCAGTATTAGCACTGGCAAATGGGGCGGCGGTAACGCGAACGCATTTTGCCCGACATTTGGTTGATATTGGTCAAGCTAGTTCGATGAATAATGTTTTTAAAAAATATTTAGGCCGCGGTAAAATTGGTTATGTACCCAATAACTGGGTCGATTTTGCTGAAGCTATACAGTGGATCCAAGATGCTAATGGTGTGGCAGTACTGGCGCATCCGTTAAAATATAAGCTTAATGGCAAGTGGTTAAGGCGTTTAGTTGAGCAGTTTGCCGAGGCTGGCGGTGATGCGATAGAGGTTATTTCTCCCCAGCAAACGCCTGTGCAAAAGCGTGAATTATGTGCTCTTGCTCAGTTGCATGGCTTAACGGCATCAGTAGGTTCAGATTTTCATCAGGTTACAACTTGGAATGATTTAGGAAAAAACCTATATTTAAGTGACGATGTACCAACGGTTTGGGCTAGTTGGCCGCAAATACCAGCTTCGCCACAAGTGTGATAAGCCCCAGATAATTGAAAGAAGAACAATAATGAGCCAATTTTTTCATATTCACCCAGATTCGCCACAACAGCGTTTATTAAAACAAGCGGTGCAAATTATTCAGCAAGGTGGCGTAGTAATCTACCCAACCGATAGCGGTTATGCGCTGGGCTGCCACGTGGGTGATAAGGGCGCTATGGAGCGCATTTTACAAATTCGCCAAGTAAGCGGTGACCATAACTTTACCTTGCTGTGTCGTGATTTAACCGAACTATCGGTATACGCTAAGGTAGAAAATACTGCGTTTCGTTTAATTAAAAACAATACACCAGGCCCTTATACTTTTATTTTGCGCGGTACCAAAGAGGTGCCTAAACGCTTGTTAAATGATAAGAAAAAGACAATTGGTTTGCGAATCCCTGAAAATAAAATTGCCTTAGCATTATTAGAAGAACTCGGTGCACCACTGCTTAGCACCAGCTTAATTTTACCCGGTGAGCGGTTTGCAGAGAGTGATCCTGAAGATATGCGGCTGCGTCTAGAAAAACAGGTCGACTTAATTTTACACGGTGGGGTTATTGGCGAAGCGCCAACCACCGTAATTGATTATTCGAACGATGAACCTGTGGTAGTTCGCGAAGGACGCGGCGACCCAACCCCATTTCTATAATGTGGTTAGCCGAAGCATAAAATGTTAGACGACATAGTGGTAGAAAATTTAACCGTACAGCAGCCGCTGCCCTTGGCCTTTGTTCGTGGTGAGGCGGTGCTGGAACGGCCTGATGATTTATATATTCCGCCCGATGCGTTAGAAATATTACTTGATGCCTTTGAAGGCCCGTTAGACTTTCTGCTGTATCTTATTCGTAAACACAAATTTGATATTGTTGATTTGCCGATTAATGAAATTACGCTGCAATATATTGAATATATAGATTTAATGCAGGGTTTAAACTTTGAGCTGGCAGCCGAATATTTAGTAATGGCGGCAATGTTGGCCGAAATTAAATCGCGGCTATTACTACCACGCCATAGTGAAATTATTGATGAGGAAGTAGACCCTCGGGCAGAATTGATTCGGCGTCTGCAAGAATACGAAGTGTTTAAACAAGCTGCTACAGAACTTGATTGCTTGCCGCGCGATGAACGCGATCATTTTAAAGCCACTGCCGCACTGCCAGATAATTTTTCCCCGCTGATTATTTTACCTGAAGTTGATTTAGCCGAGCTGACCTTAGCGTTAAAAGATATTGTAAAACGCGCTAAAGATTTTCAGCATCACCATGTTAAGCGCGAGCATTTATCTACCCGCGAGCGGATGAGCCGGATCTTAGATTTACTTAGCGCCCATCAGGGTTACTTGACGTTTTCGGCCTGTTTTGATGTTAGCGAAGGCCGGCAAGGGGTAGTAGTAACGTTTTTAGCCATGCTAGAGCTAACTAAAGAAAAATTAGTCGATATTATTCAGGTCGAAGCCTTTGGGCAAATTCATGTTAAATTGAAACAAGCTGAGGCATAATGGCGGCGAAAATTAATGACGCACAGTTATTGCAATTGGTTGAAGCGGCGATTTTTGCTGCGGATAAGCCATTAAGTGCAGATGATATGCAAACAACCGTGCTAGATGAGTTTAATGTCAGCAAAAAACGCTTAGCCGACACGCTACAGCAATTGCTACAAGATTATGCTGGTCGAGGTATTACGCTAGTTGAAACCGCTTCCGGTTATCGTTTTGTTACCAAACCAGAATTAAGTGATTATTTAGCTAAGCTATGGCCAGAACGTTCGCCGCGTTATTCGCGAGCGGTGTTAGAAACGCTATCGCTTATTGCTTATCGTCAGCCTATAACCCGTGGCGAAATTGAAGATATTCGTGGCGTATCGGTTAGTAGCCAAATAATCCGCACCTTGCTGGATCGTGGTTGGGTGAAAGTCGTTGGCCATAAAGAAGTACCCGGTCGACCTGGGCTATACGCGACCACAAAAGAATTTTTAGATTACTTTGGTTTAAAACATTTAAACCAATTACCCCCTTTGCCAGAATTTCAGACGCTAAGTTTGGATTTGGCTGACACCGTCGTGACGACAGGAGAATTACACTAATGAGTGATAAAGCAGGTAGTGAAAAACTACAAAAAGTATTAGCCCGTGCCGGCGTGGGTTCGCGCCGTGAAATGGAAGACTGGATCAGCGGTGGTCGCGTCACCGTTGACGGTAAACCTGCGGTATTAGGTGATCGGGTTGGTTTGAAACAACAAATTCGCGTTGATGGCCATCCGGTACAGATAGCCAGCACAGAAGAGCAAATTTGCCGAGTACTAGCCTACCATAAACCTGAGGGTGAAATTTGTTCACGCACCGATCCTGAAGGTCGGCCAACCGTGTTTTCGCGCCTACCTAATATTAAAGGCGCACGCTGGATAGCTATCGGCCGCTTAGATATAAATACCTCGGGTTTATTGTTATTTACCACCGATGGTGAATTAGCTAACCGTTTAATGCATCCTAAGTTTGAAGTAGAACGTGAATATGCCGTGCGCGTATTTGGCGAAGTTAACGATGCCATGGTACAGCGGCTGCGCCTTGGCGTTGAGTTAGAAGATGGTAAAGCTAATTTCAAAAAAGTTAAAGCACTACCAGGTGAAGGCATTAACCGTTGGTTTCATGTGGTGTTAACCGAAGGCCGTAACCGCGAAGTACGACGGATGTGGGAATCGCAGGGCGCGGTAGTTAGCCGGTTAATTCGTATCCGCTATGGTGATTTATTGCTACCAAAACATTTACCTGCCGGTGGTTATGCCGAATATGCACTGGAAGACGTAAACTATTTACGCAAACTCGTTAGCATGCCATTAGAAGTAGCCAGCTTAGTGAAAGATGAAGACCGAGTAGAGCGACGTCGGCGCATGGCCAGCATGAAACGCGCGGTACGTAAGCACGATATCGCCGCGAAAACACCTGAGCGCACGCCAAAAGAGCGTAAACCAAGTGAAGCCAGGCCGGCTAAGCCAGACGCCGCCAAACCAGCAGGGCGCAGAGGCCCGGCCAAGCCCAAAGGTAAGCCGGTACGGCAACCTAATGGTAAAAAGCCCAGCCGCGAAGGCAGAGGTTAATATCAAACAACAAAGGCGCGAAATGCGCCTTTGTTGTTTTTAAGCATAAATTTATATTGCTTGGGTTAAGTTCAATCCAGGTATTACTGATACTCTATCTTGTGTTTAGTATTTATCTTATTACATTTTTTCGTTGCAATGGTGTCTTTTGGGTTGCAATAATGTCGACAGCTCAAGGTTGTTAGTAGTAAGGCGATTGATGAGAAAAACAAATATATTTAGAAACCTTAGACCGGAAAATAAAGTCAGCTTTCTAGTTGGTTGGCGGCAATTGAAACGGCATAGACAAATTTTTGCGTTACTCGTGTTAACTCTCTGGCTAATCAGTCCGATATTAGTGATGGTTGGCGGCGATTTTATTAACGTACAACTGATAAATTTTTTTAGCGGGCCAATACTTTTCTACTCTTACGTTACCGTGTTTTCTGTATCGCCTAATAGTCGGCGTAGTATTGTTAATCAGTTGTCAGTACAAGATGACCGGTTAAGCATTGCCGGTGAGGTTTTACCGGCCAATGTGAAAAAGTTGGTGCTGGGTAAAGACCCTGACCGTGGCGTTGCTTTTATTCAACTGGCCTGGAATAACGGTGACGAGTGGCAATTTGCAATTGACGAATACCAAGCCGTGGCAGACTACCTGGCGCAGCATCTGCCACAGCTTAATGTCGTGTATGAATAGTCAATGCACAGTGCTTTTGCGCACCCTTCATATTTAACCCTGTGGTAAAGCCTTGTTATGCTGCACTTTATATTTGCGTTTGTAATAACCGGTCAGCAATATCAAAGCTGTTAGCCCAAGCACCGGCGCCGCCAGCCAGCTAACCAGTTGCCAATTTCCCGGTAACAAGTCAGCCAGCATTCTGCGGCCACCAGCGGCGAAAAATGCGGTGTAGACAGCAATACCGCTGCCAATCATGGCGCTAAAGTGTTCAATAATCCAAGCGCGTGGTGCTACTTCAGCTTTATAAACATAAAGGCTGATGGTAGTTGCGGTGATAAGACTGACGATAGCGAAAATAATCAGCAGTGGCATACCCACAGTTATGCCTTGATAGGCAACATACAGTGCAGTTGGAACCAGCAATAGCACAGGCCCCTGATAAAACCAACGCCGCAGTATAAGGCGATCTGTTTTGGCACGCAGCACGCCAATGGCATGACGCACAGTGACCCAGGTTAGCAGACTAAGCAGTAGCAAAAATTGCGAAAATGGTACCCGCCATACCAGCATGCGTTGGATTTGTTCGGCACTCATTTGTCGTCCTGCGGTGTAAATGCCAACAGGGTCGTATAGTCCCATCAGGCTCATTACGATGCCTGAGCTGGCGACGATTAACATAATGTAGTAGAACGCTTTGCCAGCGTTGATATGCAGCTTGCTGCCTTTACGGGCAATAACAGGCAGCCAATATAATAGTAAGGCAACAGCGCCTAACGCAATGTGCAAATACAGCAATGAAGTGTGAAAAACTGACATAAAAACCTCCTTGATTAATAGCCACAGCTTACGCGTTGGCAGATGCTGGCACAGGTGCCGAAAGTCAGGATTTGCAGATATGACTTCTGGCCTATTGCGGATAATTTCTTGTTGCGCATAATGCGCTGATGAAAACAAAAATTGATTTCGCCACTCTGGCCGGTTTGCTGACCTGGCTGCTGGTGTATGGCATCAGCATTTTTCTGCTGCAAAAAATCCAGGCTGGCCAAAGCCAGTGGCTGGTGCATCTTTTATTTCTGCTGTACGGCGGCTTGTTTGTCGTGCTAACGCGGGATAATTGCGATTTTGGCCTGCGCGGCCGTTTTGGCCCGCCATTGTTGTGGCTGCAATTGCTTGTTGCCTTTGCGCTGCTCTGGCTGTTACCAGCGCGCAATTTTGAATTTGTGATAATTCTGACAGTGATCTGGGCGGCGATGTTGCCTTTTGTGATGCGTACCGCTTTGGCACTGCTATTGGCACTGTCGGTTATCGCGCTCTGGTATTGCATAGTGGCGTGGCAATCTGGCAAAGCGGTGTGGATCACTGCGCTGCTATACGGTAGCTTTCATTTGTTTGCTGTGCTGGTACAAAGTGCCAGCCGCGATGCCGAAGCGGCCAAAGAAGAGCTGGAGCAAAAGCATCAGCAATTACAGGCAACGCAGCAATTGCTGCAAGCGGCTTCCCGCCAAAGCGAACGTACCCGCATTGCCCGCAATTTACATGATGTCGTTGGCCATCATTTAACGGCGCTGACGATTCAATTGCAGGTTGCCGGCCATTTAACCGATGGTGAAGCCAAGCTGCAGGTAGATAAATGCCACCAATTGGCCAAGTTGTTACTGGCAGATGTACGTGAGGCGGTAAGTACTATGCGCCAGTTTGCTGATATGGCGTTATTGGATGCACTACAACCTTTGGTGTCGTTATTGCCGGAAAAGCTTGCGGTAACATTGCAGATCCCCGCTGATATTATGCTTAACGATTTACAGCAGGCGCAGCATTTACTGTGTATTGTGCAGGAAGTATTAAGCAACAGTTTAAAACACAGTGGTGCCTCTGAAATTCAGCTCAATGCCACTGTTAACGACGGCAAATTACACCTGACAATCTTTGATAATGGCCGGCTGCCTGCAAGCTGGCAGCCGGGTAACGGCATTAAAGGCATACAGGAAAGATTGGCTGAATGTGGTGGTAGTTTGACGTTAAGCGCGCGACAACAGGCGATGCAACTTAGCATAACGTTACCATATAAAGAGAGTGACAATGCATAGGGTATTACTGGTAGACGATCAGAAGTTGATCCGTGATGGTATTAAAAGCTTGCTCGGCTTGAGCGGCAAAGTTGAGGTAGTAGGAGAGTGTGCCGACGGCAGCGGCGTAGTAGCAGCATGCCAGCAGCTGAGTCCGGATATGATCTTGCTGGATTTATCTATGCCGGTAATGAATGGTGTACAAACCCTGGCAGCGTTAAAACAGGCTGGGATTAGCGTACCGGTGCTGATTTTAACCACTTTTGATGAGCACGAGCTGGTGTTAAAAAGTATTACGCTGGGCGCGCGTGGCTTTTTGCTAAAAGATGTGTCGCTGGAAACTCTGGTAGAAGCCATTACAACTCTGGCAGGCGGTGGTAGCTGGTTTGCGCCGAATATTACCGAGCGTCTGTTGGGGGCAATGCGCAGTAACGAGGCCAGTGAAAAGGGCGACTTTACTATGCCGGCACAACTTGAGCCGCTAAGTGATAAAGAGCTGGAAATTCTGCAGTTAATGGCGGCCGGCTACAGCAACAAAGAAATTGCTGCTGCGCTGTATAAATCGGAAGGCACGGTAAAAAACCAGTGCTCGGCGATACTATCAAAGCTTGGGGTGCGCGATCGCACCCGCGCTGTATTGCTGGCACTTGAGCTGGGGTTGATTAGCTAGCTTTTGTAACCATCGGGGTTAACCGACTGCCAGCGCCAGCTATCGCGCACCATATCATCCAGCGTTTTCTCTGCCTGCCAGCCCAGCAAGGTTTTGGCTTTTGACGGTTCGGCGTAACAGGTGGCAATATCACCTGGCCGGCGAGCGACAACCTGATAGGGCACCGCTACCTTATTTACTTTGCTAAAAGCATTTACCATATCAAGTACGCTATAGCCTACGCCAGTGCCTAAGTTTATCGCTTCAATACCGTTATTGTGCTCTAAATATTGTAAGGCTTTTACATGGCCTAAAGCTAAGTCAACTACATGAATGTAATCGCGCACGCCAGTGCCATCATGGGTTGGGTAATCGTTACCAAACACACTTAGCTGTTCACGTTTACCTACGGCAACTTGTGAGATAAATGGCATTAAATTATTGGGTATACCGTTGGGGTTTTCGCCAATACGACCGCTGCTGTGCGCGCCCACTGGGTTAAAGTAACGCAATAGCGTAATGCCCCAGTCAGGCTCTGCTGCAACTAAATCTTGTAAAATATACTCGACCATAAGCTTACTTTGGCCATAAGGGTTAGTGGCTGAACGGGGCGCTGTTTCAGGAATGGGCACGTGCTTGGCATCGCCGTACACGGTAGCAGAAGAGCTAAAAACTAACTTTTTAACGTTAAATTCGCGCATTACACGACACAGAGTAACGGTGCCTGTAACGTTGTTATCATAATAATGCAAGGGTAACTCGGTTGATTCACCTACCGCTTTTAAGCCAGCAAAATGCACTACGGCTTTAATATCATATTGGCTAAATAGCTGTTTTAACGCTTGTTCATCGCGAATATCGCCTTTAATACTAATAGCGGCGTTGTTCGTTAATTGCTCTACGCGGTTTAAGGCTTCATCTGAGCTATTGCTAAAGTTATCGAAACTAATAACTTTGTACCCGCTATTTAATAGCTCTAACGCGGTGTGGCTACCAATATAGCCAGCGCCGCCAGTTAGTAATATATAGCCCATTGTACTCTCCTTGTTACTAGACCTTACGGCAATACTTTTTTAAACGGCTTTACTGTTGAGCGAGCATAAACCCCTGCCGCTAAGTAAGGATCGGCATTCGCCCAATCTTTTGCCGCGTTAAGCGAGCTAAATTCAGCGACAACTAAAGAGCCGCTAAAGCCGGCGCTACCAGGATCATTGCTGTCAATTGCCGGTAATGGCCCTGCGATTAGCAAACGACCTTCGTTTTTTAATTGTTCTAAGCGGCTTAAGTGGGCCGGACGTGCGGCTAAGCGCTTATCTAAACTCTCTGCTACGTCTTCAGAATAAATCATATAAAACATACTAGTGTCCTTGCGCCGTGCGAATAAATACTGCGCGAACCTTAGCAGAAAGTCGGCTTTTCGCCAATGGAATTCAGCGTATAAGGCCGGTTCAGCACTAGGATTTACCCCAACACCCTGTTAGCATGCAGAGCGCTTAAAAAAATAATAATCAATTCTAATAAGAAATTTTCAGGGAGTTTTCGCCGCGATGAAACGTGAACAATTCAGTTCAAGCCTCGGTTTTGTGCTGGCAGCCGCCGGCTCAGCAGTAGGTATAGGTAATTTAGTCGCCTTTCCGGTTATGGCCAGTAAAAATGGCGGTGCCGCCTTTTTAATCATGTATGCCTTTTTTGTATTTTTTATCTGCTTGCCAATAATGTTGGCGGAGATGAGCTTAGGCCGTCATACCAGACAAAATCCATTGGGTGCTTACACCGACATTGGTAAAAATGCCGCTTGGCGCACTGTGGGTTGGATGTCGGTGATTACGCCGTTTATGATTGGTGTATTTTATTTAGTTATTACCGTGTGGATCTTTGGCTATTTAGGTAAGTCGGTGTTGGGGCAACTAACTGAACTTGCTGATCCAAGTAGCTTTGGTGCTTTTATTAATAGTAACGAGCTATTTGTCTATATGGCCATTGTTGTTGGCTTAACTTTTCTTATATTACAAGGTGGCGTTAAACAAGGCATTGAAAAGGCCGCTAGAGTATTAATGCCAATGCTGTTTGTCATGCTTATTGCTTTGGTTATTTATGTTATGACCTTAGATAATGCCATGTTAGGTGTTAAGTTTTTCTTAATTCCTGAGTTTGATAAGTTAACGGGCAAGGTACTAAACGGCGCATTGGCACAAGCATTTTTCTCGCTGTCGCTGGCTATGGGTATTTTAATTACCTACGGCTCTTATATTCAAAAAAACAATAATATTGTCCACGCCGGTAAAATGGTGGCGGGCTTATCTTTGTTGGTAGCCTGTTGTTCAGGGTTGTTAATTTTACCTGCGGTGTTTTCATTTAATCCAGATATTCAAATTAGTACCTTATCTGAATCTAGTATCAGTATGATTTTCACCTTTTTACCGAAAATATTTTTAGCGATGCAGGCAGATATTGGTTATTTTGGTGCGTCCTTCGTTGCTAGTTTTTTCTTCTTACTAGTGTTTTTTGCTGCGCTAACCTCACTGGTATCTATTATCGAAGTGCCGGTAGCCAGTTTAATGGATAGTAAAGGTGTAAGTCGTCGCTCGGCATTATGTGTGCTTGGTGGCGCGATGATTGTACTGGCTATTATTTCTGCTTTGTCTTTTGGTCGGGTTGAGCTGTTTAGTAACTTGCTAAGCTACGGCGGGGTAGATAAGTCATTTTTCGATCTGGTATATGATATTTTCTACGAAACTATTCTGCCGCTAAATGGTTTCTTACTGTGTCTGTTCGTTATTTACCGCTGGAAGAAGCATAACCTTG
This sequence comes from Rheinheimera metallidurans, assembly GCF_036983985.1. Lineage (NCBI taxonomy): Bacteria > Pseudomonadati > Pseudomonadota > Gammaproteobacteria > Chromatiales > Chromatiaceae > Rheinheimera > Rheinheimera metallidurans. Next base: position 727,347 of record NZ_JALAHQ010000001.1, read on the forward strand.
ACGCGGAGATTAGTCAGGGGAACCCTAGCTTTAGCGGTTCGTTACTACAAAAGTATGTTAACTTTTCATTAGGTACTTTTATTCCGCTGATTTTGGCGGTGATCTTTATTAATACCGTATCGACTATTTTCTTTGGTAAAAACCTACTGTTTTGATCATGCAGTAGATAAAAGAAAGGCCGCAAATTGCGGCCTTTCTTTATCGGTATAAGTAAATTACTTTACTAACTTTTGCTGCATTGCTGCGACAACGCCAGGAATATCTAACATTGCTTTTTCACCGGTGCGGCGGTTTTTGTATTCTACTTGCTGGTTATCTAAGTTACGTTCACCAATTACAATGCTGTGTGGAATACCAATCAGCTCCATATCAGCGAACATAACGCCTGGGCGCTCTTTACGGTCGTCAAATAGCACTTCAAAGCCTGCAGCAGTTAACTCGTTATATAAGCGCACGGTGGCTTCTTCAATGCGTACCGACTTGTGCATGTTCATCGGAATTAACGCAATTTGAAATGGTGCTATCGCATCTGGCCAAATAATACCGTACTCGTCATTATTTTGTTCTATGGCCGCGGCGATAATGCGTGACACACCCACACCATAGCAGCCCATGGTCATAATTTGATGTTTGCCTTCTTCATTCAGTACACCGGCTTTTAATGCCTGAGAGTATTTGTCACCTAATTGGAAGATATGACCTACTTCGATACCACGCTTAATAACTAATTTACCCTTACCACAAGGGCTGGCATCACCTTCAACGATATTACGTATGTCGGCTACGGTATAATCTTGGATGTCCCGCTGCCAGTTGACGCCAGTTAGGTGATAACCGTCTTTGTTTGCGCCGCAAATAAAGTCGGTAAGGTGGGCGGCGCTGCGATCAACAATCACCGGTATCTTGCTAGCAACTGGGCCTAATGAGCCTGGGCCTGCGCCGATTGCTGCGCGAATTTCCTCTTCTGAGGCAAATACTAATGGGCTTTGCACCTGAGGAAGTTTTTCCGCTTTAATTTCGTTTAATTCGTGATCGCTACGTAGTACCAAAGCAACCAGTGTTTGTGTTGCTTTTGCATCCGCCTTTGTTGCGTACACGACTAAGGTTTTACACACTTTGGCGGAGCTTTGATTTAGTAGCGTGGCTACATCAGCTACAGTTTTAACATTCGGGGTGGCTACTTCAGTTAATACTTCGCTAGGAGCTGCAGGTTCGCCTTGTGGCGCTAATGCTTCGGCCATTTCAATGTTTGCCGCGTAATCGCTAGCATCTGAAAAAGCGATAGCGTCTTCGCCAGAGGCCGCCAATACATGGAATTCGTGCGACATACTGCCGCCAATAGCGCCGGTGTCGGCGAGTACTGGACGAAAGTTCAAGCCTAAACGGGTAAAGATATTACAGTAGGCTTGATACATTGCATCATAAGTTTGCTGCAAACTGTCTTGTGATAAATGAAATGAGTAGGCATCTTTCATCAAAAATTCCCGTGCACGCATTACGCCAAAACGTGGCCGACGCTCGTCACGAAACTTAGTTTGAATTTGATATAAGCTCAGTGGTAGTTGCTTGTAGCTGGTAATTTCGCGACGAACTAAATCGGTAATAACTTCTTCGTGGGTTGGCCCTAAAACAAAATCGCGAGTGTGCCGGTCTTTAAAACGCAGTAGCTCTGCATCCATTTGCTCCCAGCGCCCAGATTCTTGCCATAGCTCAGCTGGCTGTACCATTGGCATTAATACTTCAATAGCACCGGCTTTATTCATTTCTTCACGAACAATTTGCTCTACTTTACGCAGCACGCGCACACCAGTAGGTAAGTAGGTATACAAACCTGATGCAACACGGCGCACCATACCGGCGCGCAGCATTAATTTATGACTAATAACTTCAGCGTCGGCTGGCGTTTCTTTAAGGGTAGATAATAAGTACTGGCTGCTGCGCATGGCATTCTCATATTGGTGCTAAAAAATAGCCGCCATTCTAGCAAGGCGGCAGTGGCAATTCTATTGGAGTTTTAATTGGTGTTGGATCAGCTTATTGGTAACGTGCTGTTCGGCTGTCATGCCACCGACAGAGTATATACTGCCATCAATATCTATTAAGCCGCGCAAGTCCATTACTGCCGTAGTATCGGCCGCTTTTAACCAGCGCTGTTCTGTTAAAGAATAAAGCCATACTTTACTATTGGGTGCTGACGCGACGTTGTTATAGCCAATACCGTTGTAGTTATATGGGTTAGTGCTGCCACCAACAAAAGCAATAACATCTTTACCATCTACTTTACTGGCAATAGCGGCCATACGATAGCGCGCCGTGCCAGTCGGATGCGGCACCTTTCGCCAGTCTATACTATTCGCGTTGTCACCAACACTACCTAAATAACAGGCTGGTTCGCTTACAAACTCGCGTTTGCGGTCAGTATAATATTGTAAGGTTACGCCATCACAGAGCAACATCTTATTGTTTAGCATTGCACCGGCTAAGCCAAATACGGGGTTACCGGGGAAAGGCGTTGCTTGAGACCAACGTTGGGTATAATTATCAAAGAGTTGGACTAAATTAACGTTGCCATTGTCGCTCCAACCACTGACTAAATAGATGTAGCGGTTCTGGTAGGTTAGTGCCACTGCATCATCTACTGGCACGGGTATATCATTAAGTTTTGTATAACGTTTGGTTATCGGGTCAAGCCGATAGCTATCTGCCACCGTTTGCTCGCTACCGTCGGTATTTACGCTAAAGCCACCAAACACAAAGAAGTTATTATTCAACGCCACGGCACTGGCCGCAATGCGCCCTGATAAACGTTGCTGGCTGGGTACTGCTGGCATATCGTGCCAGCCGAAATCACCTAGCGTGTGCATAAATACTTTGTTATGAATATCCGCTTGCTGCTTGCCTTGGCCAATACCCATAAAGCTAGCAATGTAAGTTTTGCCGCGAATATGCACGCTGGCTACTGCATTATTGCTTACCGGTTCGGGTAAATCGGGTAAGGCTGCTGCTGATACGGCAATACAGGTTGTTGCAGCTGCCAAACTACTCAGGTAGCTGATGTATTTCAGTAACATGGTTATGTTCCCCGTTAACGGTCCATTTTATATTGTAGTTATATAGTGTCATGCCATAACTTTGTTCGCCGTCACGTTGTTTTTTATACGACGGTCGTGGATCTTGTTTTAGTACTTTTTCAATAAATAACTGTAAATCTGGATACTGAATTTGCTGTTGGCAAAAAATACTGGCGGTTTCGGTAAAACTGACGGTCATTGCGGTGCTAGGCGCGGCATCAGCAAAGCCACCAGCGGCGTTTGGTAGAGCGTCAGAATAGGGTAGGTAAGGCTTTATATCAATAACGGGTGTGCCATCCAGTAAATCGATACCGCTAATTTTAAGCATTAGCTTACCGTTTTTACGTTCTACACCGTCTAGCTTTACCACTGATAAGCCAATTGGGTTGGGCCGAAAGGTTGCCCTCGTCGCAAATACGCCTTTACGGGCATTACCACCTAAGCGTGGTGGGCGTACCATCGGTGACCAGCCTTTATCTGCAGTTTCGTGAAAGACAAATAACAACCATAAGTGGCTAAAGCTGTCGATACCGCGCAGTATAGCCTCATCGTTATACTCATTTTCCAACACCAAATAACCTGTAGCTTCTGCTATAAGACCCGGCTGGCGCGGAATGGCAAATTTTTGTTTGTAGGGCGATTGAATATAGCCAACTACATTAAATTGATAAGCTGCCATAGGCTCCTGAGGTAAAACACTAACGTGCGTAATGTGCTAATTTATAAAAGCCTAAAGTAGCATATTGTTTTTAAATAGCTATTTTTCGTTAAGGTGGCAATCGCTTAAATCAATAGTATAAATATTATCCAACTTGTCGATAGAAGAATGGCTAACGCTTAAATCTTTTACCCGGCCGTTGCGCAGACTATAAACCCAGCCATGAATAGTTAAGGGTTGGCCGCGCTCCCATGCTTCTTGCACAAAGCTGGTATGACATAAATTGCGTACCTGTTCCATCACGTTTAATTCAATCAATCGATTAACGCGATCGTCTTCATCAGCAAAGGCGTCTACATCATCGCGGTGCATGGCATACACATCTTTTACATTACGTAGCCAGTTATCAACAAAGCCCACGCGTTGCTTGGTCATAGCCGCCTTAACACCACCACAACCATAATGACCGACGACCAATATATGCTTAACTTTAAGAACTTCAATGGCATATTGTAATACTGACAAGCAGTTCATATCTGAATGTACTACTAGGTTTGCAACATTACGGTGGACAAACAGCTCACCTGGCAATAAGCCCACTATTTCATTAGCAGGAACACGGCTGTCTGAACAACCTATCCACAAATACTCAGGAGCTTGTTGCTCTGAAAGTTGCTTGAAGAAGCCTGGCTGCTCTTTTTCGATGCGGTCAGCCCAGTTTTTGTTGTTAATAAACAGCTGTTTAAAAGCAGGCATAGCTCTACCTTGAGTGTAGGTTGACGAGGAGAATACTAATTTTACCTGCTTTTTTTACACCGGCAATGATTAATTTGGAAAAGTTTCGCTTAGCTCGGTGGTAAACAAACTATTTGGTCATGTTTATTGCATTAGCAAGAATATAGTAAAGTATGTTATACAATGTTTAAACGTTAAATGTAATATGCACTCTGTGTGCTGCTTATTATATCTAGAATGTAATTTGATATTATCATTAACCTAAGCTGAATGAGCGTGGTGTTTTTATATAATACAATTTCAATAATATCTTTATTTTTTTCTATAATTTAATTATTCTGATCCCAATTATGATAGGAGGTTACAATGTCCATTTTGTTAGATAAACGCGAGCTGAGAAAAGCGGCGAAAGAGGTCACACTGGCTAAACTGACCGATATTATTGAGACCTTAAATGCGGTTATGGTTGAACGGCAAAAAGAAGTTGAGCTTATTACACAGCTAGAGCAATTAGCAAAATCACAAGGTTTCACCTTAGAACAGTTAGGCTACAAACTTAATAATGATGCTGCAGTAGTGCCGATGGATAGCGCAGTTAAGGCTGATAAGCGGCCAACAAAGCCTAAATTTAAAACCATTAATAAAGAAAATCAGTACTTCTATATTGAACATGGTGAATTATTGCTATTGCGTACTCATACGATGAAAAAGAGCCTGCAAGATCGTGGCATTGATGTTATGCCTTTAGCTAAAGTTGACAAAAAGCACGCTAAGCAAATAGATACCTTAATTGCTGATGCCACAGTGCAAGCTGTTGAAAATTTTAATGCTAAAGTTGACGCGTGGAACGAATGGGCGGCAGCGAATGGTGAAGAGATTTTAAGCAAAAAATAAAGGTTATTAAGCAAATAATAGCTTAATAAATAAAAAACCGGCTATTGCCGGTTTTTTATTTAGGTTGTGCGTCTAAGGATTGACCATTGACGTGTTTACTATCATTACTCATTAAGTATAAATACAGCCACATTAATTGTGCTGGTGTTTTCAGTAAACTAACATCTTCGCCTGGGTAAGCACGGCTGCGCATTTTAGTGCGGGTGGCGCCAGGGTTGATACAATTTACTCTAATGCTGCTGTTTTCAAATTCATCAGCCATTACCTGCATTAAGCCTTCTGTAGCAAATTTTGACACTGCATATGGCCCCCAATATGCTCGGCCTTTTCTGCCAACACCCGATGAAGTAAATACAATAGACGCATTACTTGAACGCTTTAGTACCGGTATCAAAGCCTGACTCATCAGCATGGCAGCAGTAACGTTAACCTGCATAATATCTTGCCAAGTATCTAGGTCAATGTGTTCAAATGGGCTAAGCACACCCAAAATGCCGGCATTATGTAATACGCCATCTAGCTTGCCAAATTCAGCTTCAATGGTGCTGGCCATATCTCGATAATGTTTCGCTGTGGCACCCTTTAAATCTAATGGGATAATAGCGGGTTCATTGGCACCCATAGCAATAATTTCGTCGTAAACAGCGGTAAGCTTACTTACGGTTTTACCCAGTAATATAACCGTTGCACCATGGCGAGCATAAGTCATGGCTGCTTCTTTGCCTATGCCATCGCCTGCGCCGGTGATTAATATTACTTTATCTTTTAGTGCATCAGTAGCTGCTTGATAATCTTGCATAAAAATTTACCTGTTGCCGCAAAAACGGCGCAAGCATACGCCCAATTAGTCAACTTTGCACCTTTCTTCGTGGATTCTGTATTTTACAGCTAGCGAATTGCGAAAGTTTGAGTTAACTTTAACTGGTCGTAGCTGTTGCAGCTATATATAAAAATTTCCAATATATAAAGCATAGGTTTGCTTTATATAAAAAAAGACAAAATAAGGATAGGGGAGAAACTATGAACAAGCTGACACTGAGTGTGGCTGTTGCTCTGGCACTGGGGTTAACCGGGTGTGGTGAGTCTTTAGATGATATTAAAGCTGATATTGGTGATAACACTGCAAAAACTTACTCTAGGGTAGTGTTTGATCCGGGTGCCGCTACTCCGCGTTTATCAGTGCCAAACGACTTGTTATTTCAAGGCACCACTGATGGTACATTAACCACTGATAGTGGCGCATCACCTGATTATTCTGATCCTCAGGTGGCATTAGGTGCGCTTGATGGTTGGTCAACACAGAACCCTTTTGCTATTGATATCGATTTTGCCCCGGGCATTAGCCTTGATCCTGCTACCGCATCTTTGCCTGGCGCAGTAAAAATATTTGAAATTATATCTGGCGGTGCTACCTCTGCCGATGCCGATTGCCGGCCGGTTACGCAAGGCCATGCTTGCAAAATTGTTGGCGAGTTAACCTTCGGTGTCGATTTTCTATCAGGCGCTAGCGGTAAAAGCGTCGCTGTTATTCCACTTAAACCGCTTAAAGCTGCAACAACCTATATGGTGGTGTTGACCTCAATATTAGAAGACAGTGCTGGCAATGCTATTGCGCCATCAACGACTTATGAATTAGTAAGACAAGATAAAGATAGCCTACCGCTTGCAACGCCATCACAGTTGGCCTTACAGCAACTCATTAATAGTTTTGAAAATGTGGTTGAAGCTGAAGGTGTAGATCGCGACAGTATAGTTTACACGGCGGCTATAACGACTCAGTCTACCGATATTGTATTTAACACCATTAAGCAAATGCTTACTCAGCCAAGCTTGCGGCCTACAATGGGCTTAGCAGCACAAGGTTATACTGTTGCTGATGCATTGGTTCAGGCTGGTGCTATTCCTGCTAATCAAGCAAACTTAAGCAACCCCGCCTATGCTGCAGCAACCAGCGCACAGGTTTATGGTGGCGTAATTAAACTACCTTATTTTAGCGGTGTACCTACAGACGAAAACCCGTTAGCACCATTAAATAGCCGCTGGATGGCGCAATTTGATAGCCCTGTTACCTTGTTGGGTGCTATTCAAGCTGGCTTGGTTAACCTTGCAGATTTAGGTTTAACACCAGCTGACTTACAAAACCCAGCAAACTTACTTGGTTTTAATCTGGGTATTGATAAAGCTCGGCATATTACAAAGTTCAACCCTGTACCTAAGGTAAATCAAATTGCTGATGTGCCGGTATTGATGACAGTGCCGGATTTAGCGCAAATTAATATGCTTCGCGCTTTACAACAACAACCGGCGATGATTATGCCTGCTGGCGGTTGGCCCGTAGTGATATTCCAACATGGTATTACCGGTAACAAAACTAACGCGCTAGCTGTAGCCGGTGCGTTGTCGATGGCTGGTTATGCCGTTGTGGCTATTGACCACACCTTGCATGGTGATCGTGGTTTTTCGGTTGATGTAGAAACCGATGGTGTGACAAAAACGGTAGTTATTAACGCATCAACACATGACGCCACGGATTATATGAACTTACAAAGCTTGCTAACCACACGTGATAACGTGCGTCAGAGTATTAGCGATATTCTCGGATTACGTGCGGGGCTTAACTTCAGTAACTTAGCGCAAACAGGTGTTATTAATCCAACAGATGTGCAGTTTATGGGGCATTCATTAGGTGCAATTTCTGGTGCATCTGCGGTTGGCGCCGCAAATACGCCAGTACAAAGTGCTACGCTTACCGACGAGCAAAAAGCGCAAATTGATGGTTTATATGCACTAAAAACCGCCACCTTAGCTATGCCTGGTGGCGCTATTGCTAATTTCTTGCTTGAGTCAGCGCAGTTTGGTCCATTGATTAAGTCATCGGTATTATTCAGTGTTGGTACGCCTGAACTTAAAGCCGCATACGTTCAGTTTGCTACGGCACAAACGGGTTGTGGTGGCGCCTTAATTCCGCCATTTGCATCGTGTTTTAATGCGTTTGAAGGCTACTTGCGTGCTCAAGGTCAAGATACAACGGTAGCTGCGTTGTATTCAGGTTTCAGTAAGTTTGCTTTTGCGGCACAAACGGTAATTGATGCCGGAGATCCAAATAACTACGCGCAAAAATTAGTAAGTAGCGCAACGCCGGTGTATATCATTGAGGTTGCAGGTGACGGTGCAGATGCCCTGCCAGATCAGGTTGTGCCCAATGGCATTTTCTCGGCAATTCAAGCGGTAAGTAAAGGTAAAATGCCGTTAGCTGGTACCGAGCCTTTGGCGCGTTTATTGGGTGCAACTGGCATTGAAAATACTGCGGGTGCTAAATTAATTAACGGCAGCAACTCAATAGGCCGTTTTAATATTGGTAACCATGCGTCTATATTAGATCCAACGGCAAGTGCTGCGGCAACAGCTGAAATGCAGATGCAAACGGCAAGCTTTGTTAGCACCAAAGGTGCGGCTATTGTTGTAACTAATGCGAGTGTTTTAGCACCAGCAAACTAAACAATACCGAAACGTCTTACAAGCCCAGCTATAATGCTGGGCTTTTTCTTTTGCAATAAACCGATACAATGGCAAAAAACTAATTAAGGAGACTGCGTTGGAATTTTTATATGAGTATGGATTGTTTCTTGCCAAAATTGCCACGCTGGTGCTGGCCATTGCATTAGTGGTTGGCTTAATTGCCGGTGCAGCAGTAGCGAAAAGTCGGCCGAAAAAAGGCCAGCTACAATTTACTGATCTCAGCAAACGCTATCAGTTAATGATCGAAGACTTACAGCAACAAATGCTAAGCAAAAAGCAGTTAAAACAATGGTATAAAGCGCAGCGGGTAGCTAAGAATGAGCCCAAAGCCAGCAAGCTGTATGTTATTGAATTTAATGGCAGCATGGATGCGCGCGAAACTGAATCGTTAAGAGAGGAGATAACCGCCATATTAGCAATAGCAACCAAACAAGATGAGGTGTTGCTGCGTTTGGAGAGTGGTGGCGGTGTAGTACATGGCTATGGCTTAGCCGCATCGCAGCTTGATAGGTTACGAAAACATGAGGTTAAACTCACCATAGCCATAGATAAAATAGCCGCCAGCGGCGGTTATATGATGGCGTGTATTGGCAACACTATATTATCTGCACCCTTTGCCATCGTTGGTTCTATTGGTGTTATTGCCCAGTTACCGAACTTTAATAAGCTGCTGAAGAAAAATAATGTTGATTTTGAACAGTTTACTGCAGGCGAATTTAAGCGCACCGTAACAGTATTTGGCGAAAATACGGATAAAGGTCGGCAGAAATTTCAGCAGGAATTAGAAGATACCCATTACCTATTCAAACAGTTTGTACAGCAACATCGGCCAAAATTAGATATTGATGCAGTAGCAACTGGTGAGCATTGGTTTGGCCACCAAGCATTAGATCTGAATTTGGTTGATAGCATACAAACCAGTGATGATTATATTGTGTCACAAATGACAGAGAAGCAGGTGTTTGGTGTTAGGTACCAGTTACGCAAAGGCATTGCAGAAAAAGTAGGTATGGGCACGGCTAGCGTTATGTCGCACTGGTGGCAAAAGTTAGCACAACATTATTGGATACGTTAATGGACGCTAATTTTTGGCATGAACGCTGGCAAAATAATGAACTGGGTTTTCATCTTGAAGACCCGCATCCGTTATTGCAGCAGTGCCTTAGCGCGGTGTTGCCCGGTAAGCATAAAGTGCTAGTGCCACTATGTGGTAAATCGCCCGATTTACACTATCTTGCTGGTTATTTGCCGGTGGTTGGCGCTGAATTGTCGGCAATTGCTTGTAACGATTTTTTTGCCGAGCGTTCAATACCTTTTGAGCAGTGGCAAGCACATGAATTTGTTTGTTATCACAGCGATACTATTCGTTTGTGGCAGGGTGACTTTTTTGCTTTAACGCCCGAGCAGATTGTCGGCTGTAATTTAGTTTACGACCGAGCAGCATTAATTGCTTTGCCACCCGCTATGCGAGCGCAGTATGCAGCTAAGCTACAACAGTTATTACCTAGTAACAGCACTATTTTGCTAATTAGCTTGGAATACCCAAAGCATGAGAAGCAAGGGCCACCGTTTAGTGTAACGCACACTGAAATTGAGCAGTTGTTTTCTGGCGCTGAAATAGAGTGCCTTGCTCGGTTAGATTTAACCGGCAAGGGCTTTGCTAAACGCCGGTTTACGACCACAAGTTTAGTTGAAACAGCCTACCGTATTACTCTACCTTAATAGGTAGCTTAATACGGTAGCTGATTGGTCAAGATTTTCGTCACCTAACGTAAGTGGTGAAAATCAACATTCTCTTCTTTAGTGCCAGCATTGATATCGTCAAATATCGCTTGGTCAAACGCGCCTTCACTTTTACCGACAATACAAGACACCATGGCATCACCGGTAATGTTAACTGCGGTTCTGGTCATATCCAGTAAACGGTCAACACCAATAATTAACGCTATGCCTTCAACCGGTAAGCCCACCTGTTGTAATACCATCGCCAGCATAATAAGGCCAACACCAGGCACACCAGCGGTACCGATTGACGCTAAGGTAGCCGTAAGTATGACCATTAAGTAGTCAGACATAGTTAAATCGACTGCAAATACTTGGGCAATAAATACGGTAGCTACACCCTGCATAATCGCAGTACCATCCATATTAATGGTCGCGCCCAAAGGCACAGTAAAAGAGGCAACGCTATTTTTAACGCCAAGCTTTTTAGTTACGGTTTCCATAGTAATTGGCATGGTAGCGTTGCTGCTAGAGGTGCTAAAACCAAATAATGCGGTATCGCGCATTTTACGGAAGAAAATAAACGGATTAAGGCCAGATAGTAATTTCAAAATAACGGCGTATACAACAAAACCATGTATTAATAGGGCGGCTAGCACAACTGCGAAATATTTAGCTAAGCTAGCAATAGTTTCAAAGCCTAATGTCGTGAACAGCTTGGCCATTAAGAAAAATACCCCATACGGGGCAAGGTTCATTAATAGGGTAACCAGCTTCATGATCACTTCGCTCAGATCAGTAAATATCGTGGCTAAACGCTCACCTGATTTACCGCTAATAGCCATCGCTAAGCCAAATAACACCGCAAACACGATAACTTGCAGCATGTTACCTTTAGCCATAGATTCAATAGGGTTACTTGGGAAGATATTAATAAATACTTGTGATAACGCTGGCGCTTCGCTGATATCGAAGGTAGCGTCGGATTGCATTTGCACGCCTTCGCCAGGGCTAACCAGTAATGCAGCGAAAATGGCAAGGCTAATAGCAATTGCTGTGGTTACTAAATATAAACCGATGGTTTTGCCGCCAAGCCGACCCAATGCTGAGGTGTCAGACAGCGAACAGGTGCCACATACTAAAGAGACAAACACTAATGGCACCACTAGCATTTTTAAGCTGGAGATAAATATTTCACCGCCAATATGAAAGAAACCATCAACAAATAGTGCTTTAAGAGCAATATCGAAACCGAGTAAATGCAGTATTCTTTCTTCTTGCCCTGCGAGTATAAACTTAAAAATAAAACCAACCGCAATACCTGCAACCATACCAATTACAATACGGGCGGTTAGGCCCAGTTTTTTATTTCTTGCCATAACATCAGACTAGTATTTAGTTTTCAATGGCACTAAGACTAACAGGTTGAGGCGGTGAAAGGCAGATTAAGGCGAATTTTTTTTAAAATATGCTATGACGTTTGCAAGAATAATGGTTTAAGATACAGTATTAACAAAATTATATAATAAAAACAGCTAGGGAGAGGTTTCATGCGAAACATCCAGCAACTATTTGTTGCATTAATTATTACAATGTTGGCTGCTTGTGGCGGTGGTGGAACCTTAGACTCAGGTGGAAGTACTGGCGGCGATAATGGTGGTTCAACAGCGGCATATAGCCTTAGCGTCACGTTAGCCAATGCTAATGGTCAAGCATCAACCAACTTGTCACAAGCTAGCCCACTTACAGCAACTGTTACATTAACTGCAACCAATGGCGGCGCAGTTGCAAATAAGCTAATTAGCTTTTCAATTAGCGACAATGGTTTAGCAACTTTAAATAACACAGCCGGTACAGCATTAACCAATGCTGACGGTGTGGCAACTATTGGCCTGTTAGTTGGTAATAAAAGTGGTGCCGGTAATTTAGAAGCCACATACAGCAATGCTACAGCTTCAACCGGCTTTGTGTCTGCAGGTGATGGTGGAGATAGTGTCGATGTTAGTATTGGCAGCGTTACTCTAATTGCAGACTCATTGATGCTGGGCTCCGGTTCGGGTAGTAAGGTAGAATTAAGCGCCTTAGTGCGCGACAGCAATAATGTGGTGCTCGCCAATATCCCTGTAATCTTTGCTACTGATTCCGGTGAACTGGTGCAAACCGATACAGTAACTGGTGATAACGGTGTAGCAAAGGCGGTACTAACCACGCAAACCGATAAGCAATTACGCGATATAACGGTTACTTCACGTGTGCAGCAGCAAAACTCTACACTAAGCATTAGTGTAGTAGGCACTAAGTTACAATTAGCTGCGCCAAAGTCTGTCGTGCTCGGCGACACAGCTACCATTGATATCTTTTTAACTGATTCAAATGATACGGGTATCCAAGGCCAAGTAGTTGAGGTTAAATCGTTACTAGGTAATACGATTAGTAACGTTGCTCCACAAACCTCTGGTTCTGCTGGTAAAGCTAGCTTTACTTACACTGCAGTTAACAGTGGTTTAGATAAGATCACTGTAACGGCATTGGGGACCTCAAATGTTTCAGAGATTAATATCAGCGCGGATGCGTTTGCTTTTATCGCTGATACAAACGAAGTAGATGGTCTTTTGGAGGTCCACTTAAACACGCCTAAAGTTCTGAACTTAGAGTGGTTGGTAAATAACACGCCTAACATCGGTGAAACGGTAACGTTTAATACTACTCGTGGTGATATCGCCGTCAGTGCAGCTGCGTTAAATGGTGCCGTCACCGCGCAAGGCGTAACTGATGCTGAAGGTAAAGCTGAGACTGTGGTTCGTTCAGAGTTTGCAGGTATAGCGACAATTAGCGCTACTGGTGGCACTAATCAAAATTCGGTAAGCGCAACTAAAGTTGTTGAATTTATCGCGGTTAACCCAACAAAAATGGAAGTGCAGGCATTTCCTGCCCAAGTTGGCCCAGGTGAAACTAGTGCTGTACGCGCCATAGTGCGCGACAGCAAAAATAACCCAGTTAAGGGGCAAACAGTAGTATTTAGTTTAGATAACTCAGCTGGCGGCGTAATTAGCGCGGGCACTGCAGTGACCAACTCTCAAGGTGTTGCCTCAACCGTATTTACTGCTGACACCAATACCGGCGCGGGAATTGATGGGGAGAATTTACAAATTAAAGGCGCTTTACAAACTGACAATTCGATTACTGGCATGACTGATATCGCAGTTGGTAAGCGGACATTATTTTTCCGCTTTGGCACCGGTAACGTTATTAGTAAACCCACCGCTAGTTCTTACGCTAAAGAGTTCGCTATTATCGTCACTGATAGCTCAGGTAATGCTGTCGCGGGTCAAAAGCTTAACGTTGCAGTTACCTCAGTTAACTACCGTAAAGGCCATTGGGTAGCATTTCCTGAATCGCCGGCAACATTCAAGCGGTGGATACCTTCAGGTACCCGCCCGAATATAACTGACCCCGTTGAATGTGTAACTGAAGATACTAACTTTAACGGTATATTAGATTCAGGTGAAGATATAAATAATGATGGTATGTTAACACCAGGCAATTTTGTGGTAGTACCAGGTTCAGTTACTTCCGATGAAAATGGAATCGTGACATTTAATGTAACCTATCCGCAAGATGTAGGAAGTTGGTTAGATGTGCGTTTACAAGTCTCAGGTTTTGCAGCAGGCACAGAAAATATAAGTTTTAGAAACTATGGTTTACCAACTGCTGCAGAGGATCTAACGAAGGAGACTTCGCAACCTGCGAGCAATCCATTTGGTGCTATTCAATCATGTGCTATTAATGGTTAAGAATACTTAATAAAAAAGGGAGCATAGTAGCTCCCTTTTTGTTTGCCAAAAACTAACCTTGTTGAAACTGATATACCGACCCTAAATCTAAAATTTGCGTTAGCTCATCCAGTGCGGTGCGTGATTCGAGCAATAATTGTGGATCTGCTAAGTCAGCTTCGCTTATTTCATCGCGGTAGTGTTTATCTACCCACTGGTTTAACGTGCTAAATAGGTTGTCGCTCATTAGCACTTTTTGGTTAACCGCGTTTTTCTCTTGTTCACTCATAGCCACGCGTAAACGCAAGCAGGCTGGGCCGCCGCCATTGCGCATGCTTTGTTTTACATCGTAATAGTGGATCTGTTTAATTGGGCTATTGCGTGTTGTAAGCTCGGCTAAATATGCAGATACCGCAGCGCTTTCTTGGCATTCAGTTGGCGCGATAATAGCCATTTCGCCTGATGACAACGTAATAACTTGAGTATTAAATAAATAGGTTTTTATTGCTTCAGCCACAGATACTTCAGTATCTTTTACCTCTATTAAATGCAAGTCGGCTTCACTACCAAATTTACGTTTTAATTCATTAAGTTTGCTGGCGGTGTCAACAAAAGCTTGCTGATGATAAAATAGTACGTTCTCGTTACCTACAGCTATTACATCGTTATGAAATACGCCTTGGTCAATCACGTCGGGGTTTTGCTGCATATAAACGACATGCTCAGCATTTAAACCGTGTAACCGCGCTACCGCTTCGCAAGCTTCAAGGGTATGTCTAGCTGGAAAACGTTTTGGTGCCGGTTGGCTAGTATCAAAGGCATAGCGACCAAATACAAATAGCTCAACACCACGTTTGCCATAAGTGCTACAAAGTCTGGTATGATTTGCCGCACCTTCATCTCCGAAGTGATCATTGTCCGGTAAATGTGTATGATGCGCAAAATGCGAAGTGCTGCGAAACATAGCTTGCAGAATTTTGCCCGTCGTTACCGGTTCAAGTGAACGATGAAATTTGTTGGTAAGGTTAGCTGGGGTAAAATGTATTTTACCATCTGCGGTATCAGCACTAGGTGAAATAGTGGCTGCATTGGCAGTCCACATGCTAGACGCAGAGCACACAGCTTTAAACACTGCTGGAGCCTGTTTTGCCGCTTTTTCGATAACTTGTGTGTCTGTGCCAGTAAAGCCAAGACGACGCAGTGTGTAGGTGTCTGGGCGCTCTTGTGGTGCTAATACGCCTTGCACTAAGCCTAAATCATGTAAGGCTTTCATTTTGCTTAGGCCTTGTTTTGCTGCTTGGCGCGGGCTGGACGTATTTTTAGCGTTAGATAAAGAGGCAACGTTGCCAACAGATAACCCGGCATAGTTGTGCGTTGGTCCTACCAGACCATCAAAATTGGCTTCAAAGAATTTCATTTTTGCTTTATATCCTTTAGTTGAAATGGGCACTGTTTTTATTATTTTTGCGGCCACATAGGATGCTTCATTTGGTTTGGCGAACCTTTCGCCAGGCAGCTCGGAAAATGAGCCGGTTTGCATAATAATGAGTTTATTCACTTGTCACAACTGCGGTTTACGGATATATGTTAAAAAAGCAGCGTTGATGACATGCACAAAAAGTTAGGGATCTCAGGATTAAGATGGCTAAATCACTGGTAATAGTAGAATCACCGGCAAAAGCAAAAACGATCAATAAATACCTTGGCAATGACTTTATTGTAAAGTCGAGCGTGGGGCATATTCGTGATTTGCCAACCAGCAGTACTAAAGAGAAATCCGCAGCTAAAAAATTGCTCAGTAAAGAAGAAAAAGAGTATCAAGCTTTAGTCGACCGTATGGGCATTGACCCTGTAAACGGCTGGAAAGCACGTTATGAAATTCTTCCAGGTAAAGAAAAAGTTGTTAAAGAGCTCAAAGCGCTAGCTGATAAAGCCGACACCATTTATTTAGCAACGGACTTAGACCGTGAGGGTGAGGCAATAGCGTGGCATTTACAGCAAATTATCGGCGGTGATGAGCAGCGCTTTAAACGTGTGGTATTTAACGAAATTACCCAAAATGCTATTCAAAACGCATTTAAAGAACCGGGTGAGCTTAATGTTGACCGAGTTAACGCCCAGCAAGCGCGGCGCTTTTTGGACCGTGTGGTAGGTTTTATGGTGTCCCCGTTATTATGGAAAAAAGTAGCTAGGGGCTTGTCAGCCGGCCGAGTACAATCTGTTGCAGTGCGTTTAGTGGTAGAGCGCGAGCGCGAGATTAAAGCTTTTGTGCCAGAAGAATACTGGACACTAGTTGCCGATACACAAACCCAAGCTAAGCAAGGCTTACTATTAGATGTTACGCGTCAGCAAGGCAAAGCCTTTAAACCGGTTAATAAAGCTCAGGCTGATGCTGCATTAGCGCAATTAAATAATGCTGATTACAAGGTTGTAGAACGCGAAGATAAACCCAGTAGCAGCAAACCGCAGGCGCCGTTTATAACGTCAACGTTGCAACAAGCTGCCAGTACGCGGTTAGGTTACGGCGTAAAGAAAACCATGATGTTAGCACAGCGTTTGTATGAAGCCGGCCATATTACCTATATGCGTACTGACTCAACAAACTTAAGTGCCGATGCCGTAACGGCTTGTCGCGATTATATTGTTGAGCAGTTTGGTAAAAAATACTTACCCGAGCAGCCTCTTAGTTACGGCAGTAAAGCCAACGCACAAGAAGCACACGAAGCCATACGCCCATCAGACGTTAGTGTTATGGCGGGTAGTTTGGCAGATATGGAAGCCGATGCGCGTAAACTATATGAGCTGATCTGGCGCCAGTTTGTTGCCTGCCAAATGCCACCAGCACAATACGATGTTACTAATATTATTGTGCAAGCGGCTGATTTTGAACTAAAAGCCAAAGGCCGAGTATTACGTTTTGATGGTTGGACTAAAGTACAACCGGCACAAAAACGTAAAGACGAAGAAGACAACGTATTGCCTGATGTGAAACCAGGTGAAGTGTTAAGTCTTACTGAGCTGCAAAGCGCTCAGCATTTTACTAAACCGCCAGCACGCTTTAGTGAAGCAAGTTTAGTAAAAGAGTTAGAAAAACGTGGTATTGGTCGCCCATCAACCTACGCATCAATTATCTCTACTATTCAAGACCGCGGTTATGTTCGGGTGGAAAATAAGCGTTTTTATGCTGAGAAAATGGGCGAAATTGTTACCGATCGCTTAGTTGAAAACTTCAACGATTTAATGAATTACGACTTTACGGCCAATATGGAGCTAAAGCTTGACGATATTGCTAACGGCCAAGCCCAATGGCGTAAAGAGCTAGACACCTTTTATGGCGATTTTTATCAGAAATTAAAGACCGCAGAAAACGATCCTGAACAAGGCGGTATGCGGGTTAATCAATTTGTGTTAACCGATATTCCTTGTGCAACCTGTGGTAGGCCAATGGGCATACGCACGGCGTCTACCGGGGTGTTTTTAGGTTGTTCAGGTTATAACCTGCCACCTAAAGAGCGTTGTACCACGACCATGAATTTAGTGTCGGGTGACGATGCGGTGGCGGTGACTAATGACGAAGAAATGGAAACTGAAGCTTTACGTCAGAAGAAACGCTGTGTTAAGTGCGGCACCGCAATGGACAGTTATCTGATTGATGAAGGCCGTAAACTGCATGTATGTGGTAATAACCCTGCTTGTACTGGCTATGAGGTAGAGCAAGGTAGCTTTAAAATTAAAGGCTACGACGGCCCACTTATTGAATGCGATAAATGCGGCTCTGATATGCAGTTAAAATCTGGCCGGTTTGGCAAGTATTTTGGTTGTACTAATGCAGAGTGTAAAAACACGCGGAAATTACTGCGTAGTGGCGAAGCGGCACCACCGAAGGAAGATCCGGTACATTTGCCTGAGCTAAAATGCGAAAAATCAGACACCTACTTTGTATTACGTGATGGCGCAGCTGGCTTATTTATGGCAGCTGCAACTTTTCCAAAATCGCGTGAAACTAGGGCGCCGTTGGTAGCTGAGTTAGCACAATATCGAGAGCGCATTTCGCCGAAGTTTTATTACCTTGCTGATGCACCGGCCAAAGATCCTGATGGTAATCCGGCTATCGTGCGCTGGAGCCGTAAAACCAAGCAGCAGTACGTTATGTCGGAAAAAGACGGTAAAGCCAGCGGCTGGTCTGCATGGTACGAAAACGGTAAGTGGATAGTTACTAAAAGTTAAAGTGTAATAATTGATATGAAAAAAAAGGGGCTAACTGTGTTAGCCCCTTTTTTATGGTAAAATGTAAACCAATACTAAACTGCTACCATTTGCGTTTGGGTGCAAATAACTCATCCAAATCTTTGTTTTCTTTTTCTTCTTTTTTCTCTCGGTCTCTAAGATTGCCCTCTTTTAGTTGGGTGGCAATATCTTCTAGCGCCTGTATTACTTCTGATTTTCTTGTTAGTACGTAATCATCTTGATGCGGAGTCGCACCAAGTGCGGACAGCGCTTTTTCAAAGTACTGTCGGGCTGAGCCTAACATACTATTATTACGAGCTTGATTTCCGCGTTTAATTTGGCTTTCTACATTAATTTTTAATTGCAACGCTTCAAGTCGTTTATCTTCTTGCACCACCATTTGTGTATCAACGTTACCCCTAGCGTGTTCTGCACGAAGTACCGTACGAAGCCTTTTAATGGCTTTAATCATGCCGATAAGTTGCTGATCATTGTCTGGTAAGGTTATTGATTCAGCAACGACACCTGCGTCAGCCGCCGGCTCAGCAAGGCGCTTTTCTGTTTCTTGTAAACGTTGTTTTATGTCACGACTGCCGGATTCTAATTCAACCATTGCCTTTAATGTCAACGCAATGCGCTTTAATAACATATTGCTAAGCGTAGGCGACATCGGCACGTTAGCGGAATTAACTAATAGTTCTTCAGTGTCTTCCAGTACGGTACGTAATTTACCAAACTCGGCGCGTTTTAACGTAGCAAGGCGTTCTTTATGTTGTTGAATTGCATTTACTATTATTGCGATAACTACCAGTGCAATAACGAGCGTTATAATTAAGGTTAACAGCATTTAAACCCCATTTTCACCTGCGCATTTATTATTATATTAATCACAAAACGGCTGAAATAACAGCTATCAGTATTTTTCATGGCAAAGATACGCAGAATACACCACCACCGAGTTTGCCACCATTGCTTAAATTTACGGTGCCGCGCTCACCTTTATTAAAGTGCGCGGCAGCAATGAGTTTGGCAAAAAATATGCCTAACCCTGTGTGGTTATTGGCAAGATCGGGCGTATTCATATCAAAATCGGTGTTACTGAGCATAAATGCCGGAAAACCTGGCCCGTCGTCATGCACCTCTATAACTAATTTATTATCTTGCTGCTTAATGTGTAACAAAATTGCGGATTTGCAATAACGTAAGGCATTAGCCACCGCATCATTAATTAGATTTATAATGAGGTCGTAATCAAAAAACCAACGTAAATCTGGTTCGTGGTCTACCGTAACCGTTAAACGTTGTTGCTCGGTAAAAAACTGATTTTTAAGCAGTACCTCTTCGGTAATATCAGACAGATAATACTCATCAACCTGCACTGGCATTTGGTTGCGCTCAAAACGATACAATGACAGCAATTGCAGTAAGTTGGAGTTTAGCCGGTTAGCTTCATAGCTTAACCGTGCTAGTTCATCGCGCGCCGTTTCGGATAGCTGTTGGCGTTCCTGTTGAATAAGCTCGGTAGACTGAATAAGCATGCACAATGAGTTTTTCATATCGTGTACTGTTGATGCCAAGACCGAGGCAAAATCAATGCTTGGGATGCTATTATGCATATATTCTCCATAATGGTGTATCACGCGTAATGCTTGTTATACCGCGGGCTCGTTTTTTTTAGCTATGATTTAGTTATAACGCACCGCAAATTAAAAATAAGTTGGAATATCTTACTATAGATGTATATTAAACAATGATATGCCATTACCGGACCAGTAACACATGAAATTGCAGCAGTTGCGCTATATTGTTGAAGTTTTAAACCATAATCTGAACGTATCTTCTACTGCCGAAGGGCTTTTTACCTCACAGCCGGGCATTAGTAAACAAGTGCGTATGTTGGAAGATGAATTAGGTATTCAGGTGTTTGGCCGAAGCGGCAAACATTTAACGCACGTGACGCCTGCTGGGCAGGAAGTTATAGAAATTGCCCAGCAAATTCTGGCAAAAGTTGAAAGCATTAAGTCAGTAGCGAAAGAATATACGCTACCTGATCAGGGTAAGCTAAATATAGCGACTACCCATACACAAGCGCGTTATGCACTGCCGCCGGTTATTAGTGGTTTTATGCAGAAGTTTCCGAAGGTGTCGCTGCATATGCACCAAGGAACACCGCAACAGATTTCTGAAGCGGCATCTCGCGGAGATGCGGATTTTGCTATTGCTACTGAGGCGCTGCATCTATACAACGATTTAATTATGTTGCCTTGTTATCACTGGAATCGCAGCGTTATTGTGCGTAAAGACCATCCATTGTTGCAGTTGGGTAAGCCGGTAACGATAGAAGATATTGCCCAGCATCCGATTGTAACTTATGTTTTTGGTTTTACTGGCCGCTCAGAGCTAGATCGTGCTTTCGCTGCTAAAGGCTTAGAGCCTAAAATTGTTTTTACCGCTACTGACGCAGATGTAATTAAAACCTATGTCCGACTTGGTTTAGGCGTGGGCGTGATAGCGTCAATGGCAATGGATAAAGAGTTAGATAAAGATTTAGTAGCAATAGATGCTAGCCACTTATTCGATGCGTCGACGACAAAAATTGGTTTTCGAAAAGGGACTTTTTTACGCACCTACATGTATGATTTTATAGAGCGCTTTGCCCCACATTTAACCAAAGATGTGGTAGAAAAAGCTAACTTGCTGCGTAATCAAGATGAAATAGACCGTATGTTTGCCCGCTTTAGCTTACCCATCCGCTAGTTTCCTGCGTTAATTCAGTAGCATCAAGCCGTTTTATCTAATGAAACGGCCTTGTCTAGTTGCAAATAAGAATAGTTATCAGTATCATGCTCGCCATGTTTAGTTAATCGTAAATTGTGTATGAGCAAATTTTCGCGCGGCCCAGTATTAGCGAAGTTTATACGGGCAACGCATAGCTATAGCTCGATGTTGGTGCTGGTATTACTGCTATTTTTCGCCATAACAGGCATAACACTCAATCATCCTGAGTTAATACAGAGTAAAGCAGGTCAACATAGCCAGCAGCTTGAGCTTACGCTGCCTACGCATTTACGTTTCGCCAGTTTACCAAGCGCAAGTGAAGAGCAGTATAAAATAGCTGAGCAGTTTCGCCAGTGGTTAAGTGAAACCTATCAGGTACAAGCGTCGGTATTTAGTTACCAGTTTGAACCTGACGATATGCTACTTGAACTGTATTTTAAGCGCCCAGCGGGTTATGCCAGTGTGGTAGTTAATTTTAGCGAAGACAAAGCCGAGTTAGATAGCGAGTTTTCTGGTTACTTGGCATTGCTAAATGATTTACATAAAGGGCGTGACGCAGGGCTTAGTTGGTTAGTGCTAATTGATTTAACGGCGTTGGCTTGCATTATCTTTGCGCTTACGGGGTTCTATTTAATTTTAAAACAACCTTCGCGCCGTTCTATAGGTAATAGTTTGGCGATGATAGGCGTATTTATAACGCTATTTGCATATTTTTTATCAGTACATTAAGTCGACTTAAGCATAATTTAAACAGGAGTGAGTTATGAGGTTAGTTAAAACCAGCTTGTTGGGATGTGTTATTGCGTTGCTATGGGCTAATAGTATTAATGCTGCGGCAACTGAAATAAGTTTGCAATTACCACAAATAGAGACAAGCCAGTATCATCGGCCTTATGTTGCAGTTTGGGTGGAAGATGCACAGCAGCAGCCAGTAAAACTGATTGCTTTGTGGGTGCAAAAGCCGGACTGGCTGAAAGATTTACGTCGCTTTTGGCGCAAAATTGGCCGCAGTGATACCGCATTAGTTGATGCTGTAAGTAGCGCGACGCAAAAGTCGGGTAGCTATACGTTGCAGTGGGACGGTAAAGATGATCAAGGCCGAGAACTGACTGCCGGAACATACACTTTGTTAGTTGAAGCAGCAAGAGAGCAGGGCGGCCGCAGTTTGGTAAAACACGAGTTTAAGTGGCCAGCAACAGGCGCTTTTATTGAGATTGCGGCTGAGGGCGAGCTGGGCAATATTTCTGCGCGTTTACGTTAATTAAGCACAAGTTAATTTATAATAAGGACGAATTTATGTTAAAAAAAGCTGTAGTACTTCTGTCATCTTTATTGGTTACAGGTAGCTTAAGTGCACACACCTTATGGGTTATGCCGAGTCATTATGTGTTATCTAAACCCAAGAGTTGGATTGCCGTTGATGCGTCTGCCGGTAATATGACCTTTGTCGCAGATAAAGGCATCGCGTTAACCGCTTTAAAAATGTATCAGCCAGACGGTAGTGCTAAAGTGATTACCGATGTCTATCAAGGTAAGCGTAAATCGATGGCCGACGTGCAACTGGGCGGTGACGGCACCTACCGTTTAGAGCTAGCAAATCCAGTACGTTTTTTTACTAGCTATGAGTTAGCTGGTGAAAAGAAACGCCTAATGGCAAATAAAGCCGAGCGTAGCGCACAGTTACCTAAAGGTGCCACTAACGTTGAAACAGTGCAAATGCGTAGCCGCAATTTTGCTTATATTACCGTTAATGCGCCAACAAACACCGTGTTAAAATTGCAAGGTGAAGGCTTAGAGCTTAGCAGCAAAAACCATCCGGCCGATGCCGTGGCCAATGAAGAGCAGCAGTTTGTTTTTAACTTAAATGGCAAACCGCAAGCTGGAGTTAAAGGCATATTGTCTTTTGATGGCGAATTATACCGTAACGAAGCCGGACGCATAGAGTTTGAAACCAACAGTGAAGGCCGTTTTAGCTTTACGCCTGAACAGGCTGGGCGTTATTTAATAGAAGCATCTTATTCAGCTGATATGGCAACTGATGTTGCTGATAAGGTACGCGAGTCTATTACCTATAGCTTTGAGGTCGCACTACCATAAATTCGCAATTATATAACGCGTTATAACAAAGCCAGCCTAATGTATTAGGTTGGCTTTGTGCTATTTGTTACACTGTGCATTATCTTATTTACTCTTTAAAACGGTAATATTAGGAAAACCATGCGCATTTATGCTGACGAAAATATGCCGTTAGTGTCACAGTTTTTCTCCGACATTGGCACTGTAAGTTTGTTTAATGGCCGCACTGTTAGTGCACAACAGCTCAATGACGCCGATATTATACTGGTGCGCTCAGTTACCGACGTTAACGAGGCACTATTACAATTAAACACTAAAGTGCGTTTTGTCGGCACCGCCACTATTGGCACCGATCATATCGATCAGGCTTATTTAGCGTCGCGTAGTATTGCCTTTTCCAGCGCCCCGGGTTGCAATGCGCAGTCGGTTACCGAATATGTGCTGGCTAGCCTTTGGTGCTTGGCACAAAAGTACCAATGGGATCTTAGTCATAAAACGGTTGGCATTGTCGGTGTGGGTAATATTGGTAGCCGTTTGGCTAACACGCTGCAAGCATTAAACATTACTACGCTACTTTGTGATCCGCTGCGTGCTGCACAAGAGTCCGATTTTGCCCATTCCGATTTTCAGCAATTATGTCAGCATTGCGATATTATCAGTTTTCACACGCCGCTTTGTACTAGTGGTAACTTTCCAACAAAGTACCTGCTAAATGCACAAACATTGGCGATGTTAAAGCCAGATTGCGCCATTATTAATGCCTCGCGTGGTGCAGTAATTGATAACAATGCCTTGTTGCACGATTTACAAACGGCGCAACAACGCCGTGCCGTTGTGCTTGATGTGTGGGAGCATGAACCCAACATTATGACGGCGCTATTGCCTTATGTGGATATTGCTACGGTGCATATTGCTGGTCATAGCATAGAAGGCAAAGCTCGAGGCACAGAAATGCTGTATCAACGCTGTTGCGAGCTGTTAAATATCCCTATTACCAAGCAGTTGACACAGTTTTTACCTGCTCCTGCATTTAAAGATATTCATATTAGTGAAAACTTTGGGCTTCCAGATGTCCAAAATATAGCAAGACTGTTATATGATGTGCGCCGTGATGATGCAATACTGCGCCAATATCTGCATAAACAAGGTTTTGACTGGCTGCGTAAAAATTATCCACCGCGGCGAGAGTTTAGCTCATTACAAATTCGCGCTAGCGTAATACCTGATTACCTAAGGCAATTAGGGTTTGGCATAGCATAATAACTAGAGGAACGGTCATGGCTTCGCAATATAACATTGCTGTTTTAGGCGCAACAGGTTTAGTTGGGCAACATATACTTGAAATTTTAGAGCAGCGCGACTTTCCCGTTGGCGAGCTTTTCCCGCTGGCAAGCAGTCGTTCAGCTGGTGGTACAATAACCTTTAAAGGTAAGAAAGTTAAAGTTATTGATGCCGATACCTTTGACTGGTCGCAAGCTCAAATTGGCTTTTTTTCCGCCGGTGGTAATGTTTCGGCTATCTATGCACCAAAAGCTGCTGATGCCGGTTGTGTGGTTATAGATAACACCTCGCACTATCGGTATGAGCCTGATATTCCCTTGGTAGTGCCAGAAGTTAATGCACACGCTATTGCCGATTATCGTAACCGTAATATTATCGCTAACCCAAATTGTTCAACGGTACAAATGCTGGTCGCATTAAAACCAATTCATGATGCCGTTGGTATTAGTCGTATTAATGTGGCTACTTATCAATCAGTAAGCGGTGCTGGACAGGACGCGGTAGAAGCTTTAGCGCATGAAACCTCACAATTGCTAAATGGTCGCCCCATTGAAAATGGCGGGCAATTTGCACGACAAATAGCGTTTAACGTTATTCCGCAAATCGATGTGTTTATGGACAACGGTTACACCAAAGAAGAAATGAAAATGCACTGGGAAACCCAGAAAATTTTCGGTGATAGCAGCATTTCTGTTAACGCAACGGCAGTAAGGGTTCCGGTGTTTTTTGGCCATGCTGAAGCTATACATATTGAAACGCGCATGCCCATTAGTGTAGATCAGGTAAAAGCCTTACTAGCTGATGCACCAGGGGTAGTATTATTAGAAAACAATGCTGACTTTCCAACCCAAGTGTGCAGTGCTGTGGGCAAAGATGACGTATTTGTTGGCCGTATTCGCCAAGATATATCGCATGAAAACGGCATTAATTTGTGGGTTGTTGCTGACAATATCCGTAAGGGTGCTGCGACAAATAGTATTCAAATTGCCGAGCATTTAGTTCGAGATTATTTATAAACCTTATCAGGGCTCTCGTTTAGAGCCCTTTTACTTTGCGCACAAATAACCTCATCTTGTTAACAAAGGTTATAAAGACTAGTCAGAACCCGTTTAGTGCTTTATATTTTGCCATAGAGATACAACGCCACTAGTTGGAACATTGCTTGCATTGAAACTAAAGTCAGGTGGTTAAGCTGCCGATATTCTATGTATATGCGCCTGAATTTGGGGTAGGGACCGTTAATGCCTTTGTTATTTTTGTTCGTAATTGCCGTGTCTGTCAATTTTCTGTCATTCGTCCAGGCTCAGGAAAGTACAGTACAAATTCGCGGCCCTCGTAGTACCGATGCTGCGCCAGCGCCTTTAACTATTGGCCCGCTAAGCCCATCTGACACCTTATGGCGCGTTGCTGAGCGTATTAAACCTGAAGGAAATATTAGCCTGTATCAGGTTATGTATGCGCTGTATTTGAAAAACCCAGATGCCTTTTTAGATAATAACTTAAACCATT
This sequence comes from Rheinheimera metallidurans, assembly GCF_036983985.1. Taxonomy (NCBI): domain Bacteria; kingdom Pseudomonadati; phylum Pseudomonadota; class Gammaproteobacteria; order Chromatiales; family Chromatiaceae; genus Rheinheimera; species Rheinheimera metallidurans. Next base: position 753,590 of record NZ_JALAHQ010000001.1, read on the forward strand.
TACGCCCTGGAGTTGTGCTTGTTTTGCCAAGTTTGCAAGATATACAGCAAATTGACATAAATGTTGCGCGACAGAAATCTGAGCAGGACGACAAAGACTGGGCAAAACGGCAAAAAGCGGCCGTAGTAAAAAGTGTAACGCCGAAAAAACCAGAACCTATAGAGACAGTTGAACCTAAATGGCAAGCCGAGCTTGAGCGAATAGGGCAGCAGCGGCGTCAAGATTTAGATAGCTTGCGTGGGCAGTTTGCTGACTCAATGCAGCAAGTTACGGCGATAGTAGAAGAAAATCAGCAGTTAAAAAACAGCTTAATAAGCGTAGAGCAAGAACTTGCTCTGATTAAAGCCCAGTTAGGCGAAGACAGCGAGTTACAGCTGCAAATTAAACAACTGTTAGCGCAACAAGCCGAGCTACTGCAAGCAAAAGTTAAACAAGATAGCGTTGCTGCTGAGCAAAGCGACTGGCAGCAATGGTTCAAAAATCCAATAGTCTGGATTTTAGCGGCATGCGCGCCAGCCCTACTTATCTTATTTGGTATTTTGCTTTGGGTTAAAAAACGCGGCCAACGCACAGAAAAAGTATTAAGTGCGGCCGCAACTGAACCCGTAATTGACCCTTCATATCATTCACCTTTACCGCCACTGGACGAGAGTAGCGATTTAGACGAAAGCTTATTTGAAATAGATGATGCCTTATTAGAGGACGCCTTTAATGACGTAGCAGATTTACCTAGCGACCAGTTACCTGATGATATGCTCACTTTTGATGATGCGCTGTCTTTTGAAGATGACAGCTTATTGCCAGCAGACATCAATACTGCAGAGCAAGATGCTGTGCCCGATTTTGATCCAGACAATATCTTGTCTGACACCGATTTATCGGCGCTGTTAGCGGCAGACGATGATGACGATGACATCATTGAACTGGCAGACGAACATTTTGATATTGACGATGTACTTGACGCTACTCAGAAGCAAACTTCGGCACCACCGGCTGATATCGAAAACATTGACGTTATTGATACGCCAGTAAATGAAATTGAGCTAGAAGATAGTGAAGAGTTTGATATTGATGATCTGATTGATGACATTAACTTTGAGCAACAAGAAGATGAGCAAACTTATCCTGAGCTAGCTGAACCTGCGTTGCAAGAGCTGCAATTAAAGCAAGCACTCACCGACACAACGCCCGTTGCAGAGCAAGATGTTGATAGCATTGATGATATTTTAGATATCGATGTTAGCGACATGGTTGATAATAGCGTGCAATTAGACCGTTTTGATAGCTCAGAATTAGATGAGTTTGCCGAAAGCCTTGCGGCTGAGAGTGATGCGTTAAGTTTAGCTGAATCACTACAAGAGCACACAGCTAACGAACTTACTGATAGTGATGAGGCAATGCTTAACGCTGAATTGGCCGAGTTGCTGGATCAGGTTGACAACAATGCTGCTGATATAAAGAGCGAACAGTTTGTTGCTGATAACGACAACAGTATGGCGAATGATGAGCCAGAAGACGCATTGTTAGCATCTTTAGATTTGACAGAAGCTGATGATGCGTCTGTGGTGAAACCAACAGAAGCCGCACTGTCGGTAGAGAACCCAAGTAAAATATTGGCGCAGTATCCTGAACTAGAACTTACGGATGAGTTAACTAATGCTGATGAGTTTGCCGAATTATTGTTGGATGACGAGCTACCCGCTGATGATGATCTAACAGAGTTAGATGAGTTAGATGATTTAGACCAAAATATTCTATCTGAGAATGACGAAGAGCTAGAGCTTGACCCCATTCCTGATGCCCAATTTGACTCGCTAATGTCTGAATTAGAAGCCATGGCTGATAACCTTGAAGCCATGAGCGCGGAGCAAGACTCGTCGATTGAACCGCAGGTTATAGCGCCGCCTAGTGCATCAGAAGACGGCGGATTTGATTTTAACGATGACGATTTTGTGGAAATAGACAGTTTACTAGCCAATGCTGAGCTGCAAGAGCACGATGTAGATCGCTTTAATCAGCTAAATGTTGATGTTGGCTTAGATGATTATGCTGACATTATTGGTGAGCATGAGCGTAGAGACGTAGACCGAGAAGATAATGGTTATTCGGCTAAGCTTGATTTAGTGCGCGCTTATATTGAAATGGATGATAGCGAAAATGCCGATTTATTATTAGATGACATACTGGCCTCAGATGCGCCAGAACATGTTAAATCTGAAGCACAAAGCCTAAAGCAATAAGTCAGCTGCGCTAAGCGGTAGCATACGTTATAATCGCTACCGTTTATTAATAGGGGGCGGCATGCGCATTGCGTTGGGTATCGAATATGACGGTTCTGCATTTTATGGTTGGCAACGTCAGCGTGAAGTAAATAGCGTACAGCAAGAACTTGAAACGGCGTTAGCAAAAGTAGCTAATCAACCGATTGAGTTGTTTTGTGCCGGCCGCACCGACGCGGGTGTGCATGCGACAAGTCAGGTAGTGCATTTTGATACTAATGTAATGCGTGATAATAAAGCCTGGGTAATGGGCACTAACGCACAGTTACCGGATGCTATAGCGGTGCGCTGGGCAACAGTGGTTGCAGATGATTTTCACGCGCGCTTTAGCGCAACCGCACGACGTTATCGTTACATTATTTATAACCATAAATACCGGCCCGCTATTTTGCGTTCGGGGCTTAGCCATTATCATCAAGCGCTGAATGTTGAATTAATGCAGCAAGCCGCGTTATCATTATTAGGTGAACACGATTTTACCGCGTTTCGCGCTATGCAATGTCAGTCACACAGTCCGTTTCGTAATGTGCATCATGTGAAAATTAGCCGTAGTGACGATTTTGTGGTGATTGATATTAAAGCAAATGCATTTTTACACCATATGGTACGCAACATTACCGGTAGCTTATTGGAAGTTGGTATGCAAAACCGACCTCCGCAGTGGATCGCTGAGTTGCTCGCGGCAAAAAACCGTAGTTTAGCGGCCGCTACGGCTAAGCCAGGTGGCCTATACTTAGTCGATGTAGATTACCCTGCACACTTCGAAATACCCAAGACGATATTAGGCCCGTTGTTTCTGCCAGACTAACAACGACTACTAAGACCAGTTTTCTGTATTCGATGTCATAGGTTTTGTGCTTTAATAGCGCCGAATTAATGAATTTTGGCGTTTTTTAACGTTATTTCGGCATGGTCAAGTGCGGTGCCGCAGTCAATAGGACATATTTTATGAGTTGGTTAGAAAAAATCCTGCCCAGAACATCCTCTTCTTCTTCACGTCGAGATATACCTGAAGGTGTTTGGACAAAATGTGCTTCCTGTGATGCCGTATTATACAAGGCAGATTTAGATCGTAATTTGGGCGTTTGTCCTAAATGTGATCACCATATGCGCGTAACTGCGCGTGCGCGTTTAACCGGCTTTCTAGATAGCAACACCGTAAAAGAGTTAGCTGCAGATTTAGAGCCACAAGATTTACTTAAATTTAAAGACAGCAAACGCTATAAAGACCGGCTTAGTGCTGCACAAAAAGATACCAATGAGAAAGATGCTATGGTGGTTATGCATGGCACGCTAAAAGGTATGCCTATTGTTGCCGCCGCGTTTGAGTTTGAGTTTATGGGTGGTTCGATGGCCTCAGTGGTGGGGGCTAAATTCGTTGCAGGTGTTGAATATGCAATGAAACATAAAGTGCCTTTTGTTTGCTTCTCTGCCAGTGGCGGTGCGCGTATGCAAGAAGCTCTGTTTTCGTTAATGCAGATGGCCAAAACCAGTGCGGCGTTAGCAAAAATGAGTGAGCAAGGGCTACCTTATATTTCTGTGTTAACCGACCCGACAATGGGTGGCGTATCAGCAAGTTTAGCGATGCTAGGTGATGTAAATATCGGTGAGCCTAAAGCGTTAATTGGTTTTGCTGGCCCGCGGGTTATCGAACAAACGGTGCGTGAAAAATTACCTGAAGGCTTCCAGCGCAGTGAATTTTTATTAGAACATGGTGCTATTGATATGATTGTTGACCGCCGTAAAATGCGCGATACAATTGCACGACTAGTCGCTAAGTTTATGCAGCTGCCTGCTCCGGTATCAGAGCACGACGCCGCTTAAGGTGTTAATGTCTAAAGTTATTTTGCAAAGCCAATCATGCCAAAGTCTGGCCGATTGGCTTTGTTATATCGAACAAAGCCATCCCATTCATCAAATTGAACTCGGTTTAACACGAGTACTTGATGTTGCGCAGCGTGCTAACTTACAGCAGTTACCCGGTAAGGTTATTCTTATTGGTGGCACTAATGGTAAGGGCACCACTGCTCGAGTATTAGAACAACTATTAGCGGCGCAAGGTTTTAGTGTCGGCGTATATAGCTCACCACATTTGCTTAAGTTTAATGAACGTTTGCGTATTGATGGTGCCGACTTACCTGATACTGATTGGTTAGATGCGTTCGCTTTTATTGAACAATTACGTGGCGACATTGCGCTAACTTATTTTGAGTTTACGACACTAGTTGCCTTTCGTATTTTACAGCAACAGCAACCTGATTTTTGTTTAATTGAGGTCGGCTTGGGCGGTAGGTTAGACGCGACAAACATTGTTGCCCCTGACGTTAGCGTTATTACAACCATTGGTTTAGACCACCAAGATTGGCTAGGCAATGACAGAGAAAGTATTGCTACAGAAAAGGCGGGTATTTTCCGGGCAGGTAAACCTGCAGTAATTGGTGAGTTACAACCACCGCTATCTTTATTGCAACACGCTAAAAAATTAAATTGTCAGCTGATGTTAGCCCAGCAGGATTACAGCTATATTGAGCAAGCTACACAGTGGCAATGGCAGTCTAAGCATTATCAGTTTTCCGAGTTACCGCTACCGGCCATGCCAATACAAAATGTGGCATCGGCATTAGCGGTGCTTGAACAGTTGAACCTATTACCTGATTCTGCGCAGTTAAGTGCGGTGTTATCTGGGTTAAGCCTACCAGGGCGCATGCAGTGGTTGCAGCAACAGCCAGCGATTGTTTTAGATGTTGCGCATAATCCGCAATCGGCAGCTTATTTAGCAACGCAGCTGGTTAAATTGAAACCTAAATTTAGTCGGGTATCTGCGCTAGTAGGTATGTTAAAAGATAAGGATATTCAGCAAACTCTGTTACCCTTGACGCCATTGTTTGATCAATGGCATCTTGTAACGCTAGGTGGTGCAAGGGGCGCATCAGCGCAGCAATTGGCTGATAAGTTAACTAATCATACCGGTACCTTGCAGTTACACGACGATGTATTACAAGCATTTAAGCAAATTAGCCTTAAATTACAGCCTGATGAGTTATTGGTTGTGTTTGGTTCTTTTTTCACTGTATCCGCCGTATTAGCCGGTCAGCAGGAGGCAAAGTGACACCTGCATTTAAACATCGTTTATTGGGCACTGCGATACTGGTTATGGCAGGTGTTATTTTTTTGCCCGATTTATTGGATGGCGAAAAACAAATCGTAAAAGACGATTTTAAAGTTATTCCTAATCGTCCGGAATTTAAAGGTGTGCAACAGCAACAAGTATTGCAGCAACAGCCGTTTACCCAGGCTGAAACTGAAATTGAGCAGCAATCTATCAATGAACAGGCCTTAGATAATGACGATGTTGCTAACACAGCAACAGAGCCGACGCTTTCAACCCAGCAATATGCTCAGGTAACCGCTCCCGTGGTAAACCAGCCCGTCACTCGGGCGAGTAACATTGCGTTAGCGCAAAGCGGCTGGGTAGTGCGTGTAGGCTCTTTTAGTAAAGAGCAAAATGCCAATGCATTAGTGCTAAAGTTGCGCCAAGCTGGCTTTGTTACCTTCACGCGTAATATTTCCAATGCTGATGGCGTTAAGTTAACCAGCGTACTAGTTGGCCCAGAGCTGCGAAAAGACAAGTTAGAGCAGCAGTTAACTAAGTTACAACAGCTTACTGGTATTGAAAAGTTATCAGTAATGAACTATCAGCCCACCGAAAATAATTAGCCAAGCAGGCGCGTAATTTGTTAGAATACGCGCCGTCCTCAAGCAACCTTTGGAAGCAAATGGTCTGGGTTGATTATGCCATTTTGGCAATCATAGCGTTATCATCCGTTATTAGTTTGGTGCGTGGTTTTGTTAAAGAAGCCATATCACTAGCAGTTTGGATTCTGGCATTTTTTATCGCCAGTCAGTACTATTCGCATCTAGCTGGTATGTTTAGTTCTATTCAGGACGAAACACTACGTAACGCGTGTGCAATAGCAATTCTGTTCGTTTGTAGCCTAATTCTTGGCGCACTTATTAATTATATTATCGGCAAACTAGTGCAATCTACCGGTTTGTCTGGCACCGACCGACTGCTTGGTTTGGTGTTTGGCGCGTTACGCGGCGTTTTGGTTGTTAGCGCTATCCTATTTTTTATGGATGCCTTTACCCCAGCAGCTGGCGCTGATTGGTGGCAAAGCTCAGTATTAATCCCTGAATTTGGTTTTATTATTGAATGGTTCTTCGATTATTTGAAGAGCCACTCTAGTTTTATGCAAAAGCCTTAACGCTGGCGAGGAAAAACCCATGTGTGGTATTGTTGGTATTGTTGGAAAAGTTCCTGTTAATCAAGCACTTTATGATGGTTTGATCGTGCTGCAGCACCGTGGTCAGGATGCTGCTGGTATTGTTACCTTAGACAACAACACGCTGCGCTTACGTAAAGCAAATGGCTTAGTAAAAGACGTGTTTGAACCGCGCCACATGCAGCGTTTAGCTGGTAATATTGGTATTGGCCATGTGCGTTATCCTACCGCAGGCTCGGCAAGTACCGCCGAGGCTCAACCATTTTATGTTAATAGCCCGTTTGGTATTGCGCTGGCACATAACGGTAACTTAACCAATTCACATTTACTCAAAGAAGACATTTTTTCAGTAGCTCGTCGCCACGTTAATACTACGTCTGATTCTGAAGTGTTATTAAACGTACTCGCACATGAGTTGCACAACAGTGGCGTAATGGCGTTACAACCAGAGCATATTTTCCGGGCCGTTGCTAATGTGCATCGTAAAGTTAAAGGCGCATATGCGGTAGTAGCGTTAATAATTGGCCACGGTTTATTAGCATTTCGTGACCCAAATGGTATTCGACCATTGGTAATGGGTAAGCGCGAAACTGAGCTTGGTACTGAATATATGGTAGCGTCTGAAAGCGTGGCCTTAGACGCTGACGGCTTTACAGTATTGCGTGATATATCACCAGGCGAAGCCGTCTACATTACGGAACAGGGTGAGCTACATAGTTTTCAATGTGCCGAAAATCCAAGTTATACCCCCTGTATTTTTGAATATGTGTATTTTGCCCGACCGGACTCTACTATTGATAACATTTCGGTATATGCATCTCGTGTTGCTATGGGCACCATGTTGGGCCATAAAATAAAGCGTGAATGGGCACATTTAGACATTGATGTAGTAATACCTATTCCTGAAACAAGTAATGATGCCGCGCTGCAAATTGCCACTGAACTTGGTTTACCTTATCGCCAGGGGTATGTAAAAAATCGCTATATTGGTCGTACTTTTATTATGCCAGGGCAAGAGGCGCGTAAGAAATCGGTTAAACGTAAACTTAACGCGATTAAGCAGGAGTTTAAAGGCAAAAACGTGTTGTTAGTCGATGATTCTATTGTTCGAGGTACTACCTCGCAACAAATTATAGATATGGCACGTGAAGCGGGAGCAAAGAAAGTGTATTTTGCCTCTGCAGCACCAGAGGTGCGTTTTCCGAACGTTTATGGTATCGACATGCCATCGGCAAATGATTTAATTGCTCATGGTCATGACGTCGACAGTATTTGTAAAATTATCGGCGCTGATGGTTTAATTTTTCAATCGTTACCTGATTTAATTGAAGCCGTACGCCAGGGTAACCCAGAAATTAAACGCTTTGAAACCTCAGTATTTGATGGTCATTATGTTACCAATGATATTGATCAGGATTATTTAAATCGACTAGATCAAATGCGCAGTGATGATGCCAAAGCCAGGTTAAATGAGGCGATGGCTACTAATTTAGAAACCTACAACGAAGGTTAAACTACGCACGTTAATAAAAAAGGAGCATTTAGCTCCTTTTTTATTGTCATATTATTAGCTAATGGGTGAAGGTAGGGCCGAAACCTGAACTCCATAGCATGGCCGTAGAGGTTAAAACGCACACCAGCAATATTAAACCGCTGGTCACCACTGAGCTGGCATAAATAAAACCACGCTCCTCTGGAATATGCATCATTATTGGTACGCCAACGTACAATAAATAAATTGAGTACGCCAAGCCAATAAGGCCAACAACCATTACTACCCATAGCTCAGGATACAAACCGGCAAAGCCAACCATAAATAACGGCGTTGCGGTGTAAGCGGCAAGTTCAAGAGTTTGTGTATAGGAAGGCGCGGAACCAAAAGTGCGAGCCATCCAGTGGGCAAGTACGGCTAAGGCAAATACCCCAGCAACCAACGCAACATACATTGCGATTGATAATAGTAAAGCACTGTCGGGAGTAAGCATAATGCGATTACCAACGCCGATGCTCCAACCTAAATGTACCGCGGAATAGTAAGCGCAAACTGAGGGTATTAATGCTATTAGTAGAATGTGGATTAAGCTATAACGAAAACTTTCATGTCTTGCATCTATCGTATGCCATTCCTCTTTTGGATGAGCATACAGTCCCCATAAGTGATTCAATATCATAATTATTATCCTTGTCACTAGGTGTAACATCGGGGTTATCTTAAGATAACTTCAGCATCAGTTATGACTAAAATATTCTACTTCGTCAAGTAGCTTGATAGCTTTCATAATCAACTTTTTAGTTTAAGTATCAATAAAAAAAGGAGCCTTGGCTCCTTTTTTGTTTTTAGCGCTCAGTTAATTAGTAAATATCGGGCCAAAGCCGGAGCTCCATAACATCGCTGTTGCCGTTAATACACAGACCAACAGCACTACGCCGCTAGTGACAACAGAAGTGACATAGATAAAACCACGCTCTTCTGGAATATGAATTAGTATTGGTGTACCAACGTATAACAGGTAAACGGAATAAATTAAGCCCAGCAGACCTACAACCATTACTACCCAAAGTTCAGGATAAAGAGCCGCAAAACCAACCATAAATAGAGGTGTTGAGGTATAAGCCGAGAGTTCAAGCGCTTGCGTATAGTTAGGTGTTGCGCCAAAGGTTCGAGCCATCCAGTGCGCTAATACGGCTAAAGCAAATACGCCGACAACTAAAGCGGCATACATAGCTACTGATAGCAATATTGCACTATTAGCCGTAATCATAATGCGTTCGCCAATACCAATGCTCCAGCCTAGGTATACAGCAGAATAGTAAGCGCATACTGAGGGTATTAATGCGATAAGAAGAATATGAATTAAGCTGTAACGAAAGCTTTCATGTCGCGCATCTATGGTATGCCATTCTTCTTTAGGATGAGCATATAATCCCCATAAGTGGTTTAATATCATAATTATGATCCTTGTCACTAGGTGTGACATCGCTGTTATCGTAAGATAACTTTAGATCAGTTATGGCTAAAATGTTTTATTTCGCCACGCATGTTAAGTAAAAATAAGTCAACAAATTACTATCACTACGATAATTTGGTACCAGTTAGTAGATCCGTTATACTGCGAAGCCTGTTTAAAAGCTGAAGTTATCTAATGCTTAACGCTGAAATTCAACAACTTATATTCCCAATACAGCAGTTTTTACATTGTGAAACGCCTATTGCATGGCTAGATGTAGCGGCACTGCCAGAAAATTTAGCTGTGTTATTACAAGACCATTTAATTTGTGAATTAAAAGCAGCGCAATCGGCTATGTACTTAATTCGCCGTTATGCTGCAGATGAGCAAAGTGGTGAGGCTTTGCTGCAGTGGCTTAAACCGTACGAAGATTTTACCTATCGCCAGCAGGGTGATTGGCGTGTACTTGCTGGTTTAAGTTTAAAAAAGTCGATGATAGCGCAAGCTGACACGAAATATGCTCAAGACATTATTGATAAAATGGTGTTGCTGATTAAAGAGGAGTTGCATCATTTTTACCAAGTACTCGAAGTGATGTTTGAGCAAGGTATTAGCTATGAAAAAATTAGCTCAAGCCGCTACGCCAAAGGTTTATTAAAGCATGTTAGAACCTATGAACCGGCTGCGATGGTAGATAAACTTATTTGTGGCGCCTATATTGAAGCACGGTCATGCGAGCGTTTTGCCAAGTTAGCTCCGTTATTGCCAGCAAAGATTGCGGAGTTTTATATCTCATTATTACGTTCAGAAGCGCGGCACTACCAAGATTATTTAGCATTAGCCAATCAGATAGCACAACAAGATATTAGTGAGCGGATTGCGTTTTTCGGTAAAGTTGAGGCCTTACTTATTACCGATCCAGATACTGATTTTAAGTTCCACAGTGGTACGCCCATATAAAGGTATTGGGTGATTAATCTGCTAGGTTAGTAAAGTGCAACTGCCAGTGATTAGCTGTTACGGTTAAGTAACTGCTTTGCGTATACCAATCACCCAATACATAGCGTTCGGCGTTTTGGCCGTTAACGCTAAGTTGATGTACCGCTGGCCTATGTGTATGGCCATGAATTAGTTTTAGCACACCGGCGTTGGCCATAACTCGTGGCACTTCGTCTGGCGTAACATCCATTATTTGCGGTGCGGTTTGATTTATATACTGCTGTTTATGTTTTGCACTTTTCGCTCTAGCTTTACGCGCTAAATGCTGGCGATACGATAATGGTGTACGTAATAACAACCACTGCCACCAAGGCTGGTTCCACCATTTACGAAATTTCTGATAGGCAATATCTAAGGTGCATAGGCTGTCACCATGCATGATTAAAGTGGGTGTGCCGTATAGATTTATCACTTGTTGCGGCGGCAACAGCCGCATACCACAACGCTTAGCGTAAGCGTCGCGCAGCACAAAATCGCGATTACCATGAATAAAATAAACCGGAACACCGCTATTTGATAATTCATGTAGTGCTGCGGCAACTTCAGCCACTAAGGGTTCGGGGTTGTCATCGCCAATCCAGACTTCAAATAAATCGCCCAAAATATATAAAGCATCAGCATGTATTGCTTGCTGCTGCAAGAAGCGCATAAATGCTGCAGTAATATCAGGCCGGTCTGCAGCAAGGTGCAGATCGGCTATAAAGAGCGTATGCGCTTCAGGCGTTAGCATATTAATTAAGCGTGTAATTCAGCTTTTTCGATAATAACCGGTGTTACCGGCACATCGCTATGGCCATTAGTGCGGCCTGTTGCTACTTTTTTGATGCTGTCGATAACATCCATGCCTTCAACCACTTCACCAAATACACAGTAACCCCAGCCAGAGCTTGTTTCTGAACTGAAATTCAAAAAGTCGTTATCGGCAATGTTAATAAAGAACTGACAAGTTGCTGAATGTGGATCGTTAGTGCGTGCCATAGCTATAGTACCTTTAGTGTTAGGTACTTTATTGTTAGCTTCGTTTTTTATAGTAGCTTTAGTTTCCTTCTGTTCCATATCAGCAGTAAAACCACCGCCTTGGATCATAAAACCGTTAATTACACGGTGAAAAATAGTATTGTCAAAAAAACCATCTTTTACGTAACTAATAAAATTTTCTACTGTTATCGGTGCTTTATCAGCAAATAAGTTAAGTTTAATAATGCCGTGGTTAGTGTGTAAGCTAATCATAATTCGAGATCCTCAGTTAAAGTGGCGCTATTCTACCGCAGCTAAGGCAAATCATAAAGCAAGGATAGCCGCGTTAATGCGCTGGTGATACACTAACGGGCTGATCACACATCAGTATTTTGCTGGCTGACGCTCTAGGCCCTAATTAACCCGTTTCGAGGATGGCATGTTACAAATTTTTAATACCCTAAGCAGAAAAAAAGAACAATTCACGCCGATTGAACCTGGCAAAGTAGGGCTTTATGTCTGCGGTATTACAATCTACGACTATTGCCATGTTGGTCACGGCCGTACCTATGTTGCGTTTGATGTGATAAATCGCTATTTACGCTTTAGCGGCTACGATGTCACCTATGTGCGTAATATTACTGATGTTGATGACAAAATCATTAAACGCGCTGCAGAAAATAACGAAAGTTGCGATGCGTTAACTGAACGTTTTACCCAAGCTATGCATGCTGACTTTGCCGCGCTGGGTTTATTACCTGCAGATATAGAACCACGTGTCACTACACATATGGCCGAAATCATCAGTTTAATTGAGCAGCTGCTAGAAAAAGGCTTTGCTTATGTGGCTAAAGACGGTGATGTACTGTTTGATGTGAGTAAATACGCCGCCTATGGTGAGTTAAGTCAGCAAAATTTAGATATGCTTAAATCCGGTGCTCGGGTTGAAGTGGCTGACAATAAAGACGACCCACTTGATTTCGTATTGTGGAAAACCGCGAAGCCGAACGAGCCGTTTTGGCAATCGCCATGGGGTAATGGTCGCCCAGGTTGGCATATCGAATGTTCTGCCATGAGCGCTAAACATTTGGGCCAACATTTTGATATTCATGGCGGTGGTTCTGATTTACAGTTCCCGCATCACGAAAACGAAATTGCTCAGTCAACCTGTGCCCATAGTCATAAGTACGTTAATACCTGGGTACACACAGGTATGGTGCAAGTTGATAAAGAAAAAATGTCGAAATCTTTAGGCAACTTTTTTACCGTTAAAGATGTACTTGCGCAATACAATGCTGAAACCGTGCGGTATTTTCTCTTATCAAGCCATTACCGTAGCCAGTTAAATTATTCTACGGAAAACCTTGAGCAATCTCACGCCGCATTAGGTCGGCTATATACTGCACTGCGTAATGTGGTGCCAACCGAAAACGTAGATATGCATAGCGACTACGTTACGCGGTTTAAAGCGGCAATGGATGATGATTTTAATACACCAGAAGCTTTACCTGTGCTGTTTGAGTTATCACGAGAAGTTAACCGCTTTAAAGAAATCGAACCGGCCAAAGCAGCCGAGTTAGCGGCAGAATTAAAGCTGTTAGCTGGCATACTTGGCTTATTGCAAGGTGATGCCGAACAGTTTTTGCAATCCGGTACCTCTGATGATGATGTTGCTGAAATTGACGCACTTATTGTAAAGCGTAACGAAGCACGCGCCGCTAAAGACTGGGCGGCAGCTGACGCAGCCCGAGACGCATTAACGGCGAAAGGTATTATTGTTGAAGACAAAAATGGTGTAACTAGCTGGCGCAGAGCTTAAGTTGGGCACAACAAAAAACCGCCGTTAGGCGGTTTTTTGTTGTTAGTGTTTATCGTGATAAAGCTCGCAAGCTTCTAAGGTATTTTCAATTAAACTGGCGACCGTCATTGGGCCAACTCCGCCGGGTACGGGCGTAATATAGCGGGCGTGTTTTACCGCTGTTGCATATTCAATATCACCGACTAGCTTACCTGAATCTAACCGATTGATCCCAACATCAATAACTAACGCACCGGGTTTTACCCAGTCGCCGGGAATAAACTCAGGTCTACCCACTGCCACTACCAATAAGTCGGCACGACGCACTTGGGCCTCCAAGTTTTTGGTGAATTTGTGACATACCGTTGTAGTACAGCCGGCTAATAGCAGCTCTAATGCCATGGGGCGCCCCACTATATTCGACGCGCCAACTACTACGGCTTCCATGCCCTTAATATTAACCCCTGTGCTTTGTAGTAGCGTCATAATGCCTTTGGGAGTGCACGAACGCAGCGCGGGCATGCGCTGAGCTAAACGACCGATATTGTAGGGATGAAAGCCATCAACATCTTTATCTGGGTTAATACGTTCTAAAATAGCTGAAGAGTCTAAACCCGCGGGTAGGGGAAGCTGAACTAAAATACCGTCTATGGTATCGTCATTATTAAGCTCATTTATTAGATCGTTAAGTTGTTGCTCACTGGTGTCAGACGGTAAATCATAAGATACTGAGCGAAAACCTACCTCTTCACAGGCTTTACGTTTACTACCCACGTAAACCTGTGATGCTGGGTCAATACCCACTAGCACTACCGCAAGGCTTGGCGGTCGTTTTCCAGCGGCAACGCGCGCTCGAACTTGTGCGGCAACTTTATCTTTTGTTGCTTGGGCAACAGCTTTCCCATCAATTATTTGTGCGGTCATTTGCTTATATCTCTAGCCTATTTTATTACCACATATTTTCGCACAGCTATAAGCAGAACTCCATCTTGAGATGGTTTGGTTGCATTTATCAACAATAGGTTCAAATAATAGGCAATCGATTGCTTTGTGCAAAAAAAGGTTTGACGCTACAGCGACTCAGCTGTAATATCCTGCCCCGTTGCACTAGTGCAGCGAAGTCGGTGATTGGCGCAGCTTGGTAGCGCACTTGGTTTGGGTCCAAGGGGTCGCAGGTTCGAATCCTGCATCACCGACCAATAATAAAACAGTAAGTTTGTAGCTTGGTAGGGTTTTAGATTTTGCGCCCGTAGCTCAGTCGGATAGAGCAACGGCCTTCTAAGCCGTAGGCCATAGGTTCGAATCCTATCGGGCGCGCCATAACAAGTGTAAAAATGTTCAACGGTGGTTGTAGCTCAGTTGGTAGAGCCCCGGATTGTGATTCCGGTTGTCGTGGGTTCGAGCCCCATCATCCACCCCATCCCTTTGTTCTTGCAGTCGGTGATTGGCGCAGCTTGGTAGCGCACTTGGTTTGGGTCCAAGGGGTCGCAGGTTCGAATCCTGCATCACCGACCATTAGATACAGTCAAAAATAAACTTCTTTACTCAATTAAAATTTAAACCACAAAGTAGTTTCAATATGTGTCGCGCTTAATGTATGCTGAATTTAGCTAGTACATTAAGGATAATGTTTGTGGTTATTGCTGAAACTCCGCGTTTACGTATACGTCATTTGCTGGCTACCGATGCCGCTTTCACTTGTCAGTTACTCAATGAACCTTCTTTTATAGATAATATTGCTGATCGAGGCGTACGCTCCGAGCTTGATGCTATGTATTACCTAGCAGAAGGGCCAATTAAAAGTTATCAACAATATGGTTATGGCTTATTTTTAGTTGAAGAATGTGCAAGCCAAATGCCCATCGGGTTTTGTGGTTTGTTATACCGAGAAAAGTTACAAGAAACCGACATCGGTTTTGCTTTTGCGCCCGAATTTTGGGGTAAAGGCTATGCCTTTGAGGCCGCATCTGCGGTAATGCATTTTGGCTATGGCTCATTAAAGCTTAAACGCATAGTTGGCCTTACTAGCGCGAGTAATATTAGCTCAATTAAATTGCTTAATCGCTTAGGATTACGCTTTGAAAAAATGGTGAAAATGACGCCAGAAGACGACTATATTCAGCTGTATTCTTAATTTTGATTACCGGCTCGTTGCACTAGGCTCTCATGTTTTACTAACTTATGGTGGGTATTCATTATGCTTATTGTGCTATAAAATCAATTGTTTATGTGGCCAGATTGCAACCGTTCAAGGCAGACACTCCCGCCTTAAGTGGCACTGAAACGCCATTTTTGTTATTATACCCGCCGGAACAACCATTGGAGGAGTTATGATTAACCCATCCTGGCGTCGGGTCGTACTTAAAGTCGGTAGTGCCCTAATCGCGCCAGAAAACCAGGGGTGTAGTGAGCAATATTTGCGTCCCATAGCCGAATTTATCCGGCAGTGCCGACTAAAGGGTCTCGAAGTGATCCTTGTCTCATCAGGTAGTGTAGCCGCTGGCCGCCACCATTTTAACTTTCAACATCAACGTGTGCCCATAGCGTTAAAGCGCGCTATGGCGGCTGTTGGCCAAAGCGAACTTATGAATTTTTGGAGCAGATGCTTCGATTTCCCTTGCGCTCAGGTATTACTAACACACGGCGATCTTAGCGATCGGGTACGGCATCTTAATATTCAAAATACGCTGCGCCGATTGTTAGATCATCAAGTACTGCCCATAGTTAACGAAAACGATACGATAGCCACAGATGAAATAAAGGTTGGCGATAATGACAACCTTGCCGCAATGGTGGCAACGGTCGCAAACGCGGATGCATTGATAATTTGTTCAGATGTGGCGGGTTTATATACTGCTGATCCAAATAAAGATCCAAACGCCACTTTAATACCTACGGTGCAACATATTAGCCCTGAAATTTATGCCTTAGCGGGTGGGGCATCATCAAATGTCGGTACTGGTGGTATGCGAACTAAAATAGAAGCTGCAGAAAAAGCCGTCGCACATGGGATCGATACCTTAATTATTGATGGTCACCAAGAACAAAGTTTTCAACGTCTTTTAGCGGGTGAAAATCCGGGAACCATTTTTTACGGCCATGCTAATCCTTTGTCGGATAAAAAGCAGTGGGTGCGTCATACGTTAAGAGCTAAAGGCGAAATCTGGGTCGATGATGGTTGCATTGAAGCATTAAGCCAACACGGCGCTTCATTGTTATGCAGTGGTATTGTTAGCATCAAAGGTGAATTTGAATCGGGTGATGCGGTACTAATACGTTGTGCTTTGGGTAAGCGTAAAGTAGCTAAAGGTGTTAGCCGATTTAGCGCTAGCGAGCTATTTTCGATTAAAGGGCAGCAAAGCAGAGATATTGCCGCTTGTCTTGGCTATTGCCCTACCGGCAGTGATGCCGTAATCCATCGCAGCGAAATGATGTTATTGGAGAGAATATGAATACCGATATCGCGGCCAGCATTGCCGCTAAAGCGTCACAAGCTGCTAAAGCTGTCGCTAATTTAACTACCGAACAAAAAAATGCCGTATTACAGAGCATGGCTGACCATATTCGCTGTGCCACAGACAGTATTTTACAAGCAAATAAAGATGAAGTTGCTACAGCCAGTGCTAATGACACCAGTGCAGCGATGCTTGACCGTTTAACATTAACGCCAGAGCGTGTTGAGGCTATGGCTAAAGCCATAGAGCAAATAATCGCGCTACCCGATCCAGTAGGCGCAACTCGGCATATTGAGCAGCGGCCTAATGGCATCAATATTGAAAAACGTCGCATTGCGTTGGGCGTGATCTGCATGATTTACGAAGCACGGCCTAACGTTACCGCAGATGCGGGGGCGCTGTGTTTTAAATCGGGCAATGCGGTTATTTTACGTTGCGGCCGAGAGGCGATTCAAACCAGTTTAGTGATAGCACAAGCTATGCAGCAAGCACTTCGCGAACATCAGCTACCTGATGAGGTTGTTAGCATCGTGCCGGACCCAGACCGTGATTTAATGCTGGCTTTGTTAAAGCAAGCTCAGTATATCGATCTTGTTATTCCGCGCGGTGGAGAAGGTTTAATTCGCTTTGTCACTGAACATAGCCGTATTCCAGTAATTCAACATTTTAAAGGTGTCTGCCATCTGTATGTTGATCAATCAGCAAATTTAAACATGGCGTTAGAGCTACTGATTAACGGTAAGGTGCAGCGCCCAGGTGTGTGTAATGCATTAGAAGGGCTGCTGGTTAATAAGGTGATTGCAGCTGAATTTCTACCTCAAGTCGCCGCTGCATTTTCTCAGCACGACGTGATCGTGCACGCTTGTCAGCAAAGTATCGGCTATTTCGCTCAAGCTCAGCCTATTGCAAACAATGAGTTTGGCCAAGAATACTTAGCTGCAGAAATCGCAATCCGTATTGTTGATGATATCGATGGCGCGATGGCACATATTGACCAGTTCGGTAGCCAACATACCGAAGTTATTTGCACAGAAAATCACACTAATGCAGAGCGGTTTATTCGCCAAGTTGATTCTGCGGTGGTTATGCATAATACCTCTTCGCGATTTTCTGATGGCGGCGAGCTGGGTTTAGGTGCGGAAATAGGCATATCAACCAGCAAACTGCATGCTTATGGCCCAATGGGGCTAGAAGCGCTAACTACCGAAAAATATGTTGTGACCGGTAGCGGACAAACACGTCTTTAGTTGGTAAAAACCACAAAATAGCTAACGCAGTCTGGATAATTTACTGACTAGACTGCGTTTTTTTATGCCACAAAGTTTAGCTAAATCGAGCTTAAGCTAGGGCTCGACGTCAGACATTTACCCCGCTATAATGCCGCGTCCTTTTTTATAACAGGTCTGGTTAGGTATCGTTTTTTTATACTAGACCATACTGCTAAGGCGTTGATTACGCGCCCGTTTTTGAATTTGAGGTAACAAGATGCAAGTTTCTGTGGAAACCACTCAGGGTTTAGAGCGCCAGTTAACGATCACTGTACCGGCCAACAAAATTGATTCAGAAGTAAAAAACCGTTTACGTGATCTGGCAAAACGCCAGCGTATCGACGGTTTCCGTCCAGGTAAAGCGCCTGTAGCATTGATCCAGAAGCGTTATGGCATGGCAGTGTTGCAAGAAGTCGCAGGTGAGCAAATGCAGCGTCATTTCTATGATGCGATTATTGCTAATAAACTTGCTCCAGCTGGCACACCTACGTTTGCACCTGGTCAGTTAGAACAAGGTAAAGACTTAGAATTTAAAGCTACGTTTGAAGTTTATCCAGAAATAGAAGTTAAAAACTTAGATAAAATAGCCGTAGACAAACCAGTAGTAGAAATAGCTGACGCAGATATGGCGAAAATGCTAGATACCTTACGTAAGCAACACGCTACGTGGGAAGAGAAAAAAACTAAAGCCGCAAAAGGCGATCGCGTTGTTATTGATTTCGTTGGCTCTATTGATGGTGAAGAATTTGAAGGCGGTAAAGCCACAAACTTCAATCTAGATTTAGGCGAAGGCCGTATGATCCCAGGTTTTGAAGACGGTATCATTGGCAAAAAAGCCGGTGAGCAAGTTACGGTTGACGTTACTTTCCCTGAAGAATACCACGCTGAAAACTTAAAAGGTAAAGCGGCTAGCTTCGCTGTTACTGTAAATAAAGTAGAAAAGCAGGTACTGCCTGAGCTTAATGACGAGTTCGCAGCGTTGTTTGGTTTAGAAACCGCCACTATCGATGCGTTAAAAGTTGAAGTACGCAAAAATATGGAACGTGAGCTAAACCAAAACATTAAAGCAAAAGTAAAAGAACAAGTGATTAAAGGCTTATTAGCCAATAACGACATTGAAGTACCACAAGCTTTAATTAGTGGTGAAGTTGATGTGTTGCGTAAACAAGCTATGCAGCGCTTCGGTAACAATATGGACCCGAAACAATTACCAGAATTGCCAGCATCATTATTTGAAGAGCAGGCAAAAGATCGGGTTAAAATTGGTTTGTTGCTGGGTGAAATAATTAAAACTAGCGAATTGAAAGTTGACGACAAGAAAGTTCAAGAATTAATTGAAACGGTTGCGTCTGCTTATGAAGATCCGCAAGAAGTAGTGCAGTACTACAATAGTAATAAAGAGTTATTACAGAGCATGCGTAACGTAGCACTGGAAGAACAAGCTATTGAAGTTGTTTTAGCTAGCGCGAAAGTAACCGAACAAAAAGCGGCGTTTGACGAGATAATGAACCCGCAAGCCGCCAACTAATATTGACTTATTTGGGCTTGACGGCTTTAATGGCTCGGACAACAGTTCGGGCCATTTTATTTTCTGCGACAATAAAACCCAGCCATTTAGAGGGAATCCTACAACATGTCTATGCCGAATCATCTTAATGATATCGTAAACGCTTTGGTACCAATTGTTGTTGAACAAACTGCGAAAGGTGAGCGTTCTTATGATATTTACTCACGTTTATTAAAAGATCGTATTATATTTTTGACAGGCCAAGTTGAAGATCACATGGCCAATCTAATTGTGGCGCAATTGTTATTTTTAGAGTCAGAAAACCCAGAAAAAGATATTTATATTTATATTAATTCACCAGGCGGATCGGTTACTGCTGGCTTATCAATATACGATACCATGCAGTATATCAAACCAAATATTTCCACCATTTGTGTAGGTCAGGCGGCCAGTATGGGCGCATTCCTATTATCTGGTGGCGCTAAAGGCAAGCGTTATATTTTGCCAAATGCACGGGTAATGATCCACCAGCCTTTAGGCGGCTTTCAAGGCCAAGCTACTGATTTTGAAATACATGCTCGTGAAATTTTGGGCATAAAAGAAAAGTTAAACCGTTTAATGGCCGAGCATACTGGCAAGACTTATGAACAAGTATGTAAAGACACCGAGCGTGATAATTTCTTAAGTGCACAACAAGCCTTGGAATATGGCTTAGTAGATGCCATATTTACTAACAGAGACGCGAAGTAATCATTTTATGCAGTCAGTAATAGCTGACTGCTCCGTAGTAAAAGAGGTAGTTACATGTCTGATCACCGCACTGACGGCGATAAGAGCGGTAAACTGTTGTACTGTTCTTTTTGTGGCAAATCACAGCATGAAGTGCGTAAATTGATCGCAGGCCCACAGGTTTATATTTGTGATGAATGTGTTGATTTATGCAATGACATTATTCGCGAGGAAATTAAAGATATTTCTCCGAAACGCGACGCTGATAAATTACCAGTGCCGAAAGAGATCCGAGCGCACCTTGACGATTATGTAATCGGTCAAGAACACGCTAAAAAAGTACTAGCTGTTGCAGTTTATAATCATTACAAACGTTTACGTAGTGCACAGCACAAACAAGACGTTGAGCTAGGTAAGAGTAATATCTTATTAATTGGCCCTACGGGCAGTGGTAAAACCTTACTTGCTGAAACCTTAGCACGCTTATTGGACGTACCCTTTACTATGGCCGATGCCACAACCTTAACTGAAGCCGGTTATGTTGGTGAAGACGTAGAAAATATTATTCAAAAGCTGCTGCAAAAATGTGATTACGACGTCGAAAAAGCACAGCGTGGTATTGTTTACATTGATGAAATAGACAAAATTTCACGTAAATCAGATAATCCGTCTATTACCCGAGATGTATCTGGTGAAGGTGTGCAACAAGCGCTACTAAAACTGATCGAAGGTACTATTGCTTCAGTACCACCGCAAGGTGGGCGTAAGCACCCGCAACAAGAGTTTTTGCAGGTAGATACCTCTAAAATTTTATTTATTTG
Organism: Rheinheimera metallidurans; assembly: GCF_036983985.1. Taxonomy (NCBI): domain Bacteria; kingdom Pseudomonadati; phylum Pseudomonadota; class Gammaproteobacteria; order Chromatiales; family Chromatiaceae; genus Rheinheimera; species Rheinheimera metallidurans. The sequence continues at coordinate 774,634 of NZ_JALAHQ010000001.1, forward strand.
TGGTGGTGCGTTTGCTGGCTTAGATAAAGTAATCGAGCAGCGCTGTGCTAAAGGCTCAAGTATCGGTTTTGGTGCAGAGGTGCGCAGCAAAGAAAGCACACGTAGCATCAGCGAATCATTTCGCGATGTCGAGCCAGAAGATCTAGTTAAGTATGGCCTTATTCCTGAGTTTATTGGCCGCTTGCCGGTAGTGGCAACGCTAACTGAACTAGATTTAGCCGCGTTAGTTACTATTCTTAGCGAACCCAAAAACGCAGTGGTTAAGCAGTTTGCTGCCTTATTTGCCATGGAAGATGTTGAGCTTGAGTTCCGTGAAGATGCGTTAAAAGCGATTGCGCAAAAAGCGATGGAACGTAAAACCGGTGCTCGCGGCCTGCGCTCAATCCTAGAAGCTGTGTTGCTTGATACCATGTACGAGCTGCCATCAATGAAGGATGTTACTAAGGTTGTTATTGATGAAACGGTGATCCGCGGTGAAAGCACGCCGATTTTAATTTATCAAAGCAACGAGCCAGTTGTGGCTGAATCACACTAAAATAGTGTCAGAGCAACATTTTTTATAAAAAAGGAGCTGATTTAGCTCCTTTTTCGTATTGGTAATTGAAGTTTTTAAAACGAACCCCATATACTTAAATATATTCGCGCCTGCAGAAACTAAATTCGAGAGAGAATTCATGACATCAGAAAATGCTGAACGTTTGCATATGCCCGTGTTGGCACTGCGCGACGTTGTCGTATATCCCCATATGGTCATTCCATTGTTTGTTGGACGGGCAAAGTCTATAAAATGTTTAGATGCCGCGATGGACAACGATAAGCAAATCTTTTTGGTCGCGCAAAAAGATGCCACCTTGGATGATCCAGCCGCTACCGATTTATACCAAGTTGGTACCGTAGCGACTATTTTACAATTATTAAAACTGCCAGACGGTACGGTTAAAGTGTTAGTTGAAGGCAGTCGCCGTGCGCGGTTGGTTGAGTTTACTGAAACCGACGCCTCATTTGCCGCCTATGTCGATATTATTGAAACGGCTGAGGTTGATAGCAGCGAGCAAGAAGTATTCTTACGCTCAGCGATTAATCAGTTTGAAGGTTACATTAAGCTTAACAAGAAGATCCCACCAGAAGTGCTAACCGCATTAAGCGGTATCGATGAGCCTGCGCGTTTAGCGGATACTATGGCTGCACATATGCCATTGAAGGTCGAAGATAAGCAAAAAGTACTGGAAATTTTCGACGTAACCGAACGGTTAGAATTTTTAATGGCGATGATGGAAAGCGAAATTGATATTCTTCAAGTTGAGCGCCGTATTCGTAGCCGCGTTAAAAAGCAAATGGAGAAAAGCCAGCGCGAGTATTATCTGAATGAACAGATGAAAGCCATTCAGCGCGAGCTGGGCGAGCTAGAAGACGCGCCTGACGAATTTGAAACCCTAAGCAAGAAAATTGAAGAAGCACAGATGCCGGCCGAGGTTGCAGATAAAGCTAAAGCTGAACTGCAAAAACTAAAGATGATGTCACCGATGTCAGCTGAAGCTACCGTAGTGCGCAGTTATATCGATTGGTTGGCTAACGTACCGTGGAAAAAACGCAGTAAAGTGAAGAAAAACCTAGCGGTAGCCGAGCAAATTCTTAATGCCGATCACTATGGTTTAGAAAAAGTTAAAGAGCGTATTGTTGAGTATCTTGCCGTGCAACAGCGGGTAAACAAGTTAAAAGGGCCGATTTTATGTTTAGTTGGACCACCAGGCGTAGGTAAAACCTCGCTGGGGCAGTCTGTAGCTAAAGCCACTGGCCGTAAGTATGTACGCATGGCCTTAGGTGGTGTGCGAGATGAAGCTGAGATCCGAGGCCACCGTCGGACCTATATCGGTTCAATGCCAGGCAAAATTATTCAGAAGATGGCTAAAGTAGGGGTACGTAATCCGCTATTTTTACTCGATGAAATCGATAAGATGGCATCAGATTTCCGTGGTGATCCGTCAGCGGCGTTGCTTGAGGTACTTGATCCTGAACAAAATACCGCTTTTAGTGATCACTATCTGGAAGTTGATTACGATCTATCTGATGTAATGTTTTTTGCTACCTCTAACAGCCTAAATATTCCGGCGGCGTTACTCGATCGTATGGAAGTAATACGGCTGTCGGGTTACACCGAAGATGAAAAGTTGAATATTGCTAAGCAGCATCTTATCAACAAGCAAATCGGCCGTAATGGTTTAAAAGCCCATGAAATTGTTATTGAAGACAGTGCAATTATAGGCATTATTCGTTATTACACCCGCGAAGCGGGTGTGCGTAGTCTTGAGCGTGAAATTTCTAAATTATGCCGCAAAGCGGTAAAACAAATTCTGTTAACTAAAGGTTTAAAACAAGTCGTTATTAACCAGAAAAACCTCGAGGATTTCCTTGGTGTGCAGCGCTACGACTACGGCAAAGCCGAAGACAGTAATCGCATAGGCCAAGTAACAGGTTTAGCTTGGACCGAAGTTGGTGGGGATTTACTTACCATAGAAGCGGCATCGGTGGTAGGTAAAGGCAAACTAACCTTTACCGGCTCTTTAGGCGACGTTATGAAAGAGTCGATTCAAGCCGCGATGACTGTGGTGCGAAGCCGTGCCGAAGGCTTACGCATTAATGAAGATTTCTACGAAAAACGCGACATTCACGTACACGTACCTGAGGGCGCAACACCAAAAGATGGCCCCAGCGCCGGTATTGCCATGGTAACAGCACTGGTATCTAGCCTTACTGGTAACCCTGTGCGTTCAGATGTCGCCATGACCGGTGAGATAACCCTAAGGGGTGAAGTGTTACCTATTGGCGGATTAAAAGAGAAGCTGCTAGCGGCGCATCGTGGTGGTATTAAGCGGGTATTAATTCCTCACGATAACGTACGCGATTTAAAAGATATCCCTGATAACGTGAAAGGCGACATTGAAATTTGTCCTGTAAAATGGATAGACGAAGTGCTTGAACTGGCGTTGCAAGAGCCTTTGAGCCGTGTTTCAGTGCCAGAAACGGTAAAAAAATCAGCAAAAAGCAAAAAAACGGAAAAAAATCCTAATTAGGGGCTTTTCATTCCCGTTGGCTGTGCTAAGTTATGAAAAGTTTCGATAAAGCCCTTGCTATACAAGGGCTGCAGTCAAAGCAGGAAATATTGGTTTTGGCGCTTCTTTTGCTTGCAAGCTCATAAAATGCTTGTTATAACGAAGAAGCTCACTTACAAGACTAGTGAAGTGTAGCCGTTTAAAATAATAACAATTGAAGGGGATGATATTGTGAACAAGTCTCAACTTATCGACAAAATTGCTGCTGGTGCAGACATTTCTAAAGCAGCAGCAGGTCGTGCTTTAGATTCGTTCATTGATGCTGTTACCGAGGCTCTTAAGGAAGGCGACTCTGTAGCATTAGTTGGTTTTGGTACATACAGTGTACGTGAGCGTGCAGCCCGTACTGGCCGTAACCCGCAAACTGGTGCAACTATTCAAATCGCTGCTGCGAAAATTCCTTCTTTTAAGCCAGGTAAAGCATTAAAAGACGCCTGTAACTAATCTCGGTTTTGTTTTAACGACAAAACCTAGTTGGAAGCGCAATCAATCGGATCGGCTGCTTAGTCAAAACGGTTTAAAAGGCTTTAGAATATAATAGCCACTGCCTTCCAAGGCTTCTCTAAGAAAAGCGCATCTGTTAAGATGCGTTTTTTTTTACGGCAACAACGCAGCTGTAATGTTGTCTCCCAGCCGCTTAAAGTGAATAAAGAGATCGCGCTAAGATGTTAGAAAAAATCAGAGAAGGCTCACAAGGAGTTATTGCCAAGTCTATTTTAGGCTTAGTGATCCTCACATTTGCCCTAGCAGGTGTGGGCAGTTATTTAAGTACGCCAGCAGAAACTAATGTGGCTGAAGTTAACGGTGAAAAAATTAGCCGTGAAGACTTTGAGCAGGCGTTTCAAAATGGCCGTGCTCGTATGCAACAGCAATTTGGCGAAATGTACGCAGCATTATCCGCTGACAGTGCCTACATGAATAAGTTTCGTAGTGACATTCTAGAACGACTTATTGATGAAACCTTACAGAAGCAACTTGCTGCTAAACTGGGTTTACGTGTTAGTGATGAGCAAATACGCCAAACTATTCGCGGTATGGCTGAGTTTCAGGTTGATGGTCAGTTCAATAACGACCGCTACTTAGCGCTATTGCGCCAAGTTGGTTACCAGCCAGAACAGTTTCGCGAAATAATGCGAGTGCAATTGTCACGTAGCCAATTAATTAGCGGCTTAGTTGAAAGTGAATTTGCCACAGCTAAAGAAATGCAGATGTTGATTAAGTTACAACAGCAGCAACGTGATATCAGTTTTATCCGCTTTAGCGCTGCAAATTATGCGAATAAAGTGACATTAACTGAACAAATGCTACAGGATTACTACACGACAAACTTAGCTCCGTACGAAACAGAGCAAAAAGTAGCAGTAGAGTACATCGAAATTTCTGCAAATACGCTAGCATCTAATGAGAATGTAACGCCCGCTGAAATTGAAGCTTATTATCAAGCGAATAAATCGCGCTATATGGTTGAAGAGCGCCGCCAGGTTGCGCATATTATGCTTGAGTCTGAAGAAGATAACAGCGATATAAAAGCACAAGCTGACGCTTTATTAGCGCAAATTAAAGCCGGTGCAGATTTTGCTGAACTAGCTAAAACTAAATCAGCTGATACTTTTTCTGCAGAAAAAGGTGGTGTATTAGACTGGTTAGCTGTTGGTGATATGGACGCCGATTTTGAAAAAGCCGCGTTTGCGATGCAACAAATTGGTGAACTTAGTGGTGTTGTTAAAAGCGCTTATGGTTATCACATTATTAAGTTGGTAGCGTTAGAGCCTGCCCAAGTACAAGCCTTGGCTGACGTATCAGCAGAGATTGCTGAAAAAATAAAGCAAGACCGCGCTAGTACTGCATTTTATGAGTTACAACAGCGTTTGTCTGAAGTTAGCTTTGAAGTGCCAGATACGCTAGAAGATGCCGCAGAAGCAACGCAACAAAAGGTTATGAGTACGCCGTTGTTTAGCCGTAATGAGGCCACAGCGCCGCTGTCAGAGCCTGCAGTGATGAATAAGCTGTTTGATGCAGGTTTTATTCAAGAGCGATTAAACAGTGAGTTAATTGAGTTAGGTAAAGAACGGTCGATAGTCGTTCGAGTAAAAGATTATCAACCGGCACGTATCCAGAGTTTTGACGAAGTTAAAGCACAAGTTGAAGCAGCGGTTCGTGCAGAGCAAAGCGCGTTACTTGCGAAGCAACAAGCCGAAACCGCATTAGCCGATATTGCTGAAAACGGTTTAGCTAAGCAAGCAGAGCAGCTTGGTGTAACACTGGAACAGGCACTAGATACACCGCGCTTTGGCGGCACCTTAGATGCTGAAATTCGTGCGAAAGCCTTTGCCATGGCGCGCCCGGTTGATAAACCGACGGTTGAATTATTAACACTTGCCAATGGTGACAGTGCGCTGGTTTCTGTACTGGCTGTAAAAGATAGTGATGTTACGGTTGTTCCAGAGCCTGCTCAGCTAGATCGCTTAGCCCAGCAACAAGCTGAACAAACGTTTGCTGCCCTAATCGCATCGATGAAAGCTAAAGCAACTATTACGCGTAATTTACGCGCTGCGCAAAATGCAGAGATGTAATAGATAATAGTGAAAACAAAAAACCGTGGCTCGCCACGGTTTTTTTTATGCTGACGCGCTACTAATAAGTTTTTGAGTGTAATCATGTTGCGGGTTGGCAATAACATATGCTGTCGGGCCATAATCCAGTACTTTTCCATAATGTAGTACTAGTAAATCATCAGCGAGATGTTTAATTATGCGTAGATGGTTACTAATTAATAAATAGGCTAGGCCTGATTTTTGCTGTAACTCTAAGAGCAAATTAATAATCTGTGCCCGTAACGACGGATCAAGTGCGGTTAAGGCTTCATCTAAAATAAGCAACTTAGGATCAAGAATTAACGCCCTAGCCAGCGCTACTCTTTGTAATTGCCCGCCAGAGAACATGTGCGGATAAAACTCAGCATGATCGTCCAATAAGCCAAGTTGTTTTAATGTGAGACGAATTTTTTGTCGCCGTTGCTCAACATTCATTTGCGTGTTAAAGCGCAACGTATCGTCTAGCAGCTGTCCAACCTTTTGATGTGGATTAAGTGATGTAGTAGCGTCTTGAAAGATATAACGAATAATATGGTTATATTGACGATAGTGGCTAATTTGTACTGCCGTACCGGCAAGTATAATTTCCCCTTGATCAGGCTTTTCAATACCCACTAGCAATTTGGCAAGCGTACTTTTACCCGACCCGGTTTCGCCGACAATAGCTAGCGTTCGACCCTCTAGCAGGCTAAAGCTAATGTCGTTTAATGCACAGATACTACGCTGACGAAACAGCCCCGCTTGTTGGCTATACGTTTTACATAAGTTACGTACTTCAAGCAATATACTCATGGTGCTTTATTGCCTATAAGAGGAAAGTGACAACTGTAGTAATGATTGTGTAGCCGTTCTAATGCCGGTGTCTTTACACATTCTTTGCGAGCATTAGGACAGCGCGGGCCAAGCCGACAACCTATAGGTAGGTGCTGAAACACCGGAATACTGCCAGGTAGAGCGTATAGCGGCGTTTTGGGCGGTAAATTAGGTTGAAATCCAGGTACGCTTTTAATCAAGGCGTGGGTGTAAGGGTGATACGGTTGTTTAATAATGCTCGCTGTTTCGCCGGCTTCTACTAATTGTCCGCAATAAAGCACACTAAGGCTTTGCGTATAGCGAGCGATAAGTTCTAATTCGTGGCTGATCAGCAATATCGACATACCCTTTAGCTGGTTAAAGCTAGCAAGTAATCTAAATAGCTGAGCTTGTGTGGTCGTTTCAAGCGCCGTTGTTGGTTCGTCAGCAATAAGTAATTTAGGATCCTTAGCAATAGCCATCGCAATCATAGTTTTCTGGCAAATGCCTTCTGACAATTGATATGGGTAACTTTGCATAACGGATTGGTGATCCCGAATACCTACTTTGTGCAACAAAGCTATAGCTCTGCGCCGGCGCATATAGCTGCGTTTCCACCAAGGCCCTTCTAACCGATGATCGGGTATTGCTTCTTCAAGTTGATCTAAAATCGCAGCAGTCGGATCTAAACTTTTGCTGGGTTCTTGATAAATCATCGCCACATCGCGACCAATAATTTTACGCTGTTGCTCGTAGGGTAGGTTGCTAAGTTCTTGTCCGCGCCAACCAAAGCTATCTGCTGTTACGCGCCAGCGTTTATTCAACACACCAACAATTGCTTTTGCAATTAAGCTTTTACCCGAGCCTGATTCTCCGACTAAACCCCGAGTTTCGCCTTCGCGCATGCTTAGGCTTACTCGGTCAACTGCGCGAATTAGGCCGTCAGGTGTAGTTAATTCAATGGTTAGGTTTTTAATATCCAGTAGCTGCATTAGTTTTCTCGCCGCTTTTTAACTGCATTACGCAAGCCATCACCAACTAAATTAATTGATAACGCTGCTAAAAAAATCAGTAAGCCCGGCACAGCTACACTTACAGGGGCTATATAAATAAGATCAAGTGAGTCGGCCATAATAGTACCCCATTCCGCGCTGGGTGACTGTGCACCAAGCCCTAAAAAGCCAAGTGCAGCGATATCTAATGTTGCAGTAGATAATGCCATGGTAGCCATTAGGGTTAGGCTCTCCCAAATATTAGGCAAAATAACCCGGGTAAATACATACCAATTATTTGCGCCGTCTAGTCGGTAGGCTATAACGTAATCTTGGCTTAGTTGCTCTGCTATCACGTTGCGGATACCGTGCACAAATTGTGGCAGCATTGCCAGCATAATGGCCCAGGTGGTGTTTTGTAGGCCCGGGCCTAGTATCGCTACTATTATGATTGCTAACAGCAGTGACGGGATGCTAAGCGCTAAATCTAGTACGTGATTAAAAATGCTCGACTTTAGGCCTTTGCTCATGCCCGCCAATGTACCTAGCAATAAGCCCATAATTAATGCGCCTATTACTGTAATCATAGCAATACCAAAGGTATAACGAGCGCCAACGAGCAAACGTGAAAACAGATCTCGACCTAAATCGTCTGTACCAAAAGGGTATTGTACCAAGCCTTGTTCAGACCATGATGGTGGCAACAGCAGCATGGCATCATTTTGTATATAAGGATCATGTGGGGTTAAAAGCGGTGACAGTATGGCTAAAAATACAAATACGCTAAACAGCAGTAAGCCGCCAACCGCGCTGTGCTGGCGGGCAAACTCACGCCATAACTGCCGAAAAGGTGAGCGTGCAAGTTGCTCGTCAGGCAATAAACGAAACTTTGCCATATCAGCGTTTCCTTGCCAATGGATTAAATAGCGTATGTAAAATTTCTGTCAGCATATTTACGCTGATCACTAAGGTTGATATCACTAACAAACCTGCTTCAATGGCTGGATAATTACGCTGATAAATACTGTCAATAAGCCAGCGGCCGATACCTGGCCACGAAAAAATAACCTCGGTAATCATTGCTAACGTAATCAGCGTACTAAATTGTAAGCCAATTTGCCGGATCACGGGTAATAACGCATTGCGTAAGGCGTGACGGTACAATACTTGACCCCGGCTTAAGCCTTTTGCTCGTGCGGCTTTAATGTAGCTTTGCTCCCAAACCTCTAATATAGAATCTCGGGTAAAACGCACCATTACTGTGGTGGGAAAGGTAGCTAGTACTAGTGTTGGTAAAATTAAGTGGCTAAGAGCATCTAGTAAAGCTTCATGTTGGTGCTGTGTTGCAGCTAATAAAATATCTAGCAGCATAAAGCCGGTGACATGATTAATCTCATACAAAACCCCGATTCTACCGGCGGTGGGTAGCCAACCTAAGCCTAGTGAAAATAGCATAATCAGTAATAACGCCCACCAAAATATGGGGATGGAATAGCCAGCAACAGCAACTGCAGACACCAACTTACTGAACACGCCATCGGGTTTAATAGCCGATAAAATACCAATAGGAATACCAATAAAAAAAGAAATAAGTAACGCATAGGAGGCCAGCTCTAACGTGGCAGGCAGCAACATTTTCATTTCTTGTAGTAACGGTTGTTGGCTAGAAAATGACATGCCCCAGTTACCACTAAATATTCGGCTAAGATAAGCTAAATATTGCAGAATATAATTTTTATCAAGCTGATATTCGCTAGTTAGTAATGCATATTGCTCGGGCGAAATATGTCTTAACCCAGTAAAGTTTTGTAGTGGGTCGCCGGGGAATAAATACGCTAGGCTAAAAGCAAAAACACTTAAAGCGATAAAAACAAAGGCAAGCAAAAATAACCGACGTAGCAAATACATAATCATTTACTATCCCTCTGCGCATTAGCCAATGCAATGCCACCATAGGGGTTAATTTTCACACCTTTAATGTCGCTACTAATAGCTTGAAAGCGCTGTGAATGAGCAATGCTAAGTAACGGCATTTGCTCTGCCAGATATTGTTGTGCTGCGAAATAATAGCTGCGGCGCTGGTTTTGATCTGCCGTTAGCAACGCTTGGCTAATGAGATTATCAAAATTAGCATCGCACCAATTGGCGCGATTAGAGCCAGTAAGTGCCGCGCTGCAGCTTAGTAATGGCCGAAAGAAGTTGTCAGGATCGGCGTTATCTGCTGACCAGCCAATCAGTACCGAGTCGTGCTCGTAAGCGCCAAGTTTACGGCGAAAACTATTCCATTCATAAGATACAATGCGCGCCTTTACACCAATTTGGGCTAAATCAGCCTGCATTAACTCAGCCATTTTTAGCGCGTTAGGGTTATATAAGCGCTGAACCGGCATTGCCCATATATCCATACTAAAGCCGTTTGGATAACCGGCTTCAGCTAATAATACTCTGGCTTGAAGCGGATTATAGCTTTGCGGTTCAACATTCGGATTATAGGCCCAAGAGGTAGGTGGTAATACCGAGTTAGCGGCGGTAGCATGGCCAAAATACACCGCTTGTAAAATAGCGTCGCGGTTAATGGCGTAAGCTAATGCTTGGCGCACTTTGACATTATCAAAAGGCGGTTTTTCGGTGTTAAATGCCCAAAAACCAATATTCATACTGGTACTTTCTTGTACGTCAACATCGGCCCGTTTACTAATTAACCCTAGTTCAGCCACGCGCGGAAAAGCAACAATATCGCATTCATGGGTAAATAACTTGGCCATGCGACGTGCATTATTGGGAACAATATCAAAGACAAGTTGCTCGGGTTTAGCAAGTTCGCGCCAGTAGTTTTTATGCCGGTAATACCGGATTAATACGTCTTTTTGGTATTCTTTAAAGCGAAATGGCCCGGTACCAATTGGCAGGCTATCCATCAGCGATAATTTACCTGATTTAACTAGCTGTGAGCCGTATTCGGCAGACAAAATAGCGGCAAAATCGGTAGCTAAGTTAGACAAAAATGAGCTATCCGGCCGGCTAAGTTCAAACCTAATCCGATCGGGTGTTTCTGCAACCACGTTTTTAACTAAATCGGCCCAGTCAACACTTTGAAAGTACGGGTAGTTTGCACCACCTTGTTGATGAAATGGATGGCTTTTTTGCATAATGCGGTTAAAGGTAAACACCACATCTTCGGCATTAAGGGGACGAGATGGCTGAAAATATTCAGTTTGATGAAACTGTACCTCTGAGCGCAGGGTAAAGTGATACACCCTACCGTCATCACTCACTTGCCACTTTTGTGCTAAGCCCGGTATTAGTTCGCCGTTGTTAGCATCAATATCTAATAAGCGGTCGTACAATTGCTGGCTAATGGCGTCGATAGTGGTGCCTGAGGTAACTAACTGTGGGTTAAAGGTTTCTGGTGACCCCTCAGAACAATATACTAATCCGCTGCGTACCGTTTCGGGTAAATCGTTATTACAGCCGCCAACAAAAACACTCGTGCATAACAAGAGTAATAAGTGGCGTGTTTTTAAGTTCATGCTTGTTGGCTTTCCAGTAACTGATACTTTTTCATATAGCCACGTAGCTGATGATAGGTCAGGTTCAGCAGCTCTGCCGTTCTTTTTTGGTTATATTGACTGGCGGCCAGAGCTTGCTTAATTAAGCTCACTTCAAAATCTTGTGACAGTGTTTTAAAGTCTTGCACTTGGTTAAAATTAAACTGTTCTGGTTTTGTTGTTGGCATTAATAACGCGGCAGGTGCTGTTGGTGTCTGCGCAGTTGAATCAGTCTCTATAACCGTTGGTTGCGTTGTACGTATTGCTTTTATCCGTTGTTGTGGGCGGTACGGTGAGTCAAATGGGTCAAGCAAAATATCATGTACTGGTACATAGGCATTATTAGTGCGGTAAACACTGCGCTCTACTACGTTTTTTAGCTCACGGACATTACCCGGCCAATGATAATCAAGCAGTATGCGCTTAGCTTTCTCACTAAAACCACTAAATAACTCAAAACCTAATTCGCGTGCCATATTAATAGCAAAATGCTCGGCGAGTAGCAGAATATCGTCGCGGCGCTCGCGCATAGGTGGCAGCGTTATAACATCAAACGCCAACCGGTCAAGTAAGTCGGCGCGAAACTCGCCTTGTTCTGCCAGTAGCGGCAAGTCTTCATTGGTAGCGCAAACTAACCTGACATCGGTTTTTATCGCTCGACTACCACCAACACGTTCAAATTCGCCGTATTCTATTACTCGAAGCAACTTTTCTTGCACTAAACTTGGCGTATTTGCTAACTCGTCTAAAAATAAGGTGCCACCATGTGCGCGCTCAAAGCGGCCTTCATGGCGCTTGCTCGCACCAGTAAACGCCCCTGATTCGTGACCAAATAACTCGCTTTCTAGCAAGTTTTCATTTAAAGATGCGCAATTTAACGTTAAATATTGCTGATCCCAGCGTTGCGATAAAAAGTGCAGCCGTGCGGCAATTAACTCTTTGCCGGTACCTCGTTCACCAATAATTAATACCGGCTTATCTAAAGGGGCAACTTGTGACACCTGATCTAGCACATTAAGAAAACTGTTAGACTGACCAACCAGATTATCTTGTTGAAATTTTCTGCTCATAGACTGCTATTAGTTAGTTAATTTCGCTAATTAGTAGTGTATTTCATAATGACTGATAGCTAAAGTATTAAAGCGAAATAAATAAAAAACGATATTAATCATTGTGTTAAATTAACATGAAAAGTTGGCAAGAAAACTGAATAGGTTAGGGTGTACTACACCAGTCAATTATGAGGTAAATATTATGGGTATTTTTTCACGCTTCTCAGATATTGTGAATTCAAATATTAACGCATTGTTAGATAAAGCCGAAGATCCAGAAAAAATGGTGCGTTTGATAATTCAAGAAATGGAAGACACCTTAGTTGAGGTTCGGTCTTCTTCTGCTAAAACTATTGCCGAGAAAAAAGAACTGCAGCGCTTAGTTAATCGGTTACACGAAGAAGTAGCTGATTGGCAAGCTAAAGCCGAATTGGCGTTAAGTAAAGAGCGAGAGGATTTGGCACGTTCTGCGCTTATTGAACGACAAAAAGCGTCGGACCAAGCAAATGCAGTAGCGGCAGATATTGCTAATTTAGATGAGCATGTTAGTAAGCTGCAAGATGAAGTGTCGCAGCTGCAAGAAAAATTAGCTGATGCTAAAGCACGGCAAAAATCGATGTTAATGCGCCAAAAAACGGTGTCGTCACGCTTGGAAGTTAAAAAGACGTTAGACAGCAACCGTATTAATGATGCGATGTATAAATTTGAGCGTTACGAGCAGAAAATTGATACGTTAGAAGCGCAGGTTGAAGCCTATGATTTAGGCAAGAAAACCCTTAAGGATGAGTTTGCTGAACTGGCCGCTCAAGATAAAATTGATAACGAATTAGCCGCATTAAAAGCTAAAGTTAATCAGACAGGTAAAGATGCCTGATCGTCAGGCATTTAGGAGTCTACAATGAGCATTGCTGAAGTCATAGGTGTACCCTTTATTCTGTTTATGATTTTTGTTGCACCTATTTGGGTCATCATGCATTACCGTAGTAAACATAAAATGGGCCAAGGGTTATCAGATCAAGAGTTAGGGCAGTTAAATGATTTAGCCCACAAAGCAGAAAAAATGGCTGACCGTATTAAAACTCTTGAAGCTATTTTAGATGTAGAAAGCCCAAAGTGGAGAAGCCAACATGACTAAGTTTAGGCGTGAACTACTGCGCGACGACGCGAACGCAAAAATTGCCGGTGTCTGTGCAGGTGTGGCAGATTATTTTGGCTGGGAACTATGGTTAGTGCGTATTATTACCGTATCGGCTTTTTTTCTAGGTGCGGGTGGTTTAATACTCGTGCTATATATCGCTGCTTGGGTGGTGTTAGAAAAAAAGTCGAAAGCTGCGCTTAAAACCGCAGCCAATAGTACACTAAGCCCGCCAACAGAAAAGGCCATAGAAGTTAAAACACGACTTTGGCAGCGAGGCGAGGCGCCCAAGCAAGCGCTACAACATTTAACCAATCAGTTTAATGGTTTGGAACTGCGGTTAAGAGACATGGAACGCCATGTCACTTCAACTAAGTTTCAGTTAAACCGCGAATTTAATAGCTTATAGGGCGGTATACCCCAGCTTATGGATCTTTTAAATAAGCTTCAACATCAAGGACACGAGCTAACCAGTCGTGCCCTTGATCGTCATTTGCGCATTGGCGTTACCGGTTTAAGTGGATCGGGTAAAACTGCTTTTATTACGTCTTTGGTTCAGCAATTAACGGTCGGTGATCAGCCAGATAATTTGCCTTTTTTTGATGTTGTGCGCCAGCAACGTTATCTTGGTGGTCGGTTAGCGGCACCTTTACTTGATGTACCACGGTTTCCACTTGAAGCAAATTTGCGGGCGTTGCAGCAAACGCCACCAATTTGGCCACCATCAACTCAAGGTTGGAGCCAACTTAGTTTAAAGCTGCGCTATAAAGCGGCTTCAGGGCTTCGCGCTCATTTACAGTCGCGTAGCGAACTGGCGCTAGATATTATTGATTATCCCGGTGAGTGGTTACTCGATTTACCCTTGCTTGATTTAAGCTATACGCAGTGGTGTGAATTTAGCTGGCAATTATTTGCTAAAACCCATCGTAAAGATATTGCCGCGCCCTTTGCTGCGTTGTTAAGCAGCGTTGACCCACAAAATGCAACCGAACTGCAATTACAAACGCTAACCGAGCAATATAAACAGCTATTACAACAGTTTCATCAAACCCCAGGCGCTTACTTAAACCAGCCGGGCCGCTTGCTAGTGCCTGGTACGTTAGCGGGCGCACCCATGTTGCAACTGTTTCCGTTGTTACCGGTACAAGCCAATGCGGCATCACCACTGAGTAATAAGCTGGCGCAGCATTACGATAGTTACCGTAAACATGTTATCAAACCATTTTATCAGCAGCATTTCTCAGGTTTAGACCGACAAGTTATTTTAGTTGATTGTTTATCGGCATTAAATGCGGGCCATGCTGCAGTTAGCGAGCTACAGCAGGCATTACAGCTTATTTTACAAAGCTTTAATTACGGCCCATCAAGTATCTTAGGCCGTTTGTTTAAGCCTAGCATCAGCAAAGTGTTATTTGCTGCCAGCAAGGCAGATCATGCTACGCCAGAACAACATAAAGCCTTAACTTTGTTATTACAGCAATTATTACAACAGCCACTGAAACAAAGTCAGTATCAAGCCGCAACTACCGAGGCGATGTCCATTGCGGCTATTCGTGCCAGCAAAAGTGGTTTTGTCCAAGTTGATGGCTTGGCTCAGCCGTGCATTAGCGGTGTTGGTATTAATGCGCAAGCCTTAACTTACTTTCCGGGAGAGGTACCGGCAAAACTGCCTGCGGCTAGTACATTTAATCAGCATAAGTTTGGTTTTCTGCCACTTCGACCATTACCTTGGCAAGAGAATCAGCTAATACCGCATGTCCGCATGGACCATGTGCTGCAGTACATTTTAGGAGATAAACTACGATGAGCGAACTAAAGCCCGCGCAGCACTTTTCTGCCCAAGCACTTGATGCTGCGGAGCCGCTGAAACAGGCTACACATTTTCAAGAACAGCATTTTGTAGCGCAAGAACCAACTGCAATAATAGTGTTAAAGCAACCAACCCGTTGGTGGTGGCGCTTGGCCGGTTTTACCTTGCTGGCAATCGTTGTGTTATCTATTTGGCAATGGTTTTACACCTTACAGCACAGCTGGCAACAAAGCCTGTGGCAAGGTGCCGCGCTTAGCGTAATTAGTGCGGCGGTTTTGGTATTAATTGGTTCATTATTGTGGCGCGAGCTGAAACTGTGGCGGCGCTTAGCGCGTAACCGGCAATGGCAACAAAATGCTGAACGTATTCGTCATAGTGTGCAATATGGTGAAGCCGCTGTATTGTGCAATTCAGTAGCCGATAGTTTGCCAGCATCAGCCAGCTTAACTGCGGCAAAGGCCGAATGGCTCAGCGCGGTTAAAGATGAACACAGCGATGAAGAGCAATTGCAGCTATTTGAACACTTTGTACTTACTGAGCTAGACAAGCAGGCGCAGCAGCTAATTTATCGTGCCGCAACGGATACCAGTTTAGCTGTTGCCATTAGCCCTTTTGCTTTAGCCGATATGTTGCTAGTGCTATGGCGCAGTAGTCGCATGGTGCGTGAGCTAGCGCAGCTATACGGCGGCGCTATTGGCCAGCTGCGTAGTATGCTGGTGCTAAAACGCCTATTGGCGGCGTTACTTTGGGCTGGTGGTTCAGAGCTGGCGTTAGATATGGCATCAGATGTATTAAGTGGTGAATTAACTGCAAAGGTATCGGCGCGCGCTGGGCAGGGGGTTATTGCTGGGCTGCTGGTGGCACGCTTAGGTAATTTGGCACAACAACAACTTAGGCCATTGCCAGCAACGGCAACGACAAAAATTAGTGTTAAAGTATTGACTGCCAGTTTGTTAGAACGTTTTAAAAGCGCAGTGCAAACTAAAGCTGACAGAGGTAACATAATCTAAGTTTACATAAGCAGACTGCAAGATGTCTGGCTTGCTTCCATTAATTATCAATTCTGCTATTTGTTAATGCAATATTAACTTCAGCAGTAATAACACTATGCACAAAACTCATAAAAATGCCGAAACCCTATGTATTCATGCCGGAAAAGAAAAAAACCAATTCGGCACTTTAGTAACGCCGTTATATCAAAGCTCTACCTTTATCTTCGACAATGCCGAGCAGGGCGCAGCGCGCTTTGCTGGTGAAGAAGAAGGTTATATTTATACGCGCTTGGGCAACCCAACCACCCGCGAGTTAGAACTTAAAATTGCTGCGCTAGAAAACATGGATGATGCTGCGGCTACAGCAACCGGCATGGGGGCAGTAGCGGCGAGCACCATGGCATTTCTGCAACACGGCGATCATTTAATTGCCAGCAAAGCTATTTATGGTTGCAGCTTCGCCTTATTTAACCACCAGTTTGCTCGCTATGGTATTGACGTTAGTTTTGTTGACATGACAGACCACGGCGCAGTAGAAAAAGCCTTAAAACCCAATACTAAAATGCTATTTGCTGAAACGCCAATAAACCCCAATATGGTGGTGTTAGATTTAGCCTTTTTAGGTACTTTCTGTCGTCGTAATAAATTAATTTCGGTGATCGATAACACCTTTATGACGCCCTTGCTGCAAAAGCCAGCTGATTATGGCATTGATATTGTGATCCACAGCGCGACCAAGTACTTAAACGGTCATGGCGATGTGGTTGCCGGTTTAATTGTCGCTGACGCTGAAACCATTAAAACCATTAAGCTAACCACATTAAAAGATATGGGCGCAACTATCAGCCCGCACGATGCTTGGTTAATTATACGCGGCCTAAAAACCCTTGCAGTACGTATGGAGCGGCATTGCAGTAATGCGCAACAGGTTGCTGAGTACCTTGAAGCGCACCCTGCAGTAAGCGAGGTGTTTTATCCCGGTTTGCCCTCGCACCCTGGTTATAAGTTTATTGGTAAACAAATGAAAGCCGCCGGTGGCGTGCTTGCGTTTGAACTAAACGCGAGCTTAGACGATAGTCGCTTCTTTATTAATCAGGTGCAGTTATTAAGCTTGGCGGTAAGTTTAGGGGATGCTGAATCGCTTATTCAACATCCGGCGTCGATGACACATAGCCCTTACACCGCGGAAGAGCGACAAATGGCGGGCATTAGTGATGGCTTAATTCGCGTATCAGTTGGGCTAGAGCATATAGATGACATTATTGCTGATTTAGCGCAGGCGCTTAATAAGATACAACAGCGGCAAGGCAAAAAATAGCCGTTGTAAGTTAATGTTTACGCGTAGCTAACTGACTATAGGTCGCAGTAAGGTTAACTCTTGCTGCGCTATCGCTTAGTATCCGTGCTAACTAGATGTCTGCCCATTATTCATCATTATAAATTGCCGGCAGATAAGCCCATATAACAAAAAAATCAACAGGTTGTTTATGAGTAAGTACGTATCTCGACAGTCAGATGACACAGGCTTTATTGCTTGGTCTGAAGAAGAAAATCAGATTTGGCATGAGTTAATTACTCGGCAGTTGGGTGTTATTAGTGGTAAAGCCTGCGATGAGTATATGGCGGGACTAGAAAAGTTGCAGCTGCCAACTGATCGTATTCCGCAACTGGAAGAAGTAAGTAGTGTGTTGCGTGCCACTACCGGCTGGGAATGTGCAGAAGTGCCCGCACTAATTAGCTTTGACAAATTTTTTGAACTGCTGGCTAACAAACGCTTTCCCGTCGCAACCTTTATACGTTCGCGTGAAGAGTTTGACTATTTACAAGAACCGGATATTTTTCACGAAATATTTGGTCACTGCGCCATGTTAACCAACCCCGCATTTGCTGAGTTTACGCATCAGTACGGTAAAATTGGCTTAGCGGCCAATAAGCAAGACCGAGTTTATTTAGCCCGGTTATATTGGTTTACTATTGAGTTTGGCTTATTAAATACCGCAGATGGCCTGCGTATATACGGAGGTGGTATATTATCATCGCCTGGCGAAACCCAATATGCACTTGGCTCAGATATACCAGAACGTAAGCTGTTTGATGCGGTTGACGTGCTACGTACACCTTATCGTATCGATATTATGCAGCCTATTTATTTTATGATTGAGCGGATTGATCAGCTGTTTGATATTGCACAGCTGGATATGATGGCGCTGGTTGAACAAGCTAGAGCATTAGGCTTGCATGCCGCAAAGTTTCCACCAAAAGAAAAACAAGTTAGCTAGGAATAAATAATGTCTGAATTAAAAGCAATGCAATGTGAAGCTTGTCGTGCAGATGCACCTAAAGTAAGTGATGCTGAACTACCTGAGTTAATGCGGCAAATTCCCGATTGGACCCCCGTGGTGCGTGATGGCATTTTGCAGTTAGAACGCGAATTTAAGTTTAAAAACTTTAAGTTAGCCTGGGCGTTCCATAACAAAGTAGCCGAGTTAGCTGAAGCCGAAGGCCATCATCCGGCATTGTTACTTGAATGGGGAAAGCTTACGGTAACTTGGTGGTCGCATTCAATTAAAGGTCTGCATAAAAACGATTTTATTTGTGCGGCCAAAACTGACAGCCTACTGTTAGCCTAATTCTTCGCATACATATAGCTGCGTATCTGAGTGGCGGTAACGCGCCACTCGTCGCAGTCATCAGTTAAATAAACGTCTTGTTCATATTTCTTTACAAATTCACTAGTCTGATTTGCGGCTTATGCCGTATCATGCTGTCTATTGAATGGTTTTGGGGCAGTTTGCGGTATGCGTTTAGAAATTCAATGCCAGAACAGATTAGGTCTGGCGCAAGAAGTATTAAATGTATTAGTGAGTTACGAGCTAGATTTACGCGGCATCGAAGTTGATCGCAGCTTAAGTCGTATATTTGTGTCATTTCCTTCGGTAAATTTTGAAAAGTTTCAGGAGCTAATGGCCAAAATGCGCCGAATTTCTGGCGTAGAAGACGTTAAAACTACCGCTTTTATGCCATCTGAACGAGAGCACAACGAACTATCGACCTTACTGCGCACTTTACCTGATGGCCTGATTGCTATCGATCTTAAAGCTAATGTTACTGTAATTAATGACGCCGCGTTAGAAGTGTTAGAGGTATCAAGAGACGCGATCGCCGGTCAGTCGTTGCAAAGCATGGTAAAGGGCTTTAATTTTCAGCGTTGGTTAGAAGCCGATGAAGTATTAGCACAAACTCGGCGCTTAGAAATTCATGGCAAACGCTTTGTCGCCGATGTACTGCCAGTAATGGTGCCTGATGATACCGGCGCAGAAATTTTGGCCGGTGCAGTCATTAATTTGAAATCAGAAAGTCGCCTAGGCCAGCATATGGTGGTGTTTAAAAAAGGCGATCAAGAAAGCTTTAATACGTTGCAGGCGCACAGTAACTTGATGCGCAAAGTAGTACGTGAAGCCAAAAAGATGTCTCAGCTTGATGCGCCTATTTTAATTATGGGTGAAACCGGTACTGGCAAAGAACTGTTAGCTAAAGCCTGCCATGCTGCAAGTAGCCGCACTGGTAAGCCATTTTTGGCACTTAACTGCGCATCGTTACCGGATAACGTTGCCGAGTCAGAATTATTTGGTTACGGCGCTAATGCCTTTCCTGGCACAAGCGAAAGTAAAAAAGGTATCTTTGAGCAAGCCAACGGCGGCACGGTATTTTTAGACGAAGTTGGTGAAATGTCGCATCAGTTACAAACAAAGCTGATCCGTTTTTTACAAGACGGTAGTTTTAGACGTGTGGCCGATGAGAACGAAGTAAAAGTGGATGTGCGGGTAATTTGCACCACACAAAAAGATTTACCTCACATGGTGCAGGAAGGTAAGTTTCGTGAAGATCTATATTACCGCTTAAACGTACTAACACTGGCCTTGCCAGCACTGCGTGAACGCAAGCAGGATGTTATTTCGTTAGCTGAGTTTTTTCTGGCACGCTTTGCAAATAGGTTAGGCAGAAAAGCACCAAAACTTACCGATAACTGTGCGAGTTTTTTACAAAGTTATCCTTGGCCGGGCAATGTGCGCCAGCTAGAAAACGCACTGTATCGCGCCATTACTTTATTAGACGGTGCGGAATTAGATCGAGAGCATCTGCAATTACCTAGCTACAATAATGATTTTGGTTATTTAGAGCAGGACTTTGACGGCACATTAGACGAAGCGGTAAAACGGTTTGAAGCTAATTTGTTGCGAAAATTGTTTCCGGCTTACCCCAGCTCCCGCCAGTTAGCGAAAAAACTTGGTTTAAGCCATACCGCTGTAGCGAATAAATTGCGTGATTACGGTATTAATCGCAAGAGTGTAAAAATTTAATTACACTTTGTTTATAAATTTGTACTTGTATCGGGCTGCTAACATGATTTAGTGGCCCTTTTTGTTCTGTTTTGCACTAAACCTCATTTTCGTATTGCCATCTTTACAAAACAGCCTGTTTAGCTGCTTTTCGCTGTCGCTCAGTGGCCTCTAGCTTTTTTTTATTGCAAGGGCATTATTGCTGCTATCAAAGACGTAATAGGGAATAGGCGAATGTTAGATAAAATAAACCCACTGGGTACTGATGGTTTCGAATTTGTTGAATACACCGCGGCTGATGCTGAAGGAATTCAAAAATTAAAAGATTTATTTTACTCGTTGGGTTTTACTGAGGTTGCAAAGCATCGTTCTAAGCAAGCTTGGTTATATAAGCAAGGCGATATTAATTTTATTATTAATGCTGAGCCAAATTCTCAAGCCGAAGAGTTTGCCCGTAATCATGGCCCAAGCGTATGCGCAATGGCGTTTCGTGTTAAAGATGCTGCCGCCGCATTAAGCCATGCTTTGGCTAATGGCGCCAAAGAATATAAAAATCAAATTGGTCCTATGGAGCTAAACATTCCAGTGGTTTACGGTATTGGCAGCAGCCTGTTGTATTTCGTTGACCGTTACGGCGCAAGCTCGGTATATGACATTGATTTTAAATTCTATGACAACTGGCAAGCGGATATGGCCAAGCACAGTGTTGGCTTAGACGTGCTAGATCACCTAACGCACAACGTAATGCGCGGTAATATGAACGTGTGGGCTGGGTTTTATGAAAACATCGGAAACTTCCGTGAAGTTCGTTATTTCGACATTGAAGGTAAGTTAACCGGTTTAGTCTCTAAAGCGATGACCGCGCCTTGCGGTAAAATTCGTATTCCAATTAATGAATCGTCAGACGATAAATCGCAAATTGAAGAGTTTATTCGCGAATACAAAGGCGAAGGCATTCAACATATTGCGTTAACCACCGAAAATATTTACGAAACTGTACGTACGCTACGTAACCGTGGTATGGAGTTTATGCCAACGCCAGAAACCTACTACAACAAGGTAAACGAGCGTGTAGTAGGCCATGAAGAAGATTTAGATCAGCTTCGTGATCTGCGAGTGTTAATTGACGGCGCGCCAATGAAAGACGGTATTTTACTGCAAATATTTACTAAAACCGTAATTGGCCCAGTATTTTTCGAGATCATTCAGCGCAAAGGCAACGAAGGTTTTGGCGAAGGCAACTTCAAAGCGTTGTTTGAATCTATAGAAGAAGATCAAATTCAACGTGGAGTATTAAGCAATGCGTAAATGGGCATCGTTTCCGTTAAAGGAAGGGGATGTATCGCGCCAAGCTCATGCTGATTTTCCAGAGCAAGCCATATACGAGCGGGAAACCGGTCGTAATGGCTTCTTTGGCCCCGCCACGCACTTTCATCATCAGCACGCGCCTACCGGTTGGACTGATTGGCAAGGCCCACTGCGGCCACACCTGTTTAACTTTAACGACATTGGTGTTGATAACACCAATTCGCCTTGGTCAGTGCCAAACCTGTTATTTAATGCGCATTGTAAAATGCGTACGTGGCGTTTAACTGAGGGCATGACCAAGTTAGTGCGTAATGGCGATGGTGATGAGCTATTATTTATTCACGAAGGTAGTGCTGAGTTGTATTGTGACTATGGTCATATGACCGTTCGCGATGGTGATTATATTGTCATTCCGCGTTCGACCATGTGGCGCTTAGAGCCAACCTCACCGATGTTTATTCTACTAATAGAAGCAACCAATGATAGTTTTCAATTACCAGAAAAAGGCTTAGTGGGTAATCACGCTATTTTCGATTTAGCGATGTTAGATACGCCAAAAATTGATGCTGCGTTTAAAGCCCAATACAGCGAGCAACAATGGCAGGTAGAAATAAAACGTCACGGTGAAGTGTCGGTAATTACGTATCCGTATAACCCGCTAGATGCTATTGGTTGGCATGGCGATTTATCGGTAATGCGCATTAACTGGCGTGATATTCGGCCATTAATGAGCCATCGCTATCATTTACCGCCATCGGCACATACCACCTTTGTTGCACAGCGGTTTGTGGTCTGTACTTTTGTACCGCGGCCAATAGAAAGCGACCCCGGAGCATTAAAGGTGCCGTTTTATCATAATAATGACGACTACGATGAAGTGCTATTTTATCATGCAGGTGATTTTTTCAGCCGTGATAATATCGAAAAAGGCATGGTAACTTTCCACCCCGCTGGTTTTACCCATGGCCCGCACCCTAAAGCTTTTGCTGCTGCGCGTGAGTACAAAAAGAAATTCACTGATGAAGTTGCAGTAATGCTAGATACTCGCGATGCGCTTGAAATGGGTGCTGCAGCGCTTGCAACAGAAAACCATGAGTATATTAACAGCTGGAAAGTTAAACCCTAAACAGGCTTAGTTAAGGATCATAAATGAAGTTAGCAAGTTTAAAAAATGGTAGTCGCGATGGTTTGCTAGTGGTAGTAAGCCGAGATTTAAGCCGTTGTGTTGCCGTACCAACAGTAGCCACTACCATGCAGCAGCTATTAGATAACTGGGCCTTATTAGCTAGCAAGTTAGAGCAAGTTTATCAGGCGCTGAATCAAGGTAAGGTTGATGGTGAGATGGCGTTTGAACCAGTAAATGCAGAGTCACCCTTACCTCGTGCATATCAATGGGCTGATGGCAGCGCCTACGTTAATCACGTAGAGTTAGTGCGTAAAGCGCGTAATGCCGAAATGCCACCAAGTTTTTGGACCGATCCATTAATGTATCAAGGTGGTTCAGATGACTTTATCGGCGCTTGCGATAATATTGACGTTAGCTCTGAAGATTACGGCATCGATTTTGAAGGTGAAGTGGCCGTTATAACTGACGACGTACCAATGGCGTGCAGTGCAGACGAAGCCCGTAGCAAAATTCGCTTACTGATGTTAGTTAATGACGTGTCACTGCGTGCTCTTATTCCGAATGAATTAGCCAAAGGTTTTGGTTTCTTTCATTCCAAACCCTCATCAGCCTTCAGCCCGGTAGCGGTAACTCCCGATGAGCTAGCCGATAAATGGCATGATGGTCGCGTGCACTTGCCGCTATTGTCTACGTACAACGGTAAGTTATTTGGTAAGCCAAATGCTGGTATAGATATGACTTTTGATTTTGGCCAGTTAGTAGCACATGCAGCTAAAACGCGTAAACTTGGCGCTGGCGCAGTTATTGGTTCAGGCACGGTATCTAATAAACAGGGTACCGATCATGGTACAGCAGTTGACGAGGGCGGTGTCGGTTATAGCTGTATTGCTGAAATTCGTATGATTGAAACTATTCGTGACGGTAAACCAGCAACCTCTTTTATGAAGTTTGGCGATACCATTCGTATTGAAATGCTAGACGAGCAGGGCAACAGCGTGTTTGGTGCAATAGACCAGAAGGTTGTAAAGTATAACGCCTAAAGTACAGCGTCTGTGGGCAGTGCCTCACAGATGCTTATTTATATGGTAACGCTATGTTTAAACTACAGTACTAACAGGATCTTTATGAAACTCTATGGTTACTGGCGCTCATCGGCCGCATATCGGGTACGCATTGCGCTTAATTTAAAACAACTGAGTTTTGATAGCGTGGCTGTACATTTAATTAAAAATGGCGGCGAGCAGCATAGCGAAAATTATAAAACACTTAACCCTGCGCAGCTGGTGCCTACTTTTGTTGACGAAGATGTGAGCGTTAATCAGTCACTGGCTATTATTGAATACTTAGATGAAAAGTACCCAGAACCGGCTTTCTTACCAAAAAGTTTAGCGGCAAAAGCGCAAGTACGGGCTGCTGCATTAGATATTGCCTGCGATATTCACCCGTTAAATAATTTACGAGTTTTACAATACCTGACAGGGCCGTTAGCATTGTCTGAAGAACAAAAGCTGGGCTGGATTAAGCATTGGCTTAACGTCGGTTTTACTGCGTTAGAGCAACGTTTAGCGCTAACATCGGGGCAATATTGCTTTGCCGATGAAGTAACGTTAGCGGATATCTGTTTAATACCGCAGATATACAACGCACAGCGTTTCTCGTTAGATATGACGGCTTATCCTAACCTTAATCGTATTTATCATAATTGCCAACAACTTGCTGCGTTTGCGTTAGCTGTACCTGAACAGCAGGCTGACGCACAATAATCCACTGTATTAAATGCTGCCATTAACGGCAGCATTTTTTCTCTGTTGCTAGACGATTAGCTATAGCCGCCTATGCTTAAACAATATTTTATATACTTGCTCGCTAGCGCATTGCGTTATAAGCAACAAAATGCTGTAGTGTGTAACATGCATAACGCCGTTATTGGCAACGTTAGCCCCCAGAGGTAATGCAATATGAGTAAACTAATGGCCGCAGTAAACCAGCGGACCAACCTTGTTGGTAACAATCGGTTAGAGTTATTGTTATTTCGCCTGCATGGTAAACAACCTTTTGGTATCAACGTATTTAAAGTACGCGAAGTATTGCAGTGCCCTGAATTGACGGAAATGCCCGGATCAAGCCCGCATGTACGAGGTATTGCCCATTTACGTGGTGTGCCGGTGATGGTTATTGATTTAAGCCAAGCTACCGGTGGCAAGCGTATTGAGGACTTATCAACAGCCTTCGTGTTGGTAACGGAATATAACCGGCATACGCAAGGGTTTTTAGTAAACGGCGTCGATCGTATTGTTAATACTAATTGGGACCAAATTTTGCCGCCGCCAAAGGGCGCAGGTGCCGGTCATTATCTTACTGCAGTAACCGAGATAGACGGTAAGCTGGTACAGATAATCGATGTTGAGAAAGTATTTGCTGAAATTACCCCAGTTAATGAAGATGTTAGTGAAGATATAAAAACCAAAGCAGCAGAGCGCAGTTTTAAAGATGTTATCGTATTAGTTGCCGATGACTCGGCAGTGGCGCGCAATCAGGTGAAGCGTGCACTTACCTCTATTGGCATTAATGTTGAATTAGTAAACGATGGCAAGCTTGCATTAAATTGGCTAACAGCAAAAGCCGCGGAGCTAGGAGGCGATATTTCAACTAAGGTGCCATTGCTTATTTCTGATATAGAAATGCCAGAGATGGATGGCTACACGTTGACGGCTGAAATTAAAGCTGATCCACTATTAAAAAATATGCACGTTGTGCTGCACTCTTCATTAAGTGGTGTGTTTAACGAAGCCATGGTTAAAAAGGTAGGCGCAGATCAATTCATTGCTAAATTTCACCCCGATGAATTAGTTTCTGCAGTACAAAAGTGGATGAATGCTGACTAAGTAATAAATGGTGTAGTAGAAGGTGTTATGAATAAAATATTTACCTTACCCAAACGACCTGTAAATCGGTTATTAACCTATATTGGCCTGTTTGGTGTGTGTTTTCAGTTAACAGCAGCAAGTTATGCTTGGTGGCATGATGTAAGTTTACAAGCCGGATGGGTTTTTACCTTGGTTGCGCCGCTGTTGTGCATTGCTTCTGGCACTATCACTGCATTACAGTTACAAAAAGAACCCAGTTAACGTTTATTTTTTCGGTTTAAACATACCTTCAACCCGAACATTTTTAATACCGTCTTCGGTAAAGTAGAAGTTAATTTGACCTGGGCCACGGCTAAAGTAAAACTGCTCGTCGTTAATTTGTAAAACAAAATTTCCGCTAGCATCTTTTGCTTTAGCATCTTTAAACAGCTTGATACGGTAATCGTCCAGCTGTAATTCAAAGCCGTTTAAGGGTTCGTTGATAAAATCTGTTACCCAAATTTGTTTTTCGCCTTGTAGTACTAAAGCCAAAGAATATTTTTTAGGTACCTTATGTACTGCTAGGTTATGGCGGCCAACGATAAAGCGATAACGGCCTTCTTGGCGAAAATAACTAAAGCCAAAATCAAACTCTTGGGTAGAGCCGTTGGTTAAGTAAACTTTACCTTCGCCAGAGATATCAAACTGCGCCTGACTTACTGTTGAATAGAGCGACAGAGCCAAAAACAAAAATAAATATCTCATTGGTTAACTCCTTGGTATAGCGGTTTGCTTATACTTGAGTTGCATTGACTACCAGTTTAAGTTGTTGTCCTGGTTGCAGATAATTATCGGTTTCAATTTTGTTCCATTTCACAATGTCGGAAACACTGATGCTAAAACGTTGTGCAATACGAGCCAGTGAATCGCCTTTACGTACTTTGTAGTTAACAGTGCGCGATATGCCACTAGGCTGTACAGCTGCATCTTGCTGCCATATAACCAGCTGTTGCCCCTGTTTTAACGTTGAGCGCTGGGCAAGGCTATTCCATTTCGTCAGTTGTTCTACCGTAACCTTGTGCTCACGACTGATATCCCAAAGCGTGTCGCCTTGTTTTACAGTATAACTCAACTTGTTACCACTACCGCTTTTCTGCGCTTTAGCACTGCGGTTTGCAGCGCTAAGTTCATAGTTACTGGTACTTTGCGCTGCAACAGGGATTAGCAATGCTTGACCAAGGCGAATGGTGTTACCAGATAACTTATTTATCCGCTGCAGATCGCTAACATTGGTATCGTGTTGCTGGGCAATTTTACCAATGGTATCGCCTTTTGCCACAATATAGCGCTTCCAACGCAATAATTGTTGGCTCGGTGTACTTGCTAGCTTCTCGGTAAACACAGAGCTAGTGTGTTTTGGCACTACTAGATAGTTAGGACCTTGCGGATCCGTAGCCCACTGGTTAAAGCCAGGATTAAGCGCCTGTAGCTCGGCCACGCTGATCCCCGCCATTTCTGCGGCAATCATTAAATCAATTTGGTCTTCAACACTTACCAAGTCAATTTGGGGTTCATTAGCAATGAATTTCCAAACAATATCAAACTCATCTGGGCGTTTAAGAATGTCAACTAAAGCTAGAAGCTTTGGAACGTAAGCCGTTGTTTCTGCGGGTAAGTCAAGTGACCAAAAGTCGGTGGGTAGGCGTTTTTGTTGATTACGTTTAATGGCTTTTGAAATTCTGCCTTCGCCAGAGTTGTAAGCGGCAATGGCATTAAGCCAGTCGCCTTCTAACTTGTCGTGTAAGTACTGCAAATAGTCCAGTGCGGCACGCGTAGAGGCGACGACATCGCGGCGGCCATCGTACCAAAAGTTTTGTTTTAGGCCAAAACGAGTGCCGGTTGCGGGCATAAATTGCCACATACCCGCTGCGGCAGCGGTTGAGTAAGCAAAGGGATCAAAGGCGCTTTCAACGATAGGTAACAGCGCCAGTTCTAACGGCATGTTACGTTTTTCTATTTCTTGAACAATAAAATGTAAAAATGGCTGCGCTCGAGCGGCAACGCGATCTAGGTATGCTTGATTATTCGTGTAGTAATTACGTTGTTCTACAATAGGCCGAGTTTGCGGCACATTAAAAGTTAATTGGAGCTGGATACGTTCCCATAAATCTTCCAACTCTGCGGCATCTGGTGGTGCAGGCTCCGCATTTACGTCTAGGCCTTGTTGCCATAAACGCATTGCAATTTTTTCTGCGCTAGCAGTTTGTTTATGAAAATCTGCTGTTTGCGGTTTAGTGGTTGCCGTATACGCAGTGTTAGTTACATTGTTTGACTCAACAGGTGAGGAAGTACTTACACAGCCTGCGAGTAACACCGCGCTAGCCACAGCAGAGATTTTTATAAACATTACTTCGTTCCACGTTCAAAAATAAGAATGTTACCTATTCATCACTCGATTGCAAGTCAGCTTTTAAACTGATCTTTTGCTGCCCTTAACGCTGTAAATAAGCCTAAAGCAGAATCTTGCTGCCATTTTTCCTGTAACGTTTTGTTATCACAGCGTAAAAATGGATTAATCGCTTTTTCAGTAGTAAGCGATGATGGTAACGTTGGTAAATTTTGCTGGCGTAAACTAGCACAATGAGCTGCATATTCGACTAAGGCCGAATTGTTTGGCTCAGCGTATAACGCAAATTTAATATTGGCTAGAGTGTATTCGTGGGTGCAGTAAATCTGCGTATCGTCAGGTAAACCTCTAAGCTTTTGCAGCGATTGCCACATTTGCTTTGGGCTACCTTCAAATAATCTGCCACAACCTGCGCTAAATAAGGTATCACCGCAAAACAGAACCGGCGCTGAATAAAAAGCAATATGGCCAAGAGTGTGGCCGGGCAGGCTGATTACCTTAAAGCTAAGGTCAAACGCAGACAAAATAACGCTATCACCGTCAGTTACTGTTTGTGTTAAGCCAGAAATACGCTGTTGTTCGGCTGTAGGGCCAATAACATTTACTGTCGGGAACCGTTTTCGTAATGTATTAATACCTGCAGTATGGTCTTTATGGTGGTGAGTTATTAGGATGGTATGCAACTGTAGCTTATGGCTTGTTAAATAGTGCATTACGCTATCGGCGCAACCTGGGTCAACAACGAGGCAATTAGGGCTATCTGGCACAGATAAAGCCCAAATATAGTTATCATCAAAAGCGGGTATAGGTGTAACCTGATACATAGTGCAAACTACGTTAATCTATTTGGAACCTAATTTAGCATGAAACCGGCGTTAAGCGAAAAAGACCGCACAATTCCATCAGGTTGGTGGGAATTCAATCAAGGTGATGCTTTGTCACAGGCTATTTCTGTGCAATTGCAACCTTGGTGGGAACGTATTTTTGGTTACTATTTACTTAAAATCGGCGATTTAAGCGCTGAAATTGACACCTCAGGTTGCAAGGTTAGCCAGCACATTAACGTAGGTCGTTTTGGTGCTAACTTAATGTTACAAGCCGATGCTGATGCTTTACCCTTTAGTTGTAATAGCATAGATGCCGTATTGCTAAGTCATAATTTAGAGTTTACTGCTGATCCACACCATGTAGTGCGTGAAGCCTACCGCGTGTTGCGTTCAGATGGCTATTTATTGCTAACCGGAATTAATCCTTTTAGTGTAGTAGGTATACTGCGATATTGGCCTGCACTGCAACAGCGCTATCCTTGGCAAGGGCGATTTTTTAGTACCTCTCGGGTAAAAGACTGGTTGCATCTGGTTGGCTTTGAAGTGTTATCAGAAAAACGATTTTTTTGCTCGACAATGTTAGGCAAAGAATATCGAGACAATGCGGTGCAGCAATGGTTAGAACGCTATCTAAATTATTTTGCCAGCAGTTATATTATTGTTGCCCGCAAACGCGAGTTACCCCTTACGCCAATTAAACCTAAATGGCAGTTAAATACCGGATTTTCACAACAAGTTAAAGGCGTTAGCGCTAGAGAGCGTAGTAATAATATTTAGTTGTACGGTGTAATTACGCATTTTCGCTGCTAGATGCCAAGTAGGTATTTGCCAGAGTTAACGCTTGCTCAAACGGCAGACGCATAAAATATACTCTGTTGTTTATCGGTTCTGGCGGTGATGAAGTACGAAAACCAATACTTTTGTAGCAGGTTAATGCAATGTCGTTATGTCGATGCACATATAGCGAAATATCGCGACGTTGCTGTTGTAACGCTTCGATAATTAGCTCGTTAATTAGTATTTTTGCTAAACCTTGGCCACGACATGTCGGTAAAATGGTTAAACGCGCAAGATGGTGACAGCCAAAACGGTCACAAAGCTGGCCAAAACCAATCAGTTGTTGATGATCTTCAGTTAGCAGGCTGTAACCTGTTGTGCCAGAGCGACATAATAATTCTAAAAAATGCTGTTCTGTGCACGGGTAGTCAAAATCGTCGCCGCCCCAGCTTTGCTGTTGCGCGGCGCTGTTAAACCAACCACGCAACTGTAGCATCTCGCTAATGTTCGCTAATACCAACTGTAAAGCCATACTGGTGCTCCTTACGCATCTACCACATTAAATCATCCGGAATTTTAAAATCAGCATAAGGATCATTTTCATCTAATTGTTGTTGCTTAGCATTAAGTACAATAATGCTATCACTTTGGCGCTGCGTTATTTTTTCTGCTACCGCAGCTGGCACTAGGTAATATTGCTCATCTTGCTTCGCTATGGCGAGTAAACCACGGCTTAATTCATCGTGCTGCTTTGCGCTGACGTATAAACGCTTTACGACTTTACCATCAGTAAAATTATAAGCGACGTCACCTTGCGCTCGAATGGTGTTATTGCCAATAAGTTGCTTAACTTGAGCTGCAATGGCTTTTTGCTGCACCAGAGCTTGCTTTTCTATGTTTAACTGTCGATCTCGCTCAATTTGCTGTTGGCGTTTTTGCTCGGCTAAGACACTGGCTTCATTTACCACGGTGTGCTTTTTACCCGCTTGTACTTTTTCTTGGTGCTTAGCCTTTTTAACGGCTTTTAGTTTTTTAGCATCAGCTAAACCGGCTTTTAATAGCTGTTCTTTTAGGGCGTTACTCATAATTTATTGCACTCGTTTAGGCTATTTATACACTTACTATAATAAGCCTATAGTAGCGCAAATATGCTGAGTTAATAAATCAAACTAACTCAATTTGTCAGCATCGGTTATCATATAGCGGTAATTTAGGGTTTAAGAGGTTCACTTTGCCATTTAATGATTTATCGCTTGATCCGCGCTTGATGCGTTCAGTGCAGCACCTTGGGTTTGATAAGCCTACAGAAATACAACGAGAAGCCATACCTGCTATGATGGTAGGGCGAGATTTAATTGTATCTTCACAAACCGGCTCAGGCAAAACACTGGCCTATTTATTGCCAATGATGCAGCGCTTGTTAAAAAGCCGAGCCTTGTCAAAACGAGATGCGAGAGCGCTGATCCTTGCGCCAACCCGCGAGCTTGCTAAGCAGGTATATGCGCAGTTGCGTTTATTTGTTTCTAATACACCGCTAACCTCCGCATTGATTGTTGGTGGCGAAAACTTTAACGATCAAGAAAAAATACTGAAGCGTCAGCCAAATATCATTGTTGCGACGCCAGGACGTTTTGTCGACCATCTTGAGCATAAATCAGTATTTATTAATGGTTTAGAAATGCTGATCCTTGATGAAGCCGACCGAATGTTAGATTTAGGCTTTATGACACAGTTAACGGTGATTAATAAAGCCGCTGACCATCGTTTGCGCCAAACGTTGTTGTTTTCGGCGACCCTAGATCATGCTGAAGTAGATGAGTTAGCGTTAGCGTTATTGAAAACCCCATTTCGGTTAGCCGTGGGTGCAGGGCATCAGCCGCATCAAGATATTAGCCAGAACTTTTATTTAGCTGATCACCTAACCCATAAAGAAGCCTTACTAAAGCACTTTTTGCAGCAAGACGATATTAATCAATTGATTATTTTTACCGCAACGCGAGAAGATGCCGAACGCCTAGCTCAGCTATGCGAACAACTAGGTAAAACTGCAGTAGGCCTTAGCGGCAAGCTATCACAAAGTGGTCGTAATACTGTAATGCAAGCCTTCGCCACGGGTAAACATAAGGTGCTGGTTACCACCGATTTAGCCTCTCGAGGCTTAGATTTACTGCAAGTATCGCATGTTATTAACTTTGACTTACCCAAGCATGCTGAAGAGTATGTGCATCGTATTGGCCGTACGGGGCGTGCTGGTGCTAAAGGGCAAGCTATTTCTTTGGTTGGGCCTAAAGATATTGCAGCACTAGAGCGGATTGAAGCTTTTTTACGCCAACCAACCAGTTACAGTGTTATTGCCGGTTTAGAAGCGAAGTTTGATGGTAAGCCTAAATCACAAACTGCAGCAGTAAAACCGACCACGACTAAAAAAGCCATAAAGGCTAAGGTAAAACCAAAACAAAAATCGGAAAAAATCGCTGCGTCTAAACCGGTATTCTTTGAAGGCGGCGATGATGGTTCAGCACCAATTCGGCGCAAACAAAAATAAATGTTGCGTTGGTTAAATTTCCAACATTATTACTGCTACACTAAATACGTTGTTAGTCGCGAGTTTAACAACAGGGTAATTAGCAATATTGTTTAGGTTGCTGATCCGGCTAGAAAGAACATTGTGTTCTAGGTGCTGAACATGTGTATTGACCCCTTATTAGGCTTACTTGATAATGAGGAAGAAAATAGGTACTTGTCAGCTACTATGGCCGGTAATATTTAAGTCGCCAGCTCGCTGGCAAAATTAGTTAATGTAAGAGAGTGTTATGTCACAGTTAATTTCCGGTTCAGTTAAGTGGTTCAACGAAGAAAAAGGTTATGGTTTTTTAGAACGTGAAGGCGGCAAGGACGTTTTTGTTCATTTTCGCTCTATTAACGGTACCGGCCGTAAAACTTTAGTTGAAGGTCAGAAAGTTACTTTTGAAGTAACTGAAGGCCAAAAAGGCCCGCAAGCTGAGAACGTAACTCCTATCGATTAATTTCGGCCCAGCTTGTATAAAACCGGCTAAAGCCGGTTTTCTGTTATCTGAAGGTGAGTAAATCTACAAATATTTGGTGTTAAACGTCCGGTTTTAAAAAGCCAATGTTAGCTGCTGTGCTGTGGTTGTTTTAAAGCCTATTTGTAAGCCTACTAACCTTACGCCTTGTTGCTCGCGACGCTGCCATGCTTCATCAAGTAGCGGTAATAAGTGGTCTAGCTGCAGTGGCTGGCCTTGTTTTTCTACGGTAGTTTGACGAAAGTCACTAAATTTTAATTTAACACCTACTTTTTGCATTGGCGTGCTGCGCCCAGCCGGTGTGTTGCTGTAGTGTTCTAGCCGTTGTTGTAGCTTGGGCAGTAATTGAGTTAATGCGCTAACACAAT
Organism: Rheinheimera metallidurans; assembly: GCF_036983985.1. Classification (NCBI taxonomy): domain Bacteria; kingdom Pseudomonadati; phylum Pseudomonadota; class Gammaproteobacteria; order Chromatiales; family Chromatiaceae; genus Rheinheimera; species Rheinheimera metallidurans. The sequence continues at coordinate 807,702 of NZ_JALAHQ010000001.1, forward strand.
CGTCATAGCTTAGTAAGTCGTGCTCTAGTGTTTGCTCAACACCCAGTGATTTTCGCTGTTCTCGGTTACAAACCAGCCGCTCATCAATACCCTGGCTGCGCTTTATTAAACTATCCGCTAAACCGCCAAAATTTTTTACCAGCAAGGGTAAAGGTGCGCTGCTGATGTCAGAGCAATAATGTAGCCCTAACTGACTTAACCGCTCTGCGGTTTTTGCACCTACGCCTGGTAAACGGCGCAGTGGTAGTGTTTTAACAAAATCATCAACCTTAGCGGGTGTAATTACAAACAAGCCATCAGGTTTATTTTCATCACTAGCAATTTTGGCTAAAAATTTGTTCGGTGCAACGCCCGCAGAAGCGGTTAATCCTGTTTCACGCAATATACTCCGGCGAATATCTTGGGCAATCAGTGTTGCACTGCCCTGAAATAACGAGCAATCAGTCACATCAAGATAAGCTTCATCAAGTGATAGTGGCTCAACATGGTCGCTATAGCGGGCAAAAATTGCTTGAATTTGCCTGCTGGCAATGCGGTATTTTTCCATGTTGCCATTTAGCAAGGTAAGATGTGGACAGAGTTTTAACGCTTGACCGGTTGGCATTGCTGAGCGCACACCAAAGGCACGCGCAGGATAGTTACAGGTTGAAATAACGCCACGGCTTTGTCTGGCACCGCCAATAGCTATAGGAATATGCCGCAGTATAGGGTTATCGCGCATTTCTACTGCGGCAAAAAAACAGTCCATATCTATATGTATGATTTTTCGCACCGAGCAACCCAAAGCATAATTCATAATTGTTAACTGTTATTATATACAGCATTTTGTTTATTGTTGCAAAGGCGAGTTATCGTTTCTTTTACTCAGGTAATGCTGAATTTTTGTGCTTTAGCTATTTAGATGTCTGAAATCTTAATGCATAAATTTTAAATTAGCGTTAGAATGGCGCCAATTTTTACCAGCCAGTTTTGATTTACCAACATTATATTAATTAAAACGATGCGTGAAAGCCGCGCCAGGAGAAAGCATGTTAAAGCGTGATATGAATATTGCCGATTTTGATCCCGAATTATGGCAAGCCATAACAGATGAAACGAACCGTCAGGAAGCACATATTGAGCTTATCGCGTCAGAAAACTATGCCAGCCCGCGTGTATTGCAGGCGCAAGGTTCACAGTTAACCAATAAATACGCTGAAGGTTACCCACATAAGCGTTACTACGGTGGTTGTGAGTATGTTGACGTTGCTGAAGACTTAGCCATTGCTCGGGCGAAAGAGCTATTTAGTGCTGATTATGCTAACGTGCAACCACACGCTGGCTCACAAGCTAATGCCGCGGTATTTTTAGCGCTGTTAAATGCGGGCGATACTATTTTGGGTATGAGCTTAGCCCACGGCGGCCATTTAACGCATGGCTCACATGTTAGCTCGTCAGGTAAGTTATACCACGCAGTGCAGTATGGTTTACATCCTGAAACTGGCGTTATTGATTATGATCAAGCCGAAGCGTTAGCGATTGAGCACAAGCCTAAAATGATTATTGCTGGTTTCTCTGCCTATTCAGGTATTGTTGATTGGCAGCGGTTTCGTGATATCGCCGATAAAGTTGGCGCCTATTTATTTGTTGATATGGCTCACGTTGCCGGATTGGTAGCCGCGGGTTTATACCCGAATCCAGTACCTATTGCTGACGTTGTAACTACTACCACGCACAAAACCTTAGCTGGCCCACGTGGCGGTTTAATTTTAGCGCGTAAAAATGAAGAAATTGAGAAAAAGCTAAATTCAGCGGTATTCCCAGGTTGCCAAGGTGGCCCGTTAATGCACGTTATTGCTGCTAAGGCTGTTGCTTTTAAAGAGGCGTTACAGCCAGAATTTAAAGTATACCAGCAGCAAGTGTTAAAAAATGCAGTTGCTATGTGTGATGCCATGATTGCGCGCGGCTATAAAATTGTTTCTGGCGGTACTAAAAATCACCTGTTCTTAATGGACTTGATTGATAAAGAGATCACCGGTAAAGAAGCGGATGCATGGTTAGGTCAAGCGCATATTACGGTAAACAAAAACTCTGTACCAAATGATCCGCGTTCACCGTTTGTGACCTCTGGTTTACGTATTGGTACACCGGCTATTACACGCCGTGGCTTTAATGAAGCCGAAGCACGCGCTGTTGCTAACTTAATTTGTGACGTGTTAGATAGCCGTGGTGATGCTGCGGTAATTGACACTGTACGTGGTAAAGTTACTGAGCTATGCAGTCGTTTCCCAGTTTATGCTTAAGCACTAATTAAGTGTTATCATGGCCGCTATTGCGGCCATTTTTTTATCTGACGTTTTAAACGTCTTAGCGAGATGTTTTATGTATTGTCCGTTTTGTAATGCAGATGACACCAAGGTTATAGATTCACGTTTAGTCGCTGACGGGCACCAAGTGCGGCGTAGGCGTGAATGTCTAGCTTGCCATGAACGTTTTACTACCTTTGAAGCGGCCGAGTTGGTGATGCCACGCATTATAAAGCGTGATGGTTCAAGAGAGCCGTTTAATGAAGATAAGTTACGCAGTGGTTTATTGCGCTCGTTAGAAAAACGTCCGGTGTCTACTGAGCAAATAGAGCTATTAATTCAAAAAATCAAGTCATTACTGCGGGCTACCGGCGAGCGCGAAGTCGGTAGTCATTATCTGGGCAACCTGATAATGGATGAACTGGTAAAAGTTGATAAGGTTGCCTATGTTCGCTTTGCCTCGGTGTATCGTTCATTTAAAGATATTCGCGAGTTTGGTGAGGAAATAGCCCGTTTAGGCGAAAAATCCTGATGTTTAGCTGCGCCGATTATACGTTTATGGCCGAAGCTATTCAGCTAGCCGAGCGCGGTTGTTACACCACTACGCCCAACCCAAATGTGGGTGCGTTAGTGGTGAAAAAAGGGCAAGTAATTGGGCGGGGCTATCATCAGCAAGCGGGCGGGGCGCATGCCGAAGTGTTTGCGTTACAGCAGGCCGGTGCGGCGGCAAAGGGCGCAACCTGTTATGTTACGCTAGAACCCTGTAGTCACTATGGTAAAACGCCACCTTGTGCTCAGGCGCTTATCGACGCCGGTGTCGCACAGGTTATAGTTGCTATGACTGATCCTAACCCCAGTGTTGCAGGTAAAGGCATAGCCATGTTGCGCGCAGCTGGTATCAAGGTAGAGGTTGGCTTACTTGAAACTCAAGCTCGGGCGCTTAACCCTGGGTTTTTAAGTCGAATGGAGCGCAACCGGCCTTATGTGCAGCTAAAGCTAGCGGCCAGTTTAGATGGGCGCACCGCGTTGGCTAATGGTGATAGTAAATGGTTAACTGGCGAAGCGGCGCGTGCCGACGTGCAACATTACCGGGCGAAAAGCTGCGCGGTGTTATCCACTGCCACCACAGTAATGGCCGATAATGCCCGATTGACACTACGCAAAGAGCAGCTACTGCAAGACGTTACGCACTTAAAAGATGGCACACTGCGTCAGCCGAAACGGGTTATTTTGGACCGTAACGGTATATTGGACCATAAACAAGCCCTATTTACCGATGGTGGTGAAGTGCTGTTATGCGTAAGCAAACTTGAAAACGATCGACAATTACCCAATATAGCTAGACAAATTCATTGCCAGTTAAACAACCAAGCTCAGTTTGACTTAGGTTTGTTGCTAACGCATCTAGCGGTACATGAGGGTATAAGTAACCTATGGGTTGAAGCCGGTGCCACCTTGGCTGGCACTTTACTGCAGCTTAACTTAGTCGACGAGCTGATTGTGTATATTGCGCCTAAGCTGCTAGGTAATACAGCACAGCCACTAGCAGTGCTACCAGAATTTACCGCACTGTCACAGGTGCCTGAACTGAGCTGGACTGATATACGTATGGTGGGGCAGGATATTCGCCTTACAGCCAAATTAACTTAAGCCACTACGCCACGAGAGATTATGTTTACAGGTATTATTGAAGCCACAGGCAAGTTAAGTGCTGTTGTACAACGCGGTGGCGATATCAGCATTACTATTAGTACTACAGAATTAGATTTTTCTGATGTGAAGCTCGGCGACAGTATTGCCAGTAACGGCGTATGTTTAACGGTAACTCAGCTTGGCGCCGCAAGTTTCTCTGCTGACGTTTCATCGGAAACGTTGGCACACACGTTATTTGGTCAGTATCAACTTGGTCAGCTTATCAACTTAGAAAAAGCCATGTTAGCTACCACGCGAATGGGTGGCCATATGGTAAGTGGGCATGTTGACGGCGTTAGTTATGTTACCCGCATGGAAACGAGTGGTAGGGCCAAGCATGTTTGGTTAGCGTTGCCCAAAGCACTAGCGCACTATGTTGCCAGCAAAGGCTCGATTACTATCGATGGCATAAGCCTAACGGTAAATGAGCTAACAGCCGATGCGTTAAGGTTAACCATAGTGCCGCACACTGCCGCACAAACAACAATTTCACAATTAAAAGTCGGGGCTAAGGTTCACTTAGAAGTGGATTTAATTGCCCGTTATCTTGAACGTTTACTCAATAAAGATACTGCTAATACAACAGCGGGTGTCAATATGGCGCTGCTGTCACAGCGCGGTTTCTTATAAATAAGGTTTGTTATGCAACTGAATACTCCTGCTGAAATAATCGAAGATATGCGTCAGGGCAAAATGGTAATACTGATGGACGACGAAGATCGCGAAAACGAAGGCGATCTGGTCATGGCGGCAGAGTATGTTACGCCAGAGGCTATCAATTTTATGGCCACTCATGGCCGTGGTTTAATTTGTTTAACGCTCACTAAAAAGCGCTGTGCGCAGTTGGCATTACCCTTAATGGTAGATGCAAATAAATCACCGTTTTCAACTAATTTTACCTTATCAATTGAAGCGGCCGAGGGCGTAACGACGGGTATTTCTGCCGCAGACCGCGCTCGCACTGTTAAAGCGGCGGTTGCCCGAGATGCCAGACCAAGTGATATTGTGCAGCCGGGGCATATTTTTCCGTTGATGGCGCAAGATGGTGGTGTATTAGTGCGTGCCGGCCATACTGAAGCCGGTTGTGATCTGGCACGTTTGGCAGGGTTAGAACCTGCTGCGGTTATTGTTGAGATTTTAAACGACGACGGCACTATGGCACGTCGGCCTGATTTAGAAGTTTTCGCTAAAAAGCACGGTGTTAAAATAGGCACCATTGCTGATTTAATTGAATACCGTAACCTGAACGAAACCACTATTGAACAAGTAGCGCGCTGTCAGTTACCAACTGAAGTTGGCGATTTTGAATTAGTAACCTTTAAAGACACCATTGATAACCAAATTCATTTCGCGCTGGTAAAAGGCGAGATAAAAGCGGATGAGCCAACGTTAGTTAGAGTGCATTTGCATGACACTTTTAGCGATTTGCTAATGGCAAACCGCGCGGCTAACCGCAGTTTTCCGCTACATACTGCTATGGCGCGTATTGCCCAAGACGGTGGTGTATTAGTGTTATTGGGTAAGCACGAAAGTTCAGACGCTCTGGTTCGCACAGTACAAAGCTTTGAAGCTGAAGATAAAGGCGAGAAACCACGCACTGCACCTTGGGTTGGCACATCACGTAATGTTGGCGTAGGTTCACAAATTTTAGCCAGCTTAGGCGTGAAAAAAATGCGCTTACTTAGCCAGCCGAAAAAGTATCATGCGTTATCAGGTTTCGGTTTAGAAGTTGTCGATTACGTTAGCGAATAAAGACAAATTAATAACGAAATTAAGCCGGTGTTGGTGCTATAAACACTATGCCGGTTTAGTGAGTGTTGTGCTATTATGCACCGCTAATTTTAAGCGGTCAGATTGTAAGGGCGACTTATGCAGGTAATAGAAGCGGGTTTTTCTGCCAACGGTAAGAAATTTGCGTTAGTAGTAGCGCGGTTTAACAGCTTTATTGTTGAGAGTTTATTAAGCGGCGCAACCGATACCTTACAGCGTATTGGTAATGTAGCAGAGCAAGATATTACTATCATTCGTGTACCTGGTGCATTTGAGCTGCCGTTAGCAGTGCAGCGTGTTGCTGCTAGTAAAAAATATGATGGTATTATTGCCCTTGGCGCAGTAATACGTGGTGGCACACCACACTTTGAATATGTATCAGGCGAGTGTACTAAAGGTATTGCTCAAGTGATGATGCAGTACGATATTCCGGTAGCCTTTGGCGTATTGACCGTAGACAGTATTGAGCAAGCTATTGAGCGAGCTGGCACTAAAGCAGGCAATAAAGGCTGTGAAGCGGCTATGTCAACGCTGGAAATGGTAAACCTGCTAACCAAGCTGTAACAAGAAGAGACACAGAAAATGAAACCTAATGCCCGTCGTCAGTCACGGTCTCTTGCAGTGCAGGGAATTTATAGCTGGCATATTAGCCATAACCCGATTGCAGATATTGAGCAACAATTGCTGCTCGAAACTAATGTTAAGCATGTTGATGTTGGTTATTTTCAAGATTTAGTCCGTGGTGTGGTAAAAAACCACGCTACCTTGGACGAGGCGTTAAAGCCCTATTTAGATCGGCCATTTGATGAAATTGATTTTGTTGAAAAGGCAATTTTACGTGTTTCTGCGTATGAGTTGAAATATCGGCTAGACGTTCCTTATAAGGTAGTCATTAACGAAGCTATTGAATTGGCAAAGGCTTTTGCCGCCGACGATAGTCATAAATTCGTTAACGGCATCCTTGATAAAGCAGTACGCGTACTGCGTCCAAGCTAAAGGAGAGCCGACATTTGTCGGCTTCTTAATTTTATGGATGAATTCGAACTCATTTCCCGCTATTTCTCTAATTGTGGTGCTAAGCGCCATGATACCGGTATTGGTGTGGGTGATGATGCTGCCGTGTTACAAGTGCGGGATGGTTGTGATCTGGTTATAACTACCGATACCATGGTTGCCGGCACACATTTTTTTCCTGATGCTGACCCTCGAGCGCTTGGCCACAAATTAGTTGCGGTCAATGTTAGTGATATCGCCGCTATGGGTGCAGAGCCCGCTTGGTTATCACTGGCGATAACCTTGCCATCGATAGATGAAGCGTGGCTCAGTGCGTTTGCAGCTGGCTTGCATGAAACGGCTGAGTATTATAATTGTCAGCTAGTTGGTGGTGACACGACACGTGGGCCAATGAGCCTAACCATGGTTGCCAAAGGCATAGTGCCGCGAGGCAAAGCTATTACCCGCAGCGGCGCTAAAGTGGGTGACTATATTTATGTTACCGGCACTTTAGGCGATGCAGCACTAGGTTTGAAGCTGTGCCAAGGTTTGCATGAAGTAAGTAAAAAACACCAAACTCATATTCTACAACGCTTTCATTTTCCATCAGCAAGAGTGGCGCTAGGCCAAGCGCTGCGCAATATTGCTAGCAGTGCAATGGACTTATCAGATGGCTTATATAGCGATATTCAGCACATTTTAAAACGTTCAGGCGTGGGGGCCAGTATTGATGTGTCGCGCCTGCCTTTATCGCAAGCGGTAAAAGATAGTTGTGATAATGCGACCGCAATGCAGTTGGCGTTGTCCGGTGGTGAAGACTACGAATTACTCTTTACTGTGCCAGAAGCAAAGCGGGGTTCGCTTGATGTACTGCTTTCACCTTATGGTATAGCCATTACCTGCATTGGCCGTATTACTGGCGTGGCCGGTAAGCTCGAGCTAAAACAAGCCGAGCAGCCCTTTAACTATGTGCACTCAGGTTTTATTCATTTCTGATGAGCAAACTGCAATTTAATTTAAAAAAGTGGTACCAGTTTCTGGCGTTGGGCTTTGGTAGTGGTTTATCGCCCAAAGCACCTGGTACTTTTGGTACGTTGGTTGCGGTGCCACTTGTCGCCTTGTTGTTGTGGGCGGGTAATGCTTATTTATTAGCTTTTGTATTAATAGGCAGCGTGCTGGGCGTATATGTATGTGGTCAAACGGCACGCGATGTTGGCGAGCATGATCATGGTGCTATAGTCTGGGACGAAATTATTGGTTATGGCATTACGTTACTTTGGGCACCACTGCACTGGCAAACACTATTAATCGGTTTTGTTTTATTTCGCCTATTTGATATTGTAAAACCTTGGCCTATTAGTGTGCTGGATAAATCGGTGCATGGTGGTTTGGGTATTATGCTCGATGATGTAGCCGCGGGTATTGCCGCTTTAGTTGCGTTGCAACTATTAATACCTTATTTGCCGCTAAATTAATCAATAGACAATTATAGAAGGCTATAATGAAAAACATCGTACTGTTGCTTTTGTTGGTTTGCTTTGTTCGCGCACAGGCAGCTGAGCAACAGTCGGTTTATGATTTTGATATTAAGCACTGGGGCAGCAGCGAAGGCTTAGCCAGTAATTCTGTGCGCTCAATTAGCCAAGACAGTCAAGGCTATATCTGGTTAGCAACGCAACATGGCCTAGATCGTTTTGATGGCACCCAGTTTGAACATTTCACCAAAGAAACCCATCACCAATTAGCCAGCAACGGTACAACACGATTATTTCGCGATAGCTCGGGCTATATGTGGGTGGGCACTAAGTCTGGTTTGTCAGGTTTTGACCCTATAAGCTTGAAGTTTGATCGCTATCAGGTCTTGTCAGAAGTGTCTTCTATTATCGAAGTCCGCCCGGGTGAAATTTGGGTGGCGGCAGATAATTTATTTCGTATCCGAGATGGCAAAGTGAGCAAGGTTGAACAAATACGCGCATCAGTTAGTCAGCTAGAGTTGGTTAACGAGCATATTTGGGCTAGCAGTGCCGAAAGCCTATTTCGTGTAGATCTTGATGGTAATGTACAAAGCTATTCGTTACCTGCTGAATTAATGCAAACGCCTATCTACGATCTGTATTGGTCGGAAAACACCTTACACATTGCTGGTGAAGCAGGGTTATACCATATTGATGAGGCCGAGCAGGTTAAACGCTGCCAGCTGCCAGATCATAATAATACCGCAGTATATAAGTTGCTAAATGACAGCTTAGGTAATACCTGGATCTCAGCTCATCGCAAACTATTTCATCGACACCCTAACCAAAGCTGGCAACATATAAATGGCGATGAACTAGGTAGTTACCCGTGGTTTAGCGATATTTTTGAAGATAAAGATAAAAACATCTGGTTGAGTAGTTTTAGTGATGGTATCTACCGAGCCTCGGTCGGTCATATCCGCCGTGTGGTGCCTAGCCAGACTGATCCGGTTATTCGCAGCTTAGGTGTTACGCCAGCTAATACGTTATTGGTTGCCGCCCAGTCAGAATTAGGCGAACTTAATGCTGATGGCAGTTACACTGAACTGCTTAACTCGGCGCAGCTAGGTGCTATTACCGTGCACGACGTTTATTGGCCTAACGCGCAGCAACTGTGGTTGGCGACAGATCATGGCGTACTGCGTTACCAACGTGGCAAAACTGAACTTAGCACGCAGTTTGCTAATTTAACCGGATATACCGTTCGGGTGTTACAACCGGATAATGCTGATGGCTTATGGATTGGCGGTGTGATGGGATTGTTTCACTATAATAATAACTCACTACTCCCCTTTGCTTTAAATAATGAGCTTGAATCACGCCATATTACTGCATTACAACAGCAGCAACAAAAAGTGGTGTTTGGTACAACACGAGGCCTATATCAATATCAGGCGCAAGCTCTGACTCGGCTTGGTGTCGGCACCGCGCTATACAATAGTTATATATCGGCTGTACTGATTTTGCCTGACTCAACCATAATTGCGGCTACTTTAGATGACGGTATATTTGTTGCGTTAGCTAACAGCACAAAATGGCTGCAATGGCACACCGCGAATGGCTTACCCCATAGCCCAGTGGTTAGCTTAGCCTATGATGCCGATAGCGAAATGCTTTGGGTAAGTAGTAATAAAGGTATCTTTCGTTTAAACCTAGCGCAATTACCACTACTTGCTAGCCAGACGGTGGAGGCGGATGAAATTCTTGGTCCTTATGATCGACAACTAGGCACAGTGCCAGGTCGCTGCTGTAACGGTGCAGGGCAGGCCAAGGTTGCACACTGGCAGCAACAGTACTGGTATCCAACCTTAAAAGGCTTAGTGGCTGTGCCAGTGAAGCTAGAGGATAAACCCGAGCACGTTTTACAGCCGGTGATTAAAGGCGTTCAAGGGCTACGTAACTATATTGTTGAAAGCCAACAAAACAGTTTAGTGCTGGATTTGGATGACCGTAGCTTAAGCGTAAAGTACTCGGCGTTAGAATACATTAAACCTGCTGCGTTACAGTTTCGTTATCGATTAAAAGGCTTTGAACAGCAATGGCACGACGTTGGTCAGCGGCGCGAAGGTGTCTATACCAATTTAAGCCCCGGCCGTTTCGTATTTCAAGTGCAAACTCGCTTTGATAATAGCCCATGGCTGCACGCTAAGTCTGCCGAGCTAGAGCTGGTTATCCCTAAACGGTTTAACGAAACCCTTGTTTATCGGGGTTTATGGCTTATTTTGTTATTATTTTGCCTATACGGTATTTTGTGGCTGTTAAGGCGCAATACTATTAACCAACAACAACAACTAGAGCGTTTGGTGCGACAACGTACACAAGAGTTAGAAAACAGTAATTTACAACTGAATGAGCTTAATGAACAACTAGCCTTGCAAACACATAAAGACAGTTTAACCGGCTTGCGTAATCGCCGATTTATGTTTGAACAGTTACCAAAAGATATTGAGCATTTTCAGCGTAACCGCGAGTTTATGCAATCGCAGGGCAAATGTATTGCGCTTGTTCACCTTGATTTAGATAACTTTAAACAGGTTAACGATCAATATGGTAATAGTGCTGGTGACAGTTGTATTCAGCAGGTTGCCGGTTTACTTATTCGTGAAACACGAGGCTCTGATTACGTCGTGCGATTTGCTGGCGAAGAGTTTATTTTAGTGCTACGAGATATTCAAACCAACTTGGTAGCGCAATTTAGTCATCGTTTAAACGAACTAGTGGGTGAAGCCGTATTCAATTTACCTGATGGTAACCGCACCCGGCTAACTTGCTCAGTAGGCTACGCTGTTTATCCATTAGAACTATTAGGTGGCCAACTTATTAACTGGGAAATATCGCTACAACTAGCCGAAATAGCGCTATATCACGTTAAGCATGCCGGTAAAAATGGCGTTGCCACGCTTAAATTTGATCAACAGGTTGATGCGTTTGAATTTGAAGATTCGTCACACATTGAGGCACAGATAGAGCGACTTTTAGCCGCAGGTTTAGCACATTTTGAACTTGAGAATACTCATTTTTAATCCAGCCTGCATTTTTGCAGGCTGGATTAACAAAACTATTTAGCCTGAATAATATTATTGCAATGCATTAATACTATTAAGAATACCTTCGGTATTTAGGCCAAGTTCGGCATAAATTTCTTCTTGGCTACCATGTTTAATAAACTGGTCAGGTAAACCCAAGTTTATACATTTTACGCTAAGTTGTAATTTTGCAACAAATTCATTCACCGCAGAGCCGGCACCGCCCATAATGGCGTTATCTTCTACTGTAACAAAGTACGAATGGCTGGCAGCCAGCTCAGTTAATAACGCCTCATCAAGTGGTTTTACAAAGCGCATATCTACTAGTGTGGTGTTTAACTGCTCTGCAGCCTGTTTGCAGGCGTTTAATAACGGGCCAAACGCGAGTATGGCAATGCGTTCGCCGTTACGTACTAGCCTAGCTTTACCTATTGCCAGTAGTTGCATGTCGTGCTGTGCAGCAACGCCTGTTGCCGAACCTCGAGGATAGCGCACCGCAGCAGGGCCCTGGTATTGATAACCGCTATATAGCATCTGCCGGCACTCGTTTTCGTCAGATGGCGCCATAATAACCATATTGGGAATACAGCGCATAAAGCTGAGATCAAAAGAACCTTGATGAGTTGGCCCGTCAGCACCAACTACACCTGCGCGGTCAATGGCAAACAGCACATCTAAATTTTGTAGCGCGATATCATGAATTAACTGATCATAGCCGCGCTGTAAAAAGCTGGAGTAAATCGCTACTACCGGCTTTAAGCCCTCAATTGCCATACCCGCAGCGAGCGTTACCGCGTGCTGTTCGGCAATAGCTACGTCGAAGTAACGTTTAGGGTAGGTTTTAGAAAAGCGTACCAGATCAGAACCTTCACGCATGGCCGGCGTAATTGCCTGTAAGCGCTCGTCTTGGGCTGCCATATCGCAAATCCAGCTGCCAAAGATATTTGAAAACGTAGGTAACCCGGCCTTTTTCTCTGGTTGTTTGGTATCGTCAGGGTTGAATTTAGATACCGCATGATAACCAATAGGATCCGCTTCTGCAGGTGCATAGCCTTTACCCTTTTTGGTAACGATATGAAGTAACTGTGGTCCTTTTAAATTGCGCATATTGCGGATGGTATTTACCAAGCCGACCACATCGTGACCATCAATAGGGCCAATATAGTTAAAACCGAGCTCTTCAAAAAATGTACCTGGTGTCACCATGCCTTTAAAATGTTCTTCAGCACGGCTTGCTAGCTCGTGCAGTGGTGGCACGCCACGTAGAATTTTTTTGCCGCCCTCGCGTAAGCTGGTATAAAAGCTACCCGATAAAATTCGCGCAAAATACTGGTTTAGTGCGCCAACGTTTTCAGAAATAGACATTTCATTATCGTTTAAAATAACCAGCATATCTGGGCGTACTTCACCAGCATGGTTTAGCGCTTCAAACGCCATACCTGCGGTAATTGCACCATCACCAATTACAGCAACGACTTTACGATTATTACGTGCTTGCTGCGCGGCGATAGCCATACCCAAAGCCGCACTAATTGAGGTGCTAGAATGCCCCACAGACAAGATGTCATATTCACTTTCTTCACGAAACGGAAAGGGATGTAAACCATCTTTTTGTCGGATAGTGTGCATGCGATCGGCACGACCGGTTAAAATTTTGTGCGGATAAGCCTGATGACCTACGTCCCAGATCACCCGATCAAAAGGCGTGTTATACACATAATGTAATGCTACGGTTAGCTCAACTGTGCCTAAACCCGAAGCGAAATGCCCGCTACTTTGACTAACACTTTTTAGCAGGTAACTACGCAGCTCATTACTTAGCGCCGGCAGTTTTTCTTGCGGTAGCTGTCGTAATTGCTCGGGTAAATTAGCCTTGGCTAACAACGGGTAATCGTGAAGATCTAACGCCATAATTCTTGCCTGTATTAAAATCTGCGTTCGATAATATACTGCGCGAAAGCGCGTAACTCATCAGTATTATACGGTAAGCTATCTAAAGCACTCAGCGCATCTACATATAATTGCTGTGCTTTAGCTTTAGCATTATCCAGCCCCAACAGAGCAGGATAAGTTGATTTGTTTGCCTTGGTGTCTGAGCCTTGCGGCTTGCCAAGAATGACGGTATCACTTTCTATATCGAGAATATCATCCCGCACCTGAAATGCTAGCCCTAATGCACTAGCAAAGCGCAGTAAGGCGTCTAAATCGGCTTGCTTAGGGTTTGGGCTACATAGCCAAGCCAACTGCACCGCACATTCTATTAATGCACCGGTTTTCAACTGATGCATGCGTTCTAACTGCGCCACGCTGGTGCTGTGATTAGTTTGCGCTAAATCTATTGCTTGGCCGCCACACATACCATTGTAACCTGATGCTGAAGCAAAGCATCGCACCATATTTAGCACAGCAGAAGGGCTTACCTGCTGATAAGTATGGCTGCTTAGTACTTCAAATGCGAGGGCTTGCAAAGCATCGCCGGCTAAAATTGCCGTGGCGTCATCAAAGGCTTTATGACAAGTAGGTTTACCTCTGCGTAAATCGTCGTTATCCATAGCAGGTAAATCATCATGGATAAGCGAATAGCTATGCAGCGCTTCAAGTGCTGCAGCAGGGCCGTCTAAGTCAGACAATTGCGCGCCAAGCATAGTACCACAGCTGTACACTAAAAATGGCCGAACCCGTTTACCGCCAAGCAACAAGCTGTACGACATAGCCTCAAGTAAGCGTGCGTCGGTTGTCGTTCGCTGTGCTAACAGCTGGTGAAGATGTTGCTCTACGCGCTGTTGATAAACAGGAATATTAGCTGGATGCACACTAGTTTCCTTGTTCAGGTTCAAAGGGTAACAAGCTTTCCTGTTGCTGTTGTTGCATTAAAATTTGTACCTTTTGTTCAGCCGTCTGTAATAATTGTTGGCTGTGGCGCGCAAGGGTAATACCCCGCTCAAACTGGGCTAACGATTGGTCTAAAGACAGTTCGCCTTGTTCAAGTTGTTGTACTATTTGTTCCAGCTCAGCCAAGGTTTGCTCAAACTGGCTTAAGTCAGCCTTTTTTTTACTCATATCACCCTCACAAAAGTGTGCGCAAAGTTACCTTAGCAGGCTATTATGGTCAATCAGAAAGCATAAGTGAAAGGCTAAATAGATAATTTAATGTAATTTATACTCAATCATTGTGTCTTGCTGTCGATAAACAGCTATCGTCTAAGATAAACTCGTACAGATGACCGTTTTGGCAGTGCTTTAGTTAAGGAGATAAGAGTGGATATAGCTACTCTGGTTGGATTGTTGGGCGCAATTGGTTTTATCATCATGGCGATGATATTAGGAAGTAGTGGCAACGTCGGTATGTTTATGGATACCGTGTCAGTGCTTATCGTATTTGGTGGCTCAATCTTTGTGGTTATTTCCAAATTTACGCTAACGCAGTTTTTTGCTTCAGGTAAAGCCGCGGCTAAAGCCTTTGTGTTTAAGATTGAAGCGCCAGAAGAGCTGATCGAAAAAGCGGTACAACTGGCTGATTCCGCGCGTAAAGGGGGGTTTTTAGCCTTAGAAGAAGCTGAAATTCCTAATGGCTTTATGCAAAAAGGCATTAACATGCTGGTTGACGGACACGATGCTGATGTGGTGCGGGCTACCTTATTAAAAGATATTAATCTTACCGAAAAACGTCACGAAGTGGCTATTGCCTTGTTTAAAAGTTTAGGTGATATCGCACCAGCGATGGGCATGATCGGCACATTAATCGGCTTAGTTGCCATGTTATCTAATATGGACGATCCTAAAGCAATCGGCCCAGCAATGGCGGTAGCCTTATTAACAACGTTGTATGGTGCTTTTATTGCAAACGTTGTTGCTATACCTATAGCGGATAAGTTGTCTATTCGTAATCAGCAAGAAAAGCAGAATAACCAGTTAATTCTAGATGCTATTTTAGGCATACAAGACGGGCAAAACCCGAAAGTGATTGAAGGTATACTGCGCAACTATTTAGCACAAAGTAAACGTGAACCAGCGGCGGAGTAAGTTATGAGTGATGATGCCGAAGACTGTAAATGCCCACCGCCAGGCTTGCCGGCCTACATGGGTACATTCGCTGATTTAATGGCATTGCTGATGTGCTTCTTTGTGCTATTGCTGGCGTTTTCAGAAATGGACGTAATGAAGTTTAAGCAAATTGCCGGTTCAATGAAATTTGCTTTTGGTGTGCAAAATAAAATTGAAGTAGAAGATATACCCAAGGGTACCAGCGTTATTGCGATGGAGTTTCGCCCCGGTAGGCCCGATCCAACACCCATCGAAACCTTGCAGCAACAAACTATAGAAATTACGCAACAGGTTATTGAGTTTCAAGCCGGTGAAGAAGACTCGGCCGGTGGCAGACAAGAGCAACGAGAAGATTTAAGCGGCGGTAAATCGGTAAGTAATGCCGAAGAAATTATGGATGGCGAATCCTCAGCCGCTGAAGCACAGTCAGAAGCCTTGCAAGAGCAAACTAATGAAATGGTGAAAAAACTCGCCGAGCAGCTAGAAAAGCAAATTATTGATGGCGCTATCGAACTTGAATCACTGGGTCAGCAAATTATTATTCGTATTCGTGAGAACGGTTCATTTCCGTCAGGTTCGTCATTTTTACAGCCAAGGTTTAAGCCTATAGTGCAGCGTATTGGTAGTTTGTTAAATGATGTTCCTGGTGAAATTACCGTTACTGGGCATACTGACAATATTCAAGTATCTGACGAGCTACATACCAATAACTGGGACTTATCAGCAAAACGTGCGGTGTCAGTGGCGTCCGAAATGATGAAGGCTGATGGTTTTGATAAAACGCGTTTAGTGGTGGTTGGTCATGCTGATACTAAGCCTTTAGTGCCAAATGATGATGAACTCGGTCGGCGGCGTAACCGCAGGGTAGAAATATCTATTATGCAGGGCAAAGCCAAAGAGTCAGATCCCATTAGCTTAGAGCCAAGCACGCCTTAGTGGCTCATTATTTATCAATAGGTAGCGCAGATTAGGTCTTTAAATAGAGATCAGCTATAATTTGCGCCACTTTTTTCTGCTGATAATGTGTTGCTGTTAGATGATAGAATTTATAATCAAATTACATCCGGAAATTGCGATAAAAAGCAAATCTGTGCGCAAACGCCAAACCCTGCTACTAGAGCGCAATATTCGCACTATTTTATTGCGTGTTAATGATAACACTGAAGTAAAAAATAACTTCGACCACTTAACGGTTCGCTGCCCTAGCGACGATACAGCGCTTAAACAACAGCTAATTGACCGCTTAAGCTGTATTCCAGGCATAGTGCATTTTTCTGAGATGCAATCCAGTAGCTTTAGCTCGCTGCATGATATTTATCAACAGGTTGCAGAAGTTTATGCTGATCAGCTGCACGATAAAACGTTCTGTGTACGCATACGTCGTGAAGGTAGCCATGAGTTTTCGTCTTTAGAGGCAGAGCGCTATGTCGGTGGTGGCTTAAACCAGTTGGTTAGCTCAGCGCGCGTAAAATTAAGTAAACCTGATGTCACCGTTGCATTAGAGATCAGAAAAGATCGGCTAATTATGGTGCGTAAGCAACATCAGGGGATGGGCGGCTTCCCGCTACCATCTCAGTCTGACGTACTGTCACTTATTTCTGGTGGTTACGACTCTGCCGTTGCCAGCTATTTGATGATCCGCAAAGGTTTGCGTACCCATTATTTGTTTTTTAATCTTGGTGGTGCCGCGCATGAGGCCGGTGTGCGTGAAATGGCACATTTAATTTGGCAAAAATACAGCCTGTCACATAAAGTGAAATTTGTTAGCGTAAATTTTGCGCCGGTGGTAGAACAAATTTTAGAGAATATTGATAGCGGCTTAATGGGAGTGGTGCTTAAGCGGATGATGATGCGTGCCGCCAGCGGTGTGGCTGAAAGTTTAGGTATTAAAGCCATTGTTACTGGCGAAAGTATTGGCCAAGTATCTAGCCAAACCATTACTAATTTAAGTGTAATTGATCGTGTTACTGAAACCTTAATTCTGCGCCCGTTGATCTATCATGATAAGCAAGAAATCATTGATATGGCGCGTAAAATAGGCGCTGAAGATATCGCAAAAAGTATGCCTGAATATTGTGGCGTAATTTCAAAAAAGCCTACAGTAAATGCGGTATTAGCAGAAGTATTGGCGACAGAACAAAACTTTGATTTTTCGGTGTTAGATCAGGTAGTACAAACTGCCAAAGTGCTAGATATTCGCACCATAGATTATCAGGCTGATCAGCAAGCGCATGTGGTTTCTGAACTCGCCGAACTGCCAGCAGACGCTATTGTGCTTGATATTCGTAGCCCTGAAGAAACTGACACGAAGCCCTTTAGGCTTGCTAGCCATAAGGTAGAGCAGCTACCGTTTTTCCGTTTAGCATCGCAGTTTGTTAATCTTGATCAGAGTAAGCAATATTATTGTTACTGTGAGCACGGCGTAATGAGCCGTTTGCAAGCGTTAGTGTTGCAAGAGCAAGGCTTTACTAACGTAGCAGTGTATCGGCCGTAACCGCATTAAGGTGCTGTAAAGCAGTTATTTGTTGCAGCAGTTGACGATTATGCGGCACGGCAATGTTATGCTGTGCCGCTTGTTTCACGATGTAGCCGCTTATCGCTGCTATTTCACTGCGCCGCTGATGGGCAATGTCTTGCTGCATAGAAGAGAAGTTTTGCGCGGTGTTGTGAATAACCCTCTGCACGTTAGCTTGTGTTTGGGCAAAATCTAATGGGTAACCGCAAGCCGTTGCTACCTGACAAACTTCAAGCAGTATCGCATTAATTTGTTGTTGGTAGCGACTATCGGCTAACGCACCATTACGACAATTATGTAGAGCACTCAGCGGGTTTATTACCGCATTAATAGCTAATTTTTGCCATAAAAACGGCTGTATATTATCGACTACAACAAGCGGGCCAAGTGCAATATTCATCGCCTGTTGTACTTGGGGTAAGTGCACTTTTGCCGCTGCGTTAAGCGGTGCTAATACGCTATCACCCTGTCCGGTATGCCGCACATTATTACCTTGTTTTAATGCACCATGAGTAGTGGTTAAAAACCATAAGCCTTGGGTGGGGAGCAGAAGTTGTAATGCGGGCTCTATAGTACCCATACCATTGTGGCTAAGCACGAGTTGAGCATCAGCGCTTAGCGCAGGCAGTAAGCTGTGTAGTGCATCAATTACTGAATAGCTTTTTACTGGTACTAATACTGCGTTAAGTGGTGCGATGGCTGAATGAAAATGCAACGCGTGCTGGTTAAATGTAATATCAATAGCGGCAGGTTGCCGCAGCCATAACTTTATCGGCTGTTTGGCGAGCTTAAGTTGGCTGGCGGCGAGTAAACCAATAGCGCCTTGGCCAACAACACACCAGCTTAGCGCCGGCTGCGCGGACGAATTGTGTGCCATAATTTGCGTACCGCATAAAACAACACGACACCAGTAACATCGGCCAGCAGATCGAGCCAATCGCCGTTACGACGCGTAAAGTAATGTTGTACCAGCTCAATAGCGCCGCCATAAGCACCTAGCAGTATAATTGCGGTAACAGGCGTTAGCCTAAAACCTTTCCATAGCAAGCCTGTCAACACGGCAAAAATACCTAAATGCGCCACCTTATCGATATGGGCAAAGCTGCCAATAACACGATGGCCGTTCAATTCAGCTAAAAAGCTTGCAGTAGCGAGCAAGAAACACAGTGCGCATAGCCCGCGATAAATATTTTGTGACACACTTAACCCTCGATCATATATGGCGCTCGGATTGTAGCAGTTTTGTGGTTATAATCTCTAGTAGACTGACTGGCTTAAGTTAAGGAGACGTTTAATGCCTTCGTTTGATATTGTTTCAGAAGTAGAACAGCAAGAAGTGCTAAATGCCGTAGAGAATTCTAATCGTGAGTTAGATACACGTTTTGATTTTCGCGGTGTACAAGCTGAGTTTTCTTTGAAAGACAAAGTGATTACGATGAAAGCTGATGCAGAATTTCAATTGCAGCAAATGCTGGAAATTTTTCTTGCTAAAGCAGTGAAGCGTGGCTTAGATGTGCGCTCATTTAAAGATGGCGATGTTGTACACTCAGGCAAAACCTATAGCCAGACTTTAAGCTTGCTACACGGCATTGAGCAAGATATGGCAAAAAAATTAGTTAAACTAATGAAAGATAACAAGCTAAAAGTTCAGGCGGCGATTCAGGGCGATCAAGTGCGAGTGACTGGAAAAAAACGTGATGATTTACAAGAGGCTATCGCGTTAGTGCGAAGTTCTGAATTAGAACAAGCGTTTCAGTTTACTAATTTTCGCGACTAATTTAGTTACTGCGCTACGCTAGCCATCCAGAGCGCCATTGACATTTTCATACTAGCTATTAGACTGCACGCGGCTCTATTCAAGAGCCGCTTTTTTTGGTGCTGCAATTAACCGCAGGTAAACGGGAATCTGGTAAAAACCAGAGCTGCCCCCGCAACGGTAAACAACTTATCTGTATTCATAGCCACTGTCAGATGATGGGAAGGCGAGTACGGGCATATGCAGGTTGTTAGCCCGGAGACCGGCCAGAAAAAATCCTTCAACTTGATTAAATGTGCGGCGGGCACATTTTCGGAGCTTACATGTTTAAACCTGCTTTGGCGGCCGTGTTGGTCGCATCCTGTTTTTCGGCTAATGCTGAGAACATCGAACATATCAGTATTTACGCTAACCGTACCGCTACGCCGCAACAAGACGTGCTAGCCAGTGTGACGGTATTGGAACGCGATGATATCGTCGCCCGTCAGGCCAACGACTTACCAGCCTTATTAGCGCAACTGCCGGGAATCAATTTATCCCGTGACGGCGGTCGGGGCCAGAACAGCGGCCTGTATATCCGTGGCGGCAATACCGGCCACTCCTTAGTGGTGATTGACGGCGTGCGCAGTGGTTCAGCTACCTTGGGTTATAAAACGTTGTCGATGCTGCCGCTGGAATTGATTGAACGTATTGAAGTTGTGCGGGGGCCGCGCGCTGCCTGGTATGGTGCTGATGCTCTGTCTGGTGTTATTGCTATTACTACACGCAAGGCTCAGGGAGTAGAACTTAATGCCAATGTGGGTAGCTATGGCCAGTTTGGCGCCGATGTTAGTGTTAGCCGGCAAATTGACGATCTTGCTGTAAGAGCAACTGCTGGTTATAGCCAGGCTGATGGTTTTAATGTGCGTAAAGATCTGGACCCGGACCGCGATGGTTATGATCAACGCTTTGCTAAACTGGCTGCCGATTATCAGACCAGTTTTGGTTTGTTACGGGCTCAGTTTGATGTTAATTCCGGCTTTTATCAGTTCGATACAGGTTGGGGCAATGAAGATCAAGCCGATACCCTTAACCGTACTTACCTGCTTGGCTGGGAGCATCAATCGGGGCAGTGGCAGCATCAGGCACAATTAAGCCGGATACTGGATGACGATACTATTTATGGCCCGCAATCACGTAGCCCATTTGTGACTGAGCGTGATGAGTTCAATTATCAAACCGGCACTGCTATCACTGATAATCTGAGTTGGTTAGGTGGGGTGAACTGGTATTCGGAAAACGTTGGCCGTTCTGGCGTTAACTATGTTGAAGACAGCCGCATTAACCGTGCGCTATTTACCGGTCTGAATTTTAAACAAGACAGTGTGCAGTTAGATGGTTCGGTACGGCGTGATTTAACCACGCAGTATGGTGGTAATAATACCTGGCAACTGGCGGCAGGTTACTGGTTTACTGATGCCTGGCAGCTAAGGATTAGTCGCGGTGCGGCTTTTAAAGCGCCAACCTTTAATGACTTATATTATCCGGGTCAAGGTAACTCTAACCCTGATTTAGCTCCAGAACGTACTTTAGCAGACGAAGTTGCAATCAGTTATCGTGTGGCGAATGGTAGTGTGCAACTGGCATGGTTTGAGAATGATATTGATAACCTGATCCAGCTTGATGAGAACTATACGCCGCAGAATATTGAGCAGGCAAAAATTTCGGGTATTGAGTTGGTTGTTCAGGTCGATGTTGCCGGTACGCGGCAAAACTTTGCTTATAGCTGGATTGATACTGAAAACACCTTAACCGGGCAGCGGTTAGCCAGACGGCCGGAAAATACTGTCAACTGGCGTGGTAGCTATGAGCTTAATAAGTGGACGATATTTATTACTGCCGATTATCAAAGTGCAACCTACCAAGGTGCCGACTGGCTATCAGGTAACGACTTACCGCTTGCGCCAAGCCATACTCTTTGGGGGGTTGGTGGTAGTTATACGCTAACGCAGGCGTTAACGTTAAGAGCTAAAGTAGATAATGTGTTTGATAAAAAGTACTACACTAGCCACAGCTACACCGCAGCAGGCGCTAACTTTGGTATTAGCATAAACTACACACCGCAGTAAAATCTATGTATCTGTGCCAGCCGTTTGCGTTTAATACTTTGCAGCCGGCTGGTGCTATGTGTTTGCTATTGCGGTAAATACTGATAATACCGATTTGGGTTTTGTGTTTGTTGCAGTGTTCGCCACAGCTCAGTTGCAAGTTTACTGTGTTGGTTATAAAAAGCTTTGCTAAAGACTAAATAACCAGTCGACTCATATAATGGCGGGTGAATTACCTCTAATTGCTCATTTAGCATATTAGGTAACTGCACGGTGTTAATTTCACATGTTGTAGTGGTGGCATCAACGCGGCCTTGTTGTAATAAATGCAAAGCCTGCTGTTGTGATTGTACTGGCATTATACTAACCCCTGCAGGGAATTCGTGTATAACATAGCCCAAAGGCCTAGCCATCACTATACCATCTTTAATTCGTTGCATGACATTATCGCCGGCACGTTGTACTAGACATGTAGCATGTTGATTTAACGCTAATCGGGAGTCGGGTAGGTTATCATTTTCTAGCGGAAATATTGCAAAGCTGAGGCGTGATTTATCAAAGGTAGCGACTACTGCATCGACTTTGTTTTGCTCTAATAATTGTAAACACCTTAGCCAAGGGCGGCGCTCAAATGTGACTTTAAGTTGAGGTACTAGGGCTATACCTTCTTGTAAGTGTTCAATTGTCGCACCTGGCGGTGTAGGAATTTGCGCACCATTACCCGCATAGTAAGGCAGTAACTGCTTGTCTTCATAGCAAAAACGTAGTTTAACCGGCTCATTGGCGAGCAACATATGGCTAGCACAAAGTAGAGAAAAACTAAGAATATAAGTGAGCTTTATCATTTGAGTAATGCCTTATATTGCTGTCTAAATTTCGCCATCTTTGGCGCAACAATAAACTGACAATAACCTTGCTCTGGTTGCTGTAAAAAATAGCCTTGATGATAGTGCTCTGCAATATAAAATTCTGTAGCGCAGTTTATGGCTGTAACTATATTGGTATTATAAACCTGTTCAGCATTTAGTGTCGTAATTAGCTGTTCTGCACTAGTTTGTTGCTCGCTGTTATGGGTAAAAATAACCGATCGATATTGAGTACCTATATCATTACCTTGTCGGTTTAACTGAGTAGGGTCGTGCAGGCTGAAAAAAATCAAACAAAGCTGCTCATAGCTAATTATGCTGTCATCAAACTCTACTTGCACGACCTCAGCATGCCCGGTGTTACCACTACATACCGCATGGTAATTTGCCTTGTCAGCCGAACCGCCCATATAGCCACTTAACGCCTGTATTACACCGTTAAGCTGATTCATGGCTGCTTCTAAACACCAAAAACAGCCTGCACCAAAGGTCGCTTGTTGTTGTGGCACGGTGTTCTCCTGAACTATAGGGCTTAGGTTGAAATACTATTATACTGGTTTTGCGCAACTGCGGTTATGTCGTAATCATTATTTTGCTGATCTTGAGTAGGTAGTTCAGCGTAATGAGCAGTCTATCGCATAAAATAGGAAAGACAACGTGACTATAGCCATTATTGGTGCCGGTATTGCTGGCGCTATCTGTGCAAGCGAACTAGTACGCAATGGCCATAAAGTTATAGTTTTTGATAAAGGCCGTAGCGCCGGTGGCCGCATGAGCAGCAAGCGCACCGAGAACGGTTATATTGATTTAGGCGCGCAGTATTTTACCGCGCGTTCTGAACTGTTTTCTCAGCAATGTATAACGTGGCAAGCTCATGGCGTTATTATGCCTTGGCAAGCTAAGCTGGCAGTGTATGAAAACGCTGAGCTGACGGCATCACCCGATAATATCGTCAGGTATATTGGTCAGCCCTCGATGCATAAGCCTGTGCAACAGCTACTACAACAAACTCAGCTGGTGCTGGAATGCTGTGTCGATAGAATACATTTTGACGGCAAACACTGGCGGCTATACCGCGACCAACAGCCACTTGGCAGCTTTAGTCAACTGGTCTTGGCCATACCGCAGCAACAAGCTGCGCTATTGTTGGCAAATGTTATTTCGCAATTTAATGTACTGGCCGCAGCCTTCGCTGCAGCCGCATTACAGCCGTGTTGGGCGGTAAATGTTGCCTTGCATCAACCTTCAGGCAATAACTTTGATGGTATTTCTGTTAAAGAAGATGCGGCCTTAACTTGGCTGGCCCGGCAAACTGCAAAACAAGGGCGAGTAACGACGGAGCAATGGTTATTGCATTTTTCGCCAACATTCTCTCAGCAACAACTTGATACAAGCGCTGAGCAAATGGCACTAGCATCGTTATCGCAGTTACAACGGATCTTAGGGCAGCAGTTGCAGGGCACTGTAACGCACTGCCATCGCTGGCGTTATGCGCAGCAAACATCGGATTATCCAATACAGGGTTATTTGCATCACGCTGATATGGCGCTTGCGCTGTGTGGTGATTGGCTAAATGGCGGTAGGGTAGAAAACGCTTGGTTAAGTGGCTACATGTTAGCGCAGCAGTTAAGCGTATGAGCCAGTCAGTGCTTATTATTGGTGGTAGCAGCGGTATTGGTTTAGCCTTAGCTGAGCATTATCAGCGATTGTCAGGCGTTGTTAGTGTTATAAGCCGGCAGAGCGCACCAAGCCATAATAGATGGCATTGGTTTGAAGATAGTTTTAATGATAATGCTCGCAGCGCTGATTGCGTGCAACGCGCGTTGCAGCAACAACCCGATACGATATTTATCTGTAACGGTGTGTTGCATGATATTAATGCTATGCCGGAGAAAACGATTCGACAGCTTAATACCGATATTTTATTGCAACGTTTGCACAGCAATGTGGCAGTGCCGGCACATTATTTACAGTTACTGTTTAGCTATATCAGCAAAAAGCCCAACATTAAACTGTTGGTGCTTAGCGCTAAGGTAGGCAGCATTACAGATAATGCACTCGGCGGGTGGTATAGCTACCGTATCAGTAAAGCGGCGTTAAATATGTTGGTAAAAAATTATAGCATTGAAGTAGGGCGGTTAAATATATCTGCAGCAATAGTGAGTGTGCACCCTGGCACTACTGATACTGCGTTATCTGCGCCCTTTCAGAAAAACGTACCGCCGACGCAACTGCAAACCACACTAAGTACCGCGGCCCGTATGGCGCAAGTTGCACAGTTAGTTCAACCAGAGCAAAGTGGGGCTTTGTTAAATTGGGACGGTAGCGAACTACCGTTTTAACGAAATAATAAAGGCGCGTAATGCGCCTTTATTATTTAATGGGTGAAGAGATTAACGCGGATGAGTTTCATCGGCTTGATGTTCATCAGCGGCTTTGCTTTCTAGGTTGTGTAGTTGTTGCTCTAACCGTTTCGGTGAACCCGTATTACGTGCAATAACCATGTAGGTTACGGGTACTACATAAATGGTCATCAGTGTAGCAAGTGACACACCAGCAAAAATAACCATACCAATAACCATCCGGCTTTCTGAGCCCGGACCCGTGGCAACAATCAGCGGTATGCTACTCATTGCGGTGGTAAAAGCGGTCATTACAATTGGTCGTAATCGTTGTGCTGCAGCTCGTTGGATTGCGCTAGTAAATTCAACCCCCGCATCACGCAATTGGTTAGCAAATTCGACAATTAAAATACCGTTTTTAGCTACCAAGCCGATTAACATGATTAAACCAATTTGGCTGTAAATATTCAGCGACATCCCCGCGAAATATAAGCCTGACAACGCCCCCACTAAACCAAGTGGTACAGTAATAAGAATAACTAACGGGTGAATAAAGCTTTCAAACTGTGCGGCTAACACCAGATAGGTGATCAGTAACGCGAGAATAAATACCATTAGTGTCGAGTCGCCACTTTCTTGATACAGCAGTGACTCGCCTTTGTAATCGATGCCTACAGTGTCATGAATTTCTGTAGCAACAATGTTTTCCAGGTATTCTAAGGCTTCGCCTAAACTATAACCTGGCGCCATACTCGCTGTTAGCGTAATGCTACGCATGCGGTTATAACGGTTTAAGCTTGACGATGTGGCCTCCTCACGCAATGTCACTAGGTTATCTAAAGGTATGAGTTTCCCAGAGGTATCTGAGCGCAAGTACACATTAGTAATACTACCAGGTGCGGTGAAGTCGTCATCTTTACCTTCAATAATAACGTCGTATTCTTTGCCGCGATCTAAAAAGGTGGTAACCCGTCGCCCGCCAAGCATCGCTTCTAGCGAGCGGCCAATTGCGCCAACCGATATCCCTAAGTCGCCGGCACGTTCGGTATTAATTTCGACTAAGATCTGTGGTACGGTTTCTTTATAATCATGATCTAACATCAGAATGTTGGGGTTTTCTGCCGCTTTTTCTATGACAATATCACGCCAGCGTGCCAACTCTTCATAGGTGTTGCCTTGTAATACAAATTGAATTGGCCGACCACCGCCACCGCCGCCGCCTAAACCGCTACGCATAAAGGTAAAAGCTCGCACATCGGGGATCTCATTTAGCTTGTCGCTAACTTCGCCCATCAGCTCCTGGGTCCGTCGTTTGCCGTTGTGCCAATTTTCTGTGCCAACAATAGCAATGCCACCACTATTACCCCAACCAGGTACACGCACTAACAAGCGGTTAAATTCGCCTTGTTGATAATAAGGCATTAAAACATCTTCAATTAAACGCATGTTGCGGCTATTACTGGTATAGCTGGCACCTTCTGCTGGGCTCATCATAACAAAAAAGGTACCGCGGTCTTCCGTTGGTGCTAGTTCGCTGGGTAGTATTTTTACCAACATATAACTGGCAACAAAGCACAAGGTGACCACAATTATCACCGGCCAACGCGTAGCGCACACCACTTCTAGTTGACGTTGATAGGCATTTTCTAACTTATGAAACGCAGCATGAAGCCACAAGCCTAACTTGCTTTCGCGTTTTTGATGGGTAAGTAGTTTGCTACACAACATCGGTGATAGTGTCAGTGCTGTAACACTTGAAAACGCCACTGCAGCTGACATTGCTAAAGCAAATTCGGTAAACAATTTACCAAGCTGGCCTTGCATAAAAACTAAAGGCACAAACACGGCAATAAGCACTAAGGTAGTGGCAACAACAGCAAAACCTACCTCGCGCGCGCCTCGATAGGACGCAATTAACGGATGTTCGCCTTGCTCAATGCGCCGATAAATATTTTCTAGTACAACGATTGAGTCATCTACAACCAAGCCTATGGCTAAAACCATTGCCAGTAAGGTCAGCAGGTTGATAGAAAAGTCTAGCGCGTACAGCACGGTTACCGCAGCCACTAGTGCTACCGGCACCGTCACCGCTGGAATAAAGGTAGCGCGAATATTACCTAAAAATAAGAAGATGACTAACACCACTAGTGCCATAGCAATGGCCAAGGTGTTGTACACTTCGTTTATCGACTCGGCGATAAACAATGACGAATCATAGCCCGATTCTATGGTTGTACCCTGTGGCAAGGTTTCTTTAATCCGTTCCATTTCAGCACGAGCCGCTCGCACTACTTCCAAAGTATTGGCTTTAGATTGCTTAATAATACCAATGCCGAGCAAGTTTTTACCGTCGCCGCGAAATTCGCTTTCTTCGTTTTCAGCGGTAAGCACCACGTTGGCAATTTCGCCTAGGCGCACTAGGTAGTTATTCTCACCGCGCTTAATCACTAAACGGCGAAAGTCTTGTTGTGTTTTGTAGTTACGTACTACCCGAACGGTAAAATCACGATCAGTCGATTTGATATTACCGGCCGGAAGCTCCACGTTTTCGGCGCGTAATACGGCCTCAACGTCTTGTACCGTAACGCCGCGCGAGGCCATTGCATCGCGATCTAACCAAACCCGCATCGCGTAATCACGAGCGCCGCCTAGCTGTAAGCGTGCGACACCATCGACAACTGAAAAGCGTTCAACGATATAACGGTCGGCGTAATCGGTCAGTTCAAGTGAAGTCATGGTTTCGCTGTTCAAAACAAACCAAACAATGGTGTCTTCGCTATCGCTGGCTTTAGATACCTCTGGCGGATCGGCCTGATCGGGTAAATTATTCAGTGCGCGCGATACACGGTCTCGCACATCGTTAGCGGCTGAGTCGATATCGCGTTCAACATTAAACTCAATTGAAATAAACGAGCGGCCATTACGGCTAGTTGAATTGATATTTTTAATACCTTCAACACCGCTAATACGATCCTCTAGCATTTGCGTAATTTTTGATTCAACAATCTCTGCCGATGCACCAGGATAGTTAGTACTAATACTGACAATAGGTGTATCAATATCGGGATATTCGCGCAGTGGCAGCATAGTAAAACAAACAATGCCGAACACAATAAGCAGAATATTTATAACAGTTGCAAAAACGGGGCGTTTAACCGAGGTATCAGACAACCACATAATTAACTCCCAACCTGATTTATGGTAACGCCAGATCGAAGTTTCTGAATACCTTCTACCACTACGACATCGCCTTCATTTAAGCCAGACAATATCTCGACCCAACCTGGTATGCGTTGACCTATGGTAACTTCAGTTTGATGCACGACGTTATTTGCATCGACACTATACACAAATTGCTTTTGCTGTTGGGGTACTAAGGCTTTTTCTGAAATTTGCATGGCCATGCGGTTATCCAGCTCAAGTTGCACATTTAACAGCATGCCTGGGCGTAAACGTAAATCCTCGTTAGGTAATGCACCGTGTACGGTTACCGTACGGGTTATTGGGTCTAAACGGGTATCAATAGCACTAACCTTGCCAAAAAACTCAATATCGCCATAAGCAGAGTTAGTCACAGTTAATGGCATACCTACTTTAATATCGGCCAAGTAATGCTCGGCAACGCTAAAGGCAACGCGCAGCACACTTAAATCGTCTAGCGTGGTAATAACTGTGCCGCTATTTACATAAGCGCCTTCACTCACAAGACGTAAGCCAAGATAGCCGGAAAACGGTGCTGCGATAGTCATTTCAGCCAGCTGAGCTTTAGCTATATCAAGTTGCGCCAGTGTGGTGTTTACCTTAGTTTGTTGTTCGTCTAACAACGACTGCGCAGTGGCTTGGGAGGTAGCGAGGTTTTTAAGTCGCGCCAATTGGCGTTTTTGATCTTCTAACACGCCTTCTAGCTCAGTTACCCGCGCACGCTCTTGCACGTCATGTAACTTAGCAACAATCGCACCGCGCTTAACGTGTTTTCCTTCACTAATATGCAATTCAGTAATAAAGTCATTAGTTGGTGAAACTAAAGCAATAGAATTATTCGCAATACCTGTACCTAACGAGCTGATACTCCGGATCATGGCTTTGGTTTCAACTTTGGCGGTGCTTACGGCGACGGCTGCCGAACCACGTTGTGAATCATTAGTCTGTTTGGGCATAAAATATAAATAGCCAACAAAAACTGTGAGGGCGATGAGAATTACCCAAATTAATTTTGAATGTAGTTTTGTCACAGTAACTCCATGTAACAGAAAATAATAAATACAGGCTTATTGTATGGAAGAAACCGCAATTTAGATTTCCTGTTATCGCAATCACTACTGCATTCGTCGATTAGTTAAGCACCACAATGCTTAGATGCAGGCACAATACCACTAAATTATGCAGAATAATCGCACCAAACCTGCCATCATAAGGTTATAAAAGGTGAAAAAGTGTTGATAAATGCAAGCTATTAAAATAAAAGCCGCAGCTAGCCTAGGTGGTGCTAAGTTAATGTTAGCTTCAGGCGCCATGGCGTTGCTACTAATGGTGAGTTTGCTGTGGGTTAATCAGCTACAACTTTGGCAGGGTTTAGCCTTTGTTGCTGCTGGCTTGGGTATGTTTGCCGGTTGGGCTAAGTTAGCTGAACCAGCCTATTTTTTACAAATGGATGATCTGGGCGTACAGTATAGACATCGCAATGGTAACTGGACATTACCGTGGCAGAGCTTTCTGTATAGTGGTATACCGCAATATGAGCAACGAGCTTTAGCTTATATTGGTTTTAAGGTCACCGATTACGATAGTTTTTTGCAGCATTTGCCACTGCGTTTTGCCGTACGTATTATGTCAGAGCAACGTGCGTTATATATAGAAGCGGTGCGCCAGGGCTGCGAAAGTGGCCGTTGTGCTAGCGAACTACTGGTTGAAGGCGAGCATTTTAATACCAGTAAACAGCAATATACCGGAATTAAAGCCGCATTTGCTTATCGAATGCAGCGCTTGTCGGCGCAAACGGGTTTCGATCTATTTGTATCAGTAACCATGAGTGAAACTGACACACAGCAATTATGTCAGCAAATTAATCAAGCGAGACTACAATTGGTACAGAATACAGTCACCTAGACACTGTTGACGGTCTGTATCATAATATTGGCACTATTACACGTTACGCAGGGTAGTAAATGAATAATTACGAAAAACCGTTTTTGGTCAGTGGCCGCAATACATTGATCCATAAAAACAAAAAACTAGATCTTGTTGTTGTTAATGACGATGGCGATCCATGTATTGTTGTTACGCGTCATGGCGTAAAAATTTTTACTGAGTCGGTACCTGCTAATCGCGCTGAAGCAAAAGAGCGCTATATCGAAGTTGTTGATATTTCGAGCTCTGACGTATTTGGTGAAGTAAAAACATTATTATTTATTCAAGCGATAAATAATAAAGAATATAAAGTCGATTACAGTAAAAAAGACTCAGATTTATTTATTCGTATCCACCAAGAAAACTATATCTAGCATATTATGCTGAAACAGCCCTGCATTGCATAACAGGGCTTGCCTTTGTGCCGTTAATTTGTTTCATTAGAAGAGCTTTCGTGCAGTAACTAAAAAGTGTGAAGCCTATGCAATTTACAGAGCACAACAATAGTATAAAAATTACCGTGCCAGTAAATCTGGATGCGCTTAGTGCGCATGATGTGAATTCACAGTTAAGCGCCGCTGGTTTCGGCAGATATTTTATTATTCATGATCAAATTGCTAATTTGCTGGTCGAATATCAACAAATACAGCAAAAAATTAAAGAACAGCTACAACCTGAAGGCACACCCTTAACTTATCGTATTGCCGAAAAACGTGATGCTGAGCTCGCGTTTATGATAGCGGAAGATCAAATGTCTGCTGCGGCTATTATTACCGCTGCGTGGGGCGGAGCCCCGATATCTGCTAACGCGCTGGTAAAAGGTGCGCAAGAAGCAGGAATAGTTTTTGGTTTTAGTAAAGAACATATTATTAAGCTAGTGACTCATGCCAGTAAAGCTGACCCTGGCAGTAAAACAAAGCTGGTTATCGCTCGCGGTCGCGCTGTAGTGCATGGCCAAAATTCTCGTTTTAAACCGCAAATTCCTGAAATGCAAAGTCGGCGAAATAAGCCGCTAGTACAAACTGAAGAGAAAGCTGACTTACGCGATTTTGGCGTTATTCCCGCGGTTCGTGCTGGCGATACGCTAATGCGTCGACATCCGCCAACGGCCGGTGTTGATGGTATGTTGGTTAATGGCACGGTTATTCCCGCTGTTGCTGGGCAACTGATTGAATGGCAGTTCGGAGATGGCGCTGAACTTTCGCCTAACGATGCTGATTTACTTATTGCCGCGCGTGATGGCTTACCTCGAGTTATTGAAAACGGCGCGACAGTTGATGAAGTTTTTACGGTTAAAAATGTTGATTTAGCAACGGGTCATATTATCTTTAAAGGCTCGGTGGTCATCAGTGGTGATGTTGCCGAGGGCATGAAGGTAATTGCTGGCGGTAATGTGTTTATTAAAGGCTTTGTTGAAGGTACGCTAATTGAAGCTGGCGGCGATATTACTATTGGTGGCTCTATTATTGGCCATCAAATCGCCAACGTTGAAAAAGACACGGAATACAGCACCGAGCTAAAAGCCAACGGCGATATTCAATGCAATATTGCGCAATATGCCAAGTTAACTTGTGATGGCAACGTCTATGTTAATAAGCAAATGATGCATTGCTCGGTTTCTGCAGCTAGGGTATACGCTGGGCCAGAAGATAACCCCAATGGTAAAGTTATTGGCGGTTACTTCTACTTAGATTATGGCATTTTTAGTGGCAATCTTGGCGCGCCATCTAGCAGCAATATTTATATAGAACTCAATCGGTTAATTGACCCAATTGCTGAAAAGCAAGATGTTTTACGTACTAGTATTAGCGCTGCGAAAAAAGATATGCAGGATATTCGTGAACAATTAGAGAAACTGAAAAAAATTGAAGGCAACAATCAAATAGAGCTGCGTAAACAAGCGTTACAGCAAGAGTTTGACGATCATCGCAGTGTTGCTTTGGCATTAATCGAAGATGTAAAGCAGCTTGAAATACAGCGTAAAGAAAAACTAAGCGAAACCTTAATTGTGGTGCGACAGCAATTGTTTGCCGCCGTTGAAGTGCACTTTGGCAGGGATATTGTGCGTAGTCGTCGCGAATATGGCCCATCAAAAATATTATTAATTGATGGCAGCCCAGCAATAGAGCCGTTTTTTTGATAGGGTTAACACAGTGAAACGCTATTATTTACTGTTATTGATGTTAGTAAACTCTACTGGTTTATTTGCTGCTGAGTGCGAAATGGCGTTTGCACACGGTATTCTAATTGCTCCAGATCATATTCGAATTTTGCAAAATAACCGTACTCATGTCCAAATTAATGGTGATCAACAATTATTTATTGGTGGCGAGCTGATTGCGCTAACCGCAGATGATGCTGTGTTACTAAAGCAATATAGCCATGATTTACGTAAATTTGTGCCAGAAATTGTCAGTATCGCCGTAGATGGGGTTGAACTGGGTTTATCGAGTATCGAAGCTATGTTCACGGGTATTGGGAGTAAATCGCAGCAGGCAGAATGGCGAGAGCTGGTACGCGAAACAACCTTTCAGTGGATGTCGCGGTTTGTTCGTACCAATGAGCATTTTTATTTAGCGCCGCAGAGCTTGAACGAGCTTGATTACTTTTTATATGGCGAGCTTAAGCCGCAATTAGATAACCTAGCTAAACACACAGTAGGCGCGGTATGGGGCGCACTGCGCGATGCGCTGCGCCATTCTGATAGTAATTTTGAGCGTAGTGATAACCAAGAGTGGCAGTCGGTTGGTCATTTAGTTGATAAAATAAACTTAGGCTTAGACGCCAAAGCGGTAGAGCTAGAAGAGAAATCAGCGTTGTTTTGTCAGAAGATGCAAGAGTTAGATCAAATAGAACAACAATTACAACAGCGATTACCCGCGTTAAAAGACTACGATGTTGTGGCGAAGAAAAACTAACACCACAGTCATCTAAGCCGATTAAGTACTACACCACACCATATTCATCAGACAATACCGGTGGCATAGCATTATCGACTTCGTCGTTTATGGCATCTAGGGTTTTTTCCGCTTCGTCTAATGAGCTTACTTCCGCTACGTGAAATAGGGCTTCACCTTCGTTTACTAACGGCAAGTTGTTGCGACCAATAATAATGCCATCAAAGCGTGCGGTTACCGCAACTTCAAAGTCAGAATAGGGTGAATAAATATGTGCCATTACATCACCGGTTTTAACGGTTTGGCCTAAACGCACATAATAGCGAGCAATGCCATCATGCTCGGCACGTATCCAGCTACTTTTTTTCGAAAATAATGACTGTGTAATCGGGCGCTTACGGCCGGCGCGTAACATGCCTAAATCGGTCATAACATTTAAAATGCCGCGCACACCCACGTTAATTGATTGCTCATCAAAACGCAGTGCCTCACCGGCTTCATACAGCAAAATAGGAATACCTAAACTGTTCGCTGTGCCGCGCATAGTGCCTTCGCGACTAGCGGCTTTAATAATAATCGGCGCGTTAAATACTTCTGCCATACGCAGTGCCATTTTATCTTTGGCACTGGCGCGCACTTGCGGCAGGTTAGAGCGATGAATCGCCCCGGTGTGTAAATCTATGGCGTGGGTGCAGTTACGTAAAATTTTCTCAGTAAACTGAAATGCCATTCTACTGCCTAACGAGCCTTTTTCACTGCCTGGAAAACTACGATTTAAATCGCGCCGGTCTGGTAAATAGCGCGACTGCTGCACAAAACCGAAGGTATTTACTATGGGCACTACAATTAGCGTGCCTTTAAGTTGGCTTAAGCGTGGCAGTTTTAGTAAGCGCCGACAAATTTCTACGCCGTTAATTTCATCGCCGTGCAAAGCGGCGGTGATCAGTAGTACCGGTCCGTCTTTACGGCCATGAATAACATGGGCTCCGATATTAAGCTCAGTGTGGGTATAAAGTTTACCAAAGGGAATGTCGACCACGGCACGGCTACCCGGCGCAATGCTACTACTGCCTAACACAAAGGGCGCTCTGGTGGTGGTCGTTGCTTGCATTAGCCGGTTCCTTTGGTGTTAAGTTTGCGCTTGTTTTTGTGCGCAGTTACTTTTTGCTCTAAAAAGGCAATGGTCAAGCTGGCAATATCTTTCTCGGTTGCGGTTTCTATGCCTTCTAACCCCGGAGAGCTATTTACTTCCATTACTACTGGGCCGTGGTTAGAGCGCAGTAAATCTACGCCGGCGACGTGCAAACCCATGGTTTTGGCGGCACGAATAGCGGTGCTGCGCTCATCCTTACTCAGTCGTGTAATTGATGCGGTACCACCGCGATGCAAGTTAGAACGAAACTCGCCAGCCTTGGCTTGGCGTTTCATTGCTGCCACCACTTTATTACCAATAACAAAACAGCGAATATCGGCACCGTTAGCTTCGCGAACATATTCTTGGACTAAAATATTTGCATTTAAACCCATAAAAGCTTCTATTACGCTTTCTGCCGCGGTGCGGGTTTCGGCTAGTACCACGCCTATGCCTTGTGTACCCTCTAGTAATTTAATAACTAAAGGTGCGCCGCCAACCATTTCAATTAAATCGGGAATATCGCCGGGCTTATCGGCAAAACCAGTAACGGGTAAGCCAATACCTTGGCGCGCTAGCAGCTGTAAACTTCGCAGCTTGTCGCGGGCGCGGCTTATGGCTACTGATTCGTTAAGCGTAAACACGCCCATCATTTCGAATTGGCGTAACACTGCAGTACCGTAAAAAGTAATAGACGCGCCAATGCGCGGGATCACGGCATCAAAGCCCTCTAACGCTTCACCCTTATGGTGAATAGACGATTTAATACGATTAACATTGATATAACAGGCTAAAGGGTCAATAACCTGCACCTGGTGACCGCGCTCAATAGCGGCTTCAACCAAACGTTTAGTTGAATACAATTCTGCATTGCGCGATAAAATCGCAATTTTCATGCGCTCTCCAATTAGCGGTAATATTATGCGCTATTGTAAAATTGTCCGAGGCAACTGGCAGCAATAATACTACTGTTAATGCTAAATAATTCAGTTGCTTTTTACGACTATTAAGCATAACGCGCCCAAAGCAAGCATTACCACCAGCCGCGTATCTTAAACCAAATTAAACCGGCAACACCGCCGGCGGCCATAGCCGCTAACGTAATAAAATAGCCATTATTCATTTGTAGCTCTGGCATATTAATAAAGTTCATGCCGTAAATACCCACAATAAAGGTTAGGGGAATAAAAATAGTACTTACCATGGTTAGCACTTTCATCCGTTCGTTTATTTGGTGTGACGTGGTGGAAAGATAGCCCTGCACTAAATCGCTTAGTTGATCATAGTACAGATCGGTCATGCTATGCAGCCGTTCAAATTTCTCATAAAAATCGCGTAATTCTGTTTCAGTAAAATTACGCAGCAAGGGGTTCTGCTCTTCATAAATGGCATCGGCAAAGATATCTTTCTGATAGGTTAGATTACGGTTAATTTTTCTCAGTACTGAACGATAACGCATAATCAGCGCCATCTGCTCGTCATTACCACGGTGCAGCATGGCATCTTCCAGCTCGCTTTGTTCATCTTCAAAGTTAATCAGTTTCTCTAAATAGCTAGCAGATACCGTGATAATAATTTGCTTAACCCAATCTGAAATAATAGCGCCATGCTTACTGTCAATATTAGGCGTTAGCTGCGCTAACAACTGCGGGTTATGGCAATCGATACGGCTAACAAGAACTTGCTTGGAGTAAATTAAATTTACCTGAGCGCTGCTAATGTATTCACTAAAATCGATATCGGCATAGCCGCGCATAACTAATAGTGTAAAGTTATCTTGAGCTTCTAATTTGGGCGGGTGACGCTCACGAATAAAATCTTCTACTAGCGTTGGTGCAATGGCAAAACGCTGTAAAACCTGTTGTTGCTCGTCAATACTTGCGTCGTTAAGGTTGATCCACACCCGTGCATCAGCAGAAAGTACGCTTGGCAATTGCGCGAGCGAAATAGGCTGCCAGCTACTGGTTTCAGGTTCAAAAAAGTTAATTAAAATCATAGTGCGGCTTTAGCAAAGAATATTTACTACAGCATACCTATAAAAGCACTGCACGGGCAAATGCCGGATGTAACATCTTGGTTTACGTTAAGACGATAAATTTATACGGCAATTGGTAGGTATGGGTATCACTATTGCTAAAAAAACAGATATAATGCGAATAATTCTTCTTTGAGTTTTGGTTGTCTAATGAGAAATTTTTTATTTTTATGCCTATTATTAATAAGCTTGCCATCCTTAGCGTCGGATAGGCTAATTCAATTAATTGAATACATTGGCGCCGACTATGGTGCTGCCGTGCAGCAAGGTGAAATTGTTAACGCCGCCGAGTTTGCTGAAATGCAGGAGTTTGCTAGTTTAATTCCTGAACAGTTACCTGCCGAGCATCCGGAGTTGCAACAGCAAGCGATGCAGTTACAGCAACTCATTGAAAGCCATGTTGATCACGCACAAATTCAGCAACTGACTGCCAGCATGCGCAAAGCAGTAATTGCGGCGATGCCAGCAATTACCTTGCCGGAAAAATCGCCAGATTTAGCCCGTGGTCAAGCGTTGTATCAAACTAGCTGTGCGATTTGTCATGGCGATACCGGCATGGGTAATGGCCCTGCAGGAATGCAACTAGACCCTTCACCGACGAATTTTCATGAGGTTGAACGTTACCGCGCGCGCAGTGTGTTTGGTTTATTTAATACGATTAGCTTAGGTGTCGAGGACACCGGTATGGCAGCGTTTGCTCACTTAGATGCACAAAGTCGCTGGGATTTAGCCTTTTATGTTGGTGCCATGGCATCAGAAGGCACTAACGTTTCACAATTGCCTGCAGGGCTAATTAATAAAGCCGCAATTTCTGAATTACTTACTGCGACACCAGACGATTTACACAACAGTTCAGGTGAGCAGGGTGCGGCGTTAATGGCACTATTTCGCCAGCAGCCTGACAAGTTTTTCTCGGCTACCGATGTGCGACCGTTACAAATAGCGCAAGATAAGCTGACGTTAGCACTTGAACAGCTACAGCAAAAAGATTACGACGCGGCGTATAACCATGCCGTAGCTGCCTATTTAGATGGCTTTGAGCTAATAGAAAATAACTTAGCTGCTGTTGATAGTAATTTAAAAAGTGTAACTGAACAGCGCATGTTGAAACTAAGGCAGCGTATTAAACAACACGAAGAAATTACTGCCGTTAGTGCCGAAATTGTTGAAATACAGCAATTACTAAAACAATCGCAAAAGGCGTTAGATGAAACTGAACTAGCACCAATAAATGTGTTTTTGTTAGCGCTGCTTATTTTACTGCGTGAAGGTTTAGAAGCATTGTTAGTGGTGGCGGCAATTTATAGCGTAGCGGTAAAAACTAAGCAACCCGCACTGAAGCGTTCAGTGCATTACGGTTGGGTGGCGGCGATAGCGCTGGGTGCCGTCACGTGGTTTGTTGCTAGCTTTATTATTACCGTTTCTGGTGCGTCACGCGAGATGACCGAAGGTTATACGGCGTTAATTGCTGCGGCCATACTGTTTTATATGGGTTTTTGGATGCATAGCAAAACCTCAGCCGTAAAATGGCAACAATTTATTAGCCAAAAAGTAAATAATGCCATGTCGTCCGGCGCGTATTTTGGTTTAGCTTTAGTTGTGTTTTTAGCGGTATATCGTGAAGTGTTTGAAACTATTTTGTTTTATCAATCATTATGGTTGCAAGGTGGCGCGGCGCACCAACTTAGTTTCTTAAGCGGTATTGGCGCAGCGCTATTAGGTTTATTGATTCTGGGTGTAGGCTTATTTAAATTTGCCCTTAAGCTACCATTAAAAACCTTCTTTGGCAGCACCGCTTTCTTGATGATACTGCTTGCCTTTGTTATGACAGGTAAAGGCATAGCCGCGCTACAGGAAGCCGGTACCTTGTCATTGAGCCATATTGCCGTACCAACCATAAGCTGGTTAGGCATATTCCCGACGGTACAAGGCATTTCGGCTCAGATAGTAGTGCTAGTGCTCGCGGCTATTTTATTAATAAAAGCACGTCGTAGCGCTTAAGTGAATTAATGGCTTATTCCTCTTATAAAAAAACAGCGCCTTAGGCGCTGTTTTTTATGGTAAAGCAAGTAAGTAAACTTAAGCTTTTGTTGCGGCAATATATTCGTCAACCAATTGCTCTAATACGTCTAATGGCACAGCACCATTTTTTAATACCGTATCGTGGAACTGACGAATATCAAATTTATCACCAAGTTCAGTTTTGGCTTTTTGCCTTAGCTCAACAATTTTCAACATGCCAATTTTATAAGCAGTAGCTTGTGACGGCATTACGATATAGCGCTCTATAGCCTTTTCTATTGCGCTAGGAGTATTCGGGGTGTTGGCAATAAGATAATCTATCGCTTGTTCACGACTCCACTTTTGCGCATGAATACCGGTATCTACTACTAAACGGCAAGCTCGCCATAGTTCCATAGCTAAACGACCAAAGTCTGAGTAGGGGTCTTGGTATAGGCCAATTTCTTTGGGTAATAATTCAGTGTATAAACCCCAGCCTTCAATATAAGCGGTATAGCCACCAAAGCGACGAAACTTCGGCATGTCTTCTAGCTCTTGCGCTATAGCAAGCTGCATATGATGGCCTGGAATACCTTCGTGATAGGCAAGTGCTTCCATTTCATACTTTGGCATGTCGCTCATGCGATAAAGGTTGGCGTAGTAAATACCCGGCCGGCTGCCATCCATAGAAGGTTGTTGGTAAAACGCTTTACCTGCACTTTGCTCGCGAAATGGCTCGACAGCTTTGGCGATCATTGCGGCTTTAGGTTTAACGATAAACAACTCATCTAAGCGGCCGCGCATGTTATCAATCATTGCTGTCGCATCTTTTAAATACTCCGCTTTGCCGTCAGCGGTTTCTGGATAGTAAAACTGTGGATCAGTTTGCATAAATTTGAAGAATGCGGCTAAATCACCTTTAAAGTCGGTTTTGTCCATAATGTCGTGCATTTCTTGATGAATACGTGCCACTTCATCTAAACCAATTTGATGGATTTGCTCTGCCGTTAGATTAGTGGTGGTAGTACGTTTTAATGCCGCGTTATAAAATTCAGCGCCGTCTTTAAAGCGCCATACACCATCAACCGTGTCTGCTGTTTGCTCAAGCTCAGTTAAATAATTAATTAACTGGTTATAGGCCGGTTTAACACTGGTTAACAGCGCAACTTTGGCTTCGTCTAACAACAGTTTTTTTGCTGAGTCATCAATGTCTAGCTTCGCTACTTTTTTCCGGAAATCAGCAAGTAAGGTGCCTTCATCGCCATTGTCAAACGGCGCACCTTGAATCACGTTTTCACTGGCCGAAATTACCAGTGGAAAAACAAACTTAGGCGCAATAATGCCGGCGTCCGCGCGCTGCTGTAGCTGGTGTTGTAGTTGCTGAAATAGAGTAGGTACCGCATTTAAGCGCGCAATATAGGCTTTAGCATCGCTTACATCGCTGATACTGTGTTGATTGATCAGTAATGACGGCACTTGAGAATGGATACCAAACATTTGGTTAACCGGGTAGTTATACAAACGCCATTTGGCTTCAGCTAATTCTTGCTCTAAATTACGCTGCATTAATAGATAGCTAACACGCGTGTGCTCATCCAGCTTATCGCTATTTATCGCCTGTAATAAAGTTAGGTGCTGCTGAGTTAAAGCTAAACCCGCTTCATAATGGGCATCAGATAAATCCTGCCATTTATCGTAGTCGTCTTTAATGCCTAAGCGCGTTTGCGTTATTGGGTTACGCCGCACATTGTCCATAAAAATTTGTTCAAACAAGGCATTGGCTTTTTCCGACTCACTAACTGCGGTTATCGTTGTGGGTGCGGCGCTGTCTGCGGTTGTGACGCTTTGTTGCGGGCCACAGCCAACAAGTAGCGCCATGCTAACCGCCAGAGGTATTAATGCTTTACGGGGAAAGGTGACCTGTTTCATGTTGTTTCCTGTCATTATTGTTAGAATAGTGAGTTTATTCTACGCAACTGCCAGTAGATGAAAAGGTAAAGTATCGCAGTTAGTGTACTTGCTAACCTGTATTGCTTAAATAAATATCGTCAATAAATCGTTTAAATAACGTGCGCCTTTGTCGGAAATTTGCCAGTGGCTATCCGTTATCGTAATTAATTCCTTTTGTTCAGCTTCCTTTAGCGGCTCGGCAATGGTGCTAAGCGGTAGGCCGGTGTAGGCGGTAAAGTCGCTGATCGGGCAGGGCTCAAGTAAGCGAAACCGGTTCATAAAAAACTCAAACGGCCGGTCTTCAGCCGCAACTTGTTCTCGGCTATCTACATAACCACGGCTTATATCCATATAGCCTTTAGGATGTTTAATTTTTACTGTGCGTAAAATTGCGTTACGCGACGGTAAGGTAATCTTGCCATGCGCACCGCAACCTATGCCTAGGTAATCGCCGTAGCGCCAGTAGTTAAGGTTGTGTTGGCACTGTTGGCCTGTTTTAGCATAGGCAGAAATTTCATACTGCTGATAACCGTGCTGCTGCAACAATTCAAGGCCCTGCTGTTGAATATCCCACAAGGTATCGTCTGGCGGCAATATCGGCGGGCGCGAGGCAAATGCGGTATTGGGTTCAATGGTTAGTTGATACCAAGACAGGTGCGGTGGCGCTAAATCAATGGCTTGTTGTAAATCGGCTAGCGCGCCGGTTAAGTCTTGCTGGGGCAAACCGTGCATTAAATCTAGATTAAAACTTTTTAGCGGTAGCTGCTTGGCAAGCTTGGCCGCGGCGATGGCCTCGTTACTATCGTGAATACGACCTAGCGCTTTTAATTGCGCGGTTTGAAAGCTTTGTACGCCAATAGAAAATCGCGTCACACCTGCATTTACGTAGCCGGTAAAACGCTCAGCTTCTAGAGTACCGGGGTTGGCTTCTAGCGTAACTTCCATATCGGTGTCACAGTTCAGCCGTTGTTTTACGCCTTGCAATATTTGGCCAATACCGGCAGCACTAAATACGCTGGGTGTGCCGCCACCAATGAAAATAGTACTTAAACTGCGCCCACTAACTAGCGATAAATCTTGGTCTAAATCGGCCAGTAAATGGGCAATATACTCTTGCTCAGGAATACCTTGTTTAATCGCGTGCGAGTTAAAGTCGCAGTACGGACATTTTTGTACGCACCAGGGAATATGAATATAAAGTGCTAGAGGCGGTAACTGCAAAGCCACACGTTTATCCTTGCTGTTGTAGCTGATTAAGTAGCTGTGTTAACGCTTTAGCGCGATGACTAAGCTGTTGTTTGCGGGCGGGTGCAAGTTCTGCACTGGTACAGCCTTCACTGGCGACAAAAAATATTGGATCGTAACCAAAACCCGACGTGCCAGCTTGTGTTTGGCTAATTTCACCGTG
This sequence comes from Rheinheimera metallidurans, assembly GCF_036983985.1. Taxonomy (NCBI): domain Bacteria; kingdom Pseudomonadati; phylum Pseudomonadota; class Gammaproteobacteria; order Chromatiales; family Chromatiaceae; genus Rheinheimera; species Rheinheimera metallidurans. The sequence continues at coordinate 849,142 of NZ_JALAHQ010000001.1, forward strand.
CCAAACACCGTGGCAAACTATGGGGATCGGGTCTTCGGCGTGGCGGATATATACCAGCACGCAATGAAACTGTGCAGTGCGTTGCTCATTAGGTAGGTGTTTTAGCGTGCTAAGCAGTTTATCGATATTGCTTTGATCAGTAGCCGCTTCACCTGAATAACGCGCCGAATAGATGCCAGGTGCACCATTTAAGGCATCGACAGCCAAACCTGAGTCATCCGCAATGGCGGGTAAGCCGGTTGCTAATGAGGCATGGCGAGCTTTAATAATGGCATTTTCAATAAAGGTTAAGCCGGTTTCGTCTGCATCGGTTATGCCTAATTCTGTTTGCGGCACTATGCTGAAATTCATCGGAGCTAGCAACTGAGCTAGCTCAGCGACCTTACCTTTATTGCCAGTAGCTAATACAATTTTTTGCGTCATAAGTGTGGTTTTAATCTACGTAGAAAGTTTGCTCAAACTTCAGCTGCTGAGATTCATTACCGCTGAAAATAGTGATGATAAAATTAAAGCGTTGTTCATGACGAAATGGCAGCTGTGCTAGGTAGTAAACGGCATCGCCCTCAGTTACTTCGCTAAACGTCAAGCTGGTTTGCCTGCCTTGTAAATCTTTAGCCGTACCCGTAATGCCAACCTTTTGCGCATGTTGAGATGTGGAGTTTAACACTGAAATATTAATAATACCGTTGTATTTGCTGCGTTGCAGCTGGTATTGCTGGGCAATTTCAGGCGTTAGTACCGTAGCTGGAAAAGCAATATAGTGCACATCCCAATTACCCAATTGTTTTTTTTGCTCTGCAGCAACGCTAACGCTTAAGCATAAACTTAATAGCATTATCAGTATTCTAACGTTCATATATCGCTCTTAACCGTTTAGTATTCTTAGGCTAGCTAGTTACATCGCCTGATATTAATAGTTGTGCTACCAGCGGCGGTAGCTGCAGTGGCGCCTGGATCAGCACCATTTTATGTCGGCCTAATTCGCCCTTTTCAATGAATACGGCCGACTTAGCTACTTTAAAACTCTTGGCAAGAAACTTCTGTAAATGGGCGTTCGCTTTACCATCAACTGGCGGCGCGGTAATGGCGACTTTAATTTCATCGCCATGTAAACCTACCCAGTGGTCACGGCTGGCTTTGGGCTGAATATATAGCCTAAGGCGAATGTCAGCACCGGTTTGACTTACTGCGCTCAAACGATGTGAAACCAGCTATTAAATAGGATATTTAAAAACTGTAAGCCAATTAACACCACAAGTACGGATAAATCTAATCCGCCCATTGGCGGCAAAATACGCCGTATTGGGCTTAATAATGGCTCAGTTAGTTGATGCATTAAATATTCTACTGGGCTGCGACCTTGGCTAAACCAGCTTAGTAGCGCACGAATAACCAAGATCCAAAATAGTAAGGTAAACACCTCTTTAACTAAAAAGATAAGTGACAAAACTAAGGTGGGTACTAAAGCAATTTGCCCCGATGGGATAAGCTGTAACAGCAGTAATTTTGTTAACATTACGGCATAAGCTAATACCAAGGTGGCGGTGTCTAACCGACCAATGCTAGGAATAATCCGGCGCAGCGGTAATACAATAAAATTAGTCGCCTTTACCACAAACTGGCTAAAGGGGTTGTAAAAATCAGCCCGCACCAGTTGCAGCCAAAGCCGCAAAATAACTACCATCAGGTAAAGACCAAATACGGTGTCGATAAGAAATAACAAAGCTTGCATCAAACTCTCCAAATAGTAATAGTTACAGGCTTTGCGCCATTTCCTGTGCACGTTTTATTGCGGCATACATGGCGTCTGAAACCATTTTTTCAAGGCCTAAATTGGCAAAGGTACTGACTGCTTCATGCGTAGTGCCGCCTTTAGATGTAACCTGCGCGCGCAAATCGGCAAAACTATGCTCGCTGTTTAGCGCCATTGTTGCTGCGCCAAGTGCGGTTTGCGCCACCATTTTTTTCGCATCCGCACTAGTAAAACCTAACTGCTCTGCTACTTGCTGCATAGCTTGCATAAAAAAGAAAAAATAGGCCGGTGAGCTGCCAGTAACGGCAATAACATGGTCAATTTGCGCTTCGCTATCGAGCCATACTGTCATGCCAGTGCCACTGAACATATGATCAACAAAAGCTTTTTCATAATTGGAGCAACCAGATGGGAATAAACCAGTAACGCCTAAACCAACTAATGAAGGGGTATTGGGCATGGCGCGCACTAAACGAATATTGCCAAGCCATTGTTGGTAACGTGCGGTGGTTATGCCTGCAGCTAAGGTCACAAATAGTTTGTCGGCAATTTCTGGCGCGGCCTCAATTAATGCGCTGCATAGCTCTTGCATCATCTGCGGCTTTACTGCCAATACAATGATATCTGCTTTGGTTACCGCCTCTATGTTGTCTAGTGTCGTGTGAATGCCAAAGTCGGTGGTTAGCGCGGTTAATTTTGGCTGACTGCGGTTAGCGGCAATAATGTTATCTGCTGGGTAGCCTGCATTAACCATTGCTGCAATGACACAGCGAGCCATGTTGCCTGCGCCAATAAAGGCGACCATATTGTCATTCATCTGTTTATTCATTCCTGTTTATAATCTCGAGCACCAAAAATAACCGTACCTAATCTTATCATAGTTGCACCGTATTTTAGTGCTAGTGGCCAGTCGTCTGACATGCCCATCGATAATTCATTGGCCTGTGGCTGCAGTTGTTGCAGCTGCAAAGACAGTTGCTGCATCGCAGCAAAAGCGTGCTCACTATCACCGGGTGCGGGTATGGCCATCAAACCTTTTAGTTCTATGTTGGGTAGCGCGGCAACACTGGCGGCTAAGTTAAACATTTCATCTGCAGCAATGCCGGCTTTACTTGGTTCATTACTGATATTAATTTGCAGCAATACCTTAACTGGTGCAAGGTTTTCTGGCCGCTGCGCTGATAAACGTTCGGCAATTTTTAACCTGTCGATACTGTGTACCCAATGCGCATTTTCAGCCACTAACTTAGTTTTATTTGATTGCAGCGGACCAATAAAGTGCCAAACAATATTGTTATAAGTATTTAATTGTGCTGATTTTTCTGCTAATTCTTGCGGGTAGTTCTCGCCAAACTGGTATTGCCCTGTTTGATAGGCCGTTATAATGGCACTTGTGGGTTTAGTTTTGCTTACTGCGATTAGCTGCACTGTGTCTGATTTAATGCCAAGTAACCCGCATTTTTTGTTCAGGTTCTGATAGGCGAGGTTCAGTTGTTCTGCTATGTTATTCATATTAATTGGCAAATTGGAGTAAAATTGTCATGGATATTACCGAGTTATTAGCTTTTAGTGTGCAACATAAAGCCTCAGATTTACACCTTTCGGCTGGTGTGCCACCGCTTATACGCGTTGATGGTGATGTGCGTAAACTAAATATCCCACCATTATCACATAAAGAAGTACACGCATTAGTGTATGAGATTATGACCGACAAACAGCGTAAAGAATACGAAGAAAATTTAGAATCTGACTTTTCATTTGAAGTACCTAATTTAGCGCGATTCCGTGTTAACGCCTTTGTACAAAACCGTGGTGCGGCAGCGGTGTTTCGTACTATCCCCAGCGAAGTATTAACTTTAGATGATTTAGGCGCACCAGAGATTTTTAAAACCATAGCGGAAAACCCGCGTGGTTTAGTGTTAGTTACTGGGCCTACAGGTTCGGGTAAATCAACCACCTTGGCGGCGATGATCGATTACGTTAACAGTATGCGCCACGACCATATTTTAACCATTGAAGATCCAATAGAATTTGTACATAACAACAAGTTAAGTTTAATTAACCAACGTGAAGTGCATCGTGATACCCACAGCTTTAGTAATGCCTTGCGCTCTGCGCTGCGTGAAGACCCTGACGTTATTTTAGTTGGTGAATTACGAGATTTGGAAACTATTCGCTTAGCGATGACCGCAGCAGAAACTGGCCACTTAGTATTTGGCACCTTGCATACTACTTCTGCGCCAAAAACTATTGACCGTATTATTGACGTATTCCCAGGCGAAGAAAAGGCTATGGTACGTTCGATGTTATCTGAGTCGTTGCGTGCAGTTATTTCACAAACCTTACTTAAAAAAATCGGTGGAGGCCGTATTGCCGCGCATGAAATTATGGTGGGCTTGCCGGCTATTCGTAACCTTATTCGTGAAGATAAAATTGCGCAGATGTATTCTGTGATTCAAACGGGTGCTGCGCACGGTATGCAAACGATGGATCAATGCTTATTAAACCTAGTTAACCGCGGTTTAGTGTCACAAAAAGACGCCGCAACTAAAGCGCAAGATAAAAACACCTTTGGCGCCATGGGCAGGATGTAAATAGCAATGCAGCTAGATAATTTTCTTGAAAAAATGGTGGCTGAAAAAGCATCAGATTTATTTGTTACCGCGGGTATGCCGGTGGCGGCTAAAATTAATGGTGAATTGCTGCCGATTGATGAAACGCCACTAACGGATGCTATGTCGCTTAAGCTGGTATTGTCGGTGATGAACGATAAACAGCAGCAAGAATTTATGACCAGCAAAGAGTGTAACTTTGCTATTGCAAACGATGCCGGGCGTTTTCGTGTTTCTGCCTTTTGGCAACGCGATTGCGCCGGTATGGTAGTGCGGCGTATTGTTACCAAAATACCTAACGTTGACGAACTTGGCCTGCCGCCAATCATGAAAGAAGTGATTATGTCCAAGCGCGGCTTGGTGCTGTTTGTTGGTGGTACTGGTACGGGTAAATCAACGTCACTAGCGGCATTACTTGGTTATCGCAATAGAAATGCTAAAGGCCACATTCTTACGATTGAAGACCCAATAGAATTTGTCCATGACCATCATAAAAGCTTAATTACTCAGCGCGAAGTGGGTATAGATACCGACTCTTTTGAGGCCGCGCTTAAAAGCTCGTTGCGCCAAGCCCCTGACGTTATTTTAATTGGTGAAATACGCTCGCGCGATACCATGGAATACGCCTTAGCGTTCGCTGAAACTGGCCATTTGTGCATTGCTACGCTGCACGCTAATAATGCAAACCAGGCCATTGACCGTATTATGCATTTGGTGCCAAAAGAGATGCATCAAAAGCTATTGTTCGATTTATCACTTAACCTACGCGGCATTGTGGCGCAACAGCTGGTACCTACAGCTGACGGTCAGGGCCGAGTGGCGGCAATAGAAGTGTTGCTTAACTCGCCACTAATAGCTGATCTGATTGCTCGTGGCGAAATGGGTGAAATTAAAGCGGTAATGACCAAATCTCGTGAGTTGGGCATGCAAACCTTTGACCAAGCCTTATATGACTTATATCAGGCTGGCCGTATCAGCTATGCTGATGCGATTCATCACGCCGACTCGCCAAACGACTTGCGTTTAATGATTAAGTTGCGCAGCGGCGATACTAAGGGTGCTGGGTTTTTGACTAATGTTACTATTGAAGGTTTTGAGAAGAAAGACGATTAAATAGGGTAGCGGCATTGAGGTAAATATGAACATTACACAAATAATGACGCCGAGTAATCGACTACTAACCACCACAGCGGATGCCAGTTTAGCGTCACTTAGAGAAATATTTGCTAAAGCAAACTTTCAGCATGTGCCGGTAATAGATGGCACTAATCGCTTAGTTGGCATCGTGTCAGTTAAAGATTACTTTCGTGAGCTAAGTCCAATCATGGACTCGGCGACTGATCCGGCCATTGGTTTATTCATGCGTAGCCGTAAGGTGCATCATGTAATGGTGTCGCCAGTTATTACTATTACGCCACAGCATAGTATTAAACAGGCTGCTGTATTGTTGTTAGAGCACAATATTAGTTGTTTGCCAGTAAGTACCGATGAAAAGCATTTGCTAGGTATTATTTCTTGGAAAGATATTATGCGCGCTGCATTAACAAAGACCGCCGCTACTAGCTAGCTTGCTGGTAGCGCTTATGTAAAATAGCGACCCGAGTTACGTAGGCTTGAGTTTCAGCAAAAGGCGGTATGCCGTTATAACGCTTAACATTGCTGGCGCCGGCATTATAGGCGGCTAGTGCCAGTGGCAACTCACCATCATATTGTTTCAATAACTGTGCGAGATAACGGCTGCCTGCCAAGATATTTTGCTCAGGCAAACTCGCATTCTCTACGCCTAAATGCGCGGCCGTGTTGGGCATTAATTGCATTAAACCAATTGCGCCTTTTTTTGAAATGGTCGTGGGGCGAAACGATGACTCGGCATGGATAACGGCGCGAATTAACGCTGGGTCTAGTTGATACTGGCTAGCTGCTTTGCTAATTAGTTGGTTGTAAGGTCGAAGATACAGCGGCGTAGTATGCCAATTTACCGTTGATACGGGATCACAAGCAAAACAATCATAGCGCACTAGCTGAAACGGCCGATTTAGCGGCTGGCGATCAGAAAAAAAGCCGGTGCCGTCACTCTTAACTGATTTATAGACTAAAGTTTGGGCTAATGCGCTTTTTTTTACCGGTAGTGCTGCGGCCGGTGGTTGATTCGTCGGCGATAATTTCAGTTGTTTTTTACTGTCCGCAGGAATTTCGGCTGCCACCGTTGTTGATAGCAAACCTAGGCTAAAATAAAAAACAGCATAGGCTAGAGGTTGCATATTAGTGTGCTCACTTACTACCGAGGATCGCAAGTAAAGCACTAAGTAAGTAAAAGCTCAAGTTTTTGCCTTAACCATACGACTAGACGGTATTTTCTTTCGTTATAAAAAAGGGTTTAGCCGCGATATTCCTGCGCTTACTGGCTTATCTTTTGGCTTCATTGCACGCTACAATAAGGGCTGTCACTTTACCTCTCTTGTTATCAGGTTTTTCATGTATGTCGGTATTTGTTAATCGGCCATTATTGGTTGCAGTAGCTAGTGTGTTATTAGCTATGGTGACTATTCAATCTGGCGCTTCTATTGCCAAGCAACTGTTTCCGGTGGTTGGGCCTGACGGTACTACTGCACTGCGCTTAGGGTTCTCTGCGCTGGTATTGTGGTTAGTGTTTCGGCCATGGCGTAATTTACCTACTAGCCGCAGAGATTGGTTGGTCGTCATAACCTATGGTCTTAGCTTAGGCGGTATGAATATACTGTTTTATTTTGCTATTGAGCGTATTCCACTTGGTATCGGTGTGGCATTAGAGTTTACCGGCCCGCTGGCGGTAGCGCTGTTTTCTTCTCGGCGTAAGCGCGACCTAATTTGGGTGGGTTTTGCCGTTGCTGGCATTTTATTATTGCTGCCGGATATGCGCGGTAAAGATGCGCTAGATCCTCTGGGGGTTGTGTTAGCGTTGGCCGCGGGCGCGTGTTGGGCTGGCTATATTTTATTTGGCAAAAGAACTAATTCGCAAAGCTCTGGTGGCGCAACGGTGGCACTAGGTATGGCGGTTGCAGCGATAGTTTTAGTACCGATGGGCGCTGTAACCCAAGGTATGGCCTTGTTGACTTGGCAAGTCTTGCCGCTGGGTTTACTGGTTGGTGTGCTTTCCAGTGCGCTACCTTACTCGTTAGAGATGGTAGCGCTAAGAAATATGACGTCGCAGAATTTTAGTATATTTATGAGCATGGAGCCTGCGGTTGCCGCCTTAGCTGGCTTTTTGATTTTGTCGGAACAACTTACCCTTTGGCAGTGGCTTGCTATTGCTTTAGTGATTGTGGCATCGTTAGGTAGTTCTATTACTTCGGCCAAGCCGGCATCGAATAAAACTTGATCTAGCGCTAAGCAGGTTAAGCTATTTTTCGTTATAACTGATACATAACTGCGATTGGAGGTTGTTATGGCGTTTAAAACAGTTGCTCAGCTGATGACAGCTGATCCTTTATGTGTAACCCGAAATGCGAGTTTAAAAGATGCGCATGATCTAATGCGTAGCAAGAATATTCGGCATATTCCGGTAATTGACGATAAAGGTGAGTTAGTGGGTATGCTAACGCAAAAAATTATGATTGCGAAAGTGATGGGCTTAATGGCGCAATATGGTGCAACGGCATTGGAGCGCAAAGAAAAACAAATACTCATAGCTGATATTATGGCGACCGATTTTGCCGCTGTTGCACCACAACAGTCGCTAAAAGATGTTGCCGATTTTTTTGTTAGTAACCGCCACGGCTGTATGCCGGTGGTCGATGAGGCAAACAAGCTAAAAGGTATTTTAACCTCATCAGATTTTGTCCGTTTAGCTGCAGATTTATTAGGCCACTAGCACAGCAAGCTGTGACAAAGAGTTTAAATATAGAATAACGGCAATAAAAAAGCCCCGCAGTACTTTATCGTAGACTGCGGGGCTTTTTGTTTTTACACCAACCTAGCAAGCTAAGTTAGCGTTTATATTATTTAACGCCAAGTTCAACTAACAGTTTATCGGCGCCATCTAGCTTCATTTGCCACAGCATATAACGCAAATCTACCTGAATTGAACGGGTGTTAGCTGGGTTGAAATCCCAATCAGAGATAATAGAATCTAGCGTGCCGTCAAAAGCTAAGCCAACAAATTCTGCTTTGCTGTTTAGTACCGCAGAACCTGAGTTACCACCGGTAATATCTAAGGTTGCTAAATAGTTTACCGGTACTGAATTTAGGCTATCCACTTTATAGGGGCCATATTGCTTGGCTTTAATCGCATCAAGTTGCTTTTGTGGTGCGTTAAATTCGCCTTCGCCGGTTGCTTTAGCTGTAATACCTTGCAGTGTAGTAAAGGGTGCCCAGGCATTGCCATCTTCATTACCGTGATCACGGCCTGTAACATTACCAAAGGTTACCCGCAGTGTGCTGTTCGCATCAGGATAAACGGCCTGACCTTTAGACTGCATAAAGGCAATTTTAGCGCGCATATAACTGGCGTAAGCTTGCTGAATTTTACCACCAAGCTCTTCATCTGCTGCTTCGCGCTTTAAATCTGATTTATACAGCGCTAAAGCTGCTTTAACAAAAACATCATTACTTTGTTTAAACTGGTCAATTGACGCGTCTAATAATGCGGTACGATTGCTTAATTCAGCTAGACCACTATTAGCGTACCAGCTATCAATTAACGCAGTTAACTGTGCTTGGCTCATACCATCTTTAATACCCATAGCGGCATCAAACTCAGCATTACGCTGCTTTTTCGGCTGGGCGGCATATTTACTTAAGTTAGATAAATCTAACGCTTTTTCTACACCAACATCAAAGTTACGTTCCATGCCAGTAACATAGGCTTTAAAACGGGGTAAGTCGCGTTGTTGGAAACCGGCTTTACGCTCTGCATCTGGCTTAGTGCTTTCATGCGCTAAGCGATGTAATGAGCGTGCAACTGACAGTAAACGCGGTGTCGCGTTATCGAGCAGATAATCAGCACGGTCTTGCTGCTGACGTTGTTGTAATAACTTTTCAATGTTTTTTAAATCATCGGCGTAGGCTTTTTTGTTGTCGCGGCTACTGTTAACCCAAGCTGTGAGTTCTTTGTGCTCGGCGGTTTTACGCTGTAAGAAATCGCTATCAGCGTAGCTATCTAGCATGCCTTGGCGGTTTTTCATGTAGTTATTTAAACCAGCAACACGGCTAGCATATTTTAGCGCGGCATCTTTATTGTTAACAGTTTCGCTGGCAATAATGTCTAAGGTGTTTTTATAACTTGCTACGGTGTTTGGGTAAGACCATTCAAAGGTTTCGCTAACTTCACTGGGTAAACGATGACGATTGGTGCGGCCCGGATAACCTAATGCCATAACAAAATCGCCTTCTTTAAGGCCGTCTTTTGCTAGCGTTAAATGAAAGTCGGGTTTGTAAGGTACGTTATCAACATTAAAATCGGCCGATTTACCTTCCGGGCTTACGTAAGCGCGGTAAAAACCGTAATCGCCAGTGTGGCGTGGCCACATCCAGTTATCGGTATCACCACCAAACTTACCCACGCCGGCAGCTGGTGCGTGCACTAAACGTACGTCTTTAATCTCAAGCTGTTTAATTAAATAAAACTCTAAACTGCCATAGTAGGCGGCTACTGAGCAGCGGTGGCCTTCGTCTTTTTCACATTCAGCTACTACGGCTTTTTGGTTAGCTTCTATTGCATCAACCCGTTTTTTACCGCTTAATTTAGCTGTTTTGGCATCAATAATTTTGCTGGTAACATTTTCTACTGCTTTGGTAACGTAAATACGGCTACCCGGTGCGGCAGCAACTTCGTCGCTTAACGAGGCGGCTAAAAAGCCATTAGCCAGTAAGTCGTTTTCTGGTGTTGAGTTATGCGCAACGCTGCCATACACACAGTGGTGGTTAGTTGCGACTAAGCCATTTGGTGAAACAAAAGAGGCAGAGCAACCACCTAAGCTAACCATGGCTGCCATAGGGAATTCGGTTAGTTTAGTTAAACTGGCAGGGTCAAGTGCTAAGCCGGCGGCTTTTAATTCAGTGGCAATTTCAGGCAGTTGCTGCGGCATCCACATGCCTTCATTAGCCATGGCAAAACTGCTGGCCAATGCCAGCATCAAAAGGGATTTTTTCATAACGACTCTTCTAATTGTAATGTTAACAAAAATGTTAGTAAGCGTAACAACGTGCTTATAGTCTGTGCCTAGCTTGGGCTTGTCAAGATACAGACAACTGCTGTTACACTTTAAATCACTGTTTTCAGATAAAAAACGTGGGGCAAACGTTACAGCTAAGTGTTACGTTTTGGCGGTATTATGGCGTTGCTGCAGCACCCTAACTACGTCATTTAACTCTAGTTGTTGGCTGCGCAATAGCACTAGTAAGTGAAAAATCAAGTCAGCAGCTTCATTGGCTAACTCTGCTTTATCGCCAGCCATCGCGGCAAGCGCCGATTCAACCCCTTCTTCACCCACCTTTTGTGCAATGCGCTTTACGCCTTTGGCAAATAAACTGGCCGTGTAGCTACTGCTGGGCTCTGCGCCTTCGCGGCTCTGTATTACCTGTTCTAGCTCATATAAAAAAGCGAGTTGCGGGCTGTTGGCGCTATTGTCGTGCCAGCAGCTTTCTGTACCAACATGGCAGGTTGGTCCGTTTGGTATGGCCAGCACTAAAATACTGTCGGCGTCGCAGTCAATATCAAGGCTAACTAAATCAAGCGTATGGCCTGAGCTTTCGCCTTTGGTCCATAGCCGTGCTTTGCTACGACTATAAAAGGTAACCTTTTTACTATTGAGCGTTTGCGTTAAGGCTAGTGGGTTCATATAACCCTGCATTAGCACCTTACCTGAAATAGCATGCTGTACTATGGCCGGTAGTAACTGATTTTCGGGCCAGCTAAGCTGGCTAATGTCGTTTTTATTCATGTTCATATTCTCCGAGCCTACGTCAAATGTCACTGAAAAAAGTACCTATGCCTTAGCTAACGCTGTGCTAGCCCTTATCGTGGCCGAATGCTAATGCCATCGGCAATCAATTTGGCTTTAAGTGCGGCTATTTCAATAATACCTTTATGAAACACACTGGCGGCTAAGGCGCCATCAACATCGGCGTGCTTAAAAACTTCGGTAAAGTGCGTCATGCTGCCGGCGCCACCACTGGCAATTAGCGGTATGTTACAAAGGTTGCGAATGCGCTGTAGTTGGGCAATATCATACCCTTGGCGCACACCATCTTGGTTCATGCAATTAAGCACTATCTCGCCCGCACCACGTTGTTGCACTTCAGCTACCCAGTCGCTGGTTAGCCATTGCGTTTTCTGGGTGCGGTTTTCATCACCGGTAAATTGGTATACTTGATATTGGCCAGAGGCAACATCAAAAAAGCTATCAATACCCACCACCACACATTGCTGGCCAAAGCTGTTATTTAACTCAGTAATAAGCTGTGGCCGCACTAGTGCTGGGCTATTAATGGATATTTTGTCGGCACCCATCTCCAGAATTTTGCCAGCATCATCAACAGTTTTAATACCACCGGCGACACAAAACGGAATATCAATAACTTCGGCGATACGCTGCACCCAAGTTTTATCAACCACTCGGCCATCGCTGGACGCGGTAATATCATAAAATACCAGTTCATCTGCGCCAGCTTCAGCATAACGCTGTGCTAACGGTACTATATCGCCAATAATTTCATGGTTACGAAACTGTACGCCTTTAACCACCTTACCATCGCGCACGTCGAGACAAGGAATTATCCGTTTTGCCAGCATGCTATGGCCTCCTCAAGCGTAAATTTACCTTCAAGTAATGAGCGGCCTAGAATAACACCGGCTACGTTGCTGCCGATCAGTGCCTGTATATCGGCTAATTTGCCAATACCACCGGATGCTTGCCACTGAATTTGTGGATACTTTGCCGTTAATTCTTGGTACAAGCTTACGTTTGCGCCGGCTAAGGTACCGTCTTTACTAATATCGGTGCACAGCACGTGCTTAGCACCAGCATTTATATACTCCGCAAGTACTTGCTCTAAGGTAATACTCGATTGCTCAATCCAGCCGTGTGAGGGTAGAGTTTTCTTGCCAGCCGCATTTATTGCTACATCTAGCGCTAACACTAAACGCTCTCCGCCGTATTTGTGCAGCCAGCTTTGCACTAGCTCGGGTTGGCGAATTGCTAAGCTACCAATAACTACTCGGTTAGCTCCAGCGTTAAGTAAATCAATAACGTCTTGCTCGGTGCGTACGCCGCCGCCTACTTGAATGTTTAGTGGTGCTGCGTGCATCAATTCAGTAAGTAACGTTAGTTGACGTTTAGTGGCATCTTTAGCGCCTGATAAGTCAACAATATGCAGCCAGCTTGCGCCGGCTCTCGCATACTCGTCACGTAAGCTTTGCGGTTTAAAACGATACTCGGTAGTTTGTCCGTAATTACCTTGATATAGCCGAACTACACTGCCGTCAATTAAATCTATTGCTGGAATTATCACAGCTGCCACTCCAGAAAGTTATGTAGTAAACGTGCGCCCGTTTTACCCGAGCGTTCAGGATGAAATTGCGCACCAATCACATTGTTATTACCAATAACGGCGGCAAACTTAGTGCCGTACTCGCAATTGGCTAAGCTATAATGGCTGGGTGCAACAGCAAAACTGTGCACAAAATACAGATAATCTTGCTCAGTAAAACCTGTCATTAGTGGGTGCGAGCTAATATCGCATAAGGTGTTCCAGCCCATATGCGGTAAGCGTAAGCCGGCACTTTGTAACGGTAATACGTCACCATTAATTAGGTTTAAGCAGGCAACATTACCTTCCATGCTATGGCGATTCAGCATTTGCATACCTAAGCAAATACCCAATAGTGGCTGCTGCAAACTTTGTAACGTGCTAATTAATTCAGCCTGTTGCAACTTTGCCATCGCATTATGTGCAGTACCAACACCGGGTAAAATAACTTTAGCTGCGGCTTTTATAATTTTTGCATTATGGCTAATTACTGCATCGACTCCTAAGCGCTTAATCGCAAAGTAGACCGAGCTAATATTGGCGCAGCCGGTATCAACAATAACCAGTTGTGCCATTACAGCACTCCTTTAGAGCTAGGCAGCGCTTCGCCAGACACTTTAATGGCATTACCAAGCGCACGGCCGAATACTTTAAATAAGCCCTCTACCATGTGGTGTTTATTACCGTCGCTAATGGATAAGTGCAGCGTAATTAACATGGCATCGCTAAGTGAGCGGAAAAAGTGCGGCACCATTTCTAAATTTAGCCCGCCAACACTGCCTGAACCTAAGTTAGCGTCAAACTTAAACATCGGCCGGCCGGATAAATCTAATACGCATTCGGCGCGGCATTCGTCCATGGGTAAAACAAAGCCAAAACGATTAATACCGCGTTTATTGCCCAGCGCCTGCTTTAATGCTTGGCCTAGTGCTAGTGCTGTGTCTTCAACACTGTGGTGATCATCAATATATAAATCGCCAGTCACTTTTACCTGCAGGGAAAAACCGCCGTGGGTGGCAATTTGATCGAGCATATGATCAAAAAAGCCAACACCGGTTTCAAACACGTTATTGCCGGTACTGTCTAAATCGACGCTGATTTTGATATCGGTTTCACGCGTAGTACGCTGCACAGTAGCTTGGCGGCCTTTGCTTAAAATACGTTTAGTAATCTCAGCCCAGCCTAAATTGGCGCGGTCGTATAAAAATGCCGGCAGGCCCATATTTTCAGCCAGCTGCACATCGGTGGCACGATCGCCAATGACGTAAGAATTGGTAAAATCAATTTTGCCTTGCTGCAAATAATCTTTAACCAACCCCAGCTTAGGTTTACGACAGCTGCAATTATCTTGCTCAAAGTGCGGGCAAATTAATACATCGTCAAACTGAACGCCTTGTGAGTTTAGTAACTGCATCATTTTGTTATGTGGCGCATCAAAGGTATTACGCGGGAAGCTGTCAGTACCCAGACCATCTTGATTGGTTACCATAACTAGGCGATAACCGGCGGCCTGCAGCTTTAATAGTGCTGGCACTAAACCGCTCTCGTAAGCCAACTTTTCTAAACTATCAAGCTGCTTATCTATAGCTGGCTCTTCAACCATAGTGCCGTCACGGTCAATAAATAATATCGGCTGGCCTTTCATATGCGCTCCTTGTTTGCGGTGCTGTTCGCTAAATTAAAATATTTGTCCATAGCTGTGGTGAGAGCTTGCATCTCGTTAGCGCTGCCAATAGACACGCGTACTACTTGCGATAAACCCAACTGACTTGATTGATTACGAATTAAAATACCTTGCTCGGCCAGCGCAGCTACGCAGGCGGCAGCGTCGGCCACCTGCAACAGCACGTAGTTAGCGCTGCTTGGCCATACTTGGTTAATACCGGTTCTGGCTTTGGCGTAGGTAATAAAGTTATCGCGCAGCTGATTAAGCGTGTTTACGCTGTTTTGCATCTTTGCTATTGCTTCGGGCCGCAGCGCTTGTGCGGCAATTTGGGCCACAGGCTCAGCTAACGGATAGGGCGCGATCATCTGTTTTAATGCCAAAATAATGTCTGGCGCCGCCAGCGTAAAACCACAACGTAAACCGGCTAGCGCAAAGGCTTTAGACAAGGTACGCAGTATTACAAGGTTGGGGTAATCGTTTAATAAATTTAGCGTTGACGCCTCGGGTGCAAACTCAATATAGGCCTCGTCTACTACCACTAGCGCACTGTGTTTAAACTGCTCTAACACGGCAATAATTTGTTGGCGCGGAATGATATTACCGGTCGGGTTATTTGGGCTACAAATAAACACCAACTTAGGAGATGTGGCAAATAACGCTGGTAAATTAAGTTCAAAATTCGCGGTTAGCGGCACAATATTACAGGCTACATCGTTACTTTGTGCGCTAATGGCATACATGCCGTAAGTGGGCGGGCAAAGGCTAATACTCTCTTGCTTTGGCTGACAAAAACTACGAATTAACAACTCAATCGCTTCATCGGCGCCACGGCTCACTAACACTTGATCCGGTTGCAGCTTGGCGTAGGCGGCATAGCCGTCAATTACCGCTTTGGGCTGACAAGACGGATAGCGATTAAAGCTGCCAGTTAGCTGATACTCTGGTGCTAACGCATTTTCATTGGCGTTTAACCAAATGGCACCACCGCTCATGCTGCTTCTTGCTGAAGCGTAGGGCTGAATTGCTTTTACCGTATCGCGCGCTAGGGCATGTATTTTTGTCGTATTCATCTATTACTCCTTACACTTTTCTAGCGCGGCTAAACGGATACTAACGGCATTAGCATGGGCGTCTAAGCCTTCCGCTTTGGCCAAGGTAACGATGCTGGGGCCAAGATTGCGCATGCCAGTTTCTGACAAGGTTTGTACCGTGTAGCGTCGATAAAAATCAGTTAGCGATAAGCTAGATACCGTTTTACTGTAACCGTAGGTTGGTAACACATGGTTAGTGCCGCTGGCATAATCACCGGCGGATTCTGGTGTCCATTTGCCAACAAAAATACTGGCGGCACTGTCAAATTGTTCGATAAGCTCGGCATCGATATCGGTTTGTATAATTAAATGCTCTGGTGCATAAGTGTTAATAACGCTCACGGCCTGTGCCAGATCACGGGTTAAAATATAGCGGCTGTGTTTAAGTGCTTGTGCGGCAATAGCTTGCCTTGGTAAAGCCATAAGTTGGCGGCTTACTTGAGCTTGCACTGCGGCAATTAAGCTTTGGCTATTACTTACCAACAATACTTGTGAATCAGGGCCGTGCTCGGCTTGCGACAATAAATCGGCAGCAACAAATGCAGGATTAGCATTTGCGTCGGCTAATACCAATACCTCTGATGGGCCAGCAGGCATATCAATAGCTGCGCCTTTACTATCTAGGCTAACTTGGCGCTTGGCTTCGGTAACATAACGATTACCTGGGCCAAAAATTTTGTCTACCTTAGGAATGGTTGCTGTACCATAGGCCAGTGCAGCTATGGCTTGGGCACCGCCAATCGTAAAAATGTCCTTGATACCGCACAATTCTGCGGCATAAATAATTTCTGCTGCTATGGCATCGGCTTGGGTTTTCCCTGGCGGAGTTACTAGCACCACACGTTTACAGCCGGCTAATTGCGCCGGTACACCCAGCATTAATACTGTGGAAGGTAGCGGCGCACTGCCACCAGGGATATATAACCCGACGGCATTAAGTGCGCGGTTTTTAAGTTGGCAAATAACACCTTGGCTAGTTTCTACTTCAATATCACGTGGCAACTGCGCCGCATGAAATTTACGAATATTGTTGTAGGCCAATTCTATGGCGGCTTTACGCTCGGGTAATAAGGTAGCGAGTAGCTGCTGCTTTTTATTGTCACTAATACACAGCGTATTCGTAGTTAGGCCATCAAATTGTTGGCTATAAGCGCACAGTGCAGCATCGCCTTGTTGCTGCACTGTGCTAATAATGGCACTCACTTGAGCGGTTAAAGTGGCCGAGTCATTAAGTTGTGGCCGTGCTAATGCAGCTTGTTGTTCAACATCTGATAGCGCTGACCAGTCAATAATGCTATTCACAATTACAGCATCCATCATTACACCATCATCTTTTCAATTGGCAGCACTAAAATAGAGCTGGCGCCTAGCGCTTTTAGCTGCTCCATGGTTTCCCAAAATAGGCTTTCACTACTAACCACGTGAATAGCAACTAGGTTGTCATTACCGGCTAGCGGCAAAATAGTTGGGTTTTCGGCACCAGGTAATAACGCAATAATTTGTTCTAGTTCTGTGCGCGGTGCGTGCAACATAATGTATTTACTTTCATTAGCTTGCATTACGCCATTAATGCGCGGCATTAGTTTGTTAATTAATTTAAGCTGCTTGTCGTCGCATAGGTTTTTGCGCTGAATAAGCACCGCTTTGCTGCGATAAATAACTTCAACTTCTTTTAAACCATTAGCATCTAAGGTGGCGCCGGTGGACACCAAATCACAAATGGCATCAGCTAAACCGGCGCGTGGTGCTACTTCAACCGAGCCTTTTAACGTAACAATGCGCGCATTTACACCTTGTTGTTTTAAATAACGCGCCAATAAACGCGGGTAAGTAGTAGCAATGGTTTTGCCTTCTAAACAGCTGGAGTTGGCGTAGCTTTCCTCTTGTGGTACTGCGATAGACAAGCGACAGCTACCAAAGTCGAGTCGTTTTAAAATAGTGTAGTCGGCACTGTCGTTATCTAACTTGCGCTGTAGCGACTCTTCTTCCAGCACGTTTTCGCCAACAATGCCTAAATCACAGACGCCGTCCATAATTAGGCCAGGAATATCGTCATCACGTACGCGTAAAATATCGATAGCCATATTTTCAACGTGGGCAATAAGGCGTTGTTCGCGCAGGTTAATTTTTAAACCGCAGCTAGCAAATAATGCTTGAGAGTCAACCGATAAACGGCCAGATTTCTGCATGGCGATACGTAAGCGTTTCGATTCTGTTGCCGGACTCATATAGGTCTCCGTGACGATAATTTTAAATTGATGATGCTAAAAACAAAAATCCCGAGCCTGGGCTCGGGATTATTGTTTATCACCGGAGCGCCAGACATCAGCCCTCCGAAAATATCGGACGGCTAGTCGCTATGGTGATAGACAGTTATAATATTCATTTTGATAAAATCGCTCAATAATTATGTTGTACAAGTTACGGCAGTTTAAAAGTTGATACAAGGTGTATTACTATTAAATTTAAAAATAAATAAGATAAAATAAAATAAATATTAGTTAAAACAATGGTTTGGTTTTATTGTGTTTTTTGTTACATATTAAAATTATTTGCGCTGTTATTTTTTAGTGTAAAAAAAGAGCAGGTTGTATAGTCATTAGTTTTTGGGTTCTGGTTGCGTTTATTGCCGCCTTTTTGTGAATACAACCTGTAAAGTTAGAGTAGGCGACAAGCACGACTGGCTGCAGGCTATTAAGTTGTTGCAACAGAATAATAAATATTTGGTATACTGAATTCATAAATGCATAACAGCAGATAATTATGGTTATTGAATATAAGACACGCACCCAAGTTGTGGTAGAAGTGATCCGTGAAAAAATTCTTACCGGCGCTATTAAAGCTGGCGAGCCACTTCGACAGGCCGCTTTAGCGGCGGAACTGAACGTTAGTCGTATACCGATACGAGAAGCATTATTGCAATTAGAAGCAGAAGGTTTGGTAGAGTTTGAAGCGCACAAAGGGGCTACAGCAACCAAGTTAACCGCTGAGCAGGTTACAGAGTTATTTGAATTAAGAGCTTTACTGGAAGCCGAATTATTGCGTCAAGCCATACCCAAATTTACTGAAGCAGATTTAGATAAAAGCGAACAACTTATAGCACAAATGGCAGCGGCATTTGATGATGGGGCGACAAAAAGCTCTTGGAGCGAGTTAAATACACGTTTTCATCTTAGTCTATATTTCGCCGCAGATAGGCCTTTAACTTATGAGATTGTGCAAAATTTAATTATGAATTCAGATCGTTATATTAGAGTGCATTTATTATTAGCCGGCGGTATAGATAAGGCAGATCCTGAACACAGAATGTTATTAAACTATTGTCGTAATAGGCAAATAGACGAAGCATGTCAGTTATTACGTAGTCACATTACGGCCGCGGCTAAAGAAATTATTGCGGTACTACATAAATAATTGTGTATTCTCACGTAACTAAGCCAAGGGCAGCTTATAGCTGCCCTTGGCTTTTAATACTTAATTTAACGTAACGGTCAATGTTGTGTCTGGCCTTTCGTTATTGGCATGGACACTAATATAAATCCAACCTACAGGTAAAGCTTGTGTAGTAACAGACTCGTTACTATTTGCCTGAGTTGATTTTTGTTGATAGTCATTTGCTGTTGGCCAACTAGCATTACTGAAATATAAGTCAGCATTACCTTCGTTAGGGCCATATAAATTGAAAGTATAACTGGCATTAGCAACGCTGTTATACATGTAGAAATAAGTGTAATCGCCATTACTTTCTTGGCTTACGCAATACTGATTGTCTGCTTCAAGTTGAACATAGCTAACCGCGCTTTGCGTATTGCATGCGTTGGGTTGGCTAGTGCCACTTTCAGTAGTTGCTTTAAGCGACACGCCAGTAAATGCGTTGTAGCCATAGCTTGAAACATACCAACGGCCGGCTGCAGGTAAATTAAACTCACAGCTTTCGTTGTTGCCGGTTCTGTATGGTCGACAATCAAAGCTGTTAGTGTCTGGCTGCTGCGCGAATTTTACGTATAAGTCAGCATCACCGTTACCACCAGATTGTGTAATAGTAAGCTTACTTTGCCCCTCTGCAACGTCTATGTAATGATGTAACCATTGGCTTTTAGGGCCGGTTAAATTTAACTTAGCTTCGCCATTAATTAGTTCATTCTCGCCAGGAGTAGGCGTGTTTGGACCACCAATAGTCGTTTCTGGTATGCTATCGTCGCTTTGCACAGTGCTTAACCAAGATGACCACTCGGCATCTAAACTAGTGCCAAGCGCGTTAACAGCAGTTAAATATGCATCATAATCACCAGCTTTAAAATGCACTAATAACTGATTAACGACTTCTGGTTTGCGCTCAAACATAAATCGTACGGCTAAATACCCCCAGTGATAAACACGCTCTGTGCCACTAAAGTAATTATTCTTAAATATATCACTGATTTTATAACGCTTTGAACTAGCAATCTGAATAGCTTGATCATTTCTATTTTTCTTTGATACATATTCTGCTAGACCCTCAATCCACCAGACAGTGTTATGCGTGTCTGTTCTTGCATCGCCAAAATCGCCTTTTAAATTGAAGCGGCCATCGAGGTAATGCACCATTTCATGGGTTAAATTCCAGATTGTAAAGTCTGGTCTTAGCCATTCGGCTTCATAAGCAATAAAACGCGCTTGGTTATTAGGTAATGCCGGGTTTCCCTCAAGATACATACCACCATTATCGGTATCAATGCCAAAAAAAAGCCCAGCATATAATCCATAATCATCGCTGCTATTAAACACTACCATCTCTAAGTTGGTGTTTAAATCATCAGCAACAGGTTGCTGATTAGTCGCTAAAAATTTATGAAAAAAGGTTTCTTGTTGTGTAACGGTATCACACGACTCATTAAGCTCGCTGCTGGTCATATCTTGGGCGCGGAACTTCATTGAACTATTACAGGAATGATTGATATTTAATACCTGTTGCTCGAGTTGTTCTGAGAAACCACAAATGTTAAATTCAGAACAGCGGTTATAATAATCGAGAGTAGAGGCGGCTTTTAACCATACACTGGCACCTTGTCCATTCATGCTGTATTTACTGAGTATTTGTCCTACTTCGCTCGTAACAAGGGCTGACGTTGCTGTATTGTTATATTGTAAAAATCGGCTTAACTCAGCTGCGGCATTTTCTTGCATAAAAGCGGAGTCAGAATTAAGCATCCAATCCGATGTGGCAAAATTACTAAGCTGTTGGATCAAGGCGCTGTCATTTGTTGCTGCTTGTACAAAGCTTGCATCGTAATGCCCACGAAATAGTATTGTAAATACACCATTAACGGCAGAGCGCATATTCCAACTTGCGGCCATATTGTTATCCCAACGGCTTAGCCATTGTTTGACCACATAAAGGTAGCGCGCGTTTTCACCTGCACTGTCTATTAAGGTCAATGCATCTTGAATGTTTTTACCGTGTATATCAGAGCTGGTGTAAAACTGAGGATTAGCAAAAAGATTGTCTAACGCTGAACGTACAGCCGTTTTAACCCAGTTTGGGTATTCTGGAATAGCGGTAGGGTTATAATACTGAACGTAATAGCCCGTTCGTAAAAAATAGTAAAGCTTACCAATTGTTTCTTCTGACGCGGTTGCTGGATTATAGCTATTGGCCAATGCCGCAGTAGCATTGGCAACACTGTACATTTTATCTGCTTGAAAAGCGGCAAGGGCATTAGCGTCGCCATTAAACAGTGCATCTATACAGCTTGAAGGATTGTTGAGTATATGATCAACCAGTGCTTGTCCAGTTTTGCTGCCATAACCACTAGTAACAGTATCACAACTATCGGCTTGAATAGTGACTTGCCCTGATAAACGTAATTGCTGCGCAGTATGAGCTTGGTAAAATGCCTGCTCTGGCTTTGCTTTAGCTTTTAGAGCATCAGGTTTAGGCTCTACGGGTGCGGTAACTTTGCTATTAGGCGTGTGATTGTCATAGGAGTTAGTAGCTAAAGGAGCCGGCTTGTCATTTGCTACTGCCACTGAACTGTATACTGAAAGCGCTAGCGCAATAGCACTGAGAGTGAGTTCAGTTCGTTGTTTTATTTTCATTATTTATTCCTGTTTATAGTATGTAATTTAGCCAAAGTAGGCAGATACAACTTAGCTTTTACGTATACTGTATACAATGTGTTATATATAACAAAAATGTATATAATGTAAATTAATTGCATAACTAAAATAGGAACTTGAACTTACTCGAATGCATCAGCCACATGTATTACATGCAGCTGATGCATATTATTGCAGTTATAAAACACAGAATGTTTAATTAAGTTATCACCCAAAAAATGCTTTTTGAATGGCCAAATTTTAGCCGTTTTTTGTTTTACGCTGGCGTGGCAGCAGCACTAAACCGCTAGCAAATAACAGTGCTGTGGCGGGTAATGGCACTTGTGTTGTATTAACAACATTAATGGTTGTGCCCTGTAACGTTAACGGCAAATAATCATTGTTAAAGCTAAGTAAGCCTGTACCTGAGGCGAGTAATCCTAAATCGAACTGACCTGCAGTTAATGCGCTAAAACTAAGCCGAACTAACGTGAACATTGAGCCCTGTTGTGTAAGTAACAAGCTGGTGTCAGCTGAGAAGTCAGCGTAGTCATCAAGTTGCAATATACCGTTGGCTGCATCGTGGCTATGCCATTGATATGAGCCTAAGCCATCATCAAAGCCTTGACCAAATTGCCAGCTTTGTAACGTCAGTTGCAAAGGTGAATAAAGTAATTCAGCAAAAAAGCCGCCCAGTAACTGCTCAAAGCCACTTACATTCAGATCAACGGTAACGGTATCGCCAACATTGTAGCTGGCTTGATCAGCTTCAAGTGTAATGAATGCCGCATTGCTGTGATAACTTGTCAGTAGTAATAGTGCACAAGCTAGGCTGTTAAATAGTTTTTTCATAGTAGTCTCCGTTAATAAGTTTATTGGCTAATAGCACAACGAGGTAAGGTACATAATTGCATCATGGCTCTGATGTCACGTTGATCGACGTAGTTGTCGTTATTAAAATCATACCTATTACTTAAGGTTGAACCATGACGAAGCAGCTGGTTAAATAGATCAATGTCGCGTTGGTCGATTGTGCTATTTTGGTCTAAATCGGCTGGGTGGTAACTGTTGTTACAAACGCCGTTACCAGCAACTAAACAATCTAGCCAAGTATGAAATTCTGTATCTAAGTTGGTGCCCCAACTGGCAAGAATATCGGCGTAAGAGGTGTATTCTGGTAATTCTACTTGCTCGCTTTGTGGCTGGCCACAAGTCCAAACCCAGTAACCGCTAGACCATTCACTGTCGTCATAAAGCCATAACCAATTATTAGCAATGGCGTCGGGCTTTGTCTGCCAACTCCAGGCAAATAGGCAAGGGCTATCAGAAATCGCATATTTAGCAGCACGTAGGCTAGGCAGTAGCACGTTATTAACTTCTGCAAGTTGTTGCTCAAACATAAAACGTGTTGCTAAATAACCCCAGTAATAAATACGCGTTGTATCGCCGTTGTTATAGGTGGTTTGGAATATTTCACTTAATTGGTAGGTTTTATTTTTTGCTACGTTAAGTGCCGTGGCATTGGTATCGCGATATGATAAATATTCAGCTAGACCTTCACTCCACCATACCGAATTGCTTGCTTGATCATTAAAGCCGCCCCATTGGTTAAAACGGCCGTCTAAATAATGTACATATTCGTGTCTTAAATTCCATACTTCAAAATAATTTAGCCATTCTGCTTGATGAGCAATAAAGCGTGCTTGATTACCCTCATCAGATGGCGTGCCCTCTAGATACATACCGCCGTTATCAGTGTTGATGTTAAAAAAATTACCGGCATGGCTTTTATATTCTGCCGATGAATTGAAAATAACAACTTCTAAATCGGTGTTGTTATCATTTAGTACCGGCGTGTCGGTAGTGGTGTTAAATAGGCTATGGAAATACTGTTCTTGCTCAGCTAGTTCACTACATATATGTAATAAATTATTCGCACTTAGCGGCAGTTGATAGCGCACTTTTAAGCTGCTGCTACAAGTGTGCTGGCCAGATAAAACGTAGCTTTGCAAATCGAAATTACAAGCTGTGCCATATAAAGCGCAGTTGGCGTTATCGTAAAGCTTTACCATAGCTTGGGCATTTAACCAGCCATTAGCACCTGTACCGTCGTAGCTATATTGGCTTAAAATTTGTTGTAATGCTGGGCGAACCGTATCGGCAATAGCGCCACCAAATATCATTAGTCGGCCTAGTTCGCTAACGGTATCACTCCACTGATATTCCCTAGTGTGGCCTACTAGCCACACTCCATCTGTAACAACGAAATCTATTAAATTATTAATAATTTGTGGATTGGCTAATAACACATTCTTAGTTGCCTGATCAGCATTTTTAACAGCATTAAAGAATTGTGTTAGCAGCTGGGTCATACCGTTTTCTTCATAACTAACACCCCAGTTATTGGTTCTAGATACAGTATTAGCATAGCCGCGAATAGCTTCACTAAAGCGCGCCAAGTGCGGTAGCGCATTAGTGCTACTGCTATTAATTAAAATTAGCATTTCGTAACGCAGCATAAAGTTACGTGAACTGCTGCCGGTAAAGTTAATAAACTGCTCGCCCGCAAAATACTGGTTAAATGCATTTTCTAATTCAGCTTTATAAGCGGCAGTAAAATTATGATTTTTATCAGCCCAATGTGTAGCTCTAAGATAAGTAACCAACTTTTCTAAATCAGCAGCACCAGTAGCATCTGAACCATCAAAGTTTGGCAATCGGGCGGTTATGGCTTCAACAATAGTTTGCAATTTAGTATCGGCAAAGTGCTCAGTGCCGACAAAAGCGTCATTATACAAACCATATAAACAACTGCTAAGCGAGGCGTTTATAACGGCATTAACTAGGTCTGTACCATATAAAGGTAATAACTGCGCAGGATTGTTACAGCTTGCAACATTGTTAATTACATTGGTTGTCGATACGCGGCTATTTTGTTGATTAGTTGTATTGGCGTCTGTTATTGCTCGTATTGGTACGTCATGCGAATGTTGCTGGCGAATTATTTTATCTACCTCAGCCGGTGAAACTAGCCGTGGTGGGTGAATATACTTCTGTTCTGACTGCTGCGCCTGATTGTGCTTTAAATCACTTTCTAATTGTGCTGGGTAAGAGGGCGTTATGGGCTCTGAGGCCCATAGTGCACCGCTGCTTATTAATAAGCTAAGCAGTAGCGTATTTGCTTTCATGTCGCTGTTCCTTTGGATTAAGTATTATTATTTTAGGTTAGCTTGCAAGCTACATTAATCTAGCATATTAAATAATGTATACAATATATCTGATAATTCTGTTTTGAACTAAGTAATGGTTAATCCTCTTGAAATTTTGCATAAGAAATAATGGGTACTAAATAGACACTATGCTTATTTAATGCCCACATTTATTCTGTTTGGTGTAGTAAATGGAAATGCGCTTCGTTTACGATTAAATGCTCGGGATGCAAATAGCGTCGGTATAGATAACGGCCTAAAGGCTGACTTGTATGCTGCGGCTTGTTGGTTGGCAGTTGTTTTATTTGCAGCAAAAATTGTTTAAAGCCGGCTTGTTCGGTTTTTTCTAGTTTATGTAAAGCATCTAAGTAGCCAGCAAAAAAATCTTGCTTTAATAATGTCGCTAATTGCTTTAAAGCATCAGGTTTATGCTGTTGTAAATAGCGCCATGCAAAGTAAGACCAACGATAAATCATATCGACACCATCGTTGTAGGTGCTAGCAAAAATTTGCTCAAGCGAGGGTAAGTCGCTAGCTGCAGTTTTGTGTAGCATGGCTATGGCCTGTGGGTTATCAGTTGGCTGTGAAAGTAGCTCTGCCATACCTTCTGCCCACCACACACTGTGGCTAGGTGTATGGCCAAAAGGCCCATAGTTAACAAAGCGACCATCTAGATAATGAATGTATTCATGTTCAAGATTCCAAACGGCGAAAGGACTCGGTTGCCAATAGCGTTGAAACGAAAAAAATCGAGCTTGGTTATCAGGATCAGCAGGTGTTCCTTCTATGTACATGCCGCCGTTGTTGGTATTAATGTTAAAATATAAACCGCCGTAATAATTGTAGTCGCTGTAGTTATCAAAAATAACCACCTCCAAGGTGTTATTAAAATCGTTAGCGACAGGTTGATGTTGGGTAGCCAATAGTTGATGAAAATGCTGCTCTTGCGCCATCATTTGTTGACAGCTATTGATAAGCTGGCTAGGGCTAATCGTTTTCGCTCGGATCACTAATTCATCATGGCAGACATGGCGTAGTGGTAGTGCGTCAGTAATGTTTGGCTGCAGGCAATGTTCGGCAAAATCTAGCTCGCATTGTTCACGAACACGAAATGAATTCGCTAGATAGTGATTAAATAGCTGTTTATATAAGTTATCTTTTAAGGCAGTGTGTTGTCGCAGTGCGGTTAATACTTGGCTATCTAATTGTTTCTGCGCCGGTTCATCTAATAAAATATGAATATAGGCCAGCGCCCAGACAATATGGTCAAGTTGCCAGTCGTTATTTTGCGGAATTAAATCAAGCAAGGTGTTAATTAGCTCGGTGTTGCTACTAATAGCTTGTTTTAGGTCGGTTGTTGCTCTTGCAGAATAGGCCGTGAATGCTAGGCTGCGAATGGCTTCCCACCAGCTATAGTGCTGTTGTAATTCATTACTTAATGGGCTTTGTAATATTGGCAACAAGGCTTTTGACTGGTTTGGCCAATAGCTAACTAAACTGGGATTAGCATAAAAGCGGTAAAGTAAAACGGCATAGTGTTCTTGCAGGCGCCATCCAGTTTTAGTATTAAAAATAGCGGTTTGAGCTAGCTGCTCCAGAAACTGGTGCAGTTTAAGTAATGATTGTTTATTTAGTTCACTGGTATCACCATAGTAAGAAAAATACCGAAAAAACTGCAATGGTTGGTCTAATTTTTCAACGAAACTAGTATTTTGTTGCTGGCTTAATAACAGTGTGAGTTGTTCTATATTGCTATTAAAAGATTGTTGAGTATATCGGCTTGGTTGTTGCCACGTTGCGGCTGGAATCGGTTTGGTTTTTTCTACGTTTGGTGCAGTACTGGCGACACTAAGTGTGCTAACCGGCAACAAACAGCTAAGTAGTAGTATAGCCGAAGCGGCAATCTTCATACGGTGCTCCTAAAGCAGCGATAAAAAAAGCTTCCGCTTGCGCGGAAGCAAATAGTGCAGTTATGTCGTCATCATAACTAAGTAGGGTAGATTAAAATTCATAGCGCAAAGTTAATGAAACACTACGCTCTGCTTGCAACGCACTAGCCACACCCCAATTTGGGTTTTCTATATAGCCGTTTGGCGTAGAGAGTTGATTAGCCTGGTTCACTGCAATAGGTGTGTTGAAGTTAAACAGGTTATAAACCGTTGCTTTAACATTAAACTGCTGGCCGGCAATGGTGGTGCGGTAGTTTAACGAGGCATCGAACTCGTAAAACCAATCAAGCGTACCGGCACTGCCACGTGGCGCAGGGTTGCCTTGCCAGTCGTAGAAATACAAGTTGTCTTGGTAATAGTTGCCACTACAATCTCGCCAAATACTTTCAGCGCTGCAGCTGTCTACACCTAGCGGGTGATGTAAACTTAGTTTATTTTTTGGCTGACCTGACGATGCTCTGGCTACTACGCCAACTGACCAGCTATCATTGATGTCATAAATACCACTAAATTTGAACGCATGCCGGCGATCGTTGGGTAAGTTACCTGCGGCATAATCCATAAAATCGCCGTAGTCATAGCCGGCAGTCCAACCCGGATCAGCCTGACCATTATCAGATTTTACTAAGCCCTCAGTATTACCCCAACTGTGCGACCAAACGTAAGAGGCATTCAGCCCAAGGCTATCAAATACTCTGCCTTCTAGGCTAAATTCCCAAGCTAAATATTTTCGGCTAGCAGCCGGTAGCTCCATGTCAGCAGCAGGCACATAGATATGATCAATTTGACCATTACCGCTAGCATCATAATTTAACTCAAGGGCTCGTCCGGGGTTAATTAAGATCCAAGAATCTGGATAATTTACAATACTAGTTCCGGTTTGTTCGCCCCATTTGTTAATAATTGGCACTGGGTCAACATCGTCGATAGAGGTTTTAAGATCGCGGTAAATCAATCTAGCACTAGCCGTTAGTTTTTCGCTAACCTGTTGCTCATAACCTAGTGTAAATTCGTCAGAATACATGGCCTTTAAATTGGCCGAGCCTAACGTCGCGGGATCTGCATAGCCACCACCTGCTTGAGTAATATGCGTATGCAGTAGCTGGCCGCGGCTAGGTGAGCCATCTGCCGAAATAACTGGAATGCCATTATCTAGCTGTGCAGTTTGGTATATATAAGAAACATCGCTTTGGCCACTGGCTAAACGAATATTCATATTACTAGGAATAGGCTGATAGTAACGGCCAAAAGTACCGTATACTTTGCTTATACCCGTGCTTGTTGGGTCCCAAATTAATTGCAAACGCGGTGCAATTTGGTTATCTAAATCTAAGTAAACTTCGCCACCGGTGGTGGTGTTTTCAAAGCTACCGTAACGCACACCGGCATTTAGCACTAGATTATCGTTAATATTCCAGCTGTCCTGAATATAAAACGCGAGTGAATTAACTTCGCTGGTGCCATCGCTTGCACGAACTCGTTGCCGTACATAGTTACCTGGTGCTACGCCGTAAGCATTGGTAGCACTATAAGATTCGTAATACCACCAACCGCGGGCATCGCCTACGCCGTTTTGCGTTTCGTTGTAGTTAACTTTTAGTTTTTCACTATCCATCCCAAACTGAATGGTATGGTTATCAAGTAGCCAAGTTACGTCTAAACGCAGCTGGTCACGTGTATATTCTTCATAAGTAATATTAGAATCAGTCCACTGACCAAGACGCTGGCCGGTGGCCGGTAAAACCGAGTTCCAAATTCCTGGTAGGGTATTTGACGGCACTGGATTACGGGAGTCTTTAACTCGGCCATAGGTAGCAGCTAGCGATAAGTCATCGGTTATAAAACCCTGATAGCGAGCTGAGTACATTTTGCCGCCGGTTTCACTAACCGTACGACCAATGTTATTACCTTGGCCTGCTGTAGTATCCCAGTTAAAGTTTTCATAATTGTTATCAACGCTATTATCTAGTGCCGTAGCGGTTAACGTGTGCTCATCAGTAATGCGCCAGTCTAGATTAACAAACCAGCGGTTTTTTTTCTGAGTAAACTCAGTAAACTGGGTATTTACACTATTTATATATTGCGACTTATAGCGGGTCGGGTTAAACAACGCATAGTAAAATAGTTTGTCTTGCACTAGTGCACCAGCAGCCCACACGTTAGCATCGGTATAGCTTTTTTCAAATTGCTCGTTATTAATTGCTACGGTACCGTCGTTATTAAGCACAGTGTCATGGGCAAAGTGTAACGCGCTAGGGTCAAGCCGTATTTGTGCACCAGCACGAAAATCATTATTACCTGATTTGGATACGGCATTTACTACACCACCAATAAAGCGGTCATATTCAGCGGAAATACCACCCGTTTTTACTTGAGTTTGCGCCACAACTTCCCACGGTAGCTCTATAGACCCCATGCCTCTGCGTAGCTCAGTAATATTAATACCGTTAAGAAAGTAGCCGTTTTCAGCAGCTGAGCCACCACCAAAACTAGAAGGACCGAAGGCTGAACTGCGAGTAACGCCTGGAGTTAGTAAGGCGATACTTTCAAACCCAGTACTTACGGGTAGTAGCTCTAGCTTTTCTGAATTAAAGGTTAAGCCCGCGGTAGAGTCAGACGTATCAACACGTTTTAGCATTGAACTGACTACAGCAATACGCTCAATTTTTTCGCCGCTGGTTAATACTGGAGCAAATACTTCTGCTTGGCCCAAGCTAATAGTCAGCTTATAGTCATCAATCATCGTGGTACCGTTTTGTATTACGGTAACCTGATACTCACCTACTGGAAGTGCTCGCAACACATACTCACCTTTATTGTTGGTTTGTACGTTGCGAGTAAAACCTTGGCCTAAATGGCGCAAATTAATACTAATGTTTTCTAATTGCTGACCGGTTTCAGAGGTAACAACCCCTCTAAGTAAACCGGTTGTATTATCCTGTGCCATTGCTGGAGTTGTTGTTAAAGCCAGCGCCAACGAACTGGCCAGTAGTGACAGCTTTAGTGCTTTTGTTCCTGTATTCATGCTACTGTTCTCTTGTTATATAATATTAAGTATATTGTATACCGTTTAAGGCGAATCATAGTAGAGCAAAAAATACACGCTTGTAAAGTGTTTGGATTAAGTATGTGCGACTGTGTAACATGATCAGCCCTTGCCAGAGACTAGTGACAGTCGGTTATACTCAGCTGATGATGGCTAATTGACAGCCTTTTACGCCTTAAGTGAGCAAATTTTCTTTATTCGAGCGGAGAGTAAATATGAGCGGACAAATTGGCGGAACTAGTGCTTTAGCAGCACTGGCGCAGTTAAGTGATATGACCACGGGTGTTGGCCCGATAACGCAGCAAGAGTTTCAGCAACGGTTGGCAAAGGCCGTGCAATTAATGCAGCAGCAAAAACTGGACGCGATATTACTCACGGCAGGTACCAGCTTATATTATTTTACTGGTTTACGTTGGTACGCTAGTGAGCGTTTAGTGGCGGCGTTATTGCTGGCTAATGGCAGTTTGCAGTACATAATTCCTGAATTTGAGCGCGGTACAATAGCGCCGCAGTTGGTAATGGCCGGTGAACTGCATGGTTGGCAAGAACACGAAAGCCCGTATCAGCTTTGTATCAAGCTATTGCAAGGTAAAACCGCATTGGCGCTAGACGAAAGTGCCACGTTCTTTATTGCTGATGGTTTACTAAAAGCTGAACCGGCGTTGCAGTTGAGCAATGCGTCTAGTGTAACCTCGGCTTGTCGGCGCATTAAATCGACCGCTGAGCTGGCGCTAATGCAGCGCGCAATGGATATGACGCTTGCCGTGCATAAAGCGGTAGCCAGTATACTTTATGCGGGTATTAGCACTAAAGAGGTTGAAGCTTTTATTGATCAGGCACACCGCAAAGTAGGCGCAGTTGATGGCAATTATTTTTGTATCGTCTTGTTTGGTAGTGATACCTCGTATCCGCATGGTGTAGCAAACCCGAAAAATCTAGAGCATGGCGATATGGTGCTTATTGATACCGGCTGTAAACTCAATGGCTATTTGTCGGATATCACCCGCAGTTATGTATTTGGCCAGCCGACGGCAAAACAGCAAGCGGTGTGGCAGCACGAAAAAGCCGCCCAAGCCGCCGCCTTTGCTGCTGCACAGCTGGGTGTGGCTTGTCAGGAAGTTGACCGCGCGGCAAGGAAGTATTTACAGCAACAAGGTTACGGTCCCGAATACCAGTTGCCGGGTTTGCCGCATCGTACTGGCCACGGTATCGGCTTAGACATTCATGAATGGCCCTATTTAGTTGAAGGTAACGAGCAACCGTTGGCTGTTGGTATGTGTTTTAGTAATGAGCCAATGTTAGTGCTACCCGGTGAATTTGGTGTGCGTTTAGAAGACCATTTCTATATGACTGAGCAAGGCCCGCGTTGGTTTACTGAGCCGGCATTAGCTATTGATCAGCCATTTAGATAAAGGTTAACTGGGTTTGGCGTCTGTTAGTGTCTTTTAACATCAAGTTAATATAATGTTGGCCGATAACAAGGCAAAGCATAATAGGAGACGGTAATGGACGCTTTTATGCCCTTTGTACAACGTGTACCTGGTACGCCGGTTGAACCTGAGCCAAAACTGGTCGTACCGGTATTTAAAGAAGCTCGGCTAAGCCCTATTAAGCCCAATGAGCAAAAATACCTTATTTTACGCCGTAAAGCGCGAGCAGGTAATAAAGGTACTGAGCCCTATCCTGACGCACCCTATACCACCCCAGAAGACGAGCAACACGTAGACAGTGAAGGCCGATTAGATATTTTTGTCTGAATTTTTCTCTGGTTCAAGGCATAATAGCGGTCTTGTTTATTCTCGGTAGCTTGCGTGTTGATACTATTTTTACTAAATAATCTAAGGCCTTTAGCCTCTATGCTAAGTTGCTATGCGTAAGCAGGTCAGTTTAGCCTTTGCTCCTGATGGCACCTTAGCAAAGCATATTGCCGGTTTTAATGCCCGCGACGCTCAGCTTGAAATGGCTTTAGCAGTGGCCGACGTTATCGAAACGCCTGGCGCTTTAGTGGTTGAAGCGGGCACCGGCACCGGAAAAACCTACGCCTATTTAGTGCCAGCATTGTTAAGTAATAAAAAAGTAATACTGTCTACAGGTACCAAAAACCTACAAGAGCAATTGTATTTTCGTGACTTGCCAAAGGTAGCTAAAGCCTTAGCTAGTCCGCTGCAGCTGGCTTTGCTAAAAGGTCGTAGTAATTACCTGTGTTTATTTCGTTTAGAGCAGCATTACCATCATGTGCCTATGCCTGATGAGCAGCTGATCCAAGACTTATCGCTAATTAAAAAGTGGTCCGCCGAAACCCAAACCGGTGATATTGGCGAGCTAAGTTATATTGCTGAAGATTCTAAAGCACTGCCTTACGTTACCAGCACTACCGATAACTGCCTAGGCAAAGATTGCCCGGTGTACGAAGACTGTCACTTATTAAAAGCGCGAAAAAAAGCTCAAGCCGCTGACGTAGTTGTGGTAAACCATCATCTGTTTTTTGCCGATTTAGCCCTTAAAGATACCGGCTTTGGCGAGTTATTACCGCAGATGGACGTGGTTATTTTTGATGAGGCCCATCAGCTGCCCGATATTGCCAGTGATTATTTTGGTGACAATGTTTCCAGTCGTTTATTACTCGATATTTGCCGTGATATTGATTTAGCCTGTAAAAGTGAGTTACGTGATCACCCGCAACTTGCTAAAACAGCGGATAAATTAGCTCTGCTGATTAAAGACTGGCGCTTACAATTTTCGAGTGAGCCTAGCCGTGGCAATTGGCGCGAAGCCTATCAGCAAGCCAGTATGCAAACCGCGGTTAACCGGGTTAGCGAAGCTATAGATATGCTGTATTTGGTAGTTAAAAGTAGCTTAGGTCGCAGCGAACTGGTCGATAACGCCTTTGAACGGCTGGCGCTGGCTAAAATACGATTAATCAAGTTACTTGATATGCAGCAAAGTGGCGTAAGTTTATGGTTTGAAACCACGCGCTTACAAGTAAGTTTACATTTAACGCCGTTGAGTATTGCTGATAAATTTCGTGACATTGTGGCCGCCGAGCAGCGCAGTTGGATCTTTACCTCAGCTACCTTGTCGGTAAACAATGGCTTTGGCCACTACACGGCACAGATGGGTTTAAATACGGCACAAACCTTACTGCTAGAAAGTCCGTTTAACTACGCTGAACAAGCCTTATTGTGCGTGCCGCGCTATTTAAGTGAGCCGCACGAACAGACTATGACAGGGCAGCTACTGCAAATTGCGGTACGCTTAATTGAAGCTAATAATGGTCGCTGTTTCTTTTTATTTACTAGCCATCGTATGTTGCAGTTGGTGGCAAAACAATTACCAGACTTGGTACGTCAACCGGTGTTGGTGCAAGGCAGCACCGGTAAACGTTTATTGCTTGAGCAGTTTGTTACACTTGATAACGCAGTTTTATTGGGTACCGGCAGCTTTTGGGAAGGCGTAGATGTGCGTGGTGATACCCTAAGCTGCGTTATTATTGATAAACTGCCGTTTGCGTCACCGGATGAGCCGCTGTTGCAAGCGCGTAGTGAAGATTGTGCTATGCGTGGCGAAGACCCGTTCGCACAAGTGCAGCTGCCACAAGCGGTTATTACACTAAAACAGGGCGTAGGCCGCCTAATTCGTGATGTAACCGATCGTGGCGTAATGGTTATTTGTGATAATCGTTTAGTTACTAAGCCCTATGGCGAAGTGTTTTTAACCAGTTTGCCGCCAATGCGCCGCACTCGCTCGCTCGATGAAGCGGTCGCTTTTTTACTACAAAATAAACGGGACAATTAAGTGATGCACACAGGGTTAAAGTTACTGGCTTTAGACACGTCAACGGAAGCTTGCTCGGTAGCACTGCAACTTGGCAGCGAGATATTAACCCTTGATGAAGTCTGCCCACAGCAGCATAGCAAGCGCGTATTACCTATGGTGCAGCAATTGTTAAGTGAAGCTGGTGTTAGTTTGCAGCAGCTTGATGGTATTGTGTTCGGCCGTGGCCCTGGCAGTTTTACTGGCGTGCGTATTGGCGTGGGTGTAACTCAGGGGCTAGCCTTTGGTGCTAATTTACCGGTATATGGTGTGTCAACGTTAGCGGCCATGGCACAGGCAGCGTATAGATTACATAATGCCACGCAGGTTATTGCTGCTATTGATGCGCGGATGGCCGAAGTGTATATCGCCAGCTTTGCGTTAAAAGACGGTGTAATGGTGGCAACCAGTGATGAGTTAGCGCTAAAGCCGCAGCTAGCACGTGCGTTTAATGTAACGGGTAATGTGATGGCCGTCGGCACCGGTTGGCAAACTTATACTGAACAGTTACTAGCGTTACACGCGGCGACAATGAGCGATATTTTATATCCGTCAGCGCAAGATATGCTAATTCTAGCGCAGAACGCTTATAAAGCAGGGCAATTTGTTGATGCCGAACAGGCCGAGCCGGTGTATGTGCGAGATGAAGTTACTTGGCAAAAATTACCGGGTAGATAAAATACTTGGCTAATAAAGCATTCCGGTTATACTAACCACAGGTATGTTAGGTGATGATGCTATGACCCTAAATGTAAATCAGAGTTTGAATGCGACTAGCGTTGCCAGCGTTTTTGTTGGTAATGAGCCTCGTCGTGCGCCGCAGCGCAGCGAACAAACCACTGAATTACCTCAAGGTCGTGGCGTACGTGCCAGTTCAGACGTAGTTAACAAACTTGATGATGAACGACGTCAGCGTTTTAATTTTAATGACAATACCAGCCGCCGCGGTCAACAGGCGGTAGCCGCTTATCAAAGTTTGGCTAATGAACAGCGCCGTAGCGAAGTTCAATCTATGCTCGGCGTCAATCTTTACGCCTAAATAAATCCAATCGCTGTTTCTTAACGTAACCCTAACAATCATATATTGCTTTGGGGGCTGTTATGGCATCTACTTGTTTAATTACTGGCGCCAGTTCTGGTATCGGCCGTGCATTAGCATTGCATTATGCAGCTAATGGCTGGACGGTATATGCAGTTGCGCGTTCAAAAGATAAGCTAGCAGAGCTGGCTAAAACCGCTAATATTCGCCCGTTAGTGTTAGATCTTACCGATCATATCGCGATGAGTGGCGTAGCCCAGCAGTTAATTAATGCCGGTGTAGTATTGGATTTAGTGCTGCTAAATGCTGGAACCTGCGAATATGTTGACGCGAACAATTTAGACTTAGCGGCGTTTGAGCGCACTTTTGCTATTAATTTTCATGCGGTAGTGGCGGCAACAAAGTATTTTATGCCATTACTTAGTGCATCGTTAACGCCACAATTGGCCATTGTTAGTTCTATGGCGCACTTTTTTCCGTTTACTCAATCTCAAGCCTATGGTGCTAGTAAAGCAGCCGTAAGTTATTTTGCCGACAGTTTACGTGTTGATATTGCCGATAGTGGTATTAGCGTGTGTTTAATTGAACCCGGCTTTGTTGATACACCTTTAACGCAGAAAAATACCTTTGCAATGCCGTTTTTGGTGACACCTGAGCAAGCAGCTATACGAATTTATAATGGTTTAATTAGCGGTAAAAACCGTATTCGTTTTCCACGGCGTTTAAGTATTAGTTTAAAGCTGTTAGCTATGCTGCCCTATAATATGCGCATCAATATGGCAAAACGGCTGAAACAACAATGAGCCATGCATATGGTTTTAGCTGGCGCGCCTTTATTGGTTTTCAGGCTAGTTGGTTCGCTTTAATCTATTGGCAATATTTGGCGTTGTTGCCGGTTGCGTTATATGCCGCTTATGCCATTTGGCGTTTACCAACCAAAGGCCAGCTTGCCGTTATCGCGGTATTTGTTTTGGGTGTAGTCGTTGATAGCCTATTAGTTGCTAGCAATATAATACAGTTTGTTGGCAGTAATGGTTTGCCGCTGTGGTTTGTGCTGATTTGGCTGGTATTTGCTATTGCTGCGGTTGAATTTATGGCGGCAATGCTAAAGCCCATATGGCTAGCGGTGTTATTGGCGGGTGTTGGTGGCCCGTTGTCGTACTTTAGCGGTGCTAAATTAAGCCAGCATTTACTGCTGTTTCCACAAAATGAAATTTCATGGCTGGTGCTAATAGCCGTCTGGTCAGTTATTGGCGTTGTGCTTGGACAAACAAGGAGCTTATATGTACCGGTTAACTAGCGTTGGTTTATTATTTTTGCTGGGTATGTTGTCATTTTCAGCAGTGGCACTACCAGAGTTAAACACTGTGGGGCAGGGCTCGTATCGATATTTATTTTGGCAGCTATACGATGCCAGATTAGCAACACCAAACGGTGAATTTAGTGATTATAAAACCAGCAGCCCTTTATTGTTAGAGCTTGAGTACAAACGAAAAATAGCTAAAGACGATATTATCACAGCTACACTAGAGCAGTGGCAAAAACTAAATAATGTTGCTAAAAGCCAACAAGATAACTGGGTAGTGCAGCTTGGTAAATTGTGGCGCGACGTAGATAAAGGTGACAAGCTTTCTGCATTAATGCAACAAGATGGCAGTGTAGTGTTTTATTTCAATGGTGAAGAAACCGGCAAAGTAACTGACACTGAATTTGGCCCTGCATTTTTTGATATTTGGCTTAGCCCACAGAGCAGTGCGCCCAAACTACGCCGTCAATTAATAACGGCGCAGTAAGGTAGTACGGGTTTATTTAGTTTGCTGAATATACTGAATTAGCTTTTTGGCAATATCAGTATTGTCTTGAAAGCCGGTAAACTCGTCGCGCCATTTGCCGTAGGCTAATACCGCAACATCAGTAGCGGTATGGCCAGAGGTAGTCCAACCGGTGTAGGAATATTTAGCTACTAACTGGTTAGATAGTTTACGCAGCTCAGTTTCGTCTTGTTGTCTGGTGCTAAGTAACGTGGCTTGTTCGGTGTCAGTTAGCTCAATTGAGGTTAACTGTGTCCATAACTCCAGCGCGGCCTTATCTGAATCAGCGTGTTTTAATTGGCTGGCAATGCTGCGGCCAGTGGCTTTAACTTTTTTCACTACATCAGGTAGCCATAAATATTTACCTGCGGCGCCCAATGTCATACCGCCAGTTTCATGATCGGCAGTAATAACTAACAACGTATCAGGATGTGCATCCACATAAGCTTTGGCTACCGCAATGGCTTTAGCAAAATCGTCCATTTCTGCCATCGCGCAGGCAATATCATTGTCATGGCCACACCAATCAATTTGGCTGCCTTCTACCATTAGCACAAAACCTTTTTTCGCCGGTGTTAATAGCGCAAGTGCTTTTTCAGTTAAGGTAGCTAGCTGGCGAGGTTGCTCGGTATTTAATGCTGCCGGCAACGCCGTTTCTGCTAACAATGCCATTGCAG
Source organism: Rheinheimera metallidurans (assembly GCF_036983985.1). NCBI lineage: Bacteria > Pseudomonadati > Pseudomonadota > Gammaproteobacteria > Chromatiales > Chromatiaceae > Rheinheimera > Rheinheimera metallidurans. The sequence goes on from NZ_JALAHQ010000001.1 coordinate 886,394, forward strand.
GCATCTTGGTTAAGCTATCCAGTTTTTGCCAGCTATCAGTGTATTGAAACCCCAACTGTTTAAGCTCGGTGATCAAATTTCTATCTTCCCGCACAAAGTAATCAGTACCGCCGCCTAACATAACGTCGGCTACCGGCAGGTCGTTTATACGATAATCGACATACATATCGGCAATTTCATTGTAATTGCGACGGCTTTTGTTATGGGCCAAAAATGCGGCTGGCGTAGCATGGTTTATTTGCGAGCTGGCGACAATGCCATTAGCTTTACCTTGGCGTTTCGCTAACTGCATCATAGTGCCAATTGGAATATGTTGGCGGTTAACCGATATCGCTCCATTGTAACTTTTTTCACCAGTAGCAAGCGCGGTAGCACCTGCAGCAGAGTCGGTTACATAGGTGTCATCATCAGGGTAGGTGCTGGCCATACCTCGCCATAGCTCGTCAAAAATGGTGTTTTCTACCGCTTTGGTGCTGGTGTCGTCATTATAATAGCGATAAGCCGATAGGTAAGTTGGCCCCATGCCATCACCTATCATATAAATAATATTCTTCGGTGCAGCTAGAGTGGCCGTAGGCACAAGTAGCAAACACAACGACAATAAATGTGGGCGCATAGAAATTACCTTATTAGAGCTTGATGTTCTTAATTGCTAGTGTACTTTATAGCGTAACTATGACAAAGCGATGTCGATAAAGCGCTACTTTAGTAAGCTTAATGCTCTATTTGGCATTTATTGCCGAGTAATAGTAAATTAGCGTGCAATGGAACTGAATTAAAACTAAATACTCGAATACAGAATTAATCTGCTTAGCGGCTGAGGGCAGCCGCTAATTGGCAGTATTAGTTATTAGTAAGGCTAGAAGTATGTCAATAATTATTAGAAAAAAGACAATGGTATTATCGTTATTATTTAGCTGCTTAACCAGTTTCCCCAGTTTAGCTTCAGTAAATGATAACGTTGAAGCGTTGACACTGTTTGCTAACTCTGAAGTACGCAGTAGTGAAAATAGACAGCGCAATCTATACCGACATCCTGCTGAAACGCTAGATTTTTTTGGCGTGCAACCACAGATGTCGGTGCTTGAAGTGTGGCCGGGCCACGGTTGGTATACTGAAATACTGGCGCCTTATCTTAAAGATAATGGCAAATTAACCCTAGCGCAGTTTCGCCACAATGATGGTAAATTTAAAAACGAACGCAGTATTTTTTGGGCGCGGGTTAGCCAACATTTGGCGCAACGTATTGCCAATGAAGCAAGCTTTTTTGGTGAACCAACCTTAATAGAATTAGATCCGCCGACATTTTATCCGCCGCAGCATGAACAGTTTGATATGGTGTTAACCTTTCGCAACGCACATATTTGGAATGACGATGGTAATTTGTCAACAACATTGGAAACCTTGTTTCAAGCGCTAAAACCAGGTGGTGTGCTGGGTATGGTGGAACATCGCGCAGCACGCTTATCGGACATTTCTAGCTCGGCAGTAGATGGCTATTTAGATGAGGCTTATGTAATTAAAGTGGCTGAATCTGCAGGTTTTACTTTGGTTGCCACTAGCGAGTTAAATGCAAACCTTAAGGACACGAAAAATTATCCTAAAGGTGTTTATGCCTTGCCACCAACCCTTGCTATGGGGCAGGATAATAAAGCAGCCTATCTGGCTATTGGCGAGAGTGATCGTATGACGCTTAAATTTGTTAAACCTACACGCTAATGCTGCTAATTGTGCAAAATTAATAATTGTGGGATGATTACCGGCTAGAGTAAATGCTCCAATATGCCACCGGGCTATCACCGGGCTATGAAAGTGCAGCTGCAGATTGCATGCCGAGTGTTTCATATATATACAATAATAACCTTAGATAAGAGGAGAAGACGGTGGATAGAGTGTGGTTAAAACGTTACCCGTCAGGTGTACCCGCAGAGATTAATGCCGATTATTTCCCGTCATTATTAGATATTTTCAGCCAAAGCATTGCGCAATATCCGAATAAAACTGCCTTTATTAATATGGGTAAAGGTATTAGTTATCAGGAGCTTGATAAGAAAAGCACCGCGTTTGCAGCCTATTTGCAAACTGAGCTAGGCCTAAAAAAAGGTGACGCCGTTGCCATAATGATGCCTAACCTGCTGCAATATCCTATTGTACTTATGGGGATACTGCGTGCCGGTTGTACCGTAGTTAACGTTAATCCGTTATACACAGCGCGCGAATTGGAGCATCAGCTTAGCGACTCTAAAGCTAAAACCATTATTATTGTCGAAAACTTTGCCCATACCTTAGCGGCTGTTGAAAATAAGCTGCACCTAGAACACGTTATTCTTACTAAGATGGGTGATTGCTTAGGTACGCTTAAAGGTACTGCTGTCAATTTAGTCGTTAAGTACATTAAAAAATTAGTACCTGCATATAAATTAGATAAGTTTGTGCGCTTTAATGACACCTTAGCAAAAGGTGCCACGCTCAGTTACAGCCAGCCCGTTATGCAGGGTAGCGATATTGCCTTTTTGCAATATACCGGCGGTACTACTGGTGTGTCTAAAGGCGCAATGCTAACCCATCGCAATATGGTGGGTAACTTAGAACAAGTTAGTGGTTGCTTAGACACCTTTTTAGAGAAAGGTCACGAGCACGTCGTAACCGCGTTGCCGCTGTACCATATCTTTGCTTTAACGGCTAACTTCTTCACATTCTTCAAATATGGTGGTACTAACCTTTTAATCACTAACCCACGTGATATGCCTGGTTTTGTTAAAGAGCTCAGCAAGTTTCCGTTTACAGCTATTACCGGGGTTAATACCTTATTTAATGGTTTATTAAATACCCCTGGTTTTAAAGATCTTAACTTCTCTACCCTTAGGTTGTCGTTAGGCGGTGGCATGGCAGTGCAACGCCCAGTAGCCGAGCGTTGGCAAAAAACTACCGGTACGCGTTTAGTTGAAGGTTATGGCTTAACAGAGTGTTGCCCTTTAGTTACGGTAAGCCCATACGATTTAGACTCATTTAACGGCAGTATTGGTTTGCCAGCACCATCAACGGATATTCGTTTAGTTGACGAAGCTGGTAATGATGTACCTGCAGGTGAAGCTGGTGAAATGTTAGTCAAGGGACCGCAAGTCATGCTTGGCTACCTAAACCGACCTGAAGAGACTGACAAAGTATTAAAAGACGGCTGGCTTTATACTGGCGATATTGCCCGTATGGACGAACAAGGCTTCTTCTATATTGTTGATCGTAAGAAAGATATGATTTTGGTATCGGGTTTTAACGTTTACCCGAACGAAATTGAAGAAGTGGTTGCAATGAATGAAAAGGTACTTGAAGTTGCCGCGGTTGGCGTACCTAACGAAGCAACTGGTGAAGCGGTTAAATTATTCATTGTGAAAAAGGATCAATCTTTAACCGAAAAAGAAATTATCCAACATTGTCGTGAACAATTAACGGGCTATAAAGTGCCGAAACTGGTAGAATTTCGCACCGAATTGCCTAAAACCAATGTCGGCAAAATTTTACGTCGCGAACTTCGCGGCTAACCGCTTGTACAACAAAAGCCGGCTTAGAAGCCGGCTTTTGTTTGTAAGATAGACAAGAAACAATACAGGTAACAGATGACAGGTTTAATTACTGACAACATCGCGTTGGCAACATATTGTCAGCAAGTCGCTAATAGCAAAGTATTAGCCATGGACACCGAGTTTATTCGTCAAAGTACACTCGCACCCAAATTAGGCCTTATTCAGTTATTTGATGGTCATACCTTGGCATTGGTTGACCCGCTAACCATTTCAGATTGGCAACCGCTGAAGCGGTTAATGTCAGATCAGGGCATCGTTAAGCTATTGCATTCATGTAGCGAAGATATCGAAGCGCTGGCTACTATTGGCGTGTACGACATTGCCCCGTTATTTGATACCCAGTTGGCTGCCGAACTTATTGGCTGGGGCACCAGCATGGGCTATGCGCGCTTGGTTGAGCAACTAAGCGGAGAAGTACTAGACAAAAGTGAATCGCGTACCGACTGGTTAGCACGGCCTTTAGCCGAAACCCAGTTAATTTATGCCGCCAACGATGTACACTTTTTATTTCCGTTGTACGAAAAGTTATTAAGTCATATGTCAGAGTTGCAGCATCAGTTATTGCTGCAAGAAGGCCAGCAGCTGATGCATCGGCGTGAACAACTGCTGCCGCTGGAATACAAATATTTAGAAATAAAAAATAGCTGGCTGTTAACACCAAGAGAGCTGTCGGTGTTACGCGAATTAGCCGGATGGCGTTACCGTTATGCCCAGCAGCGAGATTTAGCACTAGGCTTAATTTTAAAAGATATTCATTTAATCGAGTTAGCTAAACGCCGGCCGGCAACGGCAGAAAGCTTGCTTAACATTCCAGGTATGCCGCCACGTGATGTAAGACGCCACGCCAAGCTATTAGTTGATCTTATTGGCCAAGCTAAAGAGCAACCCATTATTACCTGCCCACAGCGCTTTTATCACGAAGCGCAGTTTCCTGGCTACAAAGAAACCGTTAACGAGCTAACTAAAGCGGTAAAGGTATCGGCCGACGAGCTGGGCATACCCAGTGGCTTTATGTCCGTAAAACGCCAGTTAAACGAATACCTAAACTGGTGCTGGCGCGTATCCGACACCGAACGTCAGCAGCTTCCTATGCCTGAATACCTTAAAGGCTGGCGCGCTGAGTATTTACTGCCATTCCTTCCACGGCCCGAACATATTATTAAGTAAGTTATATCAGCAAAAAAAGTAACAGCGCGTTAACCTGTCTAATTTTTAGATAGGTTAACGCGATTTTATCCTTAAATTATTTTTGATCCCATTACAAAATGCCCGCGTAACAATTCAGCAACTAATAACTGAAGGGTTACTAATAATGAAAATAATGACACACTTTGCTATACCGGCTGTTTTGTCTGTTTCACTTAGCGGCTGCTTTTTAGATAGCGACTCAAAGGATGAAACCTCGGCCACTCCCACGCCAACACCACCGGCTGTAGTAAACGCTAGCCTACAGGTGGTACATACTGCCCTTGATGCACCCAACGTAAATGTTAAAGCCAACGGTAATACCGTGATTGAAAACCTGATGTTTGCTCAAGCGTCGGATGTGCTGTCATTAGCTCCAGCAAAATACAGTGTTGCTGTTGATGCTATTTTACCGGGTGAGGGTAATACCGCTACGGTAATTGGCCCGTTAGACTTAGCTTTAGCAGAAGCTACACGTTACACCGTATTTGCTGTTGGTAGCGTAGCTGAGCAAACGTTAGAGCCATTAGTGGTAACTGGCTCGGTAAATGACGTAGCTGCAGGTAAAATTCGTTTACAGGTAGTGCATGCGGCAGCTACAGCACCCGAGGTCGATATTCATGTTACTGCACCTAATGCTGAGCTGGGTTCACCACTTGCTACTTTAATGTACAAAGACTCTACCGACTACGTTGAAGTAGACCCAGGGCAGTATCAGGTGCGTATTACACTACCAGGCACTAAGACTGTGGTATTTGATAGTGGTACTTTAGCGCTAACTACCGCCGGCACCGATCTGGTGGTTGCGGCTATCGATACCCGTTTCTCAGGTGCGTCACCAGTATCGTTATTGGCAATAGGCCAAGATGGCAGCGAAACAGATATTCTTGATGTTGGCGCCACCGCTTCAGTGCGCGTAGTACATAACGTATCTGACGCACCAGCGGTAGATGTAATTGTCAATGACACTATTACGCTAGTTGATGCGTTGCAGTTTCCTGATTTTACCGGTTACGTGGGTGTAGCGCCGGATACTTACAACGTAAAAGTTGCGGCCGATGCCGACAACAGTGTTGTTGTTATTGATGCTGATTTAACCCTAGAGCCGGGTGCGTTTTATAGCGTATTGGCTGTAGGTGCATTAGGTGAGAATAGCATTGAGCCTTTAGTGCTTGCCGACATGCCACGTCGTATTGCCACCGCAGCTCAGGTGCGTATTGTGCACGGTTCTACTTTGGCAGGTAATGTTGATATTTATGTTACAGCGACAGCAGATATCACTGCTGCGACACCTGCTTTTGCTGCCGTCCCCTTTAAAGCTGAAACAGGCTATGTTTCATTAGCCGCTGGCGACTATGTAGTAACAGTAACGCCAGCTGGCAGTAAAACTGCTGCTATAGGCCCGGTGGTGTTATCGCTTCAAGCTAATAGTATTTACACCGCAATTGCGCGTGATGGCGTAGGCTTAACCGCTGATGTTGGGTTAATTTTAATGGATGACTTTGTGCAGCCATAAGCAAGAACAACCTTATTTAGGGTGGGACAGATTTAACGAAATGAAAAAGGCTGCAGTGAAGCAGCCTTTTTGGTTATTTAATAACTAGCAGTAGTGTTGTTACAAACCCAGTTGCTGAGGCATGGCTGGGGCTTGGCTATGATCGGCTGGTGGGTTAGCTTTTAATTGCTCTAACGTATAGCTAATTGCGCGCTCTAATTGCACATCAATACCTTTATTTACAGCAATTGGGTCAAGCTCGACTTCAATGTCTGGCGCTACGCCTTCGTTTTCTACCCGCCATTCACCATCGGCAGTATAAAAGCGGAAAAACGGTACTACGTGAAAGCCGCCATCAATCATATTTGGGTTTGCAGAAATACCAATTAAGCCACCCCAAGTGCGGGTGCCAATGGTTTTGCCTAACTTTAAGTATTTAAATGCCCAAGGTAAGAAGTCGCCACCTGAACCGGCATCTTGGTCAATTAGCATAGTTTTCGGGCCATGAATAGCGCCACCTGGAGTGGTAAAGCCTAAGCCATCACGGTCTTTCCAACCTGATAAAAATGGCCGACTTAAAATGTCAGTAATATAGTTAGCTGCTTGGCCACCACCATTTTTACGCTCATCAATAATTAATGCCGGTTTATCTACCTGCGCAAAAAACATCCGGTTAAAAAAGTAAAAGCCACCATCAGCCGTGTTAGGTAAATACACATACGCCAGCTTACCGTTGGATTTCTTGTCAACTAACTGTCTATTTTGCTCTACCCAATGCCAAAGCCGTAATTGGCTTTCATTCGCCACCGGCTCAACCGTAATATTGCGGCTGTTTTTACCGTTGCTATTGTCGGCAAGGGTTAGTACTAGCTGCTTTTTGATAGTGTTCTCTAAGCGTTGGTAAATATTTTCACTGGCAAACAGCGGCTTACCGTTAATGGCGAGCAGGTACTCACCATCTTTAGCGGCAGCACCAGGTACCGCCAGTGGCGCTTTTAAAAACGGTGACCAGCGATCGCCCTGATACACGGTGCTTATTTGATAGCGATTATCATGGATGGTGAAGTCGGCACCGAGTAAACCCACGTTATTGCTTGGCTCTTGATGTATATCGCCGCCGCCAATGCGGTTATGGCCAACTTGCAGCTCGGCAATCATGGCTACTAGTACATCGTTTAAATCTTCACGGCGTTGCACGTGCTTTAACATAGGCTGATATTTTTCGTACATAGCCTGCCAATTAATGCCATGCATTTTGGCATCATAAAAATAGTTTTGCTGCATACGCCATGCATCATCAAAAATTTGTTGCCATTCTTGAACTGGATCAACAAAGCTTTTGACGTCCGCTAAACTTATATCTTTGGCTTTGGGCTTTTCAACGGCATCGGCAATTTTTAGGCTATTAGTATCTGAGATTAACAAGAGTTTTTTACCATCAGCACTCAAGCTAAAAGCGGATAATTTGTCTTGAATTTCGCTGCTGGTTTTTTCTTTAAAGTCAAAACGATACAAGCTGGCATTATTATCATCTCTGGCTTGAGGTAATTCGTTGCTGCTGCCCGGTTGGCTGCGCTGTAAATAAAATAACGCACCATCATTAGCAACCGCTAAGCTGTCGTAGTTACGCTCAGCAATAGGTAAGGCAACAATGCGATGGTTTAAACCGGCTACATCCAGTTTAACTGGCGTTACTTTTTTGCTGGGTTTAGCTTTATCGTCAGCGTCAGTATTGGTGTCGGCTTTAGGTTCATCGCCGCTGTTAACCAATAACGGTGACTTACCATTAGCGGCCAGTATGGCGACATAAATTGCTTTACGAATAGGGCGCTCTTGGGTAGATAAATCTAAGCCAACTTGAGACGGCCCGGTATTAACCGATGCGGTAAAGTATAAGTAATTGTCACTAAATGCGGGGTCATCCGCATGGCTTAAGCCATCAGTTAGCTGGACGTTTTTATTATTAGTAAAATCGAACAGTTTAATTTGGCTAAAGTAGTTTTCATTTGACACGGTGTAAGCCAAATAGCGGCTATCAGCGGAAAAGCTAACCTTAAATTCCGCACGGCGTAATGAGGTATCTAATTTTTGATTACTCTTTTTCTTGATGTCATAGGCATATAAATTTAAATGGTTATCTTGATAGACAATACGATTACCGTCGGGCGACCAACTGAGTAAGGTTAAATAGCCATCGTTATTTAAGGCATAGGTTGTTGCTTCACTCATGCCGTCTTGGTTTTGAATTAGCAGTTGATGCGTATTACCTTTATCTGACAGATAAGCCACTTGGCTGCCGTCTGGGCTCCACAAGCCAGAGAACTCACGAACGCCAGAGGTTTGCGTTAAATTACGGGTTGAACCATCTTCAACCGGTACGGTAAAAATATCGCCGCGTGCACTAACAATAACGCGTTGTCCCGTACTGGATAATTGCGCCGACGTTAAGTTTTGGCTAGCGTCTTTCCATTGCGCACGACGCTGTGCGGACTGCGTTTTAATATCGATATTAATTTGCTGGCTTTGGCCATTGTTTAAGTTTAATTGATATAAATAACCACCAGCGGCGTAAACAATAGCGTCACCATAGCCTGCTGCGGTTTCAATATCCCACTCTTGTAGCTGGGTTAACTGGCTAACTTTATTTGCTGTGTAGCTAAATAAATTAACCGCCTTATTATCACGGTCGGATAAAAAATATACGCTGTCATTAAGCCAAAACGGGTTAAATTCATTGGCATTGGGGTGTGGTATTTTTTCTAGGTTTTGTTTGGCTAAATCAATAATCCAGATTGGCGGTGTACTGCCGCCACGGTGTAAACGCCAACCGCTGGTGCCACTATAAGCCATGTTATTTGGCCGGTAGGCTAGCTTAGTGCCATCTTTAGACCATTTACCTTCAAAAGCGACAGCTGGCATAACTTTTTCTTCGTAGCCGCCGGTTATGGCAACTTCAAATAATTGATTACTACGGCTATTGGCCACTTCGCGGTTTGAGGCAAACAGTACTTTTTTGCCATCAGGGCTCCAGCCATTTACCGTATCAGCAGCCGGATGCCACGTTAAACGTTGCGCTGTGCCGCCTGAGGTCGGCATAACATAAACATCGGTATTGTTATCGTAACTTGCTGAAAATGCGATCCAGTTGCCATCGGGTGAAAAATGCGGAGCTAATTCATTGGCTGGATGACTAGTTAACTGCCGTGGGTTTTGCCCGTTGCGGTCGGCTAGCCAAATATCACCACCATAAACAAAGGTTAATTTATCAGCTGAAATATCGGGCTGGCGCAATAAGCGGCTACTTTCAGCGGCACAAACACCGGCAGAAGCCAAAATTGCCACCAAGCATAAATACCGTGATTTAAACATGTTAAGTCCTTATTTTATCGTTATTTTTTTGGAATATAAGTAGATGAAATTAACCGGCAATATAATTAATGGTATTGAGCATAGCAAAAAACCACCTCAATTGAGGTGGTTTTTTTAAGGCTTGAGAGTCAGACACAATTGCTAACTCTGGATCTGACCTTCAAGGCATTAACAAAATGGTTATTGAGATAACGTAAGTCAAGCCCGCATCCAAAGGTTTTGTTTATTTGTGTTTGAAGTTCGCACTTATCGTTAAGGAGGCCATGTTAGTGTTGATATTTATTTTTTTTGAGCACATTGGTTTATGTAAGCTGATTTTTTTGTAAATAACGTTTACTTTGTGTTGAATGTGTTGAATGTGTTGATTTGTTTTGCAATTATAGTGTTGATAATGTTTTATTGGAGTTTTTGCATGAGTTCAGGTATTCGTTCACTTTTTTTTGTTGGGAGCTTGGGGGCAGCGATTATTGCACCACAAGCTATATCAGCTGAGGATATTGATTTTAGTCAGGCAAAATTGTTGCTTGAGATCACTGCAGTTACTATTGTCAGTAAAGAGGTAAAAGATCATTCAGCTCGCTTTAGCATTCAAGCGGTCTGTGATGAGAGCAAAAAAAATTGTGATCCGTCTGAAGAACAAGAGGAGGTTGAGGAGCGAAGGGTTGAAGAGCGATGGTGGGAAGATGACCGTGGCGACGAGTGGTATGAAAGAGCTGAATACTATAAGTACGAGGATAGTGAAATCTGGGACTTGGTATCTAAGACGCAAGCAAAAAAAGGAACTACAGGTTTTGTTTCTCGGCCAGAAGGTTAGTAAACAGATAGTCTGAGTTGACGTACAAATAAACAAAGCCCGCTTAATGCGGGCTTTGTTTATTTGTGTTTGAGAGATTTAACGCTTATCTTCCGGAAAAGTAATATTGAGTTCTAATACCGACAATTCGTTGTCTCGTTGCTCTAACGATACGGCAATTTGTTCTGGCGAAATATCTACGTATTTACGAATAACTTCTAATATATCTCGCTCTAACTGCGGCAGGTAATCTGGGCTGTTACGTTTTCTGCGCTCATGCGCGACTATAATCTGTAACCGCTCTTTTGCTGTACTAGCGCTATTTTTTTTGCTTGAACGAAAATAATCCAGTAATGACATCCGTTATCCTCCAAATATCCGCTTTAACAGGCCTTTTTTCTCCACTGTTAAAAAGCGGAACGGCACAGTTTCGCCCAACAGGCGATTAATTGTATCCATGTAGGCTTGGCCAGCGTCACTCTCTTTATCTAGGATAACTGGTTGGCCAGAGTTAGAGGCGCTAAGCACGGCTTGTGATTCTGGTATTACACCAATAAGCTCAATAGACAGAATATCTTTAACGTCTTCTACGCTTAGCATTTCGCCTTTCTCTACTCGCTCAGGGTTATAGCGAGTAAGAAGTAAATACTCTTTAATATTGTCTAAGCCTTGTTCAGCGCGGCGAGACTTGCTAGATAACATACCTAAAATACGATCTGAGTCGCGTACGGATGATACTTCAGGGTTAGTAACTACAATTGCTTCGTCGGCAAAATACAGTGCCATCATGGCGCCAGACTCAATACCGGCAGGAGAATCACAGAGAATAAAATCGAAATCTTTAGCTAACTCGTTTAGTACTCGCTCAACACCTTCTTTGGTTAAGGCGTCTTTATCGCGCGTTTGTGATGCCGGCAAAATAAACAGGTTATCGATGCGCTTATCTTTTATTAATGTTTGTTTTAAATTCGCTTCACCGTTAATTACGTTGATAAAATCGTATACTACGCGGCGCTCACAGCCCATGATTAAGTCTAAATTACGCAGGCCAACGTCAAAATCGATAATAACAGTTTTATGGCCTTTTAATGCTAAACCGGTACCAATAGCTGCGCTAGACGTAGTTTTTCCCACACCACCTTTGCCTGAGGTGACAACAATAATTTTTGCCATCAAAAATTCCTTATACTAATTCTGCTAATACTAAATGGTCGTCTTGCAGCTTAATACACGCTGCCTTACCCCAAAATTCGCCCTGCAAGCTTTCACTTAACCAGTAGTTACCGGCAATAGACACTAATTCGGCCTGCAAGTTGTAACAATAAATGCGTTTGCTGTTGTCACCACTAGCACCGGCAATAGCTTTACCACGTAAGGTGCCATAAATATGAATATTGCCATCAGCAATAACCTCGGCGCCTGCGCCTACGGTGCCTTTGACAATTAAATCTGTACCTTTAGCATATACCTGTTGGCCTGAACGTACCGTGTGTTCAATTACTTTACTGTCCGTTGCTGCACTGGCCACGTTTGCGGTTACTTCAGCAGCTTTACTGCTAGACACTGCGCTAGTCGTGCTTTTGTTGTCTTTGCCCAGTTGCAATGCAGCAAGGCCAGCTTGCTGCGCTTGCTGTTTTAGTTCTGCATTGGCCCCACACACACCCACTAACACTAACTTTAACTCGACAAACAGCTGTTTAATTGCTGCAAAGTCGGGGGTTTGTTGGCATTGGCTTAAGTTTAAAATAATCGGTGCTTGATAAAAAAATGTGGGTGCTTGTGCTAGTTTTTGAGCTAACTGCGTCTGTAATGCGTTGACGCTAAGATCTGGGCAGGAGAGTACCGATAAGGGAAATAAGCTACCTTTTAATTCCAAAGTCTGTTCTGACATAACTGATTCTTTGCGCACTTATGATAATTTGCTGCAACTGTAGCTTGGGTCGCGCCAAGCCGTGTATTTATTTGCATTGCTACCCGTTGGTAGGTACGCAATAACAAGGCTTCATGTTATAGTTTAGGCTTTCGTTAAGCAAGTTTGCGGCGTGGTTTTATTCGATGTTATGTGCAGTATATAAAAGTGTAAAAAAAGATCAGACCTATCTGTATGTAAAGCAGCGCGATAACTTTTCTGCGGTGCCTGAGGTGCTATTGAAAACCTTTGGCGTGCCAGTGCTGGTAACCTTACTTAATTTAGCCAAGCGGGAACATTTAGCGCTGGCTGATATCGATAAGGTTAAGCAGCAGTTGGAGCAACACGGTTTTTACTTGCAAATACCACCTCCTGCCGAAAACTTGTTAGCACAACATAAAGCGCAGCAATATTAATTTTTCTCATCTTATAGGCCTTATTATGTTTAGAACCCTAATTTCTCTTGCTACAGCAGCGGTGTTTAGCGCCGGCGTGTTAACCGTTAATGCGCAAGAACAAAGTACAAACGAGACTAAGCCCAGTTTTGCCGATTACACCGCAACACTAAAACAGGAAGCATTAAGTAAAGGCTACGCTGCAGAGTTGGTAGAGCCGGTATTCGCTTCGTTAACCTATCATGAACGCATTGTTAGTGCCGACAAAGCGCAGCCAGAAGTGGTGGAAACCCTAAGTACCTATTTACCTAAACGTGTTAGCGAAATACGTATAAAAATGGCACGCGAACGTTATCAGCAATATTTACCTGAGCTAGAAAAAATTGGTGAAAAATACGGCGTTCAACCGCGGTTTATTATTGCGCTGTGGGGGCTGGAAAGTAGCTTTGGCCGTTTTATGGGCACCTATTCAGTACCCTCGGCGTTGGTCACACTGGCGTATGAAGGTCGGCGTGAAAGCTTCTTTAAACAAGAGTTTTATCAAGCCTTAGATATTTTGGCCCAAGGCCATATTAGCTTAGACGAAATGAAAGGCTCTTGGGCTGGCGCTATGGGCCAAAGCCAGTTTATGCCCAGCTCGTTTATGGCCTATGCACAAGATGGTGATGGCGATGGTAAAAAAGATATTTGGACTAACCAGTTGGATGTTTTTTCCTCTATTGCTAACTATTTAAAACAACAAGGCTGGGACAATAGTAAAACCTGGGGCCGCGAAGTATTGCTCCCCGCTAATTTTGATAATACTCAGGCTATTGCGCGCGGCAGTTTACAGCGTGGCGAATGGTTAGAACGCTGGAATAAGTCAGAACGCAGTTTGGCTGATTGGCATAAGTTAGGTGTACAACGTTTAAATAAAACGCCACTGCCACCGCGTGATATTAATGCGGCGCTAGTATTGCCTGATGGTGAAACGGGTCGGGCATTTTTAGCTTATGACAATTACAAAGCGTTAATGCATTGGAACCGTTCTTACTACTTTGTTACCAGCGTTGGCTATTTAGCTGATCTTATAGTTACCTCGGAGTAATAATGCCATATCAGCACGTTAGCTTAAATGGTGAGCCTATTGCATTGCCTGTGGGTAAGGTGGTGTGCATTGGGCAAAATTATCATGACCATATTGCCGAGATGCAAAGTAAAACCGCAGCGCAGGCCCTGTTTTTTATTAAACCTTCAACCGCGTTATGCGCGTTGGCACCGGGTTTTAGTATTCCACAGCAACAAGGCGAGGTGCATAACGAACTCGAGCTTGCGGTACTTATTGCTAAGCCGTTAAAAAATGCCGATGCTGCCACGGTTAATGATGCCATTTGGGGTTACAGCTTAGCGCTAGATCTTACTTTGCGAGAGCTACAAAGCCAATTGAAACAACTGGGTCGACCATGGGAAATCGCTAAAGGTTTTGATGGGGCATGCCCTATAGCAGGTTTTGTTGAAAAGCAGCAGGTAGTAGCCGCACAGCAGTTAGAATTTAGCCTAACGGTAAACCACACACTGCGCCAACAGGGTAATAGCGCTAATATGATCCGCAGTATTACGCAAATAATTAGCGAAATGAGTGCACATTTTACGTTATTACCGGGTGATATAGTGCTTACCGGTACGCCGGCTGGCGTTGGGCCACTGCATTTGGGTGATCAGCTGCAATTGCAGCTTGCTAATTTTTTTAGCGTTAACAGTAGGGTATATTAAGCATGACGTTGGCTGAACGGTTTTGGCAAAATAAAACGCTGGATGAAATGAACCAGCAAGAGTGGGAAGCACTGTGTGATGGCTGTGGTAAATGTTGTCTAAATAAGTTTATTGATGATGACGACGAAGACGAAGCTGGGCCGACTGCTGTTTTGCATAATAACGAACAGGTACATTATACCAATATTGCTTGTCGTTATTTAAATAGCCATAAGTGTGAGTGCACCGAGTATAACCAGCGCACGCTATTAGTGCCTGATTGCATTGCGCTAACTAAAGAAAATTTAAAAGACATTTTCTTTATGCCAACCAGCTGTGCTTACCGGCGGTTACATGAGGGCCGGGGGTTACCGCATTGGCACCCATTATTAAATGATGGTAAAAAAAGCTTGATGCATAAAAAGCAAATGTCGGTACGCAATAAAAGTATTTCAGAACTGCAGGTTAACCTTGAGGATTTTGAAGATTATATTGTGCGCTGGCCATTGAACGATTTAGATTAGTTGATACCCACAATTTGGGGAGTTTTAGCTTGCCAGTTATAGAGTATATTCAAAAACTAATGCAGCACTTTAGCCCAACTACGGTGCAGCTGATTATTAGTAGTTTGGTCATCGCGCTGTATTTTATGATCAGTCGGCGTTTGGCACCCTTGCTATTTCAGGTTATTTCGCGCAGCCGCCTTAAAGCTGAAATGCACAAACGTGCATTGGTGGTGTCGCATATTTTACTGGCGTTGCTGCTGGCCGTAGTACTGAGCGTGGTGTGGGGCGTTGATATTCGCGGTTTGCTGGTACTGGCATCGTCAATGATCGCCGTAATCGGTGTCGCGTTATTTGCCGCATGGAGCCTACTGAGTAATATTACGGCGTTTTTTATCTTGCTGGGGCAAAAAGCCTTTGCCGAAGGTATGGAAATACGTGTTATTGATGGTGGTAATCATCTTGAAGGCAAAATTGTTGAAATAAATTTATTTAGCACCGTACTACGTACTAAAGATAATGAACAGATTGTATACCCCAATAACTTATTGATCTCGCGACCAGTAGTCATTTATCCGAAAAAGAGCCGCAAGGTAGTACAAAATACCGTTGCAGAAAAAGCCCAGCGCTGGCGGCGTAAGCTATTGATTGGCAACAAAAGTGAGTAGTATTACCGTGACAGCAAGACAATGCACTGCTACATTCGACCAAACGCCATGCTAACTAGAATGTAATCTTGCCCTAATGCGCTTAAAACAGATCAAGCTATCCGGCTTTAAGTCGTTTGTTGATAGCACTACCGTACCTTTTCCCCAGCAAATGACCGCCGTGGTTGGGCCTAATGGTTGCGGCAAATCTAACGTTATAGACGCGGTGCGTTGGGTGCTGGGCGAAAGCTCAGCAAAAAACTTACGCGGTGATGCCATGACCGACGTTATTTTTAACGGCTCATCGCAACGAAAGCCTGTGTCGCAAGCCTCTGTTGAGCTAGTGTTTGAAAACACCGAAGGTCGTTTAGCCGGTGGTTTAGCCGATCGTAGCGAAATTTCGATTAAGCGTATTGTTACACGTGATGCACAATCTAATTATTTTCTTAATGGCAGTAAATGTCGGCGTCGCGATATTACTGATATTTTCTTAGGTACTGGCCTTGGTCCGCGTAGTTACGCCATTATTGAACAAGGCATGATTTCGCGCTTAATTGAATCTAAACCACAAGAACTCAGAGTATTTCTAGAAGAAGCTGCCGGTATTTCGAAATACAAAGAGCGACGTCGCGAAACTGAAAACCGCATTAAACATACCCGCGAAAATTTAGACCGCTTAGCTGATGTGCGCGAAGAGCTAGGTAAAAATATTGAAAAGCTTAAACGACAGGCCACGGCAGCGCAGCGCTACAAAGAGCTTAAAGCCCAAGAACGTAAGTTAAAAGCTGAGTTAACCACAATAAAATGGCTGCATTATACCAACCATTTTAACGCGCTAGAGCAGCAGCGTTTGCAACAGCAAACCGAATTAGACAAATATCAATCGCAAGAGCTTGGCGATCAACGGGTGTTGCTGGAGCTAAAGCAGCAAGCGCAAGATGGCCGGCAAGCATTAGAGCAAATACAAAGCCAGTTTTATCAGCTAGGCGCACTGATCAGCCGTTTAGAGCAGCAAATTTTGCATCAGCGCCAAACACAGCAAACCTTGTATGCACAGGCACAGCAGGCGAAGCATAGCTTGCAGCAGGCGAATGACTATATTGCTAGCGAGCAAGCGCAGCAGCATGAGCTAGAGCAGCAGTTACAGCAAGATGAACCTCAGCTAGAAATACTACTGGAGCAACTAGACGAGCTTAGCCAGCAGTTACAGTTGCTAGAAGAAGAACAGCAACAACAACAGCGCGCGTTTATGCACTGGCAACAGCAGCAGTTTAGTTTGCAGCAACAACAGCAACAGCAACAAATGCAATTGCAGAACCAGCAACAGCAACTAAACGACAACCTACAGCAGCAAAACCAATTGCAACAAGAGCTGACCGAATTAGCCTTGGCGCCGCTGCTACAGCGTCAACAGCAGTTAGCCCAACAATTACAGCAAAGCATTAGCCAAGTAGAAAAGGCTGAGCAAGCCTATAATGAGCTGCAGTTAACATTGCAACAGCAGCAGCGGCTTCACCGCGAACTCGACGTGCAGCAGTTGCACGCGAGCTCAGAGTTACAGCAGCTACAGCGAGAGCAACAACGTTTGCAGCAAATGCAGCAGCAAAAAGATGATCAACAGCAACAGTTATTACAACAGCTGCAGGTTAAAACTGGCTGGGCTAGCGCGGTGGCATTAGCGCTTGGCCAGTTGCAACACGCAATGGTAGCGCAAAGTATGCAACCAAGCAGCCTAGCTATGGTTAGTACCAATACTCAACCTGCAGCACCTAACAGCCTCGCGGCGAAAATTGAGCAAGGTGTTTATCCTGATAGCTTTAACCAAATTATTTGTGCGCAAACGCTTGAACATGCGCAACAACTGCAACCGCAGCTACAAATGGGGCAGTCGGTGATTTGTGCGCAAGGGGTTTGGCTGGGCAGTAACTGGTTAATACCCAGTAGCGCTGAGCAGCAAGATAGTTACCTGCTGCGAATAGAACGTTTAGCTCAACTACAAATAGCTATAGTGGCGGCACAACAACACCAGCAACACATAAATAACCAGCTTGAAGCACAAACCGAGCAGGTAATTGCCGCGACGCAGCAAGTGGAACAAGCGCAGCAGCGAGTTAATAGCGAGCAGCGCCAGCAACAACAGCTGCAAACTGATGTGCTGTTGGCCGAGCAGGCATTACAGCAAGCGCAAAAACTGAGTGAGAAATTGGCCACTGAGCATGCAAAATTACAACTTAATCAAGCACAGCAACAAGAGCGCATTGAGCAACTTTCAGTAGCGTTAGAGTTAACTGCCGAACAACTGATTGAACATGATAGCGCGCAGCAACAACTGCAGCAACAAGGTGGTTCACAGCAGCAACAGCTACTACAATTACGTGCTCAGTTTGAGCAAAAGCGTCAGCAACAGCAGCAATTACTCATGCAGCAAAAAGTGGCCGAACAGCAACTCAGTACATTACAACAAAACCTACTGCGTATGCGTTCGCAGCAACAGCAATTACAAGAGCAAGTAAGCGAACTTGAGCAAAAGTTACAAGGCGATGACGAGCCGGAGCTGATATTACAAGAGCAACTACAACAAAGCCTGATTGAGCGCGAAGATGCCGAGCAAAAAATGGTGAGGCAGCAGGATGAACTCGCCAATGTAGAAGCGCAAATTCGGCAGCTTGAACAAGGGCAGCAAGGCATTATGCAGCTGCTAAATAAAAAACGCGCTGAATTAGAAGATTTGCGACTGGATGCAGAAGGCTATCGAGTGCGAGCCAATAATATGATGGAGCTACTACGCGAGCAACAGGTTAATATGAAAGATGTATTAGCAGAATTGTCAGCTGACGCTGAAGAAACACTGTGGCAGCAGCAGTTAGATAAAACCGTTGATGCTGTAGGCAGGTTGGGGCCAATAAACTTAGCCGCTATTGACGAATACGAACAGCAAGCAGAGCGCAAACATTATCTGGATGCGCAAAATGATGATTTAACCGCAGCAATGGACACCTTAGAAACCGCCATTCGCAAAATTGATAAAGAAACGCGACAAAAATTTAAAGACACCTTCGAGCAGGTTAACGAAGGATTAAAAACCCTGTTTCCTAAGGTGTTCGGTGGCGGCAGTGCGTATTTAGCGTTAACCGAAGAAGACATGCTAGAAACAGGTGTTACTATCATGGCGCGACCACCCGGGAAAAAAAACAGCACAATACATTTATTATCGGGTGGTGAAAAAGCCCTAACCGCTTTATCATTGGTGTTTTCAATTTTTCGACTTAATCCAGCGCCGTTTTGTATGCTAGATGAAGTAGATGCGCCACTTGACGATGCTAACGTAGGTCGGTTTTGTAATTTGGTGCGAGAAATGTCGGAAACAGTACAATTTATTTATATTAGCCACAATAAAATTGCCATGGAAATGGCGGCACAGTTAATGGGCGTGACGATGCAAGAACCCGGTGTATCACGAGTAGTTGCTGTAGATGTGGATGATGCTGTAAAAATGGCAGCAGCCTCTTAATTAAAGGTAACCTTATGGCTTTCGAATTACGATTAGTATTTATTATTATTGGCGCCCTAATATTGGGAGCGCTGTTGTTGCATGGGTTGTGGACCGTGCGAAAAAATGCTGGGCAGCCTAGACATAGGTACTACGACGAATCAGTTAAAGAAAACACTGACAAGGCTGAGGGTTTTGATGAGTTGGGTGTGGGTGCTGTGCGTGTCGTTAAAAAAGCGGACAATGCAGCTGCGAGTAACGTAAAACCTGAGATACATCAACGCGAAAGCTTGCCCCGCACTCCGCTAATGCAAAGCGAAGAAGTGCAAGCTGAGTTACCTTTTGATGAGCCGCAAGAGCCAAGATTACATTTTGCTGCTTTAGACGAGGTTGACGCTGCAGAGATGTCATTTGAGGCAGAGCCAATAACCGCGGCGGAAGAGCCGATAACCAGCCCGGAAGAACCAGCAGAAGTACTTATTTTGTATGTGTTGCTACCGGAAAACAAAGAAATGAAAGGCCCAGATTTATTATCACTGCTATTAACACTGGGCTTTAAATACGGTGATATGGATATATTCCACCGTCACCAAGACAGTGCCGGCTCAGGTGCGGTGTTATTTAGTTTGGCCAATATGTTTAACCCGGGCACGTTTGATTTAGAAAATATAAATAAATTAGCAACCCGTGGCGTGAGCTTATTTATGATGTTACCCGGCCCTGGCGAGCCACTACAAAACTTTAATTTAATGCACAATGCGGCTAAAAAACTAGCAGAAGAGTTTGGCGGCCAAGTGCTTGATGGCCAACGCAGTGTATTAACGGTGCAAACTGTGCGGCATTATGTGGATAAAATACGTGAGTTTCAGCGCCAACAATTGATCCATGGTTAAATGCTAAAATAGTATTAGCGAAAACGGCAGGCAGTAGTCCTGCCGTTTTTGTTATGGCAAAATTACAGCAATATTTTTTCGGGCAATTATTTTATGACTCAGTCTATTGTGCTGCAGTTGCAGCAACTGCGACAGCAGTTAGAAGAATACAGTTATCAATATTACGTATTAGATAATCCAAGCATGCCAGATGCAGAATACGACCGATTATATCGCCAGCTACAACAGCTGGAAGCGGCGCACCCTGAACTAATAACGGCTGATTCACCCACCCAACGCGTCGGCGCTGCACCAATAAGTAAATTTGGCCAAGTTGCGCACAGTATTTCAATGTTATCGCTAGATAACGCTTTTGATGCTGGCGAGTTTCATGCTTTTAGCAAGCGCATTGCCGAGCGACTGGATGCGAGTGCCGAGTTTAGTTTTTGTTGTGAACCCAAATTGGATGGTTTAGCGGTAAGCATTCGTTATGAAAATGGCTTATTGGTGCAAGCGGCAACTCGAGGTGATGGTTATACCGGTGAAGATATTACCAGCAATGTAAAAACCATTCGTGCCGTGCCATTAAAGCTAAAAGGCGACAAGGTACCTGCGGTATTAGAAGTACGAGGCGAAGTGTTTATGCCATTGGCTGGCTTTACCGCGATGAATGATAAAGCCCGCTCTGAGGGTGAAAAGATATTTGCCAACCCACGTAATGCGGCGGCGGGTAGTTTGCGACAACTTGATCCGAAAATTAGTGCCCAGCGGCCATTAATGTTTTATGCCTATGCCGTGGGTGCGGTTGACGATGTAAGCGGCTTATTAGATAACCACAGTCATCATCAGCGTTTAATGCAGCTAAAGGATTGGGGTTTGCCGGTGTGCCCAGAGATCCGTTTAGTGAGTGGTGGCGAAGCGGCCTTGGAATGTTATCAAGACATTCTTACTCGACGCGCGGCGCTTGCGTATGAAATTGACGGTGTAGTAATAAAGGTTGATAACCTTACTCAGCAGCAAGCATTAGGTTTTGTCGCCAGAGCACCACGCTGGGCTATTGCCTTTAAGTTTCCAGCACAAGAAATGCTTACCTCGCTGTTAGATGTTGAATTTCAAGTTGGTCGCACTGGCGCTATTACGCCAGTTGCGCGTTTAGAGCCAGTAGTAGTCGGCGGCGTTACCGTAAGTAATGCTACCTTGCATAACCAAGATGAAATCGAACGCCTAGGTATTAAAATTGGCGACAGTGTAATAGTGCGCCGCGCCGGCGATGTGATTCCGCAAATTGTTTCGGTGGTGTTAGAGCAACGGCCTAGTACTGCCGTTGATATTCTGTTTCCAACACAGTGCCCAGTTTGCGACTCTGCGGTTGAGCGTGTCACTGGCGAAGCCATAGCGCGTTGCAGTGGTGGCTTATTTTGTGCAGCGCAGCTAAAAGAATCTATTAAGCATTTTGTCTCTCGTAAAGCGATGGATATTGACGGCTTAGGCGATAAATTGGTTGAGCAATTAGTTGATCAGCAATTGGTTAAAACGCCAGCGGATATTTACCAGCTAGATATGGCGGCATTGGTTGGCTTAGAGCGCATGGCAGAGAAATCAGCATTAAAGCTATTAGCTGCGATTGCGCAGTCTAAAACTACCAGCTTGCCACGGTTTATTTATGCGTTAGGTATTCGCGAAGTAGGCGAGGCTACCGCCCTTAGTTTGGCCAATCATTTTGCCAGTTTAGAGCAGGTGCAGCAAGCCAGCTTAGAGCAGCTATTAACGGTGCCTGATGTCGGAACTGTTGTTGCTGAGCACCTAACCAGCTTTTTTAACGAAGCGCATAACCAAACGGTTATTGCTCAACTAATTGCTGCAGGTATTCACTGGCCAGCCATTGAGCAGCAAGCTGTTACTGAACAGCCGTTTGCTGGGCAAACGCTAGTACTTACTGGCACCCTCACCAGTATGGGTCGTGATGACGCCAAAGCGCGTTTACAGCGTTTAGGGGCGAAGGTTTCAGGTTCAGTATCAGCTAAAACCCATGCAGTTATCGCAGGCGATAATGCCGGCTCTAAATTAGCTAAAGCCACTGAGCTTAACGTGCCGGTATGGACTGAGCAGCAAATGTTAGATGTGTTTACGCAGTACGGAGTAACCTAGATGCCAGATTTTCTTTATCAGTTATTACTCGATTGGGGCAGTGTATTTCGCCCTTATGTGCGCGATATTGCGCTGGCAATGGTAGCAACCTGCTTGGTGGTATTTGGTGATGACATTAACCGCTTTGTGCGCCGTCAAATTGCTACACTGCATTTTATTTGGCGCACCGGTATTTTTGTCTTGTTATGCGCCTTTGGTTATGGCGCATTAACCATTTTTTTAACGCCGGTAGTGGCGGGCCAACTTGGCAAGCTTAGTAACCTGTGGCTACCTTGGGTTAGCTTAGGTATTTTTACCGTGCTAGGTATTTTGGCACAGCGTAAGCGCCAAGTATGAGTAAAGTACCCCTGTGGCCAGTGTTAGATGACTACGGGCTGCAAAAGATACCGCTGCGTTTTTATGGCTTACTATTGCTGTTACTGCGTCCCTATATTTGCTGGGTACTAACGCTAACCTTGCCGCAAGAGCATCGCTCTATGTTGGCGTTTATCTATCCGTTACAAAGTGACTTTATCCTTGCATGCTTAGTTGCTGCACCTGTATTACTTCTTGTCGCGGCGCAAAGCCAACGTAAGCCTAAAGGTTATGCGCCGTGGCGCCATGTGTGGCGTTATGGGCGTTTTATTATGTTAGTTGTAGCAATAGCTGATTTCGCTTTTACGCTATCACATCTACCGTCGCAGTTTATGCTAGACACACCTTGGCGCGTGGTATCGCCATTATTATTATTGGTTGGCGCTATTTGGCTGGTGTATTCGCGAACCCTAAAAATGGTGTTTTCTGAATGGCCGCTACCGCCTGAATCAAAGCCCGCCGCAGACTAAGCGAGTTTAGACAAATGCTTTTGCTTTAATTGCTCGTAACGTACTAACTGCTCTGGTTTTAGCTTACTGCTGTCAATTAATAACTGACAATGTTGTAGTAGTTGTTGTTTTTGCTGTGGGTTGCACAGCGCCCGTGGCGAGGTTACCAAGGTTTGCCATAGGTTGAGCGCAATGCCAACATTTTTTGGCATCACTTGCCAGGCTAAAATAAAGGCAGAAAATGCTTCTTGCCAATTACCATGTTGGTATAACTGCACCGCGTTATTGTTTAATTCGCGAGGGCCAAGTGGCATAGCGGCACGTTCTTGCTGCTCTTGCGACAAGTAAGCGGCAAATACCGGTTCCGGTTGTTGTTGGCGGCAATGCTGGCTAATACGGCTAAATAAGGTTTTTGAGGCGTCACTTAAGCCCACCTCATGCAACGCTTTAGCTTTGTCTAGTGCATCTTCTAAGGATTGTATTTCAGTGTTATCACTTAGCTCAGTTAATAACTGGCGGGCTTTTGCCCGATGATCTTGTAAATACAATAACCGAGCGTGTAATACTTGCTGCGCTTCGGTTAGTTGTTGTTGGCCAAATTGGCGCTGTACGGTATTAAGTGACAAAGTGGCTTGACGATTTAATCGGCTTTGTTGCTCGCTGTCATCAACGCTTAAGGCAAAATCGATGCTGGCACGTGCTAAGTTTAAATACAGATCCGGCTGCTCGTACAGTGAGTGACGGGCAAATTTCACCATGTCGCGTGCCGCACGATATTGCATTTCATAATCATGGTTTAGTCGAGACAGCTGCAGCAGCTTTTGTTGGCGTAGTAAATTGCGTGGCGCTATATTAGCCGCCGCAAGAATATGTTGTTGTGCTTGCTGATATTGCTGTTGTTTAAACTCAAGCTCAGATAGGCAGTCTAGGGCAAATAGCCGCGTTTCAGTGCGCACCAGCATGTGTTCTAATTCGGCAAAAGCTTGTGCTTCATTATTATTGTGTAATAAGCAGCGTACCTTGCCTATCTTGGCCCAGCTAAAGGGTTGTAGGTGCAGCATAGCGGTAAAAAAGGTCAGCGCTTCGGTATAGGCTTGCTGTTGCAGCAAGATGTCGCCTTTCATTTTTAGTAATAACGGAAACAGCTTATGTAATTCAGGTTGAGCCAGTTGCTGGTTTAATAAATCTAACGCTTTATCGTATTGTTGATGCTCTAGCTGGCTGTATACAGGGCGTAACTGCTGTTTGCGTTTTAGTACACGTTCAATACGTTGTTGTAAATCACGAATAACATAAGGCTTGGCTAAAAACTCATCTGGCTGCAGTTCTAATACGCTATGTACCAACGCGGGATCGGTTTCTGCGCTAATAAAAATAAGGCCGCAGCTTAATTTATGTAGACCCGTTATTTTTAACTCTTCAAATAGCTGATAGCCATCTTTACCTTGGGGTAAGTTATAAGCACAAATAATCAGATCGTAACTATTTTGTTTACACAAATTAAGCGCTGTGTTCGCGCGGTCGGCATAGCTTAAGTTCTGATAACCTAATTGCTCTAACGCATAGCGTAAATAACTTTGGCTAAGGCTTTGGTCGTCAATAATTAAAATGCGCTCATCGCGTTTAACAGCAGGTTGCATAGTTAGCAGCAAGTCCAAACAGGCAAGATGGGCATCACTATAGCAAATTTTTAACAAAAGATAATGAAGTAGAGGTAAAAGTAGAGCGTTGCTGTTCTAGCTGAAGCTAAAAATGTATGGAGTAAAAGTGTTTTGCAGAAAATGGTGGATTGTACTGGGTTCGAACCAGTGACCCCCGCCTTGTAAGGGCGGTGCTCTCCCAGCTGAGCTAACAATCCATGGGAAATGCGTATTACAAAAATTGGTGGATTGTACTGGGTTCGAACCAGTGACCCCCGCCTTGTAAGGGCGATGCTCTCCCAGCTGAGCTAACAATCCATGCCGTTTGATGGCGCTCATTATAGGGAGCATGGTTTTGCTGTCAACATTATTTTATTAAATATGGTTCGCTTGCTGCAAAAGTAAACATAATGCCAATATTTAACTGAAAACATAAGCTAACACCTCACCTAAAGCAGTGCATCCAACGCGGGGCATTGTTACAATACTCGGTATTATTGCACTGTGATGGATAAACTATGTCTCTTGTTACTCGTTTTGCCCCAAGTCCTACTGGTTATTTGCACGTTGGTGGTGCTCGTACCGCACTATTTAGCTGGTTATATGCAAAGAAAATGGGCGGAAAATTTATTTTGCGTATTGAAGATACCGACTTAGAGCGTTCTACTCAGGAATCGGTCGACGCTATTTTAGAGGGCATGAGCTGGTTAGGTTTAGAGCATGATGAAGGCCCGTATTACCAAACTAAACGCTTTGATTTATACAAAGAGGTAGTGGCTGAATTATTAGCCGCAGGCCACGCTTATAAGTGTTTTTGTACCATAGAAGAAGTGGATGCGATGCGCGAAGCGCAAACAGCCGCAGGTGAAAAACCGCGTTATAACGGAATGTGGCGCAACCGCACTGATCACCCAACGGATAAGCCTTATGTGATCCGTTTTAAAAACCCACAAACTGGTGTGGTAGTGATTGATGATTTAATTAAAGGCCGAATTGAAATTGCCAATGCGGAACTTGATGATTTAATTATTGCCAGAAGTGATGGCACACCAACCTATAACTTAACAGTAGTGGTTGATGACTGGAAAATGGGCATCACCCACGTTATTCGTGGCGATGATCACGTAAATAATACGCCACGCCAGATGAATATATTAGCGGCGCTGGGTGCCGATATTCCTAAGTATGCTCATGTGCCGATGATTTTAGGCGATGACGGTAAGCGTTTATCTAAGCGCCATGGCGCGGTAGGTGTAATGCAATATCGTGATAACGGCTTTTTACCCGAGGCGTTATTAAATTATTTAGTGCGGTTGGGTTGGTCGCATGGCGATCAAGAGATTTTTAGTAAAGCAGAGTTAATTCAACTGTTTGATTTAAATAGCTGCAACCGTGCGCCATCAGCGTTTAATACTGACAAGCTTATTTGGTTAAATCAGCATTATATGAAAACCTTACCCGCTGAGCAGGTTGCCAAGCAGTTAGAGTGGCACATTAAAGAGCAAAAGCTTGATATTAGTAATGGCCCAGCGTTAACCGCACTAGTGGCGGCGCAAGCCGAACGGGTAAAAACGTTAAAAGAAATGGTGGAAGTAAGCCGTTATTTTTATGAAGACTTTAGTGAGTTAGATGCGGATGCGGCGAAAAAACATTTACGCCCAGTAGCATTAGAACCGTTGCAAGCCGTTGCTGCGGCGTTATCTGATCTTAGCACTTGGACTGAAGCATCAATTCATCAGGCTATTAACGCTACTGCAGAAAAGCTGGGTGTCGGTATGGGTAAAATTGGTATGCCGTTGCGAGTAGCTGTAACCGGCGGCGGTAACTCGCCAGCGCTAGATATTACACTGGCACTTATTGGTAAAACACGCAGTTTAAACCGACTGGCGCAAGCAATCAGTTTTGTTGAGCAGCGCGCGGCGGAGTAATTTATTACTACATTTGCGCATAATTTACGCTCAATGGCAGAATTACTCAGCTCGTTTAACTGGGCTGAGTAATTCTAGTTGGTACAATAATGGCTTTAATGTTTACTAAAAATAGTATGCTCAGGTGCTCAACTGGTTGAGTAGCGTGATTGGAGTGATATAACGACATAATGCCTGTTTTCTTACGAGCTGCCAGTTTGGCGCTACTTTTGTGTTTGTTTGGTGCGCAAGCGGCAGAGGGTGATGACTTACCCAGTGGCGAAGAGCCGCTGCAGCCAATAGGCTTTTTTGGCACGGTTACCGGCGATATTGAGCTGGGCTTTTTGTTTACGTCAGGTAATACGGACTCTTTTGCTATCCGTGCAAATAGCGAGTTAGTGCATGATTTAGAGTACTTTCGTAATCGCTATCAGATGCAAAGCTTGTTACAAAAAAATAATGTCGCAAGAAATGCTAATGGCGATACACAAAACGTAACCACGGCCAGTCGATATAGTTTTACTGGGCAGAGTAACTACAAGTTAGTAAAAGGCCGAGAATCGATATTTGGCCGCGCCACCTATGCACATGATAAATTTGGTGCGTTTCGTGAACAAGCATCCCTCGCTGTAGGTTATGGTAATCGGGTGTATGAACAACGCACGAGCTATTTTGATCTTGAAACTGGACCGGGTTTTTCCTATAGCAATACCGCCGCGAGCGTAACTCATAGCGGTGTAATTTGGTTTGTTGCTGCGAACTTAGATTATGCTTTGTTTGATACGAGCAGCTTTCGCCAAACGCTGGAAGGGGCACTATCATTAGACGGTGAAAATACTATTTTTCTGAGCCGCAGCAGTATCACCACTAAAATCATTGACAAACTGTCTATGCGTTTTAGTTTTATTGTCAAATACAACTCAGAGCCAGAAGGTGATTTACGTAAAGCCGATACCGAAACCTCGGCTTCTTTGGTGTATACCTTCTAAATTAAAGGTCTGCTTTATACGTCATTAAAGTAACGCAGCTATGGCATTACTCATACTGGTGGGCTTCGTTTTTGGTGCATAACGGGCAATGACTTGTCCCTGCTTATTTATTAAGAACTTGGTGAAGTTCCATTTAATTGCGCGGGTATTTAACACACCACGAGCTTGATCTTTTAAGTAACTAAACAAAGGCGCTGCCTCTGGACCATTAACTAAAATCTTGCTCATAACCGGAAAGCTGACACCAAAATTTATTTCACAAAATTGCTGAATATCACTATCTGCAGCAGGTTCTTGACCACCAAATTGATTACACGGAAAAGCCAAAATAACTAAACCCTTGTCGTGGTATGTTTGGTGTAGCGCCTCTAGTTCTTTATACTGAGGGGTAAAACCGCACTGGCTTGCAGTGTTAACGATTAAAAGTACCTTACCCTGATATTGGCTTAGGCTAACCTTATTACCTTGCGCATCGTTAACACTATGCTCATACACATTATTTATAGCCTCGTTCATAACTTTTCCATCCTTAAATGCTTTCAATCCGGCGCATATCTTTGTAAGCTCAACAGCCCAGTATGTCACAGTTTAAGTCAGTTATATGTCGAATCAAAATAGTAAAAAAGTCGCGTTTATTGGTCTTGGTGTTATGGGTTACCCAATGGCAGGTTACCTACAGCAAAAGGGCTACCAGGTAACGGTATATAACCGCACTACAGCGAAGGCAGAGCAATGGGCTACGCAGTATAAGGGTAACTTTGCCGATACGCCGGCCAAGGCCGCACAGGGCGCTGAGTTAGTGTTTATGTGCGTAGGCAATGACGACGATGTGCGCTCCATTGTGTACGGCGAGCAGGGTGTGCTTAGCGGTATGCATGCTGGTGCGGTACTCGTTGACCATACTACAGCATCGGCAGACTTAGCGCGTGAGCTAGCCGCCAATGCCCAGCAGCAAAGCGTAGGGTTTTTAGATGCTCCAGTGTCAGGTGGACAAGCGGGTGCTGAAAACGGCGTATTAACCGTG
Source organism: Rheinheimera metallidurans (assembly GCF_036983985.1). Classification (NCBI taxonomy): domain Bacteria; kingdom Pseudomonadati; phylum Pseudomonadota; class Gammaproteobacteria; order Chromatiales; family Chromatiaceae; genus Rheinheimera; species Rheinheimera metallidurans. The sequence goes on from NZ_JALAHQ010000001.1 coordinate 914,875, forward strand.
ATGGTAGGCGGTGAGCCTGCCGCTTTTGCTAAAGCGGAGGCCGCAATTAGCTGTTATTCGCGCTGCGTTAAGTTGTTAGGGCCTGCTGGTTCTGGTCAGCTAGCGAAAATGGTTAACCAAATATGTATTGCTGGTGTAGTACAGGGTTTGGCCGAAGCGTTAAACTTTGCGCAAAATGCCGGCTTAGATGGTGCTGCGGTAGTTGAAGTTATTTCACAAGGTGCAGCATCATCTTGGCAGATGCAAAACCGCTCGTTGACAATGCTAGACGGTAAGTATGACTTTGGCTTTGCGGTAGACTGGATGCGTAAAGACTTAGGTATAGCACTTGCCGAAGCGCGTAATAATGGCAGCCATTTACCAGTAACGGCATTGGTTGATCAGTTTTACAGTGAAGTGCAACAAATGGGCGGCAAACGTTGGGATACCTCAAGTTTACTGGCGCGATTAAAGCGCTAAACGCGGATCGGGCATAAAGTCTAGTTCAGTATTACTGGCTAAACAGCGACTAAAGTTAGCATGCTTGGGGTTAAGCAAAATATTGTTTTCTCTTGGTGCTAATACGCTAGGCACTGCTAAGGCTAAACTAGCGGTTTGGTTTAGCCAGCTATCACCAATACGCGCTGTTTCCGCGGTGGCAGGTTGCTCACGCCAGCTAGCAGGTAATGTGCTAGTGCTTATTTGCATCAGTTCGTTGCGTTCAATTGTTAATTGAAATAGCCGGTAATGGTTTAATGCCACACGATTATTTAAATGCACTAAAAGCTCTAAAATAGCTAAGGCTTCACTGCCAGCGGTATAAATACAAAGCTGGCCTTTGCTATTCCAACGCCCACCAAATAAACGTGCACCTTCACCGTCAAAAGCTTGTGCAGCCCATTTACTATGTACTAAACGATATAGCTTTATGCTATTGCTCATTCAGCGGCGTTCCCGTTTCGCTACACCGTTAATAAACCGCATTAGGCAAACACACCGTGTTCTAAGCGGCCAATTAAATCGAGTATGGCTTGAGTTTCTGCCGATGTAGCCAGCATATCTAATGGGGCTTTATCGCCAAGGCCGTAAACTGGCTCGATTAACCAACGACTGGCGGCAGGAATGTTATCATTAAATAAAGCGGTAGCCGCCACTAGTACCGTAGCAAAACGATATAACCGATCGCTTTCATCTTGAGAAAATTTACCGCTTTTAGCGCGTCGGGATAAGGTTGCCGGTGCTAGCTGACATACTGACGCTAATTGCTTTTTATCTAGACCAGATAAACTAGCGAGCGTGTCAAAAACCCGATAACTAAAGCCATCATGAAGCGCTTGATATAATTTAGGCCCGCGCTCGGCAATACCTAGCTGCTGCCAAATATTATTAGCTTGATAAAGCTGAGGGGTAAATTCTTTGACTAATGCAATCATGCTACACCTTTTTTATCAAATGGTACTTTGTAAGTGTATCAGATGATAGGTGCTTGGTCAAAAATTCAACGAGGTAAAGAGGGTAGCGCGCAATAATAGCGCGCCACTAAAGATTAAAGCGTAATTTAGTTAAACGCCATTTCAGGTATGTCACCAGAAACAATTAGTTTACCACCCGTTTTTTGCTGAATTTCTTCAACAGAAATTCCCGGTGCGCGTTCTAGTAAATGAAATGCACCATCGCGTACTTCTAATACTGCCAAATCGGTAACAATTTTCTTTACACAGCCAACGCCAGTTAATGGCAGACTGCAATTGTCTAGTAACTTACTATTACCGTATTTGTCGGCGTGTGTCATAGTAACTACAATATTTTGCGCGCCGGCCACTAAATCCATAGCGCCGCCCATGCCTTTAACGAGCTTACCTGGGATCATCCAGCTAGCAATATTGCCGTTTTGATCTACTTCAAACGCACCTAGCACAGTTAAATCAACATGGCCGCCGCGGATCATGGCAAAGCTTTCTGCTGAATTAAAAATAGCCGCGCCCTTGATAGCGGTAACGGTTTCTTTGCCTGCGTTAATCATGTCGGCGTCTAGTTCAGCTTCAGTAGGGTATGGGCCCATACCTAACAGGCCGTTCTCTGATTGCAACATAACTTCGATGCCTGCTGGCACATAGTTGGCAACTAAAGTAGGAATACCTATGCCTAAGTTAACGTAGTAACCGTCTTGAAGCTCTTGTGCCACACGCATGGCAACCTGTTCACGAGTTAAAGCCATTGTTGCCTCCTTAATCTTGGCGCACGGTGCGACGTTCAATACGTTTTTCAAAGTTACCTTTGATCACGCGCTGTACATAAATACCTGGTGTATGAATTTGTGATGGTTCTAGCTCACCCGGTTCAACAATTTCTTCTACTTCAGCCACGGTAATTTTACCGGCGGTTGCTGCCATTGGGTTAAAGTTCATCGACGTGTGGCGGAACATCAGGTTGCCATAACGGTCGGCTTTCCACGCGCGAACTATGGCAAAATCGCCAGTGATAGATTCTTCTAACACATAGTTACGGCCTTTAATTTCACGGGTTTCTTTACCCTCAGCAACAGGAGTGCCGTAGCCGGTAGCAGTAAAAAATGCCGGAATACCTGCACCACCAGCGCGCATTTTCTCGGCTAGCGTACCTTGTGGTGTTAGCTCAACTTCTAATTCGCCATTTAATAACTGCTTTTCAAACAGGGCATTTTCGCCAACGTATGAAGCAATCATTTTTTTAATTTGTCGATCTTCTAATAAAATACCTAAGCCAAAGCCGTCAACACCACAGTTGTTTGACACTACGGTTAAGTCTTTGGTGGCCATTTTTTTAATTTGATCAATTAAGCCCTCTGGAATACCGCATAAACCAAAGCCACCAGCGATAACGGTCATGCCGTCTTGCAAGCCTGCCATGGCGTCTTCGTAGCTATGTACTACTTTATTAAACCCTGCCATTTTTTGTCCTCTGAGCGCTATGTTTAGTTGTTAGTTTGCGTGCATTTGGCGCCAAGTGCCAATCCTACTTTAGAACTAGGCTGCTTGCCCAGCTTGTCAGTAATAAACCAACCCGCTTTGGCTAGCGCCTGTAAATCTACGCCGTGGTTAATACCAAGGCCATTGAGTAAATACACCACATCTTCACTGGCCACATTGCCTGAGGCGCCAGCGGCGTAAGGGCAGCCGCCTAAACCGGCGACGGCGCAGTCAATTACACTAATGCCACGCTGTAAGGCGACATAAATATTGGTTAAGGCTTGGCCGTAAGTATCATGAAAATGTACCGCCAGTTTATCTACTGGCACAACAGCTAATACCGCATCTAACATAGCGTTGACTTTATCTGGGGTACCCACACCTATGGTATCGCCTAGCGAAATTTCGTAGCAGCCCATATCTAATAACGCCTTGGCAACACGGGCCACTTCGGCTGGGGCAACGTCACCTTGATAGGGGCAACCCACCACGCAGGAGACATAGCCGCGCACTTTAATGCCGTCGGTTTTGGCTGTGGCCATAACAGGAGCAAATCGGGCTAAGCTTTCGCTAATAGAGCAGTTAATATTTTTTTGGCTAAAGGCTTCAGATGCTGCGCCAAAAATAGCCACTTCACTGGCGTTGGCAGCTTTAGCTGCAGCGTAGCCTTGCAAGTTAGGTGTAAGTGCGGCGTAAGTAACGTTCGCGTTGCGGGTTATGCCAGCAAAAACCTCACTAGAGTCGGCCATTTGTGGCACCCACTTAGCAGAGACAAAAGCACCGCTTTCAATATAGCTGTGGCCGGCAGCACTTAACATATTAATCAGTGTAACTTTATCTTGAGTGCTAACTGTCGCTTCATTTTGTAAGCCATCGCGCGGGCCAACTTCAACTAAACGTACATTTTTTGGTAGGCTCATGCGTCCTCCGCCGTAAAATCAACCAGTTCAGCACCGTCTTTTACCAGATCACCGGCAGCATAAAATACATCATTAACTACACCGTTTTTCGGCGCTTTAATGCTGTATTCCATTTTCATCGCTTCCATTATTACTAAGGTATCACCGGCTGCTACTGTAGCGCCTTTTTGTGCGACAACCGCCACTATGGTGCCGTTCATAGGCGCAGTTAAGCTGCCTGCATGCTCAGCGCCATCGTGTTCAATAGTAACTTCGGTTTGATAAATAAAATCGTAACGCTGATTTTTTAGAAATACACTGATTGTATCTTGATAACGACTAACACGGACCTTAATAAGCTGCTCGCTCATGACGACACTTAGCTCATCGCCGTGTAATTGTGCGCCGCAACTTAGCTCTTGCCCTGCAACCTTAACTAGGTAGTTATTTGCGGTTTGCGCAATGCTTAGCTGATGTTTGGTTTCACCTTGCTGTAAGCTAAGTTGAATAGTCGGTAATTCATTTAGCTGCCAACCCTTATTGCATTGCCATGGGTTAGTGCTATTTGTATTGTGTTGTTGCAGCAAAATAAATAACCCAGCGAAAACTAAAGCTTGATCATCTTGTTTGTTCACTGGTGCAAATAGGCTGTCATGGTGTTGATTAATAAAATTAGTATCGAGCTGAGCCGCTTTAAACGCAGGGTGTGCAGTTAGACGAGTTAAAAAGCCTAGGTTTGTGGTAACACCCGCAATGCGGTAATCGTCTAGGGCGCGTAACATGCGGTTAATAGCGCGGTCACGGTTTTCATCCCAAACAATAAGCTTGGCTATCATGGGGTCGTAAAACGGTGAAACTTCATCGTTTTCAACTACACCCGTGTCTATCCGCACATGGCGGTTAGCCTCTGGCTGGCGTAAATAACTCAGTTTACCGGTAGCCGGCATAAAGTCGTTATCAGGGTCTTCGGCATACACGCGCACTTCAATGGCATGGCCGTTAATTTGCACTTGGCTTTGTGTTAGCGGCAAAGCTTCGCCAGCGGCGACCAATAATTGCCACTGCACTAAGTCTTGTCCGGTAATCATTTCGGTAACGGGGTGTTCAACCTGCAGTCGGGTATTCATTTCCATAAAATAGAATGAACCGTCTTCGTCAAACAAAAACTCAACCGTACCCGCGCCGCGGTAATTAATGGCTTTGGCGGCTTTAACTGCGGCTTCGCCCATGGCTTTGCGCTGTTCAGCGCTAAAATTAGGCGCTGGCGCTTCTTCAATGACCTTCTGATGGCGGCGTTGAATAGAGCAGTCGCGCTCGGCTAAATACACGGCATTGCCATGATTGTCGGCAAATACCTGAATTTCAATGTGGCGTGGTTTAGTAAGGTAGCGCTCAATTAGCATTTTGTCGTTGCCAAAACCGGCTTTGGCTTCACGTCGCGCGCTGGCCAGAGCGTCGCTAAATTCTTCTTTTTTCCATACCACCCGCATGCCTTTACCGCCGCCGCCATAGGCTGCTTTTAACAGTTGCGGATAACCAATTTTGGCTGATTCGTCTGCTAATAGCTGATCAGATTGATCATCGCCATGATAGCCAGGCACCAATGGTACTCCGGCTTGCTGCATAATAATTTTAGCGGCACTTTTAGAGCCCATAGCGGTAATAGCATCTACCGGCGGGCCAATAAAGATGATACCTGCTGCATCACAAGCTTTAGCAAATTCTTCGTTTTCAGACAAAAAACCATAGCCAGGGTGTATTGCTTCAGCACCGGCTTTTTTAGCAATGGCAATAATTTTGTCTGCGCGTAAGTAAGAGTCTTTACTCGGTGCCGGGCCTAGCAAATAAGCTTCGTCTGCCATGCGCACATGACGAGCATTGGCGTCGGCTTCTGAATATACGGCAACACAGCTGATCCCCAACTTGTGGGCAGTATCGATCACGCGACAAGCAATTTCGCCGCGGTTGGCGATGAGAATTTTGCGAAACATTATAGTTATTCCTTGCCAAGCCAAGCCGGTGGGCGTTTAGATAAAAACGCGGTTAGCCCTTCTTGGCCTTCTTTTGATACACGAATTTCAGCAATAGCTTGCGTAGTATGGGCAATAACGTTGTTGCTGATCTTACGATTATAAATATTGTGAATTAGCGCTTTGGCTGCGCCGATTGCGGCAGGGCTATTTTGTAGCATGCCAGTAATAAACTGGTCTGCGTTGGCCTGCAGTTCACCGTCTTTAGCCACTTGGTGCACTAAACCTATGTCTAACGCAGTGGCCGCTGAGAAGCGCTCTGCTGTGATAAAATAACGACGGCTTTGGCGCTCGCCAATAGCACGCATAACGTAAGGGCTAATAACCGCAGGAATTAAGCCAATGCGCACTTCACTTAAACAAAAGCTGGCTTTCTCTTCTGCTATAGCGATATCGCAGCAGGCAACTAAACCAACTGCGCCACCAAAGGCAGCACCATTAATTAAGGCAATAGTTGGCTTTGGAAATTTGTCTAATCGGTGCATTAAGGTGGCTAATTCTTCTGCATCAGCCTGGTTTTGACCAAAGTTTTTCTCTGCCATAGAGCGCATCCAGTTGATGTCGGCTCCGGCAGAGAAATTTTTACCATTAGCGGCAAGTATCAACATACGCACATCGTCATTATTGGCCAAGTCTTTTAAGACTTGGATCAATTCGGCGATCATATGATCGTCAAACGCATTGTGCACGTCGGGGCGATTTAGCGTGAGTGTGGCGACACCGCGGTTATCAATGCTAACTTCTGTATAAATATGGCTCATTGTCACTCCGAGAGTATTTGACTTTATGTTGCGAAAAGTACTGTTTACTAAAGAGGGCCATTACTCCGTACATTTTTTTCATAACACGTCGTAAATACATCCCTGTAGACTCCTTTCACGCCGTCCAGGCGTTCAAGGGTTATGAAAAAAAGTACTGCGCACTGTCCCGCTCAGATGTATCGGCAAATGCGGATGTCCTTTTTTCTGTGACCGTTGTAGCCCTGGACGGGCGAAAACGAGCCCCCAGGGATGGGTTTACGGCGTGCCACAGAAAAAACGGACGCAGCAGTTGCCAGCCACTACGCTTACACAAACGTTATTACATCCGAAACACACCAAACTTTGTCTCTTCAATTGGCGCATTTAATGCTGCTGCCAAGGCTAAACCTACCGTCATTCGAGTTTGGGCTGGGTCAATAATGCCATCATCCCATAACCGACCGCTGGCGTAGTAAGGGTGGCCTTGTTTTTCATATTGTTCAATAATGGGTGTTTTCAATGCGGCTTCAGCGTCTGCCGACAAGGTTTCGCCTTTACGGGCTAAGCCGTCTTTGGTTACTTGCGCCATAACGCCCGCAGCTTGTTCGCCACCCATTACCGAAATACGAGCATTAGGCCACATCCACATCATCGTTGGGTCAAATGCACGGCCACACATGCCGTAGTTGCCTGCACCATAACTGCCGCCAATTAATACGGTAAATTTAGGTACCTTAGCACAGCTTACTGCCATCACCATTTTAGCACCGTGTTTGGCAATACCTTCGGCTTCGTACTTTTTACCGACCATAAAGCCGGTAATGTTTTGTAAAAACAGTAGCGGTATTTTACGCTGCGAACACAGCTCAATAAAATGCGCACCTTTTTGTGCTGACTCGGAAAACAAGATCCCATTATTAGCTACAATGCCTACAGGATAGCCGAAGATACGCGCAAAGCCGCACACTAAGGTTGCGCCATAGTATTGTTTAAACTCGTCAAAGTCGGAGTTATCAACAATGCGCGCTATCACTTCTTTTACATCAAAAGGCTTGCGTAAATCAGTGCCAACAATGCCGTATAACTCTTTGGCATCGTACAGCGGCTCTTGCGCTGCTTTTATGTCCATCGCTTCAGGTGCCGGACGGTTTAACCGTGACACCGCATTACGGGCAATTTGCAGCGCGTGCTCGTCACTTAGTGCGTAGTGATCGGCCACGCCAGAAATTTTACAGTGCACATCAGCACCGCCTAGCTCTTCAGCGGTTACTTCTTCACCGGTCGCTGCTTTTACTAATGGTGGGCCGGCTAAGAAAATCGTACCTTGCTCTTTAACAATTATGCTTTCATCGGCCATGGCCGGCACATAGGCACCGCCAGCAGTACACAACCCCATCACTACGGCAATTTGGGGAATGCCTTTGGCTGACATATTGGCTTGGTTAAAGAAAATGCGACCAAAGTGCAGTTTATCTGGGAAAACATCATCTTGGCGCGGCAGGTTAGCGCCACCAGAGTCGACTAAATAAATGCAGGGTAGGTGGCAACGCTCCGCAATTTCTTGGGCACGTAAATGCTTTTTAACCGTAAGCGGGTAGTAGGTGCCGCCTTTAACCGTCGCATCGTTAGCGACAATCATGCATTCAACGCCGCTCACCCGACCAATACCCGCAACAATACCGGCGCTTGGTACGTAATCGTCGTAGCATTCCCAACCCGCAAACTGAGCCACTTCTAAAAATGGTGAACCCGGATCAAGTAGCTTTTGAATACGATCACGAACAAATAATTTACCTCGTGAGGTATGGCGGGCAATTAATGCTTCACCGCCGCCAAGTTTAATTTGTTGTACTTTGTTGTTGAGATCATTAACCACTACCTGCATGGCAGCAGCGTTTTTTAGAAACTCCTCAGAGCGAGGATTAATTTTTGACGTGATTCTGGTCACTTAGGTTACCTTTTGTGCCACAAGTGAAAGCCACCAGCTTCGCGGCTACAACAGGTTTAACTCGCTTAAACCTGTTGGCGCAATGCCTCTTAATTAGTTAGATTCGGTAAATAACTCACGGCCAATCAACATACGGCGAATTTCTGACGTGCCTGCGCCAATTTCATAGAGCTTGGCGTCACGCAGCAAACGACCAGTAGGGTATTCGTTGATATAACCATTACCGCCTAGCAACTGAATAGCATCAAGCGCCATCTTAGTGGCTAACTCTGCAGCATATAAAATTACGGCCGCGGCATCTTTACGCGTAGTTTCACCACGGTCACAGGCCTTGGCCACGGTATAAATATAGGCTTTTGCTGCGTTCATCTGAGTATACATATCAGCAAGTTTGCCCTGCACCAGCTGAAATTCACCAATGGCTTGGCCAAATTGCTTACGATCGTGAACGTAAGGAATAACCACATCCATACAGGCGGTCATAATACCTAGCGGGCCAGCCGATAACACGACGCGTTCGTAATCTAGGCCGCTCATTAATACTTTAACGCCTGCGCCTACTTGGCCTAGCACGTTTTCTTCTGGTACTTCGCAATCTTCAAATACTAGCTCACAAGTATTTGAACCGCGCATGCCTAATTTATCAAGCTTTTGTGCCGTGCTAAAACCTTTATAGCCGCGCTCAACAATAAACGCGGTAATGCCTTTTGAGCCAGCGTTAACGTCGGTTTTCGCGTAAATAACATAAGTATGTGCATCGGGGCCGTTGGTGATCCACATTTTATTGCCGTTTAAGATGTACTTATCACCTTTTTTCTCCGCACGCAGTTTCATACTTACTACGTCAGAACCGGCATTAGGCTCGCTCATGGCTAGTGCACCAATATGTTCGCCTGAACATAATTTTGGCAGGTACTTCATTTTTTGTGCTTCAGTGCCGTTACGGAAAATTTGGTTTACACACAGGTTAGAATGCGCACCGTAAGATAGGGCCACAGAAGCTGAGGCGCGACTAATTTCTTCCATTGCTACTACATGTTCTAGATAGCCTAGGCCGGAACCGCCATATTTTTCATCTACGGTAATGCCTAATAAACCTAGGTCGCCAAATTTGCGCCATAAATCATTAGGAAATTCATTTACTTCGTCAATATGGGCAGCGCGTGGTGCAATTTCGTCACGGGCAAACGCGTTTACCTGTTCGCGGATCATATCGACCGTTTCGCCCAAATCAAAATTAAGCCCTTTATAACTGCTAATCATATCTACCCCGTATGCTATATAGTAAAACTGTTTAAATAGTTTTATGTTGTTTGGCGTCGGCTAAGGTGTCGCGGCAACGTTTTTCAACGGTTACCAACTCCATTAGCACAATTTTGATATCGTCCATTTGCTGATGCAGCTCTACTTTCTTCTGCTCGATCAGCTTTAACATGGTACTTAACTGCGTCACGCTGGTTTTATCAGCGTCATATAATTCAAATAATTGACCGGTTTCGGCCAAACTAAAACCAAGGCGTTTACCACGTAAAATGAGCTTTAAACGCACTCGATCGCGTTTAGTGTAAATGCGGGTTTGGCCTTTACGTAATGGCAATATTAGCCCCTGATCTTCGTAAAAGCGGATACTACGCGTGGTAATATCAAACTCTTTGGCCAGCTCACTAATACTGTATGTTTTTTCTTCTTTTTCTGTCATAACCGCCTTTCCCAAAATCGCAGTCAATATAAGTGAAGTTTACGTAAAGGTAAAGCTGATGGCGTGCTGCTGCATCGATGATGCCGTTATTTAGCGGGAATTTGTAAAGCAAAAATGCCATTTTATGCGGGGTAATCTGTACAGTTAAATGAACCAAAGCCATGACACACTACCATAGTGTTAGTTAGTTGACGTTGGCGTAAACGTAAATTTGGTGTAGGCTCTGAAACAACTTTTTTTCGCTGACAGAATTTTTTTGGAGATAACATGGCTTCCGACAATGTTGTAATAGTAGCTGCAAAACGCACCGCAATGGGTGGCTTTATGGGCGGCCTATCTGATGTTCATGCTACCGTTTTAGGCGCCACAGCCATTAAAGCCGCATTAGAGCAGGCAGGTATTACCGGCGATAAAGTTAGCGAAGTTATTATGGGTAATGTGTTGCCTGCAGGTTTAGGCCAAGCGCCAGCACGCCAAGCCACTTTAAAAGCTGGTTTACCGTTAACCGCAGGTGCAACTACGATTAATAAAGTGTGCGGTTCAGGTTTAAAAGCGGTAATGCTAGCGAGCGATTTATTAAAAGCAGGTAGTGCGGATGTTGTGGTTGCTGGCGGCATGGAATCTATGTCTAACGCGCCATACTTATTACCCAAAGCACGTGCTGGTTATCGTATGGGCCATGGCGAAATAAAAGATCATATGATGTTAGATGGTCTAGAAAACGCCTACGACGGTAAAGCGATGGGCTGTTTTGCCCAAGACACCGCTGACGAAAAAGGTATTACTCGTGAGCAAATGGATGCGTTTGCTGTGCAATCATTAACGCGTGCGCAGCAGGCTATAGGTAGCGGCGCATTTAGAGGTGAAATTGCCCCAGTAACTTTTGCTACCCGCAAGGGCGATGTTACTTTTGATGTAGACGAGCAGCCAGCCAATGCCAAGGTAGATAAAATACCGACATTGCGCCCAGCCTTTGCTAAAGAAGGCACTATTACCGCAGCCAACTCTAGTTCTATTTCAGACGGCGGTGCAGCCCTTATTTTAATGCGTGAAAGCGATGCTAAAACTCAAGGCTTAACGCCATTAGTGCGGGTGGTGGCGCATGCCACTAACGCGATGGAGCCAGCATTATTTACCGTAGCTCCGGTTGGCGCGATGCAAAAAGTATTGCAAAAAGCGGGCTGGGACAAAGCACAGGTAGACCTGTGGGAAATTAATGAAGCCTTCGCCATGGTAACTATGTTAGCTATTAACGAGCTAGGCTTAGATGCGGCAAAAGTAAACGTAAACGGCGGTGCTTGTGCACTAGGCCACCCTATTGGCGCGTCAGGCGCGCGTATTCTGGTTACTCTTATTCATGCGCTGCGTAACCGCGGCTTAAGCAAAGGCGTGGCATCACTCTGTATTGGTGGTGGCGAGGCTGTAGCGCTGGCAGTAGAAGTAGTTTAACCCATATTAAATAAGGCTATTGCGGCGCCAATAACAGGCCTTAAGGCTAGCCGCTTAGCTAAACCATCGGGAGAAGCAAGATGACACAACAGGTTAAACATTTTATTGACGGCGAGTTCGTTAGCTCAACGAGCGACAAATTAATTCCCGTAACGGATCCGGCAACACAAGAAGTCATTGCACATGTACCCTGTGCTACACCTGACGAAATGCATCGTGCGGTTGAGTCGGCTAAAGCGGCATTTTTAACATGGAAAGAAGTGCCGGTATCAGATCGTGCGCGTTTAATGATGCGTTATGCGCATTTGTTAAAAGAACACCAAGCTGAAATTGCCGACATTATTTGTAAAGAATTAGGTAAAACGGTTGAAGACGCCAAAGGCGACGTATGGCGTGGTATTGAAGTTGTTGAGCAAGCAGCCAACATTCCATCACTAATGATGGGCGAAACAGTAGAAAACGTAGCGCGTAGTATTGATACTTATAGCTATATTCAACCGTTAGGTGTGTGTGCTGGTATTACGCCGTTTAACTTCCCCGCGATGATCCCATTGTGGATGTTCCCATTAGCTATTGCTTGCGGTAATACCTTTGTTTTAAAACCGTCGGAGCAAGATCCAATGACGGTAAATAAACTGGCTGAGTTATTTGCTCAAGCTGGCGCGCCAAAAGGCGTGTTACAAGTGGTACATGGTGCGAAAGAGCAAGTTGATGCTATTTTGCATCACCCTGATATTAAAGCTATTTCGTTTGTTGGTTCAGTAAATGTTGGCCAATATATTTATAAAACCGGTACTGATAATTTAAAACGTGTACAAGCCTTTGCTGGCGCAAAAAACCATATGGTTATTATGCCTGACGCGAATAAGCAGCAGGTTGTTAACGCCTTAGTGGGTGCATCAGTCGGCGCTGCAGGTCAGCGCTGTATGGCCATTTCAGTTGCCGTATTTGTTGGTGATGCGGCTAAGTGGATCCCTGACGTTGCTGCAGCTATTGGTAAGGTACGCCCAGGTGTTTATACCGACCCAGACGCCGCTTATGGCCCGCAAATTAGCCCACAAGCGCGTGCTCGCGTGTTGTCGTTAATTGCGCAAGGTAAAAAAGAAGGTGCAACCTGCGTATTAGATGGTTCAGACTGCAAAGTCGAAGGTTACCCGAACGGTAACTGGGTTGGGCCAACGGTGTTTACTAACGTGACAACGGATATGGAAATTTATAAACAAGAAATTTTCGGTCCAGTGTTAACCACTATGCAGGTTGACTCATTAGACGCGGCATTAAAAGTAGTAAACGATAGCCCCTACGGTAACGGTACCTCAATTTATACTGCTAGCGGTGCTGCCGCGCGTAAATACCAGCACGAAGTAGAAGTTGGCCAAATAGGTATTAATATTCCTATTCCAGTACCTTTGCCATTTTTCTCGTTCACTGGTTGGAAAGGCTCGTTCTATGGCGATCAGCATGCTTATGGTAAGCAAGCGGTACGTTTCTATACTGAGACGAAAACCATTACCGCGCGTTGGTTTAATGATGATATTCCGGTTTCTGGCCCGAATATGTCAATTAATCTGCGTTAAGGTATAACCAAAGCCTGCATACTTTCGCTGCTGCACCAGATAAACCGGCCTTAAGGCTGGTTTTTGGTCTGATACGGCCAGTGCTGGTCGGTTTAGTAAATATGTAACGGCTTTGCTATATATTCACGTTTTAAATCAGGGTTTAGTAATGAATTTCAATTTAACAGAAGACCAACAAGCCTTTGTTGATGTGGCCAAACAATTTGCCGAACAAGAATTGGCGCCGCACGCAGCGCAGTGGGATCGTGATCATCACTTTCCAAAAGATGTGATCCAAAAAGCCGGAGAGCTAGGTTTTTGCTCACTGTATACGCCAGAAGATGACGGCGGTATGGGCTTGTCGCGCTTAGACTCCTCGATCATTTTTGAACAATTGTCTATGGGCTGTACTGCTACTACCGCCATGTTAACCATACATAATATGGCAACGTGGATGGTGGCTAACTGGGGCACAAGTACAGCTAAAGCTGACTGGATGGCCGATTTAGTTACCGGACAAAAATTAGCATCGTACTGTTTAACTGAGCCGGGCTCAGGTTCAGATGCTGCCGGTTTGCGTACCTCAGCGAAAAAAGATGGTAACGACTACATTATTAATGGCTCCAAGATGTTTATCTCTGGTGCCGGTGAAACCGAAATGCTAGTGGTAATGGCCCGTACTGGTGAAGCTGGGCCCAAAGGCATATCAGCGTTTATTGTACCTGCTGATGCTAAAGGGGTTATTTACGGCAAAGCTGAAGAAAAAATGGGCTGGAACGCGCAGCCAACGCGCTTAATTACTTTTGAAGACGTGCGTATTCCTGCGCATTACTTATTGGGTAATGAAGGCGAAGGTTTTAGTTTTGCTATGAAAGGCCTAGACGGCGGTCGTATTAATATCGCCACTTGCTCTATTGGTACTGCGCAGCAAGCACTGAATACTGCACGTAATTACATGCTGGAGCGTCAGCAATTTGGTAAGCCGTTAGCGGCATTTCAAGCTTTACAGTTTAAGCTTGCCGACATGGCAACCGAACTAGTCGCTGCGCGCCAGTTAGTGCGTTTAGCTGCATTTAAGCTGGATCAAAAAGACAGCGAAGCCACCGCTTATTGTGCTATGGCCAAACGTTTTGCCACCGATGTAGGCTTTCAGGTATGCGACCAAGCATTACAGTTGCACGGCGGTTACGGTTATATCAAGGAATACCCATTAGAGCGGCATTTCCGAGATGTGCGTGTGCATCAGATATTGGAAGGCACTAACGAAATTATGCGGTTAATTATTGGCCGTCGTTTATTGGATGCCGCAGCCGGCGATATTCTGTAAAACAGCTTAAATCAGGAGGCTAGAATGGCTCAGTTAAAATTAGAAAAACGCGGTCATACCGCGCTTATCACCATGGCTAACCCACCAGCTAACACCTGGACGCACGAAACCTTGTCGCAATTACGCGATGCGGTAAAAAGTTTAAACGAAGATAAAAATATTTATGCGCTAGTTATTACTGGCGAAGGCGAAAAGTTTTTCTCAGCGGGTGCTGATTTAAAATTATTTGCCGATGGCGATAAAGGCGTAGCCAGCGATATGTCGCGTATTTTTGGCGAAGCGTTTGAAACGCTAAGTGCGTTTAGCGGTGTTTCTATTGCCGCTATTAATGGTTATGCCATGGGTGGCGGTTTAGAAGTAGCGCTGGCTTGCGATATTCGTATTGCTGAACAACAAGCACAAATGGCATTGCCTGAAGCCAAAGTAGGCCTATTACCTTGTGCTGGTGGTACACAAAACTTGGCGTGGTTAGTCGGTGAAGGCTGGGCCAAACGAATGATTTTATGTGGTGAGCGTATTACCGCAGACAAAGCCCTGCAAATTGGTTTAGTAGAAGAAGTGGTCGGCACAGGCTTAGCGCTAGAAACGGCGTTACTGCTGGCTGATAAAGTGGCCGAGCAAAGCCCGTCTTCAGTAAGTGCTTGTAAAAAGCTGATCCAGCAAGGCCGTACAGGTACTATTAATAGCGCATTGCCGTTAGAGCGCGAGTTGTTTGTTGGTTTATTTGATACCAAAGATCAGGTTGAAGGTGTGCAAGCGTTTTTAGAAAAGCGTAAAGCAAACTGGGTAAATGGCTAATGAGTACTAACACAGAGGTAGTGCTGTATCAGGAACTGATAGCACACAACGGCAAGAAAATTGGTGTAGCAACATTAAACTCAGAAAAGTCACTTAACGCGCTGAGTTTACCTATGGTTGAGTCGTTATTGCCACAGCTTAACGCGTGGCAGCACGACAACAGCATCAGTATGGTTATGCTGCAAGGCGCGGGTGATAAAGCCTTTTGTGCTGGTGGCGATATTCGCGATCTGTATAAAGCAATGCTTGATCAACCTGGTACTTATGCACCTTATGTTGAAGAGTTTTTCACCAAAGAATACGCCTTAGATTACTTAATACATACCTTTGGCAAGCCCGTATTAGTATGGGGAAATGGCATTGTTATGGGCGGCGGTTTAGGCTTAATGGCTGCGGCGTCACACAAAGTGGTTACCATAACGAGCCGTATTGCTATGCCAGAAATGGCCATTGGGTTATACCCTGATGTTGGCGCAAGCTGGTTTTTAAATCGTATGCCGCCGGGCTGTGGTTTATTTTTAGGCTTAACTGGTGCGTCGATTAACGCCGCCGATGCCAAGTTTATTGGCTTAGCTGATAACTTTATATTGCATGAGCGTAAAGCGGGCTTAGTAGAAAAACTGCTGGCCATTAATTGGGGCGACACCGTGGTGCTTAACCACCAAAAACTCGGTGATGTGCTGCGTAACGAAGAAGAACAATTTCGCGCGCAAATGCCACTGAGTCAAATTCGGCCGCACCAACAAGATATAGAAAAACTAGCCCAATTAGGCTCGTTACCCGACGTAATTACCGCTATTAATGCAATGTCAGGTGATGACAAATGGTTAGAGAAAGCCAAAGCATCGTTGGCTTACGGTAGCCCTATTACCGCACACATTGTTTATGCCCTGTTGCAACTGGGACAAAGTAAAATTTTGGCCGACAGCTTTAAGCTTGAACTAGGCTTAAGCGTACAATGTGGCAAGCTGGGTGAGTTTACCGAAGGTGTGCGGGCATTATTAATGGATAAAGATCTTAAACCAAACTGGCAATATAAAACCGTAGCCGACGTGCCACAGGCCGTGATCGACGAGTTGTTCCGTTCACCTTGGAGCACCGCTGAGCACCCACTACGTGAACTTGGCCAACTAGACAATTAATTAGGACACGACAATGGCAAAAGTGGCATTTATTGGCTTAGGTAACATGGGTGGCCCTATGGCCATCAATTTAGTTAAATCTGGGCATCAGGTAACCGCCTTTGATTTATCTGTAGCCGCATTAGCCCAAGTTAAGGCTGAAGGCGCATTGGTGGCGTCAAGCGCTAGCGATGCGGTACAAGGCGCAGACTTTGTTATCTCTATGCTACCTGCTGGTAAGCATGTGTTAGCGTTGTATTTAGGCGAGCAGGGCATTGCTAAAGACATTAGCAAAACGGCTTTAGTTATAGATTGTTCTACTATCGACGCCGACAGTGCGCGTAAAGTAGGCGCAGGTTTGGCGGCACAGCAAATAGCCTTTATTGACGCGCCCGTATCGGGCGGAGTAGGCGGTGCTAAAGCCGGTACCTTAACCTTTATTGCTGGCGGTAGCGTTGCCGATTACGAGCGAGCTAAAACTGTACTAAGCAATATGGGTAAAAACTTGTTTCACGCCGGTGACATTGGCGCGGGGCAGGTAGCAAAAATTTGTAATAATATGCTGTTAAGTATTTTAATGGTCGGTACATCAGAAGCACTGCAAATGGGTGTCGATAATGGCTTAGATCCAAAAGTGCTGTCAGATATTATGCTAAAAAGCTCCGGCCGTAACTGGACTTTAGAGCTGTATAACCCCTGCCCAAATGTAATGGAAAACGTACCATCATCAAATGGTTATCAGGGTGGTTTTATGGTTGATTTAATGACCAAAGACTTAGGCCTTGCGTTAGAAGCTGCATTGCAAAGCAGCAGCAGCACGCCAATGGGCGCGTTAGCACGTAGCTTGTACGTAGCGCATCAGCGCGCCGGTAATGGCAAACTAGATTTCTCAAGCATTTTTAATATGTTTGCGAAAAAAGCTTAGTCAGTTGATATAACCCGCAAGCGCTGCGAATGTTTTCTCTGGAACACGCCGTAAATACGTCCCTGTAGGCTCGTGTTTTTCGTCCCTGAAAAACACGGTTCCAGAAGAAAAATTCTGCGCGCTTGCTGATATAGCAGTATTAAGCGAGTACGGATGTACTTTTTTCCGCGACCGTTGTAGGCCATGGATGGCCGGAACCGAGCCCCAGGGATGGTTTATGGCGTGTCGCGGAAAAAACGTGCGCAGTAATCGCGACTACGGAGAAAGACAAATGAACCTGCAAAACAAAACCATCGTTATCACGGGCGGTGCTCAAGGCCTAGGCTTAGAAATGGCGCGTATGTGCGCCGAGCAAGGTGCTAAGTTAGCGCTAATTGATATGAATGCTGAGCAACTGGCTGCGGCCAAAGCCGAGCTGTCGGCAACCACTACCGTGCACGTTTATAGTGCAAACGTAGCAGATGAAGCGCAGGTTGAAGCCACGTTTGAGCAAATTGATCGCGACTTTGACGGTATTGACGGCTTAATTAATAACGCGGGTATTTTACGTGACGGCTTATTGCTGAAGTTTAAAGATGGCGAAATTCAAAGCAAATTGTCACTGGCACAGTTTCAATCGGTTATCGACGTAAACCTTACTGGCGTGTTTCTGTGTGGCCGTGAAGCGGCAATCGTTATGGTTAAGCGTGGTCGTAAAGGCGTTATTATAAATATGTCTAGCGTTGCTCGTGGCGGCAATATGGGTCAAACCAACTATGCCGCGGCAAAAGCCGGTGTAGTGGCAATGACAGTTACTTGGGCACGTGAACTTGGCCGTTATGGCATTCGGGTGGGTGCTATTGCCCCGGGTGTTATTCGTACTGCAATGACCGATGCCATGAAACCTGAAATGCGTGAACGTTTAGAGAAAATGAAACCGGTCGGTCGTTTAGGTGAAGCTAGCGAAATAGCCCATACAGCGAAATACATTTTTGAAAATGATTTCTTTACTGGCAGAGTAGTAGAAATTGACGGCGGCATTAGCATGTAACTACAGTTATTGCTTATGGTTACTGCTTAAAAAGTGTTACTAATGAAAGGCGCAATTAGCGCCTTTTTCATGTGCGAAATATAAGGAAAACAAGAATGAAAATGCTTTTTTTATTAACTACTTTACTACTAGCACCAACATCTGTGTTTGCGGATGACAAGGCTGACTTAACCGCTTTACTAACTGAGTTTCTTGATGGCGCAACCCGTAATGATGCCGCTATTCATAATAAATTTTGGGCTGATGAGCTAATTTATACCAGCTCTAGTGGCAGCCGTTATGGTAAAGCTGAACTAATGCAGGGTGTTACCAGTTCGGGTTTAATAAAACCTGCAGATATTGATGCCGTTTATGGCAGTGAAGATGTGCGCATTATGCAGTATGGCGACATAGCGGTTGTGGCTTTTGTACTAGTAGGGCGTTCAGGTGAGCAAACCAAGCGTTACTTAAACAGTGGCACTTTTGTAAAACGTAATGGCCAATGGCAAGCAGTAAACTGGCAGGCAACGATTAAAGCCATATAACTGTGTTGCTTACTGCTATATTTAAACCTGCAAGATAAGAAGTAAAATAATATAACGACCAGCAAGTTAAAAATGAGGAGAGAATACAATGTCAGATGTATGGCTTAATACGTTAATAACGAACACTCCGCAAGAAGGCTTTGAGCTAGCAATTACACTAAGTCGTCGCGGTGTAAAATATACGCAGCCAAATCCAGAAACACTAAAAGCATTGCGGCCAGAATATGCAAATTCGGCAGATGGTTTAACGGCGGCATCACATGTTATTGCCGTGAATTTTCAAACGGTTGCTGCAGCAAATAATTATTGGCGTAAAGGTTAATCGTTTAATAGTAGGCCAATATTAATATTGCTACACAGTTAAATAAACGGCCCATTTCTGGGCCAATTTTAACTGTGTAGCAATGTGTTATTTAGCAATAAGGCCGTATTGCGTATCTAATACCTGGATTATTTCTGCTTTAGGATTAGCTGATAACGTAATTTTACGACCAATCACCTTTTCTGCTATACCCAAATAAGTGCGTGAAATATCCATCATCACATTGGTTGGTAATGCATTATCATGAGCTAAGGCTGCGCGTTCGGGCATGCGGTCTTTATTAAGTAAAATATCCGCATCAGGGAAGTGGTTAAGTAGCCATTGGCGAAAGCCTTCTTTTGACTGCTCAACAATATTACCACTGCGCCAGCTAGCACCGTCCCAAATACGCGAGCTATCGGGTGTGCCTACTTCGTCCATATAAATTAATTTTTCAGTACCGTCAGCCGCACTCACGTAGCCAAATTCAAACTTGGTATCAACAAATATTTGGTCTAGCGCTGCTAGCGCATCACTAATGACGACAAAACCTTGTTTTAATAGCGTTTCGTACAAATTGATATCATCTGGCTTAGTAAAACCAAAAGCGTGGCTGTGGCGTTCAATATCTGCACGTGAAATATTTACATCATCAGCTTCAGGCACCCCAGCAAGGCCAGTTAAAACCCCTTTAGTTGAGGGCGTAATTAAGATTTCAGGTAGCTTTTGGTCTTTTTTCAAGCCTTCAGGCAGCGTGATGCCGCAAAACTCGCGTTCGCCTTTGCTGTAAGCGCGCCACATTGACCCAGTAATATACTGGCGGGCAATAGCTTCAATTTTTACCGGCCGAGCTTTTTGTACTATCCAAACCAACGGATGTGGAATATCAAGAATATGGCTGTCGGCTAAACCCTGTTGCTTAAACAAAGAAAACCAGTGGTTAGAAATAGCATTTAATGCAGCGCCTTTGCCTGGTACGCCATCTAAGCCGTTTTCGCCATGCCAAATGCAATCAAAGGCTGAAATACGGTCGCTAATTACCATAATAGCTAAAGGTGTATCTGCAGCGACCGGATATTCTTTTTCACGAATAAGCCGAGCACTATCATCAGCGGTTAACCAATAAACACTGCGCACTTTGCCGGAGTGCACCGGTAAATCTGTACGAATTGGCAGATCGTCATTGACCGCCAGAACCTGAGTAGCAAGAGTCATCTTCACTTCTTTTGGAAACTGAGAAAAGGCGCGCTGAGTTTATCAGATTATATTGTTGAACTGAATCGGTCTGGTGCAAGCAAATAGCGGATCAATGCCAGATTAAACGTTATTAACGTTAAGTCGTCTTTTACTCGATTACGCTTGGTGGTAGTTTAAGCCGTACTTTTTAGCAGAACAAAACGGAGACACGATGAGCAACTTTATTACCGATCATAGCAGCGATTTTGCTGATACGGCAAAACAGAAAATTATTGAATTTAACGCCCAGCATTGGGATGCGTCTACCCGTTTACCGCTAGGGTTAAAACGTTTAAATGCTAGTGGCGAACTCGTTGCAGCGCTGGCTGGGCGTACCTTTGGTAATTGGTTCTATTTGGAAACATTGTGGCTGGCTGAGTCGGAGCGCGGGCAGGGCACAGGCTCGGCAATTTTAGCTGCTGCAGAGGCTATTGCTAAGGAACGCGGTTGTCGCTTTGTGATGCTTGATACCTTAGATTTTCAAGCTCGACCGTTTTATGAGCGTTTGGGTTATGAAGTGCAATTAACCCAACAAGATTATCCGTTTGCCGGTGGTGCTAAATATTTTATGATGAAAGTGCTCTGAGCTATCTGTCACTACTGCCGCAACGTAATTAATTTTATTAGTCTGTAATTGAGTGTAACTAACTGTTGTTAATGGTAAGTAGATATAGAGTTATTGCTGTGAAGTCCTTACCCTGATCCGGTTTAAATTACCTTTGGATGGACTTGATGAAAGCAGTGTATTTATCTTCAATTTTGGTGTTGTCGGCCGTGCTAGCGGGGTGTGGTGGCAGTAGTAATAACGATGATGCAACAACGGATAGTTATATCCAGTTTTATAACGGTTCAGCTATAGCTGGTAGCACCCAACTTAAAGCGGGTGAAACTAACGTGGGTTCAACAGCTTATGGCGATGTAAGCTCGGTGGTGGGTATTGAATCAGGTGAGTATGAGTTAGCGTTTACGGATAGCGCAACATCAACGGAGTTATTGAAAAAAACCGTTAGCCTAGCTAAAGATAATAAAGCGCTATTTATTCTCACTAACGAAGGTGAGCAATATAATCACCTAAACGTGAGTTTTAAATATGATGAACAATTAGATAAAAAATTTAATTTACATTTAGTTAATTTATCTAGCCAGCAACCTGAACTCGATGTCTATATTGCTGCCGAGGGGAAGCCATTTACCGATGCCGAGTTACTGGATTCACTTAGCCGCAATGAAGTAACTAGCGCGGCGAAAACCCGTGATATCGGTAAATACAATTTGTATTTAACAAAGCCTGGGCAAACCACACCGATATTTACTACTCAAGCCGTCAATTTTGCTTATGAAAACACCTATGTTGTGTTAATACGTGATAAAAATGGCCCATTAGCGGGGCAGTTATCGTTAGATGTTGTGCTAAATTCTTCTAGTGTGCAGGCTAATAATAATATAAATGCTAAGGCGCAATTTCGTTTATACAACAGCCTTCAGCAAAATGTAGAATTGGCTTTAGATTCGAATGTTGTTGCTAGTGTTGCAGCTGGGCAAATGAGCCCTTATATTGCCAGCGAAAAGGGCGATTACAGCCTGTCAGTTCGTAATGACAGCGCTGACTTACTATTAAACAGTGCCTTACTAAGCATCAATGCTGGTGACAGCAAAATGGTGTTGTTGTACCAAAATGCGAATGCTGTGGTTGAAGCCTTAACCAGCCAAGAAAAAGATACGCCGCAGTTACAAGCACATGATGTGATGGTGGCTAATCTAGTGCCTGACTTACCTAAATTACAATTTTACTTTGTGCGTCAAAATGAAACGATAAATACCGCCAGATATAACATCAAAAATGCAGAGTTTAAAAAGCAACAAAGTATTAATTTACCAAAAGATTACTACGCAATTGCTTTAGTGCATATTGCCGAAAATGGTAGTACCACCTTATTAGATAAAACCGAGAGTATGATGTTAGAACCAGGTAAGCATTACAGCTTGCTAGCAGAGAAAAATAACGCAGCACCATCGGGTTATCAGTTAAAACTAGTGCACTAGCTTGGGCTAAAATAAAAAAGGCGATCTTAAGATCGCCTTTTTTGTTATCAGCACTTATGCGGTTATCCGCGTCGCTTAATTAAAAGCTGTAGTTAGCGCCTAAGGCAAATAATTGGCCTTTATTGCTGTAATCACCTTGATAACCGCTGTTATATAAGCGTTCATCTTGCTTATTATATTCATGCTCATCTACCTGCACATCACCGGTAAACAAGTAACCGTAAGCCAGATCTACGCTTAAATTTTCCGCCAGCTGCCAGTTTGCCCCCACTGATACCCAAACCCGATTATCGGTTGGAATACGTGCGGTTTTACGTTCTGATTTAATCGGGTTTTCATCATAAGCAACACCGGCTTTTAACGTTAGGTCGCTTTGCAATGCATAGCTAGCGCCAAGGGAAAATGACCAGCTATTCGTCCAATATTCAGGAATATAACCAATTTGACCTGGGTTGTTCAGATTGGCTTCTTGCTGGGTATTTAATGAAATACTGGGTTGAGCATCGGTGCTGAGGATATCGATGCTTTGAAACTTGCTCCACTGGGTCCATGCTGCGCTAAATTGCACAGACAACGCTTTGCTAAGTTGCTGGTCTAGGCTAAATGCCACTGTCGCAGGCGTGGTTAATGCAAGTTTGCTTGCTTCAGTAAGTAAGCTTTGTGCTGCAAGTTTACCGGTTTTTAAATCAATTGCCGGTAAGTGAGGTTTAGTCACCATATAGTTTGGGTTGCCAACAACATTGGCGCTAGTAATAGGTGTGTTGGTAATGGTTGAATCGCCAGTTAAGGTAAAGTGAAGTGCCGAATGGTAGGTTAGTGCCAAACGAGTACCAACCACAGGCTCACCATGAATACCTAGAGTGTAACCAAATGTAACATCGTCACCTTCCACTTCGTAGTGGCTATTGCAGTAGGCCTCGTTATATACCGGTGCACCGAACATAGCATTAATGGTTTGTTCACCTAGCTCACACAGGCCGCTATGATCTTTCGCTTTAGATAGGGTACCGGTCGCTCGGTTAATTGAAATACCCATACCCACTGACCATTGCTCATTTAGCTTATAACCAATACTGGGTTGTAAACTAAGCACTTGTATTGACGTTTCATCAGCAAAGTATCGGCCAACAAAGTCGTCGTCATAGTCAGATGACAAGCCATAGGGTACATAAAACCCAATACCCCAACTTAAGGTTTCAGAAAAAGTATCACTATAAAATACATAGGGCACTAATTCGTTAAGGCTATTACTTCCTTCGCTACGGCCAAGTACCGGCTGACCATTAGCACTTTGTGCTTGGGCATTGCTGTAATGTGTTTTTGCCGTAATAAAATTAAGCCCGCCACTAAGTTGACGACCAGAAAGCCGTGTTAGGGCTGCTGGGTTCGAATACACTAAGCTAGCATCGGTAATTTGCGCACCACGGCCAGCATAAGCATTACCCATACTACTGACAGACTGTTCAAATAGCTTGTAGCCTTCAGCCTGCGCCGACAGACTAAATAACACAGAACATACGGCAATTGAGATGGCGGTTTTTCTAATCATATATACATACCCTGTTGAACGTAAAAACCTGCAGTATAAAGAGGTCATACCATGGAGTACATACTCTAATTCGTAAATAATTGTTGCTTGGTCGTTAAATTAACAAAATTACTATAGTTAACTATCGTGCATCTGACTAAAAATTCGTGGTTTAGGCCACTCATTTTTAATCCAATTTAATTTGTTAGTATTTAAGCGTTCTATCTTATTGAAAAACAACTGAAATAAGTTGTTACACAAGCTGGCACACGCTCTGCATTATTGGTGGTAACTTATTCAGTATTATGTTTTCCGAAGGATGGACCATGAAAACGCCAAACCATTTTAAACTTACCGCGCTCGCCGCTATTTTCAGTTGCTTTGTTCTAACTGCGTGTAATGGCGCGAATAGCTCAACGGCCAGTAGCACCGCAGATGTGATACTGACGATTCCCGTTGAAGCGGTATTAACCCGTCATGGCGAAATTAGCAGTAGTTATCGCACTACGGCAACACTTGAAGCCCGCGGTGAGGCTGAGGTTATTAGTAAAGCAACGGGTATAGTGCAACATATTTTGGTTGAAGAGGGCGATGCGGTTAGCGCTGGACAATTATTGGCACAGCTAGACAATGAACGTCAGCAATATAGCTTGAATAAAGAAAAAGCCGAGTTGAACCGTTTGGCTAGCGAGTTAACCCGAACCAAAGAGATGCACGAACGTAAGTTGATTAGTAGCGACGTATTTGAAAAGTTGCAATGGCAGTTTGATGCAATGCAAGCCTCGGTCAACTTAGCTGAACTCGCGTTAAAAGAAACTGAGGTTCGTGCGCCAATTAGCGGCGTAATATCGCGTCGTTACGCCAAACTAGGGCAACTGGTTAATCAATACGCAACCCAATCATTATTCCATATTGTCTCTAATCAGCAATTAGAGGCGGTAGTGCATTTGCCAGAGCAGCAGCTAGCCCAAGCGCGTATTGGCCAAAATGCGTTATTAGAATTTGCCGGTATGTTACCCGTTAACGCCGAGTTAGTGCGTATTTCGCCAGTAGTTGATGCGGCTTCAGGCACTGTGCGCGCGGTTTTAAGAGTGGCTAACGAACAGCAATTATTAAAGCCCGGTATGTTTGCTCAGGTGCAGTTACAGTTTGATGTTAAAGCCGATGCATTATTACTACCCAAACGCGCCTTAATGACGACCGATAATAGCCCAACCGTATTTGTGGTTAACGCTGAAAATAAGGTTAGCCGTAAACCGGTAAGCTTGGGGTATCAGTCTGACAACACAGTAGAAATATTGTCCGGTTTGGCACTGGGTGACAAAGTGGTTATTGCTGGGCAGTCTGCGCTTAAAGACGATGCTTTGGTTAATGTGGTTAGCGTTAAACAATTCGAATAGTTCAAGGATGATGCTATGAAGTTAGTTGATACCGCGGTAAACCGTCCTGTTGCTATTTGGATGTTTACGCTAGGCATTTTGCTGTTTGGTTTAGTTGCCGCTGGGCGTTTAGCGGTAAATTTATTACCCGACTTATCGTATCCGTCATTAACCGTACGCACTGAATTTGTCGGCGCTGCACCGGCTGAAGTAGAGCAGTTGGTGAGTAAACCTATAGAAGAGGCCGTCGGCATAGTTAAAGGCGTGCGTAAAGTACAGTCGGTGTCGCGCTCTGGTCGCTCTGATGTGGTCATGGAGTTTGATTGGGGCACCAATATGGATGTTGCCGCGCTAGATGTGCGCGAAAAGCTAGATGTTTTATTCTTACCGCTAGAAATAGAAAAGCCGTTATTACTGCGTTTTAACCCTAATTTAGATCCTATTATTCGCTTTGCGTTAAGCCGTGATAATGCCGGTAACGCCATAAGCCCCGCACAGTTAGTAAGCTTACGCACCTTTGCCGAAGAGGATTTACGTCGCGCACTGGAGTCGGTGTCGGGCGTTGCAGCGGTGCGGCCTGATGGCGGTTTAAGCCAAGAAATTCAAATTTTGGTCGACCCGCAGAAGTTGAGCCAATTACAGCTTGATATTAGCCAAATCAGTTCGCGCTTACGCGAAGAAAACCTAAACCAAGCCGGCGGCCGTTTAGAAACGCCAAGCTATGATTATTTAGTCCGAACCATTAATCAATTTGCCGACTTAAAACAAATTGAAAATTTGTATATTGCTGAAGTGGCAGGCAGCCAAATACGCTTAAAAGATATTGCCCAAGTTAAAGATAGCTTTGTCGATCGACAAAGTATTACCTATGTTGACGGTAAAGAAGCCATCGAGGTGGCGATTTATAAAGAGGGCGATGCTAACACGGTGCAAGTGGCTAAAACCCTACTTGCTCAACTACCAAAATTAGAGAAAACCTTACCGGCTGGCTATAAGCTAACGTTGGTTTATGATCAGTCTGAATTTATTAAGCAAGCTATAGATGAAGTAAAGTCGTCGGCGGTTGTTGGTGGTTTGCTTGCCATGCTGGTGTTATATCTATTTTTACGTAATGTCTGGGCAACAATCATTATTTCAATATCTATCCCGTTATCGGTTATAGCGACCTTTAATTTGATGTATGGCCAGGGCATAACGCTAAACATGATGAGCTTAGGCGGTATTGCATTAGCGGTGGGCTTACTGGTTGATAATGCCATTGTGGTACTAGAAAACATTGCACGACATAAAGAGCTAGGCAAGGACGCATTTAGTGCGGCTAAAATTGGCACCAGTGAAGTTGCCATGGCGATTACCGCGTCAACATTAACTACTGTTGCGGTATTTTTCCCCTTAGTCTTTATTGAAGGCATTGCCGGCCAGTTGTTTCGTGATCAAGCACTAACGGTTACTTTTGCGCTATTAGCTTCGTTAGTGGTTGCGCTAACGCTTATCCCTACGATGGCAGCCCGTGAACGCAGCGTTAAAGCCGAGCCGAAGTTAGTAGCGGCTGAACCGGATAAGGTATTGGTGCGTCGTTGGTATTATTGGCCAACCTGGCCGTTGCGAATAGTAGGCCGTGCCCTTAGCGGTTTATTTATGCTTATTGCTACCTTATTCACGCTAGGTTTTCGCCTGATTAGCCGTTCATTAGCCTTTATTTTTAAACCTTTGCTATCGCTAGTGCAGTGGTTTTTAGTTTTGCTAGAAAAAAACTATCGGCGCGCACTGCAAGCGGCATTAGGGTTAAAAGGCTTAACTATCGCTCTGACCTTATTGGTTGCTGGCGGATGTTATACCTTGCTACCTCGATTAGGCGCCGACGTTATTCCTGCTATGAGCCAAGGTGAGTTCTTTGTCGAAGTGCAATTGCCGGTCGGTAGCGCCATTGAACAAACCGACAAGGTATTGGTTAACCTTGCCGCTATTGCGGGTGAGCAAGCTGCGGTTAAACGTAGTTATGCGCAAGCGGGTACCGGTTCGCAAATGACGGTTGATCCAAGTGTGGGCGGTAGCCATTGGGGTAGGTTAAATGTTGTACTCAACAGTGGTACTAGCAAAGAACAAGAACAACAGGTTATTGCTCATTTACGTGACTATTTAGCTCGACAACCTGACATTATGGTGAAAATTGATCGGCCACAGCTGTTCAGCTTTAGTACACCGTTAGAAATAGAGCTGTCTGGGTATGAATTAACACAGCTAAAAACCGCGGCAGATAGTTTAGTGATAGCGCTAGAAGCGGATGCGCGTTTTACTGATGTAAAAACCAGCTTACGTCAAGGCCAGCCTGAAATTACGCTGTACTTTAATCATGCCTTGTTATCGCAACTCGGTATGACATCTCATGATGTCGCCAAACGGGTAGCGGCTTATATTGGTGGCGAACTCGCCGGCCAGTATTCGGTCAATGATCGTAAAGTTGATATTCGCGTACGTTTATCCGAAGAGTATCGCCAGTCCGAGCAACAGCTAGCGCAGCTGATTATTAACCCGGGCAGCAGCAAGCCGTTACCGCTTTCTGCGGTGGCGCAAATTAAACGTGAAACTGGACCAAGCGAAATCACCCGTATTGGTCAGCAGCGGGTTGCTGTTGTTAGCGCCAACCTCGCGTTTGGCGATTTAGAGCAAGCTACTCAAGCCGCCACTGCCGTATTAGCGGCTCAGCGTTTGCCCTATGGCGTAACTGCTGCAGTAATGGGCCAAAGCGAAGAGATGGAACGGGCCTATACCTCGCTAACAATGGCGCTACTATTAGCGGTATTCTTGGTGTATTTAGTTATGGCATCGCAGTTTGAAAACCTGCTACAGCCATTACTTATTCTTTTTACGGTGCCATTAGCTGGCGCCGGCGCAATACTGGGGTTGTGGTTAACCAATACCCGTTTATCTGTCATTGTTTTTATTGGTTTAATTATGCTGGCCGGCATAGTGGTAAATAATGCCATTGTATTGATTGACCGCATTAACCAGTTGCGTGCAGAAGGTTTGCGCATACAGCAGGCAATATTAGATGCGGGTACTAGCCGGTTACGGCCAGTATTAATGACTACACTAACCACCATATTAGGCTTGTTACCTATGGCAATTGGTGGTGGCGATGGCAGCGAAATTCGTGCGCCTATGGCAATTACGGTTATTTTTGGTTTGGCTTTAGCCACCATGCTTACCTTATTATTTATTCCTGTGTTGTATGCATTGTTTAGCCGAGATCATGCACAAGTGACTGTGAATAATAGCGCCAGCGCTGTGGAGACAAGGCTATGAACCAGCAACCGCTAGGCTTAACTCGCTTTGCTTTAAACCGCCCAGTAACCATTTGCATGTTGTTTTTATCCATGTTGGTATTTGGCATTATTGCTAGCCGGATGCTGTTGTTAGAGCGGTTTCCGGGTATTGATATCCCGCAAATTTTTATTAACGTGCCGTATAACAATGCAACCCCAAACGAAATTGAGCGATTGATCACGCGGCCACTTGAAGAAGCACTGGCAACGGTAACCGGCGTGAAACAAATGCGCTCTTGGTCTAACGAAAACAGCGCAGAGGTATCGTTAGAATTTAAATGGGAAGAAAATATCAATAGTAAAAGCATTGAAGTACGTGAACGGCTCGATAGCATTCGTCATTTATTACCCAAAGATGTTGAGCGGGTATTGGTATTTCAGTTTAATACTAATGATATGCCGATCTTTCAGTTGCGTATTTCTAGTGAGCGCGATTTGGCAATGGCTTACGATCTGCTTGAAAGGCAAATAAAACGACAGCTAGAGCGTGTGCCCGGCGTATCAAAGGTTGAGCTGTATGGCGTAGAAAAGCGTCAAGTTATTATTCGGCTTAACCCCGATAAGATGCGAGCGTTAAACATTGATGCTGCCGCTATTGTTAATACGTTACGACAAAACAACTTCGCCATGACGGCCGGTGAACTTCGCAATAGCCATAATAGTATTTTGGTTAAACCGGTAGGTGAATACCGCTCGTTAGAAGAAATAGCGGCACTGCCACTGCGCCCGGGCTTAAGTTTACGAGAGGTGGCCACGGTGCAGCTTGAGTTGCCTAAGCGTGAAGATGGCCGGCATTTAGATCAAAGCTATGCGGTTGGCATGAATGTATTTAAAGAGTCAGGCGCTAACCTAGTTGAAGTGTCGCACGCAGCATTAGCCGTGGTTGATAACGTGCGAAAAGACCCTGCGTTTAATGGCATTAGTTTATTTATTATGGATGATACCGCCAAAGGCGTAACCACATCGTTGGCTGATCTATTAAGTGCCGGCAGTGTTGGTGCACTGTTATCTTTTGCCGTGCTGTATTTATTTTTACGGCACATAGGCACGACCTTAGTGGTGGTGCTTGCGGTGCCAGTATCAATCAGTATTGCCCTTGGTATCATGTATTTTATGGGTTACAGCCTAAATATTCTTAGCATGATGGGGCTAATGTTAGCTATCGGCATGTTGGTAGATAACGCCGTGGTGGTTACAGAAAGCATTTTTCGTGAACGAGCACTGGATGGCGATGTTAAAGCGGCAACCGCCCGAGGCGTGCGCCGCGTTAGTTTGGCGGTCGTGGCCGGCACTGTAACTACCGTTATTGTGTTTTTACCCAATATCGTTGGCCAAAAAATGATGCTAACTATCTTCCTTGAGCATGTGGCCATTGCCATTTGTTTATGTTTAGCCATTAGCTTATTAATGGCGTTAACGTTAATTCCGCTATTAACTACCATATTAAAAGTGCAAGTGTTACAAGAGCCTAAACCCGGTGTATCTGATGTTATTTATCGCAAAGTCTTAGGTTGGACGA
The DNA here is from genome assembly GCF_036983985.1 of Rheinheimera metallidurans. Lineage (NCBI taxonomy): Bacteria > Pseudomonadati > Pseudomonadota > Gammaproteobacteria > Chromatiales > Chromatiaceae > Rheinheimera > Rheinheimera metallidurans. The sequence goes on from NZ_JALAHQ010000001.1 coordinate 945,180, forward strand.
TGGCGCACCCGCGCTGGTCTACCTTTATTTCTATTGTCTTGCTGTGCAGCATTGTTATTCCTATTGGCGCGGTATCTGGCGGCGAAGAAAATAACGATGATCAAAACCGTATTTTCCTCAATTACAACGTACAAGGTAATTATGCGTTGGCTGAAGTTGAAGCCGAAGTGAATACGATGGAGCAGTACCTGTATGCTAACAAAGACAAATTTGATATTGAGTCGGTGTATAGTTATTACAGTGCTGGTAATGCGAGCTCAACGTTAATTCTAAAACCACAGTTAAGCCAGCCGCTTATCGAATTAAAAAAAGCCATTCGCAAAGATTGGCCAACCTTAGTGCGTTCTAAGCCCTCGTTTGGCTGGGGCAGTGATGGCGGCTTGCAGGTACACTTGCTGGGTAACTCGACTGAAATTCTAATGCAACTTGCCGGTGATATTGAACCCATATTAGCGAATATGAAAGGGCTTGAGGATGTCAGCTCAGATATTGCCCGTGGCCAACAAGAAATTCAAATAACCCTTAAATTAGAGCAACTGCAGCGCCATGGTTTAAATGCGCAACAAGTTGCTAATGCAGTGGCACTGGCACTGCGCGGTACTAACTTACGCACCTTTAGAACTATTGAACAAGGTGAGCTGTTAATGCGAGTACTTTATGATGAACGAGTAAGTCACTCTTTAGCGGAATTGTCGGCATTACCTGTTTTAACTAAAGATGGCGTCGTTATTAGCTTGCAGCAATTAGCTGACCTAAAAGCCGCGCCACGCTTAGATAGGATCAGCCGGTTTGATCGACAAACCGGTATCGCCATTCGGATGAATTTAGCTAAAGATTACAACATTGATAAGGCGCGTGAAGATATTAAAAAAGTGATGGATCAACTAGCCTTACCGCCGGGTTTTCGCTGGTCATTTCAAGGCAGCTTTCAAAGCCAAGATGAATCACAACAGGTAATGGTCGTAAACATGCTACTTGCAGTGGCGATGATTTATCTGGTGATGGCTGCGTTATTTGAATCATTGTTATTGCCTACAGCAGTGATAGGTTCATTACTATTTTCAATGGTTGGCGTGTTTTGGACCTTTATGTTTACCGGCACCACTATTGGCATTATGGGCATGATTGGCATGTTGGTACTAATGGGTATCGTAGTTAATAACGGCATAGTATTAGTCGACCGTATTAATCAGGAGCGAAATGACGCGCCCAACGCACCATTAAAAGAGTTAATTCTTCACGCCAGTGAATCGCGTTTGCGGCCGATATTAATGACCGTAGCTACTACAATATTAGGCTTAGTACCACTTGCATTAGGCGGCACCCAATTAGGTGGCGACGGCCCAAGCTATGCGCCAATGGCGATAGCTATTATTGGCGGTCTGCTATTTTCTACTTTAACCAGCTTAGTTTTAGTGCCACTTACTTATTGGGGGCTCGTTAATATGACGTATCGCTGGGCTAACTGGAAAGCCAATACTAAACGATGGGCCGATAAAATTTGGGCTTAGGTTTAACCTTGTACTTAGTGTAAAAAGCGAAGCAGCAGCTTCGCTTTTTTTATGGCGCTGATCCATGATTAACTGTTGCAACAATAGGGCGCTTTACCTACCCTATAGTTGATTTTACTAAAAACAACAGGAAACACTTATGCGATATAACGCCTTGTGGTTAGCGCTTGCGATTAGCGGTGCATTAACTGCGTGTTCGCCAGCGGATAAAGCCTCAACTAATGCCGCCACTCAGTCTAGCGACACTGCAACGACAGCCGCATTACTGCCTGAATTCAATAAGCGTTTAGATATTTATTATAACGTTGATTTAACTGCCGATTTATCAGGATTAAATGTTAAGCAACGTCAAATGCTAGGTAAGCTTATTGATGCCAGCAAAGTAATGGATGATTTATTTTGGCGCCAAGCGTTTGGTGAAAATAAAGCCGAGTTTTTGGCAAAGTTACCCGAGGGCAAGGTACGTCAATTTGCCGATATTAACTATGGACCTTGGGACAGATTAAAAGGCGATGAAGCATTTTTAACTGGTTATGCCGAAAAGCCTGCTGGTGCTCAGTTTTATCCTGCTGATATGACTAAAGCTGAATTTGAAGGTGCTGAGCTTGCCGATAAAACCGGTTTATATTCTGTTATTCAACGTAATAGCAGCGGCGAGTTAGTCAGTGTACCTTATTCAGTAACATACAAAACTGAGCTGGAAGCGACAGCCAAGCTACTAACAGAAGCGTCGTTACTGTCTGAGGATAAAGAATTTGCTAATTATTTGCAGTTACGCGCTCAAGCGCTGTTGACCGATAATTACCAGCAATCAGACTTTGCCTGGATGGCAATGAAAAATAACCCTATTGAGCTGGTACTTGGCCCAATAGAAACCTATGAAGACCAGCTATTTGGTTATCGCGCAGCGTTTGAAGCCTATGTGCTGATTAAAGATTTAAGCTGGAGTGAAAAGCTGGCTAAATATGCTGCTACCTTGCCAGCTCTACAAGTAGGTTTACCCGTAGCTGATGCTTATAAAACCGAAACACCTGGCGGCGATGCCGACTTAAATGCCTATGACGTGGTGTATTATGCTGGCCATTCTAATGCGGGCTCAAAAACTATTGCGATAAACTTACCCAATGACGAGCAAGTGCAGCTAGAAAAAGGCACGCGCCGCTTACAGCTGAAAAATGCCATGCAAGCTAAGTTTGAGCACATTATGCAACCGATTGCGAATTTGCTGATTACGCCAGAGCAACGCAAGCATGTCACTTTTAATGCGTTTTTTAATAATACAATGTTCCATGAAGTGGCCCATGGTTTAGGCATTAAAAACACCATTAATGGCAACGGCACGGTACGCCAAGCGTTAAAAGAGTATGCCTCGGCATTGGAAGAGGGTAAAGCCGATATTCTTGGCCTCTATATGATTACTCAGCTGATGCAGCAAGGTATGTTAGACGAGGGCGTACTCGAAGATTACTACACCACATTTATGGCCGGTATTTTTCGCTCGGTACGCTTTGGTGCATCCAGTGCGCACGGTACTGCTAATATGATCCGCTTTAACTATTTTGCCGAGCAGGGGGCTTTTGTCCGTAATGATGACGGCACATACAAAGTAGATTATGAAAAAATGCAGCAGGCGATGACCTCGTTATCTGAGCTTATTCTTACCTTACAGGGTGATGGTAATTACGCAGGTGTTAGCGCATTAGTTGCGGATAAAGGCATTATTAAAGCGCAACTAGCTGCCGATTTGGCCCGCTTAGCCGCTGCTGATATTCCGGTTGATGTGGTGTTTAATCAAGGCAAGAAAGTGTTAGGCCTTAATTAATTTTATAAAGCTGAAAATAAAAAAGGCGCTTTTATAGCGCCTATTTTTGCGTTTACTATTTAAGCTTAAATTTAACAGTTTACTTATCGGGTGCTAAATATTCTCGATCATAAAAGGTGCGTAACCAATGGGGGCGGTAAACCGCCATTAGTGTAATAGCACTGCCATTTAATAAGGCTTCTGGAAACCAAATAAGTAACGACAGCTGCCAATAATCGTTATAAATAGTGCGCCAATCAAAACGACCTTCTAAGCCAAACCAGAGTGCAGTTAAACTGATATGCAGTGTTATGGTTAACGCGGCACAAATAAAACCGGCTACAAAAATATAGACAAAAAGATGCCGCGTTAAATACCTATAGCTTGCCAAAAATAAGGTATAGCTAAATAAGCTCGGTAAAATAAAGGTGCACAAGGAAAATAGCCCAGCATCTTGCCAAGGTAATTTTGCAAACACAATTAATAGAATAGTGGGCAATATACAAATCCAGCAAGCAATACGCCAGCCATGGCAAAGCACCAAGGTAGTGACTAATAAAAAGTGCAAATTAAGGCCATCTTTAATACCTGCCTGCACATTCCAAAATAAACTTAAGGCGACAGCAGAGGCAAAAACTAAATGTTGATAGTCAGGTTCTGAGAGTAATTTAGGTAAAAATTCGCGCGGAAAATAGTATAACAGTAACGCTAATGCGATTAACGCACCGGCAATTTGCCAGCTGGTCATGCGATGGGTTCTCGTAGTAACAAGATGGCAGCATTATAGCGTCTTCTAGCGATGTCGTCATTGGTCTAAATTAAATTTGTCGCAGCAACAGCTTGTATTTCTCATTGTTGGCGCTCACTATATTGGCTTGCGGCAATTATATTTTGCCGGAGCAATAGTGTTTTGGGGTGTTATGCGTTGGCTTAGTTTTTTTGCCATTCTATTTTACATAGGTTTATTGTGTACTCCGCAATCTTTTGCTGTGCACGATGTTCGCTTATCACCGTTAGCCGACACTCAGTTACAAGCGTTATTGCCAGGTTTGCCGGCGCATGCTGTTGATAACACACAAAATAATGATGATGACCCTCCAGCACTTCCCAGCACCCTAATTCCTAATGTACTTAAACGGGTTAGCTGCAATGTTATTGCCTATAGCCGTGTAGTAATTAATTTCCCTGTATTTAGTCACTACCGCGTACGCGCGCCACCCGCTTTTTTCTCACTATAAATTTATGCGTTTGAGCTTATAAGCTCAATTTTTTGCTAAACCGACGCGGCTATGCTGCGCGGGATTGTGGGAATACCTAATATGTTAAATAAAAACCCTGTATGGCGCTATGTCGTCGTGCTTGGCGTGTTGTTGCTTGCGTTCTTGTATGCCTTACCTAATTTATACCCGGAAGATCCGGCGTTAAATATCAGTGCGAGCCGAGGTGGCGTTATTAGTACTGAAACGACTACGTCACTGTCTGAGCAGTTTACGAAAGAAAATATTGACGTTAAGGCGTTAGCCTTAAATGAGGGCCGGCTGTTAGTACGCTTTAACAGTACTGATGATCAGTTAAAAGCCCGTGAATTAGCCAGCCAGTTTTTAGGCGATAATTATATTACCGCGCTTGATTTAGCGCCGACAACGCCGGCTTGGTTAACAGCTATTGGTGCTAGCCCTATGACATTGGGCTTAGATTTGCGCGGCGGCGTGCATTTTTTGTTAGCCGTAGATATGAAAGCGGCTATTGATAAAAACCTAACCGATTTAGCCCAAACCCTGCGCAGTGAGCTAAGAGAAAATGCCATACGTTATCGTAGTGTGCAATTAGATTTGGCGGGTGCACAAATAGGGATAAATTTACGAAGTAACGATGATTTGGCGGCAGCACAGGCAATACTGAAAAAGTATGATCGTAATTTACTTATTAGCGCAAAAAGCGATGCTCAAGTGTTGCAAGTTAGCTTAAGTGAACTGCAATTAAAGCAAATACGTGAATATGCACTTGAGCAAAACATTACCATTATTCGTAACAGAGTTAACGAAATTGGTGTCGCTGAACCCTTAGTGCAGCGTCAAGGTGCCGATCGTATAGTAGTGCAGCTTCCGGGGGTGCAAGACACGGCTAAAGCAAAAGAAATTCTTGGTGCTACCGCCTCATTAGAGTTTCGTTTAGTGGATGAACAAGGTGATATAGCAGCAGCACAGGCGGGGCACGTGCCAGCAAATGCCGAGTTATATGTTACTCGAGATGGCCGCCCGTTGTTGCTGGAAAAACGCATTATGCTAAGCGGCGAGCATATTACCGGCGCTAATAGTAGTTACGACGAGTATGGCCGGCCACAGGTAAATATTAAGCTTGATACTAAAGGCGGCGACATGCTGTTTGCCAGCAGCAAAAACGCTGTTGGTCGGCGCATGGCATCGGTATTTATTGAATATAAGCCCGGTACTAAAGTCGCTGAAAATGGCACCCCCATACTGGTTAAACAGCAAGAGGTGATCAATGACGCCACCATTCAAATGCGTTTGGGGCGCGACTTTGTTATCTCGGGTTTAAGCTCGCCGGGCGAAGCACAAAACCTTGCCACCTTATTGCGTGCTGGTGCGTTAATTGCACCGGTGCAAATTATTGAAGAGCGCACCATAGGCCCAAGTTTAGGTATGGAAAATATTACCCTAGGCGTTAGCGCTATTATCTGGGGCATGGCCGCTGTGCTGGTGTTTATGCTGGTGTACTACAAAGCGTTTGGCATGGTAGCCAACATAGCGCTAGTGGCTAACTTAGTACTTATTGTTGGCGTTATGTCGATGATACCCGGCGCAACGCTTACCTTGCCCGGTATGGCCGGCATAGTGCTAACTGTAGGTATGGCGGTAGATGCCAACGTACTCATTTTTGAGCGTATCAGAGAAGAGTTAGCCGACGGACGTTCAGCGCAGCAAGCCATACATTTTGGTTATGACCGCGCTTTTGCCACCATCACCGACTCAAATATAACCACCTTACTCGTTGCACTTATTTTGTTTGCCGTTGGTACTGGGCCGGTAAAAGGGTTTGCCGTTACCTTAGCCATCGGCATTATCACGTCGATTTTTACCGCAGTGGTAGGCTCGCGCTTACTGGTTAATTTAATTTGGGGTGGCCGCCGTTTGCAGTCACTACCCGTGTGAGGAGTTAAGCTATGCAAATATTTCAGTTTTCTCAACCACTTAATTTTATGCGGATAAAATGGTTAGCCGTTGGTTTGTCAGGGTTATTAGTTGTGCTATCGCTAGTGTCGGTAGCAATTAAAGGCATTAACTGGGGCTTAGATTTTACCGGCGGTACTGTGGTTGAGCTGGGTTTCACCCAGGCAGCCGATTTATCGGCCGTGCGACAAACGTTAAGTAAAGCCGGTTTTGATGATGCGGTAGTACAGTTATTTGGTACTAGCCGCGATGTGTTAATTCGCATTCCGTTGCGTGCCGATATTGATCAAACTAAAGTGGGTGAAGTCGTATTAACTGCGATTAGTGCACAACACGCCGAGCCCGTAACCATGCGCCGCGCCGAATTTGTTGGCCCAAGTGTAGGTGAAGAGTTAAAACAAGATGGTGGCATGGCGATGTTGGTGTCGTTGTTAGGTATTTTGGCCTACGTTGCTATGCGTTTTGAATGGCGATTATCAGTAGGTGCGGTGGTGGCGCTGGGACACGATGTTATTTTAACCGTGGGTTTGTTCTCAGTACTGCAAATAGAGTTTGATCTTACTGTGCTAGCCGCGATACTGGCATTAATTGGCTACTCTATTAACGACACTATAGTGGTGTTTGACCGTATTCGTGAAAACTTTCGTAAACTACGCGATACCAGCACCACTGAAATTATTAATGTGGCCATTACCTCAACGCTAAACCGTACTGTTATTACATCCTTAACCACTATTTTGGTGTTAGTGGTATTGTTTTATATGGGCGGGGCGTTAATACATGGTTTTGCTACAGCCTTATTATTCGGCGTCATAGTAGGCACTTATTCATCCATTTATATTGCTAGCGCTATTGCCGCTATTTTGGGTATTAGCCGTGATGATATGCTGCCGGCAACGGTAATCGAAGACGTTAAATCAGACGGTGCCGTATTGTAATGCGATAACATTAGCTCACTTATGCCAGCGCGCAATAAATAACGGCTGGCATTTTTCTTGGTCGACAGTTACCGTACTGTTTTATCTTATTAAGGTTTGCCGTGAGTACTGTTACTATTTTGGTCGATGTGCAGAATATTTATTACACCAGCCGTGAAGGTTTTAAGCGTAATTTTGATTACAACGCCTTTTGGCGTCAGGTAACTGCCGATCGTACTGTGGTTAAAGCCATCGCTTATGCTATTGATCGCGGTGATGAAAAACAGCGGCAATTTCAAAATATTCTGCGGGCTATCGGTTTTGAGGTGAAATTAAAACCGTTTATTCAGCGCAGTGATGGCAGTGCAAAAGGTGATTGGGATGTTGGCATAACGCTAGATGCGATTGAATACGGCCAGCATAGCGATATTTTAGTGTTGGCATCCGGTGATGGTGACTTTGATTTGCTGGCGCAAAAATTATGCAATAAATATAACACCGAAGTTGAAGTATATGGCGTTGAAGGCCTAACCGCGCAGTCGTTAGTTAAGTCGGCTACACGCTTTATACCCATTAATGAGTCATTGTTGCTAACCTGATATTGGCCTCATTAACTTTACTAATACGCGCTTTAAACAACGCGCTAAACGGCAAGTAACAGCGAATGAGCATAGACCTGATTACGCCAGCACAGTGGCAAACGCAACCTTGGCAAAATGGCGGCGGCATAACTCATCAGTTGTGCCGACAAGACGACGCCCAAGGCTTGTTGTGGCGCCTATCTATCGCTGAAGTGGCCAGCGATGGCCCATTTTCGCGCTTTAATAACATTGACCGTATTATCCTACTGCTTAGTGGCGCAGGTTTTTGTTTGCATGGTGTGGGCAATAACCCTCAACGAATAAACACACTGCTGCAACCGTTTTCTTTTGCCGGTGAAACAGCAATTGATTGCCGCCTATTACAAGGCCCAGTGCGCGATTTTAATTTAATGACCCGGCGCAACGCTGTGCAGGCAGAACTGCGGGTACTAACTATTGGCAGCGTGGCACAACCGTTACCGTTATATGCAAACCGGCTTGTTTATGTTGCCAGCGGCACGGTTACGGCGCTGTTGGGGGCAAGGCGTATACCGCTAGATACAGAGCATACGCTTTGGCTTAATAATGAAAGCGTAAACCTGCGGCTAATTAGCAGTAACGCCGCACAAGTGATTGATATCGCCTTTCCCTCACACTCCTTGTACACTACGCGCCCTCGTTATCCTTAGGTGCTTAATTTATGTCCATTGTTGCTAGCGTTAATCTTCGCAAATCTGCTCCTGTAGCACGCATGGCGCCTGAGCGAGACCTATTTTCTTACCCAAAATATTGGGCAGAATGTTACGGTACTGCACCATTTTTGCCAATGTCTCGTGCTGAGATGGACACTCTCGGCTGGGATAGTTGCGATATTATTTTAGTTGTTGGCGATGCCTACGTTGATCACCCAAGCTTTGGTATGGCGGTGGTTGGGCGCATGTTAGAAGCGCAAGGCTACAGAGTGGGTATGATTTGTCAGCCTGACTGGAATAGTAAGCACGACTTTATGCAGCTAGGTAAGCCAAATCTGTTTTATGGCGTATCGGCGGGTAATATGGATTCGATGATTAACCGCTACACTGCAGATAAAAAAATACGCCATGACGATGCGTATACCGCTGGCGATATTGGCGGTAAAAGACCCGATCGTGCCGTTATTGTCTATACACAGCGCTGTAAAGAGGCTTATAACGATGTGCCTGTTATTATTGGCGGTATTGAAGCCAGCTTGCGCCGTATTGCCCATTATGATTATTGGTCAGAGAAGGTGCGACGCTCGGTTATTTTTGATGCGAAAGCTGACATACTTATTTACGGTAATGCCGAGCGGCCATTAATAGAAGTGGCATATCGTATCGCCTCTGGTGAGGCCATAAGCGACATACAGGATGTGCGTGGCACCGCAGTTATTCGTAAAGAAGCTTTACCACATTGGCGCGGTGTTGATTCTACCGCCATTGATAAAATTGGTCGTATTGACCCTATTTATAATCCTTATGGTGCAGATGATGTAGGCTGCAGCAGCTATTCTGAATTTGCTAAAGAAGGTATCGACTTAACCAAGCCGGTTGCGGCTGAAGCTAAACCTATTATGGTGCAAACAGCTCGGCCAAAGCCTTGGGAGCAAACCTACGTTAAATTGCCAGCATTTGAGCAGGTCAGTGTAAACAAGCCGCTGTATGCTCATGCATCTCGTATTTTGCACCAAGAAACTAACCCCGGTTGTGCTCGCGCTATTATGCAGCGCCATGGTGATAGACATATTTGGGTAAACCCGCCAGCATTTCCGCTTAGTACCGAAGAAATGGATTTAGTATTTGGTTTGCCATACCAGCGTGTGCCTCATCCGGTATATGGACAAAATAAGATACCCGCCTACGAAATGATTAAAACCTCGATAAACATTATGCGCGGTTGCTTTGGTGGCTGTTCATTCTGTTCAATAACCGAGCATGAAGGCCGCATTATTCAAAGTCGGTCAAAAGAATCGATCATGCAAGAAGTTAAAGATATTCGCGATAAGATCCCAGGGTTTACCGGCATAATCTCTGATCTTGGCGGACCAACGGCCAACATGTATCGCCTAAACTGTCAAAATCCCAAGGCCGAGCAAACTTGTCGCAGGCCCAGCTGTGTCTATCCAACTATTTGCGAACATATGGATACCGATCAAAGCCCAACGGTAGAGTTATACCGTGAAGCCCGCACTATACCGGGTATTAAAAAGGTATTAGTTGCATCAGGCGTACGCTACGATTTAGCAGTGCAAGACCCTAACTATGTGCGTGAACTAGTGCAGCATCACGTAGGCGGTTATTTAAAAATAGCGCCTGAGCACACAGAAGATGGGCCACTGTCGAAAATGATGAAGCCGGGCATGGGAGCTTATGATAAATTTAAAGAAATGTTCGACCGCTTTAGTAAAGAAGCCGGTAAAGAGCAGTTTTTAATTCCGTATTTTATTTCTGCTCACCCAGGTACGACAGACTTAGATATGGTTAACCTTGGCTTGTGGTTAAAAGAACGTGATTTTAAACTGGATCAAGTACAGAACTTTTATCCTAGCCCTATGGCCAACGCGACCACTATTTATCATACGGAAATGAATTCGCTAAAAAATATTAATAAAGCGAACTCCGAAGTGGTGCCGGTACCTAAAGGTGAACGTCAGCGTCGCTTACATAAAGCCATATTGCGCTACCATGATCCTAAAGGTTGGCCGATGATCCGTGAAGCGTTAATACGCTTAAAGCTAGAGCATTTAATTGGCCGTAGTAAAGGTTGTTTAGTGCCGGCAGAAAGTAAAGATGAACAATTTAAAAAGCCCAACCGCAGTGGAAAGCCCGCACTAAGTCGACATACAGGCTTAAACCCTGCAGCAAAAGCGGTGGCGCAAACAGCGAAAAAGCCGTTCGCAAAAAACCATGAACCTGCGGCTAATAATGCAGGGCAAAAAGGCAAGCCTAAAGTAAGAAGCAACCGGCAGCCTTAATCGGCTGCTACTGCGTTTATTGTTGGCGTTAATGTTGTTGGCTATTTAAGGTGTTTAGTGTTGCGGCTAAGCTTTTTAGTAAGCTTTGATTTTGGCTAACCACAGCGTTAATTTCGCTAGCCGACTGACCCGCTTTCAATGCCAAGGTACGTACTTCATCAGCTACTACCGAAAAGCCTCTACCGGCGTCGCCAGCACGGGCCGCTTCAATAGCGGCATTTAGTGCCAACAAGTTAGTTTGATCAGCAATAGTATTAATGGTTGAAACAATATTATTAATACTAGCGCCTGATTCTAATAGCTTAGTCATCACCACTTCCGATTGCTTAACTACGCTAATACGCTCGGTAATATCAGTACCGTACATAATAATTTTACTAACGTTATCATACACATCTTTTACTGCGGTAAGGGTAGTGCCAAACCAAATATCTCGTTTATCAACACTCAGCTTTAAATCGATATCTACCGTTTTACCCTGCAGTAAGGCGGCTTTTTGTGGTTCAGTTAATAGTGTGGTCCAGCTGGGGATCGCCTGTTCAAAACGCTGCTGCATAAAACCTAATGTTTTACTGGGGTAATTATTAGCTTGAATAAATACACCGGCTTTATCCCATTCTACTAACAATTGTGACTGACTAATGGTGCTAAGCCGAGTTTCAAAGTCTAAGGCATTGGTTTTTACGGTAGTAATATCGGCCATTATGGCAATAAAACCAAGGTGTTTACCCTTAGCATCAAATACTGGGTTGCTGGTAACAGAAACCCACAATGGCGAACCATTTTTTCTATATATTTCAACCTCATCATAAAACGCATTCGGTGCATTTAGTTCAGCAGTAATACGCTTTGTGGTGTCGGGATGGGTTTTAGCGCCAACCAAAAAGTTTTTTGGGCTACAACCCATAATTTCAGCGGCATCGTAACCCGTCATTTTAGAAAAGCCGCGGTTTACGTACTGTATTTCGCGGTTTGGGGTAGTAATAATGACTGCATTATCGGTTTCATTAGCTACCATCGACAGTAAGCGAAACTCAGCACGTTGCTGTACTTCTACGCTAATGTCATTGGCAAATTTAATAATTTTAATAACCTTGCCATCAGGCGTTTTTATCGGGTTGTATGTAGCATGGATCCACACTTCTTTATTATGTTTACCAAGGCGTAAGTACTCTGCAGTTTGATATTCACCAGCGCGCAACTTTTGCCAAAATTGCTGATATGCATTACTGTTTGCTTCAGTGTCAGAAACAAAAATTCGGTGATGCTTGCCTTTAATTTCAGCCAGTTGGTAATCGACTAGGTGAAGAAAATTTTCATTAGCATCAATAATAGAGCCATCAAGTTCAAACTCGATAATGGCTTGGGCTTTATGTATGGCGCGTATTTGTGATTCTAAATTTGCCCGTGCCAGTACTTGCTGCGTAATATCGGTAGCAAATTTAATTACTTGCTCAACTTTGCCGTTTTTTACAACTGGCGTATAGGTCGCATGGATCCAGACATCATTGCCCGCTTTTGTTTTGCGTCTGAATTCGGCGGTGCTTGAGACGCCGGCACGAAGTTGCTGCCAAAATGATTTATAGGAATCAGTTTTAGCATCCTTAGAGCCGACAAATATACTATGGTGTTTACCCACCACCTCGTTACGGCTATAGCCTAAAAGTGTAAGAAAATTATCATTTACGGATTGAACAATACCGTCTAACGAAAATTGAATAACGGCTTGGGTAGTATTAATAGCTGTGATGATATTGCCAGCATTTGAAGAAAAACTGAACATAGGCGTTCTCTCTAAGTTGTGACCTTATTAAAGCTAGTAAGTGGTTGTTGATTACGCAAATTTTTTCTACTTTTCATATATCTAAAGCATTTGAGTAGGAAGAGTTGTGGTTGAAAGCTGCTATAATTCATCAGTGATTAACATTTGCCGTTTATACTGGCTGCGGCTACAGCGCGGCTAAGTTGTTAAGGTAAGTTGTTTAAACAAATTAGCGAAATACAATAAAGTATCATAAGAAAGCATCTATTTTGACAATACAAGGATAGTTTATGCCTGGTTCAGCGTCTTTTCTTAATAAAGTTTTTGGTTCGGTAAATTGGACTGCACCCCATTGGCTACAGCGGCTTAACTATCAGGCGAAACAGCAACCTATTAAGTTTTGGGGTGGCTTTGTATTGTTAATTACCATGATAGGCGTTGGAATAGGTGGTTATTACTATTATCAGCATTTACCTAAACCGTTGCAGGTAGTGGCGAGCGTACACGGCCCTGAATTAGGCGATTATCAAGACGATGTGGAACAACCAACTTCGGTTACGCTAACCTTTGACTACGATTACGACACAGGCAGCCGCCAAATTATGCCGGTTACGGCACTGTCAGCTGCGCGTTTAGATTTAATTGGCGAGGTGTTAACCGATGGTGTGACTATTAGCCCCGCTATTGCCGGTAAATGGTTATGGCAAGATGAAAACAGCTTGAGCTTTACCCCCGAGCAAGCGTGGCCAGCAGGACAGCAATATCAGGTAACACTGAATAAAAGTATTTTTGCTAACGATATTAATTTAAGCAAGCAGCAATACCGTATTGATAGCCAACCGCTAACGGCAGAAATTAATCGCTTGCGCTTTTATCAACACCCGACCGAGCCGAGCACGCGTCAGGTGGTGGCCACGTTAAACTTTAGTCACCCAGTATTGCTTGACAGTGTGAAAAAACAATTATCGATGCTGATGCGTACCAGTGACAGCCATAAAACTAGTAAAGCGCAAAGCCTCGACTTTACCTTAACTGCCGATAAAACCAACCGCGAGTTTTACCTGCAGTCTGTGCCGTTAACCTTGCCAGAACGTGAGCAATATTTAACGGTATTATTAAACGCTAAGGTTACCGCGTTGCAAGGTGATGGCAAAACCACCGAGCAACAAAGCGAGCAGCTACTGGTACCTGATAAAAGCAGCTTTTTAAAAGTGGATGAAATACGCACTGACATTATTCGCACGCCAGAGCTAGAGCCCGAGCAAATGCTGCTGCTTAGTTTTACCGATCGTATTAGCCGGCAAGAACTGCAACAAAAACTGAAGTTATATGTATTACCTAAGCACCCAAAGCGTAACTCAAATTACTGGGCCGTGGGTGAAGTAAATAGTACCGTGTTGCAACAAGCCAATTTGCAGCAATTTGAGCTAATGCCAACCCCAGAGCAGCACAGTAATGGCTTTAGTATTAAGCTAGATTTGCCTGAAGGAGCCAGCGTATTTGTTAGTGTGCCTAAAGGGTTACGGTCGGTTAGCGATTTTACGCTAGCTAATGAATACCGCGACGTTATTAGAGCACCAGAATATCCTAAAGAAGCGCGGGTAGTAGGTGAAGGCGCCATGCTTACGCTAAGTGGTGAGCAAAAGCTGCAGTTGCTAAGCCGTGGCGTAAAAGGGGTAAAGGTAAAGCTATTTAAATTATTACCGGATCAGCTTAATCATTTTATTAGCCAAACCGGTGGTGATATCAGCCAGCCTTATTTTAATAGCTATGGCTTTGATGAAACCAACATTAGTAGTGTGTTTGAAAAAACCTTTAGCTTAGCCAATAGCCATGCAAAACAAGCTAATTACTTAGCCTTAGAGTTAAAACCTTATTTAGCTAAAGCTGGCATGGGCATGTTTGTTATTCAGTTGTCTGAATTTGATCCTAAGCACCCAGAGGATGAGGGCTCACAGTTAGATAAACGCGTGGTCTTAGTCACCGACTTGGGCTTATTGGTTAAGCACAATGCCGATAGCTCACAACAAGTATTTGTTATGTCGGTAGCCAATGGCAAACCGGTAGCCGATGCTAAGGTTGAGTTACTGGGTAAAAATGGCGTGCCAGTACTTAGCGGTACAACTGATGCACAGGGCTCGTTACTGCTAGGTAAAACTACCGGCCTTAAGCGTGAGCGCGAACCTGTGGTGTATTTAGTTAGTGCCAACCAAGCCGGCATTAGCGACAGCAGCTTTATACCTTATGACAGATACAGCCGCCAGCTTGATTACTCTAAGTTTAATACCGATGGCCGTTATCAAGATGAGCAAACTGCCAAGGCGCTTAGTGCCTATATGTTTAGCGATCGTGGCATTTATCGCCCGGGTGAACAGGTGCAATTAGCGGCTATTATTCGCCATAACGACTTGTCATTAGCCGAGCAAAAGCTGCCATTAAAAATACAGGTGCAGGGGCCGCGCGGTACCACATTTTGGCAACAGAATTTCAGCTTAACTGAACGTGGTATGCACACTTTTAGTTTGGACACTGAGCCTAGCACCGACACCGGTAACTATAACGCCAGCATCAGTTTGTTAGACAGTAAAGGTAACGCTAAGCAATATTTGGGTTCGGTAGATTTTTCCGTTGAAGAATTCCAACCCGACACGCTGAAAATTAGCAGCAGCTTTAACCAAAGCGGTAAGGGCTGGTTAGCGCCAGAAAACTTACAAGCAAATATACAACTAGATAACCTGTTTGGTACGCCGGCGCAGCAGCGCAGAGTAACCGCCAAGTTTGAATTAATTCCTGCCAGCTTTAGCTTTACTGAATATCCCGAGTATCGTTTTATTGCGCCACAAGACGACAATATTAAAACCACGCGAATTAAACAAGACCTAGACGAACAGCAAACCGATGCCGATGGTAAAGCCAGTTTTGTCCTACCGTTAGAGCAATACAGCGGCGGTACTTATCGCTTAATGCTAACCAGCGAGGGCTTTGAAAGTGGCGGTGGTAAAAGTGTGCGCAGTATGAGTAGCGCCTTGTTATCACCGCTAAGTGCGCTTATCGGCGTTAAAAGTGATGGTGAGCTAAGTTATTTGAAAAAACAACAAAGCCGCAGTTTAGCGTTTATCGCCATTAATAATGCGTTACAGCAAATAACCTTAGATAACTTAAGCCTGAAGCTAGTAGAAAAACGCGCGCTGTCTAGCTTAGTAAAACAAAACGATGGTACTTATCAGTATCAAAGCATAGTGCAAGATATTACCGTATCTGAAACGCCATTTAGTATTGCCGCAGTGGGCACCCCTTATCAGTTACCCACCGACAACGCCGGTGATTTTGAATTGCAGCTAAGCCAAGACGGACAGCTAATGGGTAAAGTGGCTTTTAGCGTAATTGGCGCAGGTAACATTAGCGCGATGCTTGAGAAAAACGCCGCCCTAAGTGTGCGTTTAGATAAAAGTGATTATAAAGCTGGCGATTGGATAGAACTTAACATTACCGCGCCTTACACCGGTGCGGGTTTAATTAGCATTGAAAGTGACAAGGTACATGGTTTTAGCTGGTTTACTGCTGACACTACCAGCAGCATACAGCGTATTCGTTTACCAGAGGGCATAGAAGGTAATGCCTATATTAACGTTAGCTTTGTTCGCGGTGTTGATTCTGATGCGCTGTTTGTTAGCCCACTCAGTTATGCTGTGGTGCCGTTTAATATCGACCGTAGCAAGCGCCAATTAGCTATTAGCTTAGTAGTGCCAGAAGAAGTGCGGCCAGGTAAAACCTTTACTATCGGCTATAAAACTGATCGCCCAGCCGATTTACTGCTTTACGGTGTAGATGAAGGTATTTTGCAGGTCGCGGCTTATAAGCTTCCGGATCCGCTGTCGCATTACCTGCAAAAACGGGCACTGCAAGTACGTAGCTTGCAAATGCTTGACCTTATATTGCCAGAATTTAATGCCTTACAACGCCAGCGCGCCGGTATCGGTGGTGACACTGAACGCATGGCGATGGCAGGTATGATGCTAAATAAAAACCTGAACCCCTTTGCGCGTAGAGCCGAGCAACCAGGCGTGTTTTGGTTAGGTAAGGTAAAAGCTGATACTGAACTTAACACCGCGCAAGTAAGCGTACCGGCTAGCTTTAGCGGCAACCTTAAAGTAATGGCGGTAGCGGTAAGCGAACAAGCGCTAGCGGCAACCAGTAAAGATTTACGCGTGCGTGGCCCCTTTGTGTTAACACCTGAAGTATTAACCAGCGCTGCGCCAGGTGATGAGTTTGAGGTTAGTGTTGCCGTAGCCAATGGTGTTAAAGGCTCGGGTAAAGATGCGGCTATTACGGTGCAGTTAAACTTGCCTGCTAATTTAACGGCAATAGGCGAGATTAAACAGACATTAAACATAAGCGAAAATAGCGAGAAAAGTGTGCATTTCCGCGTAAAAGCGGGTGAGCAGCCCGGCGAGGCTAGTATTGGCTTTAGTGCTCGCTATCAAGAGGATGAACTACTCGAAGAAGCTAATCGCAATGTGAGTTTAAGCATTCGTCCTGCCAGCAATTATCAATCAACACTGCATGCGGGTTATGCCAATAACGGGCCGGTAAAGCTAAATACTCGTATGGGTTTATATCCCGAATTTGCTGAGTTAAATGTTATCGCGTCGGCTAACCCGTTGGTATTGGCTGACGGCTTTACCAATTATTTAGCGCAATACCCGCACGGTTGCACCGAGCAAGTTGTGTCGCAAGTTTTTCCTTGGATCGGTTTAGTGCAACAACCATCGTATCAAGCACAATGGCCGCAGCTTAATGAGAAATTTGCCGTACTGATACAAAACTTAGCGCAACGGCAACAAAGTGATGGCGGCTTTAGCTTCTGGCCGGGAGGCTACACCAGTGCTGATTTCCCTAGCATTTATGTCATGCATTTCTTGCTAGAAGCCCGTGAGCAAGGCTTAGCCGTGCCAGATTATATGTATCAGCAAGGGCTTGAGTATTTGCTTAATGTTGCGCGGTTAAGTGGTGCCAACTTATATCAGGCTAGGTTACGCGCTAACGCTATTTATTTGCTAACCAGCAGCGGTGTTGTAACTACCAACTATTTGGTTGAGTTACATGAACGCCTAGAAAAGCAGCATAAACAGGCATGGCAAGGTGATATTACCGCTATTTATATGGCAGCCAGTTACCAGTTGCTACAAAAGCCTGAGTTAGCTCAGGGCTTATTGTCTAGTTATCGGTTAGGCAAGGTATCAACCTTGCAACACGATTATTTAGCGCGCATTGCTGCACCGTTGCCGCCCTTTGCTAACCCTGAGTTTCAGTCGCAGCTGAGTTTAGACGCGCAGTATGTGTATCTATTGGCAAACCACTTTAGTGATAAGGCGAAAGCCTTAGATGGCAAGCAAATTTTGCAACTGCTGCAGCCGGTATTTGATGGCCAGTACAATACGATATCTACCGCCTATTCGGTATTAGCGCTGGCGGCATACAGTAAATTACAACCTAATATTGATGACGCATCGGTAGCGTTTTATCAGTTAGATGGCAAAGGTGAGCGAAGTCAGCTAGCCCTAGCTGATAATAAAACGGCGATGCCAAGTGCGGCCTTTAATGTTGCCGCTGAGCAGATCGTCATTGAAAGCCAGCAGCAGTTATTTTATGCCGTAAACGAAGCAGGTTTTGCTAAGCAACCCGCAACTAAAGCGGTAGCTAATCAGTTAGAAGTGGTACGTGATTACCTAAATGCAGAGGGTAAGGTAGTAACGACGGCCAAACAAGGCGAGGAATTAACCGTGCGCTTACGTGTGCGCAGTTTAACTGATACTTGGCATAACAACGTCGCGGTAATTGACTTACTGCCTGCTGGGTTTAGTGTAGTACGCAGCTCAGTTGCCAGGCAGCAACATGGCTGGCGCGCCGATTATATTGATATTCGCGAAGACCGTATTGTTTACTTTGCGCCGTTTGGTCCGAAAATGACCGAGCTGACTTATCAAGTAAAGGTAACCGCAGCCGGTAATTTTGTCATCCCAACGGTGCATGCAGAATCAATGTACGATCGTTCTGTCAACGCGAATACGGCCGCTGGGCGGTTCGTGGTAAGCCCGGCACACTAGATGTTATTAACAGTATGGCCATGTTAAAGCGTAAATGGGTGCAAGCGTTATTAATTGCACCCGTGCTATTACTGCTAGCGGGGTTACTGGCGTTACTGCTAACGCCTAAGCCCCAGCTCTATCCGCATTATCAACAAGCGAGCGCCTATTTTGCCACTAATGGTCGGTTGCTTAGCTTGCGCTTAGCTGCTGATGAGCGTTATCGTTTGCGGGTAGCACTTAGTGATATTGCACCTGAGTTACAACAAGCCACCTTGTTGTATGAAGACCGCCAGTTTTATCAGCATATTGGTGTCGACTTTTTAGCGGTAGGCCGTGCCTTTTGGCAAAGCATTATTAAAAGTGGCCGTCGCCAAGGCGCGTCAACAATTAGTATGCAGTTAGCAAGGTTACGGTTTCAGCTAAACACCTCTAACTTTAGCGGTAAACTGCAACAGCTGTTTTACGCGTTATGTTTAGAGTGGCACTACAGTAAAGATGATATTTTAGAGGCCTATTTTAATTACGCGCCCTATGGCGGTAATATTGAAGGAGTAGAAGCCGCAAGCTTAATTTACTTTGGTAAAGAAGCATCACGACTAACCTTACCAGAAGCCTTAGCGCTGAGTGTCATTCCACAAAACCCCAATTTACGTAGCCCACTAAGTAAGCAAGGTCAGCAACAACTTGAACTAGCGCGTCAGCGTTTAATTAACCTATGGCTAGAACATAAACAGAATACAGCACTAAGTAGCAGTAATACCAAGCGTTTAGCTTTACCGCTAAGCTATTTTACCCGCGCTGATATCCCTTTTAACACACCACATTTTATTAACCAACTGCTGGCTCAGCATCATACTGAAGGCCGGTTTTATACCAGTATTGAACATGATTTACAGCAACGGATACAGCGTCAGGTTAGGGCGTATTTAACCCGTCATAGCGATAAGGGATTTACTAACGCCAGTGTATTATTGGTAAAACGAAGCACCTTACAAGTGCAAGCTTGGCTAGGCTCGGCCGACTTTGATAACACTGAGATTTTCGGTCAGGTCGATGGCGTTACGGCAGCACGCTCGCCAGGCTCGGCATTAAAACCCTTTGTCTATGCGTTAGCATTGCAACAAGGCATTATTCATCCACAAAGCTTACTTAGTGATTTACCTCGGCGCTATGGCAGCTTTAACCCCGAAAACTTTGACCGCCAGTTTTCAGGGCCTATTACCGCAACTGATGCGCTAATTAATAGTCGAAATTTACCTGCGGTGCAGCTACAAGCAAGGTTAAGCCACCCTGATTTTTACCAGTGGTTAAAACAAGCGGGAGTGCCACTGGCCAAAAGTGCGGACTATTATGGTTTAGCCTTAGTGCTTGGCGGTATGGAAATAAGTATGGCGCAGTTAGTGCAGCTTTACGCCATGCTGGGCAATTCTGGCAACTGGCAACCTCTAACTTGGCAAGCCGAGCATAAAGCGCAGGCCACAAGCCAGCAATTTTTAAGCCCTGAAGCTGCATTTTTAACGCTAGATATGCTGCGACAACTGCCAAAACCACAGGCGAGTTTAGTGCAACAGTTAACAGAAAGTGCCCCTGTTGCTTGGAAGACAGGTACTTCCTATGCGTTTCGTGATGCCTGGTCTATTGGTTTAAGCGGTGATTATGTGCTCGCCGTATGGTTGGGTAACTTTGATGGTAGCAGTAATCCCAATTTAGTGGGGCGCAGTGCTGCCGGGCCATTATTATTTGAATTGCTGGCGTTATTACCCGAACAGCCCGAGCTTAATCAGCGGTTGTTTACCCCTTCAAGCAAATTGAATGTTAAACAGGTTGCCCTGTGTAGTCGTAGTGGTGACTTGCCAAATAAGTATTGTCCGCAAACACAACTAGGTTGGTTTATACCCGGAGTGTCGCCAATTAAGTTGTCTGATGTACATCGTGCGGTGCCAATATTTACTAATACAGGCTTGCGAGCTTGTTGGCACCAGCCACCTAAAACCCAGCTTAAGGTATTTGAATTTTGGCCATCTGATATTGCTAAGGCCTATCAGTTATCAGGTGTGGTGTTGGCACAACCACCGGCTTATCAACAGGCTTGTATTAACCAGCCTATAGTGTCACAGCAGAGCCCACAAATTCGTTCGCCACAAAAATATGTTACTTATCAGCTAGGTAAAATAACTGAACAACAACAAATTGCTTTGCAAGCCAGTTTTGATGGTGCGGTAACTCAAGCGCACTGGTTTATTGATAATCGCTATCTGGGTGCAGTTGCACCAGGTGAAACACTATTTTGGCAAGGCGAGGTGGGGCAGTTTCAGCTGCGGGTCGTAGATAACCTAGGTGGTGTAGCCAGCCAGTATTTATCGATAGAATAAGTTAATTTTTGCTGCGTGATTATAAAAAGCTGCGTTAAAATAACGGCTGAATATAATCAGGCCATTGTATGTATTGTCACCATTTTGAAGCCAAACGCTGCCAGTCTTGCCACTGGTTATATAAGCCCTATTCACAACAGTTAGCCGATAAACAACAAGAATTAACTCAGTTAATTGCGCCGCTTAATGCCGAAAAAATACTTGACCCCGTACCGAGTAGTGAACAGGCGTTTCGCTATAAAGCAAAAATGGTGGTGCTAGGCACAACAGAGCAGCCGATCTTGGGTATTACTAATGCACAAGGTGAAACTGTCGATCTTGCTGATTGTCCGTTGTATCCCAGCAGTTTTGTGCCGGTGTTTGCCTTGTGTAAGGCCTTTATTTCGCGCGCTAAGCTTACGCCGTATCATATTAGTTCGCGCTGTGGCGAGCTTAAATATATCTTGCTAAGCCAAAGCCTGCATACCGGCCGTTTTATGCTGCGTTTTGTGTTGCGGTCAAAAAATTGTCTAGCCTCAATACAAAAGCATTTACCTTGGTTATTGCAACAGTTACCCGAACTTGAGCTCTGTTCAGTTAATTTACAGCCACTACCGGCAGCGGTATTAGAGGGTGACACTGAAATTTTACTAACCGAGCAACACCTATTAGCCGAACGTTTAAACCACATTCCGTTATATTTACAGCCGCAGAGCTTTTTTCAAACACAGCCGGTAATGGCGGCATGTTTATATCAAACGGCGGCGAACTGGGCCACAGAGTTACAGCAGCAACAGGGTAGCTTTAACACTATTTGGGATTTATTTTGTGGCGTTGGTGGTTTTGGTTTGCATGTTGCCACGCCAAAACAACGCTTGATAGGCATTGAAATTGCGCCAGCGGCTATAGCTTGCGCTAGTCGCTCAGCTACTGAGCTAGGTTTTGTTGATATGCAGTTTCAAGCTCTTGATTCAGCAGCTTTTGCACATTCAGTAGCCCAAGCGCCGGATTTAATGGTCGTTAATCCGCCACGACGTGGCCTTGGCCAGCAGCTATGTCAGGACATAACCCGTTTAGCCCCGGCATGGTTACTGTATTCTAGCTGTAATGCAAAAACCTTAGCCGACGATCTCACGTTGCTTACGGGGTATAAGTTATTAAAAGTTCAGCTGTTTGACATGTTTGCCCACAGCAATCATTTTGAAGTGCTAACACTATTACAGCGTCAAGCCTAACAAGGCACTTGCATCCTGGTTAACACGGATTATACTGTATCAATATACAGTATAGCTTGGCGGCGAGGCGGCAATGTCGGCTTTATTAGAGCAGTTAACACGGCGTCAACTGTTGTGGCGCGGTAACAACCAACAAACGGCTTATCAAGCGGTTGCAACTGGCTATGCCGAGTTAGACCAACAACTGGCGGGCGGTTTTCCGGCAACTGGGCTAATAGATATTCAAACCGCTTTCGGCATTGGTGAGTTGCGTTTGCTGCTACCTTATTTGCAACAACAGCAACAGCATTCCGCGCGCTTGTTAGTACTTATTTCACCGCTAGCCCAGCCCAGTGCCGATATGTTGGCTGCAGCAGGCATTAACCTTGCTCAGTTAGTGATTATTTCACCAAAAAATAATAAAGAGGCGTTATGGGCGGCAGAGCAATGCTTACAAAGTGGTTGTGCTAGTGCGGTGTTGTTGTGGCAAACGCCTATTAAACTGGCACAGGCTAGGCGTTTGCAGCTTGCTGCCGAGCACGGACAGGCTAGCTTAGTTATATTTAGGCGACCACACCTTGGTTTAAGTTTACCCGTTAATTTAAGTATCAAGCTGACCGCACACCCACAAGGCCTGCAGTTAACGGTATTAAAGCGTAAAGGCGGTTGGCCCACATCACCATTTTTACTCAGAATGCACAGCCGTTGGCCGCAACTTTGTCTTAATAGCCAAGCGTGGCAAACCGAACGTAAAGTGGGTTAACGCTGTGCTGTATTTATATTTGCAGTTTCCGGCGTTGCAGCTAGAAAGCCTAACGAGTGAAACCACGGTAAAATTACCTATTGCCGTGGTAGATGAAAAACACCAAATTGTGCAGTGCAATAAGCAGGCAACAGAGCTTGGTATCAAACTGGGTATGCAGTTAGGCACGGCTGCCGGGTTATGTCCTAACTTACAGCTTATTCCTTACCAAATTGATGCTCAGCAACAAGCACTACAAAGTGTGGCGCAACAGTTGTACCAAGTAAGTAGCGATATTGCCTTAGACCCACCATCGGGCTTGTATTTACGTTTATGTAATATGCTGGCGCTGTATCAGGGGATTAACGGTTATTGGCAAGCGGTAACGGCAGAACTAGCTTTACTGCCATATCAGTATTTTTATGCTACCGGCGGCACGCCTTTTATTGCCAAATGTTTAGCTCGGTTACAATTAAATAGCGTATCAGATAACGTCAGTTCATCTTTTGAAATAGTAAAGCGCAGCCCGCTTAATGCCACCGAGCTAGACACCGATATACAGCAGCAACTGACTCGGTTAGGGATCCATAATCTTGGTCAATTACTTAACTTAGCAACCGCAGAGCTGGCGCGACGCTTTGATAGCCGGTTACTCAATTATCTTGGCCAATTACGGGGCGATTTTTACCATGCACTTAATTATATTCAGCCACAGCAAGGTTTTAGCCGTTATCTTGAATTATTGTACGACATTACCGACACCAAGGGCCTAACAGCACCGCTGTCTTCACTGTTAACGCAGTTAGAACAGCAGCTCACACGGGCCAATGCTCGGTGTCATCAATTGCAGATCAGCCTGTTTTTTCGTGCTAAACCCGCTTTGTTATTAGAGGTTGGCTCAGCTCAGGCTGAAAGCAGTGCAAAGCGCTGGCTCACCTTATGCCAGCACCATTTAGAGCGATTAATGTTGCCGGAGCCGGTAACCGGCCTAAAGCTTAAAGTACATAGCTTTACTCGCCCGCAGCAGCTTAATGATGACTTGTTTCAGCCGCAACAAGGCAATGTTTCTGCGTTACAGCTAGTTGCTACGCTGCAAGCTAAGTTGGGTAACGCGGCGGTAACCGGGCTTAATTTAGAAAATCAACATTGGCCCGAACTGGCCAGTAGCCAGCATTCCCCTCTGATGTCGGCCAATCAACAGATAGCAGCATTAACGCTTCGGCCCGCATTTTTATTAGCTAAACCCTTGCCACTTAACGAAACAATAGAGATTAATAGCGGGCCAGAACGTTTATGCCAAGACGGTTGGCAGCTGCATGCACAGCGCGATTACTTTGTTGGCCGCAGTAAGACGGGGCAATGGCTATGGCTATATCGTACGCCAGAGCAGCGCTGGTTTGTGCAAGGGCTATTTAGCTAAGGGCTAGTTATGCAATATGCTGAATTATTTTGCCAAAGCCATTTTAGTTTTTTACAAGGCGCTTCTAGCCCACAAGAGTTGGTGCAACAAGCTGATGCCTTGGGCTACAGCGCACTGGCTATAACCGATGAATGCTCGGTTGCGGGCGTGGTTAGGGCTTATCGACACATTAAAGACCAACAACTCAATATTAAGCTTATTGTTGGCAGTTATTTTCAGCTAGAACAATTAAAGCTGGTGCTGCTTTGCCCCAATAAAGCCGCTTACAGCGAGCTATGCCGAATTATAACCAATGCCAGACGGCGCAGTGCCAAGGGCGAGTATTGCCTAACCGAATGGGATCTTATGTCGGTTAAGCACTGTTTTGTATTATGGCTACCCAGTGGCGAAGCCGATAGTGATAATCATTGGGCTGTATGGTTAAAAAAATATCATGGCGAACGATTATGGCTAGCCATGCAGCGTCAGCTAAGCCATAACGAAGCTAGTTTTATTCATTACTGTCAGCAGCTTGCTCAGCAATATCAGCTTACGCTGATGTGTTGTGGCGCAATATTAATGCACACACCTGAACGCTTAGCACTGCAGCATTGTATTAGTGCCATACGCGCCGGCAAACCTATTAGTGTGCTGGGTCGAGCGCTACTGAGTAACGCCGAGCGTGCACTGCGGCCGTTGTCAAAGTTAGAAAAACTATTTACTGCCGACTGGTTAGCTGAAAGCGTGGCTATTGCTTTGCGCTGCGAGTTTTCTTTAAACGAGCTTAAGTATCAATATCCAGCAGAGCTAGTGCCTAAAGGCGAAACCGCTAGCAGTTATTTAGCCAAGCTGGTGGCTAAGGGCAGTAAACTGCGGTTTTCTGGCGCAGTGCCGGCACGTATTCAAGCTATTATCGATAAAGAAATGGCGCTGATCACTGAGCTGCAATATGAATACTTTTTTTTAACTATTCATGATCTGGTGCAGTTTGCTAAAAACCACGGCATTTTATATCAAGGCCGTGGTTCTGCTGCTAATTCGGTGGTGTGCTATTGTTTGGAAATTACCGCGGTTAACCCTGAGCAAATTCAGGTGTTGTTTGAACGGTTTTTGTCAAAAGAGCGCCAAGAACCACCCGATATTGACGTCGATTTTGAACATGAACGGCGCGAAGAAGTTATTCAGTACTTATATAACAAGTATGGCCGCGAGCGGGCAGCACTGGCGGCAACGGTTATTAGCTATCGCTTTAAAAGTGCGCTGCGTGACGTTGGCAAAGCTTTGGGTTTACCTATTAGCCAATTAGATTTTCTGATTAAAAATATTCAACGTCGCGATGCCAACCAAAGCTGGCAGCAGCAACTTAGCCGTTTAGGGCTAGATACCAGCAGCAAGCTTACCCAGCAATTAGTGCAATTAGTAGAGCAGCTACGCGGTGCGCCACGGCATTTATCGCAGCATGTTGGCGGCTTTGTTATATCACAAGGGCCGCTATATGAGCTGGTGCCGATAGAAAATGCCGCTATGAATGAGCGCACGGTTATTCAATGGGATAAAGACGATTTAGAAACCTTGGCGTTATTAAAAGTAGATGTATTAGCACTGGGTATGTTAAGTGCTATTCGTAAATGTTTTTCACTGGTAAAGCAGCATTTTAACCGTGATCTTAGTATTGCCGGCATTGGCAACTTAGGTGATGACAGCGCTGTATTTTCCATGATCCAACGCGCTGATACGGTGGGTTTATTTCAAATAGAATCGCGCGCACAAATGAGCATGCTGCCACGGCTTAAACCAGCCAGTTATTATGATTTAGTGATCCAAATTGCTATCGTTCGGCCAGGACCGATCCAAGGTGATATGGTGCACCCTTATTTAAAACGTCGGCATGGCGAAGAGGCCGTTACTTACCCATCTAAAGCCGTTGAAACCGTACTTGGCCGCACCTTGGGTATACCTATTTTTCAAGAGCAAGTAATTCAACTGGCGATGGTGGCCGCTGGTTTTAGTGGTGGCGAGGCCGATAAGTTGCGCCGCGCCATGGCGAGCTGGAAAAAGACCGGCGAACTACTGCCATTT
Source organism: Rheinheimera metallidurans (assembly GCF_036983985.1). NCBI lineage: Bacteria > Pseudomonadati > Pseudomonadota > Gammaproteobacteria > Chromatiales > Chromatiaceae > Rheinheimera > Rheinheimera metallidurans. Next base: position 971,809 of record NZ_JALAHQ010000001.1, read on the forward strand.
AAACATAAGCTGGTTGATGGCATGCAAAGTAGGGGCTATAGCCAAGAGTATGCCGAGCGTATTTATCAGCAAATTTGTGGCTTTGGTGAATATGGTTTTCCCGAATCACATTCTGCTAGTTTTGCCGTATTAGCCTATGTGTCAGCGTGGTTAAAATATTACTATCCGGCAGCGTTTTGCTGCGCGTTACTCAATAGTTATCCAATGGGGTTTTATAGCCCATCTCAGTTATTACACGATATTAAACGCCATGGCGTAGCGGTGCTTCCGGTATGTGTTAATGCATCGCACTACGATTTTACGTTAGAGCAACAAGGTAAGACTATTCGGCTTGGCCTGCGGCAAATAAAGGGGCTAAGCAGTGCTGGTGCTAAACAGCTGGTTAGGCTTAGGCCAGTTGGCGGGTATCGCACTTTGTCACAGCTGCAACAATTAGCGCTTAACCGCAGTGACTTACAAGCCTTGGCTAGTGCTAATGCCTTAATTAACCTTAGCGGCGATCGCTATAATAGCCGTTGGCAATTATTAGATACCGAGCATACCTTGCCATTGTTTAGCGCTGAATTACTGTTACAACCCAGCGAAACCGCAGCTATTAATCAAAGCTTAGCTACGCCGTATACAGCGGCGCCATATTTAGCTGCGCCAAGCGCGGTAGCCGAAGTACTAGAGGATTACAGTGCTACCGGCCTTAGCTTACAGCACCATCCTATTGGCTTATTGCGCCAAGCAGCAAAATTGCCGCGTAGTGTAGCTGCCGCTGACCTTGGGCAAGTGCGGCATAATAGCCCTGTACGAGTAAGTGGCTTAGTAACATTGCGTCAACGGCCGGGTACCGCCGCCGGTGTTACCTTTATGTCGTTAGAAGATGAAACCGGCACCTTAAACATTATCGTGTGGTTAGCTACTGCGCAGGCACAGCAGAAAAGCTTTTTAACCGCGCGTATTTTGCAAGTAGATGGCATTTTACAACGCGAAGGTGAGGTTACGCATATTATCGCCGGTAAGTTAGTTGACTTATCGGCACTTTTGGCCGAGCTTAACCTGTCATCGCGAGATTTTCATTAATGGGAAAGCTTATGTTATTGCAGGCTGAGCAAGCGTTAGTACTAGTTATAGATATTCAGCAAAAACTGGCTCCGGCCATTTTTGAAACTAAAGAAGTAGAACAAGCCGCAGCTTGGGTGTTACAAATTGCAGTGCAGTTAGATGTGCCAATTTGGGCCACCGAGCAGTACCCGCAAGGTTTGGGCAGCACTTTACTCTCTATTGCCGAGCTTGTACCCGAAACGCAGGTGTTAGAAAAAATGCATTTTAGTGCGCTAAAAGAGCCGCACATAGTAAGTGCTTTGGCCTCAACCGGCCGTAAGCAAATTGTTATTTTAGGCACCGAAGCCCATGTTTGTGTATTGCAATCGGTACTGGATTTACTGGCTTTAGGTTATCAGGTTTTTGTGGTGGTAGAAGCTGTAGGTTCGCGCACTATAGAAAACAAACAGTTAGCGCTTAACCGTATGGCGCAGTGCGGTGCACAAATTATTAGCAAGGAAATGCTAGCCTTTGAGTGGCTACAGCGCTGTGGCACCGATACCTTTAGGCAAATTAGTAAAGGTTGGATTGTATAATAGTGTATAACCGCAACCCAAATTGGGCCTGTTACCGGCCTAAGGGCGGTAATTAAAGGTTTTATCTAGGACTAAAGCTAAGCGCACAGCAGCTTGCTGCACTCGTGTTTCTAAACTGGTTTGGTATTGTTGTACGTAGTTATCGCTAAGTAGCATATTGGGCTGATAATGATGATAGATGTCCTTGGTTAATACCGCTGATTCATTGGCCCAATCCAGTACGTTAGATTGTTGCCATTGGTACGCGAGCTTGCTATCAATGGCTTGTAATAATTGCTGTTGTGCTGTGGGGTTATTATTATAGCCAAGCTTGGCTAATATTCTCGAATCCCATACTGAGTGCAAATTAGTGGCTTGTTGAAAAAACGTAACCTGGGTTTTATTACCGCCAAGATCATCGGCATAGCTAACATGCAGTGGTTGGTGCAAATCGGCAATAAAGTGCGCTAAAAACAGTAACGCCTGCCAGTCATTATCGTCTTTGGCTAAACGTTGTTGCATATCGGTAATTGCCGATAGCACGCAGCCGAGCTTGGCACAGTCAGCTTGGCTTACTGTCGTATTGTGGCGAGCAAAGTTTATATAATGTAAAGGTGCGGACCATTTAAAGCTGTCATCATCACGCAAAGTATCAGGCCAAACACAACCTTCGGCAAAGCTACTTAACCCTGATGCCTTTACTACCGTATCAATATGGGCTTGAGTTTGTGGTTGGCTTAATTGGTAGGCCATATCGCAAATCATTTTATGGCCAGTTTGGCCAAAGGCAAATACAGGCTGTGCGCTTAACGCTAATAAGACAAAAAATAAAATACGCATAGGGTTACTTCAAATCTATTCGGGAACAAGTTGGTGTACTTGCCAGTCGCTATTGGCTGCAACGTGCGGCTGAATTTCAGTTAATACCTCACGCATAGTAGCCGCAAGAGTATAGGGCGGATTAATAACTAACATACCGCTGCCAGTCATACCATAGCCGCTACTGTCGCTATGCGGGCATAATTCAATACGTAATTGGTTTTTAATGCCGGTATTCACTAACTCACGAATAAACGCCTCTACTGCGTCACGCTCTATTACCGGATACCAAATAGCATAGGTTGCTTGCGGAAAACGCTGATACGCCAATTGCAAACCCGCAACCACATCTTGGTATTCGGTTTTTAGCTCGTAAGGTGGGTCAATGAGTACTAAGCCACGTTTATAGAGCGGCGGTAGCATCGCTTTAAAGCCGGCCCAAGCATCCATATTTTCAATACGGCTATAGCGGCGGCGCGCAAACTGGCTAGCTAAAATAGGGTAGTCGGTTGGGTGCAGCTCTGTTGCTTGAATGCTATCAGTGCTGCGTAGCATTAATGCGGCAATTTTCGGTGAACCAGGGTAAAACGCCAGTTCATCATCAGTATTAAGTTGTTTAATTACGTCAATGTACCGCTGTAGCGTTGGGTTTTGTACCTCATGCTGCCATAACTTGGCAATGCCGCCTTGGTATTCGTTGGTTTTTTGCGCTTGCTCAGCCAATAAACTATATAAACCGGCACCGGCGTGACTGTCGTGATAGCAAAATGGTTTATCTTTTTTCAATAAATAGTCAAGAATAGCAACCTGCACCAAGTGCTTAACCACATCGGCATGATTACCCGCATGAAAACTATGACGATAACTTAGCATAAACCTAGCCTACAGCTTAAAAATTAAGGCCGTCAGCATACTGCCCAGCGAGAAAATTACAAGTATTGTTGCTATGTAGTGGGTAAAAACACAAACTGCGTGGTATTAACAACAGGCTTACTTTATATACCCGCACTATGAGAATGAATAATGGCTAATGCAAAAACTCGCGTAAAACCTAGCACAAAATTAAAGTGGCTCGGTGGCATTGCTGTAACTGCAATAGTGTTGGTTACGGCTGATTTATACTTTGAACATTTTGGCTATTTTAGAAGTGGCGCCAGTATTGCGGCTGAAATGGATATAAACATAACTGATGCTATTCATATTTTTGATAACAGCTGCATGCAACAAACCGTTTATAAACTTAAACCAGAAAATATGCATGAGGCCTTTATTGCTAATGGTTTAACCGATATTGCTGATACGCAGTATTCAAAGCCAAACTTACCTATTACAGCCTACACTATGGCAAGAACTGACGATGGTGGTTATGAATGCTTTATTCGGTTTTATAGCGCGACCAGTATAGATAATGTAATGGCGCCAGCATTTATCAACTATGCTGACACTCGCTTAAGTAGGGCAATGGTTGAGTATCCGAGTGATTTTATTATTGAAGAAGCATCAGAAAACATCGCTCGGCCAATAGTGCGTCATTTTGCCGATACCGATGTGGCTTACTACGTTATATTTCGACCCGACAACTACAGCTTAATTCACCAATTACAATTAATTTCAATTCCGCATGAGTTGACTGAGTAAATAACTACATCAGCTTTGGTGTTATGCCAATGGTTATAACTAGACTGAGATTTTAGTTAGTGCTCAATACACAATTTTGCGCTTAGCAAGGCTGAATGCTGAAAATGCAAGTATTGTAGGCTTGTAGCTGGTAAAATCTGCGGCATCATTTGTTTTTCACCGCTATAGTGTGCAAGTAGGAAAGCGTATGTCACAACACAAAGGCAAGGGTGGTAAAACCGCTAACCCATTGCAAAAACCTTGGACTAAAGACGCTGCGGCAAAAAAGCCAGCGAATAGAACACAGCGCGCTGCTAGTGTTAAGGCTCCGCAAGCTAATATCCATGCAGGCAAGCCAGTGCGCGCCGCGCTAGATAATGAAAGTAAAGTATATGGTGAAAACGCCTGCCGAGTGCTATTTACGCAACGCCCTGAAAGTGTAATACGGCTTTACGTATCGCAGCAGATGGCAGCAAAGTTTGCTGATGTAATGAAGTATTTAGCTGCAGCGAAAAAAGCCTACCATATTGTTGATGGTGCCGAGCTTGAGAAGGTTGCCGGTAGTGGCCATCATGGTGGCGTAGTGTTATTGGTTAAGCGTAAACCGCTGCAAAATTTGGCCACTTATTTGCAGAAAAAAGACCGCAAACAAGACTGCTTGTTGGCATTAGATGGCGTAGGTAACCCACACAATTTAGGTGCTATTACCCGCAGCTGTGCCCACTTTGGCGTTGGCGGCATTATTATGAAACAACCCGAGCTGTTACAATCGGGCGCTGCACTGCGCACAGCGGAAGGCGGTGGTGAGTTTATTGATGGCTTATCGTGTGACAATTTGCCTTTAGCGTTAAAGCTATGTAAGGAAGCCGGTTATACCCTAGTAACCACCTCTAGCCATGGCGGCAGCTCGTTATACAACAGTAAATTACCCGCCAAAGTGGTTATTGTATTTGGTGAAGAAATGTTTGGTGTATCGCAAAATGTAGCAAAAAGCGCCGATATTGCACTACAAATACCCGGCACTGGCAAGGTAGAGTCACTTAACGTTAGCGTGGCAGCAAGTTTAATTTTAGGCGAGTGGTATCGACAACAGCTTTAAATGCTCACAGCCGGTAAGTGGGGTTGAAATTACAACAACGGATGGTTTGATGCTAATGATTAATTAATAGATTGCTGAAACCATCCAGCTAAAAAACATTAAGACTGGAATTGTTTTCATTAAAAAAAATGTAGTTGTTAGGATGTAAATCATTTTTTTGTGTAATTTTTTTGACACGGATATTATAAACTTTTCATATCTATAGAATTCATAATTCACTATTTTTTCTATAGCGAAAGTTAATATCGTACATGTTAATGTTATTATAAGGCCAAGAGATATCGATACGTTGTTTATATTAGACTCAAGCATGAGCATTGTATTAAATGCAATAAGAATTGTGAAGAAAGAAAGGTGAAAGAAAACCTTAGTAAAAGAGTTAACGAAAAATCTACACTCGAATGATGCTTTGAATTTATAGCCCGCACCATTAAATAAAGTATCAAATCTATATCTGAAATAAATTAAGTGAAAAATTATTAAAATTATTATCTCTGGAAAGGCGTCAGTAATAGTGTCTAACTTAAAAGCTCCAGCAAACAATAGCGTAAAAGACAAACAAGAAAATATGGTTTGACCGTAGCAGTATTTATTTTTAACATCGTTATATGAAGTTATTAATATTGCCCAGTAAAGGTATTGTCTTGAATGTATTTTGTCATAAATGTTTGATGAGATAACGGTTAGTAGAGAAATGAAAAATACGGAAATTAAAAATGGTAAACTAAGCACTGAGTTTGTATAAATTAAATATGCGGGTAAAGGCGCTAATATTAAAAATATAGGCAGCAAAAATATAGATAGTATAGAGATAACTTTTATAAGGAATGCATTGTTTTCTTTGTATGATTTTAATAATGATCTTGATATTTCACTATACAAAGCTCGCCCTCCTTTATTTCTATAATTGAAAATAAAGAATTTACACAACAACCAGAGTGATCAACCAATATCAAAGGGCGCACTGACTCTTCTATCAAGATTTTTACGTTTTCAATTGAGTTTTTATCTAAGGCATTAGTCGGCTCATCTAGTAATATCCAACTACCTGTTCCTGAAAATGTTAATATTATTTTTAATTTTTTTTTAGAACCTTCAGATAGATCTTCATATTTGTGATGAATAAAATTCTCAAAATTAAATAATCTAACTAATTCATCTCTAAATTTAGTATTCGAACGATTGTATTTATCATAAAGTTTAAATGAATCAAAAACAGTAAGTTTAGGAGGAATATCAATTTTGTCTGAGCAAAAATCAATATTCTCAGAATTGACTACGCGCCCAAAACTAGGTTTTTCAATACCTGCAATTACGCTAAGTAAAGTTGTTTTACCTGAACCGTTAATGCCTTTAAGATGATATTTTCCTGGTTTTAATTCTAAATTTATTTCTTTTATAATAGTTTCTTTGTAATATTTCTTTGAGACATTTTCTAATACAATACTGCTCATTTAACGGCCTGATTAAATAGTTTTATCAAATCTTTGTCATCAATACTATCTAGTACGGCCTTTAAGCTATAATCTGGTGCTCCTGATTTTATTATAGAATTAACTTTTTTATTTTCAAGATCAAAAGAATATTGCAAAGTCCTACTTTTTTGTTTAGGTAGCACATTGATAGAAATCGCTAATTGATTAGGAGGAAACTGTGTATGAATATCTTTGCTAGATTCGTAAAGCATTATACGACCTTTTGTGAGTTCGTATCTGCCATTAAATTCAAGATCAACCTCATCGCCAGGTTCATACCTATCATAGGTATAGTTATAAATATCTGTTACATAGCCATTCTGAGTATAGCCTGTTGTAATAAGATCAAAATTATGATCGTGTGGAAAATAATATGCAAAAAATTCACTAACAGACTTATTACTTATATCGAATTCATTACTAGTAGGCCAAAAATTCATTCTGATATCATAATGTTCTCGCTCAGCTAACGCAAGTGATTGCATGCTATACGATTTATCAAATTGAAATTTATCAGGGTTTGTTAAACCAGAATTTAAAAAATCTATTAACAAATTATTGTTATTAGCCAGACGAATTAAGGGAATGAAAAATTTTTCATAGTCTTTTTTGCTCTTTATTTCCCCAAAATCATCACAAATATCTAAAAAATCTTCAAGTGATAACTCTTCACTATCAATAAAATCTTTAACGATCATAATAAACCTTAATTTACGAGCCGCTGTAGTGAAGACTGCGCAGCTTTTGCTATCATATTATTTTCATCGCTACTCATTATATGTAGCACATCGATGATTTCTTCTTTTTCAGCTAGTAAGGCAAATGACTGTGCGGCTTGCCATCTAACAAAATATGCTGAGTGGTTTAATAATGATCTCAATACTTCTTTTGATTCCGATCTCTTGAGTACTCCGAGTAAGTATGCTGCAAACTGTAATTTTGAATGTTGATTATTAGTTGCTAGTGTTGATATTAATCTTCCTGATCCTGTACAAAAAATAGAACGAGTTATACCCATCTCATTATTGTTAGCCATTACTGCTAAACCAAGTTTGTGCACTACAACTTTATAAATTTTACCTTTAAGTAATTCAACTTGTTCACCACGACTATAAGAGTGAAAACTAACTGGCTCGGTTCGGATAGTGCTTTGGTCTAGCATCTCATACTGGTAAACACTAATACAGGCTGAAGAAACGATTTCTATTATACAGTGTTGCTCCTGAGTAGTTGCGTAGTTAAGCTCATCACACAATTCTAAATATTTGTAACTAACCGTACTCGAAAAATCAGTAAAAACCGCATTCATGTTTTTTAGCACTAATCCTGGACTGCCAGCGTATAAAGTAATGTTAGATAAAAAAAACTCTTTTAAGCTGCTTTTTTCAGCCCACCTACTAGCGAGATATTTTAACTTTTCAATGTCTTCCATAAAATAATCCAAATAAATATAAAGGGTGGCATAAAGCCACCTTTTGATTAGTAAGCTGGGCTTGAATACAGAACGACAATAACACCAATAATAATTGGTACTATCGCTTGTGGTTCAATTCCGGCTGGGCCTACTACCTGTGCTAAATTATCAAGAATCATGATATTTCCTTTTTATTGTTAAACTTTAGCTTCTCTAGCGTATCTAGAGATGGTTAATGTTGCATATTTTGCTGGTTATGTAAATGCATTGTTTTATTTTAATTGAGATTATACATGTTTATTTGAAGTTAAGAGTACGCAGCGTTAGGATTTACACGCCTTCCAGAGCCGTATTCAGTATTCGACATAAATGAAAATAAGCTGTAATTTTGGCAGTTATTACACGCACATAATATGTTTTGTAGAACATTTTATATGCGTAATTATGCGGTATTAGTATAAATTGATTAGTAGAACTTACTTTATTTAAGGCGAGATATTGTTAATTACTCATAACGCAAAGCATCTATCGGATTTAACCTAGAGGCTTTTATCGCTGGGGCTAGGCCAAATACCACGCCAATCAGTGTAGTAAAACCGATAGATAAAAATATTGCCCACATCGGTACTAAAGCTTCTGGCATTGCAGGCATCATTAGGCCAATAAAGGCTGCAATGCCATAGCCTAGCAGTAAGCCAATTAGGCCACCAAACAAGGATAACACCAGCGCTTCAACTAAAAACTGCAATAAAATAAATTGCGGTGTTGCGCCTAGGGCTTTCACGATACCAATTTCTCGGGTTCGTTCTGTTACTGATACCAGCATAATATTCATTACACCTATACCACCAACTAACAAGCTAATACTTACTACGCCAGCGGCTACTAGGGTAATGCTTTGGGTAATGCTAGAAAATTGCTCAATCATTCGTTCAGCACTGATAAATTCGAAGTTATCTTTATCATCTTTTTGTAAACGGTAACGCTGGCGTAATAACTGGCGCATTTGCTCTTGCACTTGTTTGGCATCGACATTGGCTGCAGGGCGAAACATAACTTCAATATTGCTCGCGGCTCGCTCACCAGTTAGTGAGCGGATAGTGCTAAAAGGAGCAATAATATAATTATCTTGATCAAAACCAAACAGTGAACCGCGTGTTTCTGCTACGCCAATAATACGAAACCAGTCGCCAGATAAGTTAATAAACTCGCCAACCGGATTCGTTGGTAAATTTAGTTTTTTGATCAGTGACGAGCCAACAAAAGCTACACGGCGGCGATGATCATCATCACTTAACGATAAAAAACGGCCAAATTCTGGATAAACCCTAACGACATTTTGATAACTGCTATCGGTGCCTATAATCTGAGTTTGAGCATTGTTCCGACCATACTGCACCTGACTACCCATACTAAAGGCTTGCATGGTCGCTGTCATATCTTCAACGTTTTGTACTCGGCTTTTCAGCATAAGAAAATCATCATGATGCAGCCGGTTAAAGATGCCCAGCATTTGCTGTTCGGTAGAGGTATAGGCCCGTAGCGTAATCATATCGCTACCTAAATCATCTAATTGGCTGCTAACCGTGTGGCTTAAGCCCTGCATAATGGCTACAACGGTAATGACAGCCGCCACGCCAATTATAATACCTAAGGTGGTTAGGGCGCTGCGTAATGCATGTGCTCTAATTGACAATAATGCGGCCTTAGTGCCCTCAAGCGCAGCATGTAGTCCTTTAAACATGCTGCTTTTCTCCGGCGGTTGTCAGGCTGTCTTGTGCTAACTGCCCATCTACTAGTCGGATAACTCGATGACAGTGATCGGCAATTTCTTGTTCATGCGTAACCAGAATAACGGTATGGCCCTCCTGATGCAGTTCATCAAACAATGCCATAATTTCGCGGGTAGTTTTGCTATCGAGATTCCCCGTTGGTTCATCGCCAAGCAAAATTCCGGGGCGGGTTACTAAAGCCCTAGCAATAGCAACCCGCTGGCGTTGACCGCCAGAAAGCTGGTTAGGTAAATGCTGGGCTTTATCGGCTAGACCAACCCGGCGTAATGCCTCTTTGGCCATATTTTGCCGGTCGCTATTACTGATCAAGCGGTATACTAGGGGTTGCATCACGTTAGCTAAAGCTGTTGCTCTGGGGAGTAAATTAAAGCTTTGGAAAATAAAGCCAACCTGCTGATTACGCATAGTGGCAAGTTCGGCTTCTGATAAATTTGCTACATTCTGATTTGCTAGTTGATACTGCCCTTCATTGGGTGTATCCAAGCAACCAATAATGTTCATCAGGGTCGATTTTCCGGAACCAGACGGGCCGATGATGGCCACGTATTCATTTTTATTTATCGTCAGGCTTACATCTTTTAAAGCATAAAAATGCTCTCCAGCCATCTGGTAATATTTACTGATGTGCTGTAGTGATATGACCGGCAACATATTAAAGTTCCTGCGTCGCAAGCAGAGTCGCATTAACGCTGCTGCCTTCAGTTATGCGAGTAAGAACCCTTGCAGGGCCAATAATCACCGTTTGCTGCAGGTTTAAACCAGATAAAATTTGTTGTGCTGTGTCTGTTGCCATACCAAGTTCCACTTCGCGTTTTATCGCTTTGTTATTTTCAACAAGCCAGACAAAGGCTTTATTTCCTTGATGTTGAATGGCGGCTATCGGTATTTGTAAGCTGTTTTCTTGCTGTTTCAGTACTAGTTCAGCGCGGCAGCTCATACCAGAGAACAGCGCTAGCTCTTCAGGCTGCAACAGTACTTTTACTCTAAACGATAAACTTTGATTTTGCGTCATGGCACGCGCTGAAGTGGCTATTTGAATTACTTCACCGTGAATAGCTTGGCGTGGGTAAGCCGCGGCAAATACTTTAGCCTGCTGGCCAGTATATATATTAGCTATATCTGCTTCGTCTACCCGTAGCTCGGCTAAAATAGCGCTGGGATCAGCTAAGGTCATTAAAGCTGAACCGATAATATTAGTTGTACCGGCAATAACCGTTTCGCCAGCTTTAATATCAACACTGGCTAATAACCCCGAAATAGGTGCGCGGTAAATTGTTTTACGTAAGCTATCCTCAACCATGGTAAGGGTTGCCTGACTTTGTCTTAAAGCCGCCTGTGCTGATGAAACATTAATATGAGCAATATCAACCTGACTTTGCAAGCTATCAATAACATCTTGTTGTATTAAACCAACGGTAAATAGCTTTTTTTGTTGTGTTAACTGACGCTGGATATCGATTAATAAAGCATTAGCACGTTGCACATCAATTTCTTGAGTTTTAACTAGCGCTTGCACTCTTTCTACATCTGCCGCAAATGCGGTGGGGTCAAGTCGCATTAAAACTTGGCCCGCTTCAACCGTGTCACCTTCTTCTACTAAAACTTCAATAATCCGGCCTGTTACTTCTGTACGGATTTGAATTTGAGTATTAAATTCTAGATTGCCAGAGGCCAAAATAGTGTCAGCCAACGTACCTTGAGTTACTTCAGCAGTATTGACGTCAAGCTGCTGATGCCGCTTGTGATACTGACTTATGCTTACCAAACCAATTAGCAGCACGCTAATAATGGCGGCAATCCAGAACTTTTTCATATAACTGTTTCCGTTATTAAATAAATAAAGCCCAAATGCCAAAAATAACGATTAGTGGCAGCGCAGCTAATAAAACTGCTTTGCTGGTTGAATAGCCGCTCCAACTTTTTAGGCCTACAGCAGCTAAGCCTATAGACCATAAGTAAGTGAGGTTAAAGTTTTCAGTTAACGAAAACCAAGTATCTTGCGGGCTGAAATTAAATACCAGTTGGTTTAATGATAGGTAGTTTGCTGAGTTAATTGGCATATCAGGGGTGCTACTTAGCATTATTAATACTAATAAGCCGAGCATATTGATTAAGCTGGGCATGCTGACCCAGACCGACATGGCAAACCAACTACCATAAGGTCTTTTATGGCCAGAATTGCCAACAAGCATAATATAAGCCGCTTGGATTGCTAGCATAATAGGTAGGCCTATCACGATGCCACCTAGTGCAAAGTATTTTGACTTATCAGCCATTTGTCCCATAACTGCGCGCGTATTTTCAATTTCTGCCGGTGTTAATGTATGGGCAACTGCGAGCATTTGTTGTTCGACTATCCAGCTTGGGCTCATCCCTGCAAAAAAAATATACATGACAACAGCAGACGTTATTAACAATAATAAAAAAGGCACAATGCTCCAGCCTTTCTTGTCTTGTAATGTATCAAATAAGCTTTTCGGGGCGACGTAAATGTCAATTAAACCTTGTGCAATACTTTTGCTCATGATGTTTCCTTTAGTGATGAGTATGTTGTTAAAGTATCATGCAAGGTGGAAGAGAAATAATGATTTTTTGTAACAAAATATAATAAAAGACGTGTTTTATTCAGTTAGAGGGCTATCTTGCCCAAGATATTGAAAGCGGGGCAGTAGTTCGCCGGCAATTTCTACGTTTTCAATAAACATAGCTAATGGTCTGGCCCATAGGCCAAAATCGCCATATAAAGCGCGGTAAATAACTAGCCATTCTTCGGTTTCGCTGTGCCGCGCACAATCTATAACTTGGTAATAATAGCCTTTGTAATGCTGGTAATAACCCGTTTGTAGTGGGGCGTTAATATTGCTGCTCATACCAACTCTCAAAAATTATTTTTGCGGAAAAACTATCTACTTTATCTTTGCTTAGATTTTTAAAGCCGCCTTCGGCAAATAACTGGCTGCGTGCTTCGGCGGTGGTTAAACGCTCGTCTTTTAATTCAACCGGTAAGCCAAACCGGCCATGTAAGCGGTTAGCAAACTTGCGGGTGCGTGCGGTAAAATCTTGTTCTGTGCCATCCATATTCAGTGGTAAACCCACTAATAATAGCTGTGGTTGCCATTCTTTAATCAGCTTTTCTAGTTGTAGCCAGTCTGGTGTGCCATCTTGGGCTTTAAGCGCGCTAAGCAGCGACGCGGTGCCAGTAAGCTCCTGGCCAACCGCGACGCCAATGCTTTTGGTGCCGTAATCAAAAGTTAATACTGTGCGACTCATTAGGCGTGTCCGGCCTCGCTAGTTAATTGCCACGTTTTAATGCCAAAAGTAGCGGTGGCTGATTGCCATTTTTCAGCGTGGGTTAAATCAAATATAATACTGTTATCAGCAGGGATAACTAGCCATGAGTTATCGGCAATTTCTTGTTCTAGTTGGCCAGCAGTCCAGCCGGCATAACCTAGTGCTAATATAAACTTTTCTGGTGCGTGTTCAGTGGTTAAATCAAACAAAATGTCTTTGGAAGTGGTAACCATTAGCTCGTTATTTAAATGCATGCTACTGCTGTAGCCTTCTTTTGCAGTGTGTAAAACAAACCCACGGTCGTGCTGCACTGGGCCGCCGGCGCAAACGTGCGCGGTAGCGGCAGGGCTGTCGGTGTTAAATTCTATTTGTAATTGTTTAAGCAAATCTGCCACTTTTACATCTAGCGGATGGTTAATAACTATACCCATCGCGCCTTCGTCGTTGTGTTCGCAAACATAGGTAACACTGCGTTTAAACATCGGATCGTCTAGTGCGGGCATAGCAATTAAAAAATGATTTTGAAAACTCTGCATAGTGACCTCGCTACAACTGGGTTGTCACTGGCTAGCTGCCAGCAGCTGTTCAATTTCATCAAATAACATAGCAGTAATACTGATTGGAAACGCCGCTTCAATTTCGCGGATACAGGTGGGGCTGGTAACATTAATCTCGGTAAGCTTATCACCAATTACATCTAAACCAACAAAAATTAACCCTTTTGCCTTAAGTGTTGGGCCAATAGCATTGGCAATAGCCCAGTCTGACTCTGATAATGGCCGAGCTTCGCCGCGACCACCCGCCGCCAAATTGCCTCGGGTTTCACCGCTAGCAGGAATGCGTGCTAACGAGTATGGCACGGGTTTACCGTTTACTACTAAAATTCGTTTATCACCGTCAGTAATTGCTGAAATATAACGCTGCGCCATCGCATAACGCGTGCCGTGCTCAGTTAGGGTTTCTAAAATTACACTAACGTTAGCATCACTGGGTTTTAAGCGAAAAATTGATGCACCGCCCATGCCGTCTAGTGGCTTTAAAATTACGTCTTGCTCAGCTTGGTAAAACGCCTTTAGGCGCGCTATATCGCTGGTAACTAGTGTTTTTGGCGTAAACTGATTAAACCAACTGGTATAAAGTTTTTCATTCGCATCGCGCAGGCTTTGCGGTTTATTCACAATTAATGCCCCCGCGTCTTCTGCCCGTTCCAAAATGTAGGTGGCGTAAAGAAACTCAGTATCAAACGGTGGGTCTTTACGCATTAAAATAACGTTTAGCTCGCCAAGCGCGATATCTTGTTGGCTGCCAAATTGGTACCAGTTATCTTTATTTTGCGCAACGCTGAGTAATTTAGTGCTGGCACGGGCTTCGCCTTCTAGCAAGTAAAGGTCAGCCATTTCCATATAGTGAATTTCATAGCCGCGCTGCTGGGCTTGTAATAACATGGCAAAACTGGAGTCTTTAGTAATATTAATGGCGCTAATTGGGTCCATTACGATACCCAGTTTTATGGTTTTGCTCATGCTGTTAATCCTTATGCTAAATCACCAAATTGTAATTGCAGTGCGCTAATAGCGGTTAATGCTGCGGTTTCAGTACGTAATACGCGTGGGCCTAGTTGTATGCCGATAAAGCCAGCGTCGCTGGTTTGGCTCATTTCGGCATCAGTAAAACCACCCTCTGGGCCAATAACCAAGCGAATTCCAGTGCTGGGCGCTAGGGTCTTAATGGTGTCTTTTGCCCACGGATGCAAGGTTAGTTTTAATTCTTTTGTTTGCTGGGCCAACCACTGCGTTAGATTAATAGCAGGGTGCACCTTAGGCACAATACTTCGGCCACTTTGTTCGCAGGCGCTAATTGCAATTTTTTGCCATTGCTCAGTGCGTTTCGCTAAGCGTTCTGCATCCAGCTTTACACCACAGCGCTCGGTAAATAGCGGCGTTATTTCTGTTACACCCAGCTCAACCGCTTTTTGAATGGCGAAATCCATGCGATCACCGCGAGAAATGCCTTGGCCTAAATGAATGCTTAGCGGTGACTCTACAGTGTTAGGTTGCTGCTCTGAGGCAATAACGCTAACCCGCTTTTTATCGCTACTACTGATCACGGCCGCATAGTTAAAACCGTCACCATTAAACAGGGTAATGGCGCTGCCGACCGGCATACGTAATACGCGGCCAACATGGTTTGCTGCATCGTCATCAAGATTAAATTCACTGTTTAGTGAAATGGCACTGCTATGAAAAATACGAGGAATACGCATAGAAATTACACTATTGAAAATATGTTGGAATGTTAACAGGCAAAACTGTTTGGTGGTAGAAAAACTAACCCTGCAACAGCAGGGTTAGTTTTTTAGATAGCGTATATAAATATAGTTTAACCCGCTGCAGGGTAGGTGTAACTTGCACCTACGCCAAGTGGTAAATCTAACGCCCAAAAGCCAAGTAAGAACGTCGTCCAGAGTAATAACATGGCGATTGAAAATGGCAGCATTAATGCGATAAGTGTGCCTATACCGGTCGACTTAACGTATTTTTGGCAAAACACCACTATTAACGGAAAATACGGCATTAACGGCGTAATAATATTGGTTGATGAGTCACCAACGCGGTATGCCGCTTGAGTTAAGTCGGGTGATACACCAAGCTCCATTAACATAGGTACCATAACTGCACCAATTAATGCCCATTTAGCCGAGGCTGAGCCGACTAGCAGATTAATAAAGCCTGATAAAAATACGATACCCACCAGCGTGATACCCATAGGAAAGGCCATGTGTTGTAACCAGTTTGCCCCTTTTATTGCGATTAATGCACCAAGATTACTTTGGCCAAAGGCATAAATAAACTGGGCACAGAAAAACGCCATAACGATGTAATACCCCATGCCACTCATGGCTTTAGTCATGCCTTTAATAATATCGCGATGATCTTTAACATTGCCAGAAACGTAGCCGTACACTACACCCGGGATTAAAAAGAACACAAAGATAATGCCAACAATAGATTGCATTAACGGCGCCGAAGAGTGAGTGAGTTCACCATTTAGCGGAGAGCGCCATGCTGAAGTTTCTGGCACTGCTGAAACCATAAGTAACACGCCGCTTAATATCATAGCAAAAGTGGCCCAGCGTAAACCTTTACGCTCATAGGGTTTTAATGCGTCCATTTTCGGTAGTTCAGCAGGATCACCATCGATAGGCGTGTTATTTAACCGCGGTTCAATAAATTTATCGGTAAGTACCCAACCAATAATAATAATAAGAAAGGTCGATGCCGTAGTGAAAAAATAGTTATTCAGTGGGTTAATAACCAGTTCAGCGGCGGCTGGATCGGCTGATAATCGAGCCGAAGCTTGAGTTAAACCGGCTAGCAGCGGATCTAGGCTTGAAGGCACGAAAAAAGTAGCAGAAAACCCACCTGATACGCCTGCAAATGCCGCGGCAATACCCGCTAACGGATGACGCCCCGCGGCATAAAAAATAACGGCACCAAGGGGAATAACTAAGACATAACCGGCATCTACTGCAACATGACTTAACACACCAACGCCAATTAATACCGGCGTTAATAACATTTTTGGTGTAACCGATAAAATAGAGCGTAAACCGGCATTAATATAACCAGTGTACTCGGCAACACCTAAACCTAACATGGCAACTAGCACTACACCTAGCGGTGGAAAGCTAACAAAGGTAGCAACCATCTTAGCCATAAAGGTGGTAAGCGACGTGGGTTCTAATAGATTATTAATTACAATGGCTTCGCCGGTACGAGGGTCTACTTCAGCGAATGTCACCCCTGATAATAACCAAGAGCCAAGCCAAACGATAATCATCAGTAGCGCAAACAGCACTGCCGGATCGGGTAACTTATTGCCTACTACCTCAATGGCATTAAGCGCCCGGTTAAGCCAGCTGCTTTTAGCTGCAGTGGCGGTTTGTTGGTTCATACTGGTTCCTTCCTTTCTTATTGTTTTGTATTTTAAGCGCCGCCTATCATACACAAAATAAACCGGATGATAAGTGGCGAAAGGGTAAGTGATAGTTATAAAAAAGGAGAGCTAGGCTCTCCTTATTAAACCTAATTAAGGTTATTTGGCATACTGGCGCAGTAGTTCAGCTTTATCGGTTTGCTCCCATGGGAACTCATCACGGCCAAAATGGCCATAAGCCGCAGTTGGCAAATAAATAGGCCGTTCTAGCTGTAGCATTTCAATTAGGCCATACGGGCGTAAGTCGAAATGTTCGCGTATCAGCTTTATTAGCTGCTCTTCACTTAACTTGCTGGTGCCAAAAGTTTCAATGCTAATAGAGGTTGGCTCTGCTACACCAATAGCATAAGACACTTGTAGCTCACAACGCTCAGCAAGGCCCGCAGCAACAATGTTTTTTGCCACGTAACGTGCCGCATAAGCAGCTGAGCGGTCAACTTTTGATGGATCTTTACCCGAAAAGGCACCACCACCATGACGCGCCATACCACCATAGGTATCGACAATAATTTTACGACCGGTTAAACCGCAGTCGCCCATTGGCCCACCAATAACAAAACGGCCAGTTGGGTTAATAAAATACTTGGTATTCGCCGTTAACCATTCAGCAGGTAATACTGGCTTAATAATGGTTTCCATTACCGCTTCGCGTAAATCTTTAGTATTAATGCTGTCACAGTGCTGAGTTGATAACACCACGGCATCGATACCTACTGGCTTACCATCTTCGTAAATAAAACTTAATTGTGATTTAGCATCTGGGCGCAACCAAGGTAAGGTGCCGTCTTTGCGCACTTTGGCTTGTTGTTGCATTAAGCGGTGTGCGTAGGTAATAGGTGCTGGCATTAGTACGTCAGTTTCGTTACTGGCATAACCAAACATTAAGCCTTGGTCACCGGCGCCTTGCTCTCTTGGATCTGTACGATCAACACCTTGATTAATATCAGGCGATTGTTTACCAATGGCATTTAGTACGGCACAAGAGCCTGCATCAAAACCCATTTCTGAATTAGTGTAACCAATTGCTCGTACGGTTTTACGGGTTAATTCTTCAATATCAACCCAAGCGGTAGTCGTGATTTCACCGCCAACTAATACCATACCGGTTTTTACATAGGTTTCGCATGCAACACGTGCTTTGGGATCTTGCTCTAGGATTGCATCCAATACGGCGTCGGAAATCTGATCAGCAATTTTATCCGGATGCCCTTCAGATACTGATTCAGAAGTAAAAATGTGTTGTGCCATAGGTTGTATTCCAAAATAAAGTTAATACAGTTAGCCCAAATACGGCATTAAGCGTAAACATTAGGCCAAAAATAGGCGGCTATTTTAGATAAAGTACTAATACTTTGCCAGACAAATCTGCCGCCCAGACGTCTTTAATGCTATTTTAGGTTGGTTTATACGTTATGTTCTGCGCTTGGATCTATAAAGCGTAATTTTATCCGTTGAATTAGATTTAAATTTGCCATATCGCGGGTGCTCTGGGAAAATGGCGCCCATATCGCTTTAATCTTTCAGCTTAATAATAAATAGCTTCGTTAAATTGAAGCCGTGCAATATCAGGAGTGAACATGCCATCTCGTAAACAACTCGCTAATGCAATTCGTGCTTTAAGCATGGATGCAGTGCAAAAAGCTAAATCAGGCCATCCAGGCGCCCCTATGGGTATGGCTGATATAGCCGAAGTATTATGGCGTGATTTTCTTCAGCACAATCCACAAGATCCGCAGTGGCCAAACCGTGACCGGTTTATCTTATCTAATGGTCATGGTTCCATGTTGCTATATTCGCTACTGCATTTAACCGGTTATGATTTAAGCATTGAAGATTTAAAACAGTTTCGGCAGTTACATTCAAAAACGCCTGGCCACCCAGAATATGGTTATGCGCCTGGGGTAGAAACCACTACGGGTCCTTTAGGGCAGGGCATTACCAATGCGGTGGGCATGGCGCTGGCAGAAAAAGCGTTGGCAGCACAATTTAATCAGCCTGGTTATGACATTGTTGATCATTATACTTATACCTTTTTAGGCGATGGCTGCCTAATGGAAGGCATTTCGCATGAAGCCTGTTCGTTAGCTGGTACCCTAGGTTTAGGTAAGCTAATTGCGTTTTGGGATGACAACGGCATTTCAATTGACGGTCAAGTAGAAGGTTGGTTTACCGACAATACCCCTAAACGGTTTGAAGCCTACGGCTGGCAGGTAATTAGTAATGTTGATGGCCATGACGCTGCAGCGGTTGAAGCGGCAATTAAACAAGCTAAAGCGCAAAGCGATAAGCCAACATTAATATGTTGTCGCACTGTTATTGGTTATGGCTCGCCCAATAAAGGCGGTAGTCAAGATTGTCATGGTGCACCGCTAGGTGATGCTGAAATTGCTGCTACTCGCGAATTTTTACAATGGCCATATGCCCCCTTTGAAATTCCAGCAGATATTTATGCCGACTGGGATGCCAAAGATAAGGGCGCTAAAGCACAGCAAAACTGGCAGCAATTGTTTGCCCGTTATAGCGCTGCATTTCCGGCACAAGCCGCCGAATTTAGCCGCCGTATAGCAGGTCAGTTACCTGCAAACTGGACCGAGCAATCCAATGCTTATATTGCAAAACTGCAAGCTAATCCTGCGAACATTGCCAGCCGTAAAGCATCACAAAATGCGTTAAACGCGTTTGGTCCTTTACTGCCAGAATTTATGGGTGGCTCTGCCGACTTAGCTAGTTCTAACCTGACTATATGGGATGGTAGTAAGGCGGTTACCGCGAAAGATGCCAGCGGCAACTATATTTATTACGGCGTGCGTGAATTTGGTATGTCGGCAATGATGAATGGTATTGCGTTGCATGGCGGTTTTATACCCTACGGCGCGACCTTCTTAATGTTTATGGAATACGCACGTAACGCAGTGCGCATGGCCGCGTTAATGAAGCAACGTGTCATTTTTGTGTATACGCATGATTCTATTGGTTTAGGCGAAGATGGCCCAACTCACCAACCGGTTGAACAATTAGCTGCCCTGCGCGCCACTCCTAACTTAATTAACTGGCGCCCTTGTGATCAAGTGGAATCTGCTATTGCTTGGCAAGCGGCCATTGAGCGCGCTGATGGGCCAACTACACTGATTTTCTCTAGACAGAATTTAGTGCAACAAGCACGTAACGCTGAGCAATTAGCTAACGTAAAACGTGGCGGTTATATTTTACGTGACTGTGTCGGTACGCCTGAGTTAATTATTATTGCTACTGGTTCAGAGGTCGAACTGGCGATGCAAGCGGCTACGCAGTTAACTGAGCAAGGTAAAGCGGTGCGCGTTGTGTCTATGCCATCAACTGATACCTTTGACCTGCAAGATGCCGCTTATCGCGAAGCCGTGTTGCCAGCGGCAGTAACCAAGCGTATTGCAGTAGAAGCTTGCATAGTTGATAGCTGGTACAAGTACGTAGGCTTAAACGGTAAAATTATTGGTATGACCAGTTTTGGTGAGTCGGCGCCAGCCGAGCAGTTATTTGCCTATTTTGGTATCACTACTGAAAAAGTGCTTGAAGCCGCGCAGCAATTGCTGGCGTAATAATTAACCTAATGGGATCAGTGTTGATCCCATTTTTCTATGTGGTGTTATGGCAATCAGATTAGCAATAAACGGCTTTGGCCGCATAGGGCGCAATATTTTGCGCGCTGTCTATGAAAACGGTTTGCAGCATGAACTGCAGGTGGTGGCCATTAATGAACTGGCTGATGCTAAGGGTGTGGCGCATTTATTAAAATACGACAGTTCGCACGGCCGTTTTGGTTTTACTGTTAGTTCATACGCTGGCGGCATTAGCGTAAATGACGACAAGATTGCGTTATTCTGTGAAGCTGATCCGCAAGCTCTGCCTTGGGCGGAGCTAGATGTTGATATAGTACTGGAATGTACAGGTGTGTTTCATAGTCGCGAACATGCCAGTTGGCATCTGCAAGCTGGGGCAAAAAAAGTGTTGTTTTCGCATCCAGCGGATACTGACATTGATGCCACTATTATCTATGGCATCAACCACCATAACTTAACTGCCGATATGACCGTTATTTCAGCCGGTTCTTGTACTACTAACTGCATAGTGCCGGTTATTCAGACGCTTGATCAGCATTTTGGTGTTGAAAGTGGCACCATAACCACTATTCATGCCTCGATGAATGATCAGCAAGTTATTGATGCTTATCACCCTGATTTACGTCGTACTCGAGCCGCTAGCCAGTCGATTATTCCCGTTGATACCAAGTTAGCTTTAGGCATTGAACGTATATTGCCAAAATTTGCTGGGCGCTTTGAGGCTATTGCCGTAAGGGTGCCAACCTTAAATGTTACCGCGATGGACTTAAGCGTAAGTTTGCAGCAAGACGTGAGTATTGCACAGGTGAATAAGGTATTACGCCAAGCTAAGCTTGGTGAATTAGCGGGTATTTTAGATTACACCGAAGAGCCATTAGTCTCGGTAGATTTTAACCATGATCCACATTCGTGCATTGTAGATGGTTCGCAAACCCGAGTGAGTCATAAGCGGCTAGTAAAGTGTTTAGTTTGGTGTGATAACGAATGGGGTTTTGCCAACCGCATGCTCGACACGGCTAAAGCTATGCTGCAACCGAATTTATAACAAGGAGCTAAAAATGTCTGTTATTCGCATGAGCGATTTGGATCTTAACAGCAAACGTGTCTTGATCCGTGAAGATTTAAACGTACCAATAAAAAACGGTAAAGTAACCTCAGACGCGCGTTTAAAAGCCGCAATACCCACCATTGAGTTGGCATTGCAAAAGGGCGCAAAAGTAATGGTGATGTCGCATTTAGGCCGCCCAGAAGAGGGCGTTTACGACAGCGAGTCGTCGTTGCAGCCAGTAGCGGATTATCTTGCTGCTGTGCTAACTGTGCCGGTTCGTTTAGCCAAAGATTACTTAAATGGTATAGAAGTAGCCGCGTCAGAAGTCGTTATTTTTGAAAACGTACGTTTTAATCACGGTGAAGCTAAGAATGACGACGTGCTGGCAAAACAGTTAGCCGCGTTATGTGATGTATTTGTTATGGATGCCTTTGGCACAGCACATCGCGCGCAGGCATCAACACACGGAGTGGCGAAGTTTGCGCCTATTGCTTGTGCTGGACCATTATTAGTGGCTGAATTAGATGCCTTAGCCGCTGCATTGAAAAACCCGAAACGTCCATTAGTGGCAATTGTTGGTGGTTCTAAAGTATCCACTAAGCTTACGGTGCTAGAATCCTTATCTGGCATGGTTGATCAGCTTATTGTCGGTGGCGGCATTGCCAATACCTTTATTGCGGCTAACGGTAACAATGTAGGCAAATCATTATATGAAGCCGATTTAATTCCTCAAGCCCAGCGTTTAATGGCCGCAGCTAAAGCACGCGGTGCGAATATTCCGGTACCAACTGATGTCGTAGTAGGCCAAGCCTTTAGTGAAACTACGCCGGCTAGTTTAAAAAACGTAGCGGATGTGGCCGATAGCGACATGATTTTTGATATCGGGCCAGACACCAGCGCAGAATTGGTTAAGATACTTAAATCTGCCGGTACTATTGTTTGGAATGGACCCGTCGGCGTATTTGAATTTGAGCAGTTTGCTGCCGGCACAGAAGCAATAGCCAGAGCGATTGCTGATAGTGATGCATTCTCTATTGCTGGCGGTGGTGATACCCTAGCGGCAATAGATAAATATAATATCGCGGATAATATATCCTATGTGTCTACTGGTGGCGGTGCATTTTTAGAATTTTTAGAAGGCAAAACACTGCCAGCTGTAGCTATACTGGAACAGCGCGCAAAAATATTATAATAAACTGATTATTAAAACGGCACATTAAAAAGATTAAGAGAGGATTTCATGGCCCTTATTTCACTACGTCAAATGCTGGATCACGCCGCCGAGTTCGGTTACGGCATTCCAGCTTTTAACGTAAACAACCTAGAGCAGATGCGCGCAATAATGATGGCTGCCGACAAAACTGATAGTCCTGTCATCGTTCAGGCATCGGCGGGTGCCCGTAAATATGCCGGTGCGCCGTTTTTGCGTCACTTAATTTTAGCTGCAGTGGAAGAGTTTCCGCATATTCCTGTAGTTATGCATCAAGACCATGGTACGTCGTTAGCAGTTTGTCAGCGTTCAATTCAAATGGGCTTTTCATCAGTAATGATGGATGGATCTCTAGGTGAAGACGGTAAAACACCAAAAGATTATGCCTATAATGCCAACATAACACGTAAAGTTGTTGAAATAGCGCATGCGTGTGGTGTGTCGGTTGAAGGCGAGCTAGGTTGTTTAGGCTCACTTGAAACTGGCGCAGCTGGTGAAGAGGATGGTATAGGTGCAGATTGCATTCTTAGCCATGAGCAAATGTTAACTGATCCAGAAGAAGCGGCGCAGTTTGTGCGTGAAACGCAAGTTGATGCCTTGGCTATTGCTTGCGGTACATCACACGGCGCTTATAAATTTAGTCGGCCGCCAACCGACGATATTTTGGCGATAGACCGAATTAAAGCTATTCATGAACGTATTCCAGATACCCATTTGGTTATGCATGGTTCATCATCGGTACCGCAGGAGTGGTTAAAGATCATTAATGAAAATGGTGGTCAAATTCCTGAAACCTATGGTGTACCTGTAGAGCAAATCCAACAAGGGATTAAATATGGCGTACGTAAAGTAAATATTGACACCGATTTACGTTTAGCTTCAACTGGTGCTATTCGCCGTTATTTAACAGAACATCCCGCTGAATTTGATCCGCGTAAATATTTACAAGCATCAGTTAAAGCGATGATGGAAATCTGTGTAGCGCGTTACGAAGCGTTTAACGCTGCAGGGCACGGTAGCAAAATAAAACCGATTTCGTTAGATGATATGGTGGCTTTGTATTCAGCAGGAAAGTTAACGCCGAATATAAAATAAACTAAAAATTTAATGAATTTTAAGAAATTAATTTTCATTGCTTTAAAAGTAGAAAAACTGGGTAATAAACCATATAAAAAGCCGCATAAAATCAGCTCTACAGACGTCTTTGTTGTCTTGACAAGGGCGTTTTTACCTGTAATGATGCGGACGGTTTACCCTCTAACCGAGGGCCTTTTCTGTCTGTAAGAACAGCATGGCCCTTACAACTTCAGGTTACGTTAATCAGCAATAATTGGTTGGGAACTATGTTTAACAATAAAATTCGCAAGAGTCTTGTTGCAACAGCTCTGGCTGGCGCTTTCGCTTTATCAGCGAACGTTCTAGCAACAGATTTAAAAGCTTTGCATCAAGAAGGTAATCAGATTCAACGCGCAGCAGTTCAGTCTCAAGAAAAAATTAATAACATTTATGAGCAGTCGCAAGAGCTGTTAGGTGAGTACCGTCAGGTTGTTGACCAGACTGAAAACTTAAAAGTATATAACGACTTCTTAGCAACTTTAGTTGCCGATCAGAAGCGTCAGATAGACTCAGTTCAGCGCCAAATTGAAGGTTTAGAAGATACTCGCAAGGGTACTGTACCTTTAATGTTCCGTATGATTGATGCGTTAGAGCAGTTTGTTAAAGCTGACATTCCTTTACGTACAGACCGTCGTTTAGAGCGTGTTGAGCGTTTACGTGAGCTTATGGGACGTTCAGACGTTCAACTTTCAGAGCAATATCGTCAAATTTTAGAAGCTTATAGCATTGAAGTGGCTTACGGTTCAGAACTAGCAGCATTCCAAGGTACGTTGCCACTTAACGGCCAGGAAACTACAGTAGATTATGTTCATGTTGGTCGTCTGTCTTTAATGGCGTTATCGCTAGATGGAAAGTCAGGCTGGGTGTGGGACAAAGAGACCTCAAACTGGGACGAATTGCCAGGTTCATACCTGACATCTGTAGCTCAGTTTATCAAGATGGCACGTCGTGAAGCCACGCTTGAAATGGATCGCGTACCACTTATCGCAGCGGAGTAAGAACACATGAAACTAGTATTCAAATCAATGTTAATCGCTGCCGCTGTGACTTTGTCAGCTGGTATCGCTTTTAACGCGACTGCTGACACTGGCAAGCTAGATCAGCTTTTAGAACAATTAAAGAAAGAGCGTACTGTTGAAGGCCGTGTTAACCAAGATCGCGAAAAAGCATTCTTGGCTGATCGCGCTGCACAACAGTCATTATTAAACACAGCGAAAAAGCAATTTTCTGATGAAGAAGGTCGCGGTAAGCGTTTACAAAAAGAATATGCTGATAACGATATTCTTATTGGCCAGAAGCAACAAGAATTAGAAAGCGCTTTAGGTACAATGGGTGAGTTGTTTGGTGTTGTACGCCAATCTGCTAACCAATCGATCGGTACTATTACTGGCTCTCTTGTAAGTGCTCAGTATCCTGGTCGTGATGTACCACTGCGAAGCGTAGCGTCAGCTACTGAATTACCTACGTTAAGCCAGATGGAAGATTTATGGATGGCTTTATTAACTGAAATGACAGAATCAGGCAAAATTGCTGATTTTGACGCTGAAGTAGTAAAGTTAGACGGTGGTGTTGAAACTAAACGTGTTACACGTTTTGGTACATTCCACTTAACCACTGCGACTGAATATTTAATTCTGAATTCATCTACTGACCAAATTCAACCTTTGGGTCGTGAACCACAGTCAAAAATTCATGATTCAGTTGCCGCATTCCATAATGCTAAAAAAGGTGAGATCACTGGTTTATACCTAGATCCAACCAAAGGCAATAGCTTATTACGTTTAAACCAACAGCGTTCAACGTTGATGGAATATTACCACGCAGGCGGTACGGTTGGTTATATCATCACAGTGGTATTCTTTTTCGGTTTATTAATTGCATTAGAGCGTATTATTGTACTGACGGTTGTTGGTGGCAAAATTCGTGCACAGTTGAAAAACTTAGGTAACCCGTCACCTCAGAATCCACTAGGTCGTATCCTGCGTGTTTACAATGAAAACAAAACGTCTGATACCGAAAACTTAGAGTTGAAATTAGATGAAGCCATTTTACGTGAAACACCAAAGGTTGACCGTGGTATTGGTTTAATCAAGTTAATCTCTGCTGTTGCTCCGTTACTAGGTTTATTAGGTACGGTTATCGGTATGATCTTAACGTTCCAGCAAATTACTTTGTACGGAACAGGCGATCCTAAACTGATGGCTGGCTCAATCTCTTTAGCGTTGGTAACAACTGCTCAGGGCCTAGTTGCAGCAATTCCATTACTGTTCGTGCACTCTCTTGTTTCAGCAAAAGCTCGTACTATTCTGCATATTTTAGATGAACAAGCTGCTGGTATTATTGCTGCGCACGCGGAGAAGGAGAAAGCCTAATGATGCTCCAGCTAGTAGGGCTGTGGGAATCTGTTCAGGATTTTATCCATACTGGTGGCAACGTATTATACGTTGTCGCCTTGGTACTCTTCGTCATGTGGGTATTGATGATAGAGCGGTTCTGGTTTCTTAAAGCCGAATATCCAAAGTTAAAAAAGGATATTGTGGCTCGCTGGGATGCCAGAGCAGATACCACATCATGGTATGCGCATAAGATCCGTGAGCGCTGGATTTCCGAGGCTTCAGAAAAATTAGAACAGCGTATGCTGATTATAAAAACCTTGGTTGCACTGTGTCCATTGGTTGGATTATTAGGAACGGTTACTGGGATGATTGCGGTGTTTGATATTATGGCAACGCAAGGTACGGGTAACCCAAGAACCATGGCAACGGGTATCTCAATGGCAACTATTCCAACGATGTCAGGATTAGTAGCTGCGATATCAGGTGTATTTTTCAGTGCGCGGTTAGACTTAACGGTTAAACGGGAAAAAGCCAGTTTAGCCGATAGTTTACCGCATCATTAAAGAGAGTGTTTTATGGCCCGCAAACCTATACGCGAAGCTGAACAGGCGGAGATTGATATCACGCCGATGATGGATATAGTATTCATCATGTTAATTTTCTTCATTGTAACCACGTCTTTCGTGAAGGAAGCTGGTATCGATGTAAATAAACCAGAAGCTGCTCAGGCTCAGAAAAAACCAAGTGCGACTATCTTTATTGCGATCCGTGCAAACGGTGAAATATGGATGGATAAGCGCCCAGTTGATGTTGAGCGTGTTTCAGCAAACATCGAACGGTTAAGAGCAGAATCACCAACTGATACCATTATCATTCAAGCTGATAAAGAAGCTAAACATGGTGTGGTAATGGAAGTTATGGATCAGATTAAAACTGCAGATCCGTCGCTGGTGATTAGCGTAGCTGGGGAGACTAAGTAATTATGGTACGTTTCCTGTCATCGTTAATAATCGGTGCGGTGGTAACGTTTCTGTTGTTCTTAATGATGGCCACTTTGCTTAAGTCAAGTGGCGATCGTAAAGTCGCTGAGCAAGAGCGTATTGTTATAGAAATTAACACTACGCCACCTGAATCAGAAACACAGACCCGGCGGCCACCACCGCCACCACCGCCACCACCACCGGCTCAGCCGCCAAAAGCGCCTCAGCCACAACCGGATACGGCCAACGCTGCTGGTGCTATAGGCTTTAATATGCCTGGTTTGAACTTAGGTTCTTCATCAGGTGGTTTAGGTGATCCATCGAGTATGATGCGCGATGGTGACGCTACGCCAATAGTACGTATTGAACCGCGTTATCCCGTTCAAGCAGCACGTGATGGTTTACAAGGCTGGGTAAAACTTCGTTTTAGCATTATGGAAGATGGTAGTGTTGATGAAGTTGAGGTTATCGAAGCTGAACCACGTCGAGTGTTTGACCGTGAAGCTATCCGTGCCTTACGGCGCTGGAAATACAGTCCGAAAGTGGTTGATGGTAAAACAATGAAGCAAACTGGACAGCAAGTTCAGTTAGATTTCACCTTAGATATGGCCGGAGGTTAAGATGATTAAGCTTAAAAAACTTACCTCAGCATTGGTTGTTTGTGTAGCGCTTAGCGTAACCGCAACGTCTGTTATGGCTGCTGTGCAACCTAACATGGCTAAGGTAGAAGAGCGTAAAGCGCGTAAAACCCAAATAGTGGGCGAACGTGTTGGTAAAACGCTAGTTAAAGCGTTTGATTTGTATAACGAAGAAAAACTTGACGAAGCACTTGCCGTGTTGCTTGACGCAAAATCTAGTAATGAATTTGATACCGCTACCTTAAATCGCTTTTTGGGTAACCTTTACGCGACTAAAGATGAAAAACAGGCAATTAAGTATTTAACAATGGCAGTTAAGCCTGACTTGTTAACTTTTGCTGACCAAGCGTCATCGATGAAATTACTTGCTGATATGTTGCTACAAGATAAGCAGTATCAAAAGGCAGTAAAAGCATATGAAGACTGGATTATGTTCACTGGTGAGCAAAACTCAGAAGTTTATATGCGAATTGCTAATGCTTATTACCTTATGAATCAGCACGACAAGGTGTTAGCGCCAGCAGATGATGCAATTCGCTTTGCTACTAAGCAAATTGAAGGGCCTTATCAGTTGAAAATGGCGGCACTTTATGAGCTTAAGCGCTATAAAGATCTTATTGCCGTCGTTGAAACTATGGTGCAGTTATTTCCAGAAAATAAGCAGTTCTGGGTTTACTTAGGTAACTTTTATACGTTAACTGAAGAGTACGGTAAGTCTTTGTCTACTCTGCAGTTAGCTTATAGCCAAGGTTACTTAGAGAAAGACTCTGAAATACGTATGTTAGCGCAAATGTATGCTAATAATAGTATTCCTTATAAAGCTGCTAGCATAATGGAAAAGCATATCAAGAGTGGGTTAGTTAAGAAGGACAAAGCTAATTTAACTTTTGTGGCTTCAAATTATCTTGGTGCTCGTGAGTTTTTAAAAGCAGCGGAATACTATGGTGAAGTTGCGAAGTTAACGAACGAGGCTGACGCTTACCGTCGCCAAGGCTCTGCTTACTTATCTATTCAGCGTTATAATGATGCGATAGTTGCGTTTGACAAAGCCTTGTCAATGAATGTTGATAAGCAGTCTAATGTTTATATGAGCTTGGTAGATGCTTATTTCTATCAGAAGAAATATAAAGAAGCCTATGCTGCTTTAATGAATGCGAAGAAAGATCCTGCTATGGCACGTCAGGTGCGTAGTTGGGAATCGTATATCAAAGATAAAGCAAAACAAAAAGGCGTAAGCCTTTAATAAAAAACCCCACGATTGTGGGGTTTTTTTTAGCTTGATTTTTAGCTAAGGCTTAAGTTAAACCTAGCCTTCTGTTTCAGTATTACGCAAGTCGTGCAACCGATATTTATCAATTAGAGCATAGAGCGTAGGCCGTGTAATGCCTAATGAGTCTGCCGTTTTTGATAGGTTGCCAGACGCCAGTGTATAGGCTTGACGTATCGCTTTAGTTTCTGCCAACTCACGAACTTTGCGCAAGGTATCAATTTTAATATCACGCATCGATAAACCAAGATCTTCTGGCGTAATGTATTTGCTATCAGCCAAAATGACCGCCGATTTTAACTTGTTCTGTAATTCACGAATATTGCCTGGCCAGGCGTGCTGTAACATGGCTTGCATAGCCGATTCGGTAAAACCTTGTACGTGGGTATTAAACTCTTGGTTAAACTTACCTAACAGCGCCTTAGCGATAATGATAATGTCATTACCTCGTTGGCGTAGTGGCGGAATTAGCAGAGTAATTTCACTTACTCGGTAATATAAATCTTCACGAAAGGTTTGTGCAGCAACCATTTCAGCTAAGTTGCGATGGGTAGCACAAATAACCCTAACATCGACTTCTAATTCCTGACGCCCACCGACGCGTTCAATAACGCGCTCTTGCAAAAAGCGTAGCATTTTAGCTTGTAGACTTAATGGCATATCACCAATTTCATCAAGTAGTAAGGTACCACCATTTGCACATTCTATTTTACCAAGCGTGGTTTTATTGGCTCCAGTAAAAGCGCCTTTTTCGTAGCCAAATAACTCACTTTCTAGCAAATTTTCTGGAATTGACGCACAGTTAATCGCAACAAAGGGTTTACCTGCCCTTGGGCTTTGCCGATGAATTGAGCGAGCAAACACTTCTTTACCGGTTCCGCTTTCGCCCAGTAGTAGCGTAGTAATTTCGGTTGGGGCAATTTTTTCTACAGTACGGCACGCTTTTAAAATGCTGTCACTATTACCAATGATGTCGTTATTGCTTGGTGCGGCACTTTTTAATGCGCGATTTTCGGTTTCTAACTCGCTTATTTTAAACGCTCTGGCCAAGATGATATTTAGCACGTCGGCATCTAAAGGTTTTTGATAGTAGTCGTAAGCGCCCAAAGCGATGGCTTTAAGTGCATGCTCATTATCGGCGTTGCCGGTAATAACAATAATTTTGCAGCTAGGTTGAATGGTTAAAATATCGTTTAAACAAGCTAAACCTTCGCTTGCGTTAGCAGGGTCTGGTGGAAGACCGAGATCAAGAGTAACGACATTGGGTTCATAACGGCGTAATTGGGTTAAAGCTGATGCTCTGTCGTGGGCAAATACTAGCTCGTAATCTGATAGGCTCCATTTTAATTGTTTTTGGATGCCAATATCATCTTCTATGACTAATATAGTCTTCATTTAACGATCCTTGTTATTTTATCTTTAGTAAGCCAATTAAATAGCCTTCGAAAGAGAACGTCTTTCCTATACTAACTTGGTAAACCAGAGCTTATATATTACATCATTTTAAAAGCCTAGCCCATTGCAGCTTAATTTACTTGAGATTGAAACAGAATTAGCTACAAATTTGATTTGTAATAGTAACTGAAATTAATAGAAATAACTGCAGCGCTACCGAGTTTAGTGTTTAAGAATAGTGATATTGTATATCGAAAAATAGTGAGAGGTTTTATGTTAAAACAATGTTTATATAGTGTTTTTATTTGAAGCAAAAAGCCGCTGATAATGGCGGCTTGTTTGAGCAGTAACTGATTATACTTTGCCGCGTTTGATAATTTCTTGTGCCATTAAATCTGCAACCTGACTGGTTGGTTTGTTTTCTGCATCTGCGCGTTGAAATAGATTTAATAAAGTATCATAAATAGCCATAACTTTTTGCGTTGATTCTTCTGCAGAGTAACCTTCTGGGCGCATTTCAGATGCCACGTTGATAATACCTCCAGCGTTAATAACGTAATCTGGTGTGTACAAAATGCCTTTTTGACGCAGTACTTCGCCATGTCTGGCTTCTTTTAACTGGTTGTTGGCACAACCGGCGACAACACGAACTTTTAACTGTGGAATAGTATCGTCGTTTAATGTTGCACCTAGTGCACAAGGAGCATAGATATCGGCATCTACAGCGTAGATAGCATCTAAATCAACAGCCGTGGCGCCAAACTGGGTTACCGCGCGTTGTACCGCATCTTGGTTAATATCAGTAACGATTAACTTAGCACCTTCTTTATGTAGGTGTTCACATAAGTAAAAACCTACGCTGCCTAAGCCTTGTACTGCAACGGTTTTACCGTTTAAGTTATCTGAACCAAACTGGTGTTTAGCAGCAGCTTTAATACCACGGTAAGTGCCAAGTGCCGTAAAAGGTGCAGGGTTGCCGCTTTGACCTTCTAAACCGGCAACATAAGGTGTTTCTTTATTAACAATCATAATGTCGCTAGTCGTAATGTTAACGTCTTCAGCGCTGTAATAGGTGCCAGATAAACGATGCACCATGCGACCAAACGCACGGAATAGGGCTTCAGATTTAATTTTCTTAGCATCACCTAAAATTACCGCTTTGCCGCCGCCTAAAGGCAAACCAGCCATTGCATTTTTATAGGTCATACCGCGTGATAAGCGCAGAACGTCGTTTAATGCTGCTTCGTCTGATACGTAATCCCATAAACGGCAGCCACCAACCGCTGGACCAAGTGCTGTGCTATGAACCGCAATTATCGCTTTTAAGCCGGTTTCAGCGTCAGAGCAAAATACAACTTGTTCATGATTATCAAATTCAGAATGGTTAAATAATGCCACGAATAATTTCTCCGTTTAATTAGCTGCCACAAGAATGAGGGCAGGTTAGTCACCTAATAATTACCACATAATCAGCGGTAGTTTTGTGTCGCGAAATGTAGCATTTCGACATCATTTAAACCAGAAATAGATAGAAATATAATCTGGTCATTCCAGTGGATTGTCGACAATTTGTCGCAACACTTGATTGTCAGCTCTGAGTCCAATAAAGTAGCTAAAAACTTTAAATAGGAAGAAAGTAAATGAGTGAGCAGCTAACACCTGAACAAATTGAACAGGCCGAACAAGAAAGAGCGCAATGGGTTAGAGCTCAGTTTCAAAAAGCCAATGAGTACTTGGCAAGTAAAGGTATTATACCCGATAACGTTGCGGTGACGGAAAGCCGCTATTTACCGCCTTATTTTTCTGTTTGGAAATTAAACACCAAAGATAAACAGTCATATTGGGTAGTCAGTGGCGATTTACCGACCGATCATATGGCTTATGCTGCGGCGGTTAGTCCTCGTGAAGCGGTGCGTGCGTTTTCATTACGTTGGCAATTAAAGGCACAACAAATCATCGATGCTGGTATTCATGATAAAACGCAACAGGATTTTGCTAATCTGCTGATTAATCGTGCGCACAGTTTGTATGATATGTTTAATCAAGATAATTTATGGCAAGAAGAATTAGCCAGTTAAGTGTAATTATTAATTTACGGAAAATAAAAAACCGCCTTAAAGGCGGTTTTTTATGCTCAAAATGCAGCTCGCTAATTAGCTACGCTTATTCGCTAAAATACCAGTAACCTTGATTAATCAAACTGGTAATTAGCATTACGCGTTCATTAGACTGATTAAAATGTAGGTTCTGCGCTGATGCCAGCTCGGTATGATCGCAGAGCAACTGTGCAGTGCTTAGCTCGTTGCTCGGTAGAGTAATTTGCTCACCATTAATAAACAGTAGAATATCGCTGCTGTTATTGGCTTGATAATAGCAACAACGTAAACCGCCAGTGCGGCTTAGCACAGAACCTTCCTCTATATATTCACTAATTTCGTCCGCAGAATAATGCGGATCTGGTTCATTTAAATCCAGTTCGTGTTTAGCTCGGGTAATTAGATTACCAAACCAACTTGGCAACATAGCTTTGTCATTGACCAGCTGTTGCAGTAGTTGTTGTACTTGATTGAGATCAGCATCAGATATTGCACCAACAGACGTCGCTTGCGCGCGGTTGGTATCACTAAACCGACTACCTGTTACATCATGGTCAATTAAATGATCAACCAACCCGGTGAGCAAGTCTTTTTGTGCCGGTGCGCGAAAGCCAACCGAGTAGTTGAGGCTGTTTTCTATACTAATACCGTCATGTGGACAGCCAGGTGGGATATATAAAATATCGCCAGGTTCAGTAATAACATCGATACAGGCGATAAAAGGGCTGACTTGCAGCAGACGAGGGTGCGGACAAAGCTGCTGTAAATTTTTATCTGGCATGCCAACGCGCCAGTGACGTTTACCTTCGCCCTGAATAATAAATACGTCATATTGATCTAAATGTGGGCCGACACCGCCGCCTGGCGCTGAGAAGCTGATCATCAAATCATCAATACGCCAGTTGGGTATGAAACGAAACGGATCTAATAATTTAGCAGCTTCTGGATGCCAATGATCAACGGCTTGCACTAATAAAGTCCAGTGTTTGTCGCCAAAAGTAGAAAAGTCTTCAAACGGGCCAGTGTGCATATCCCATTGTTTATCAACGCAACTAACAATACGTGATTCAATTTCTTCTTCCATCGCCAAACCGGCTAACTCATCGGCTGTTAATGGATCAACAAACTGTTTAAAGCCACCTTTTATTAACAGTGGCTTTTTTTGCCAATATTCATTAAGAAAATCGGCAATGCTTAGTTCACCTAACTGTAATTGATACATGATGCTTTCCTAAGAACAAGGCGCTGAATACAGCGCCTTGTTTAAACTCGTATTATGATAATGTACTGGTAATATCTATTGCGGCGCCAATATAGTTAGCGGGTGTCAGCTGTTTAAGCTGCGTTTTAACGTCGTCTGGCAGCTCCAGTTTATCAATAAATATATGCAAATCAGCTTGCGTAATACGCTTACCACGGGTTAACTCTTTTAACTTTTCATATGGCTGTTCGATGGCATATTTACGCATTACTGTTTGCACTGGCTCCGCC
Source organism: Rheinheimera metallidurans (assembly GCF_036983985.1). Lineage (NCBI taxonomy): Bacteria > Pseudomonadati > Pseudomonadota > Gammaproteobacteria > Chromatiales > Chromatiaceae > Rheinheimera > Rheinheimera metallidurans. The sequence goes on from NZ_JALAHQ010000001.1 coordinate 1,006,090, forward strand.
AGTAATTCCCAGTTTGCATCTAGTTCAGCGCGTAGGTTAGCTTCGTTAACTTCGAGTTTGCTAATGCCTTTAAGCGTGGCTTGGTAAGCAATTAATGTGTAACCAAAGCCAACACCTAGATTACGCAATACAGTAGAGTCAGTTAGGTCGCGCTGCCAACGTGATACTGGTAACTTAGCAGATAAATGATTAAACAGCGCGTTAGCAATACCCAGATTGCCTTCAGAGTTTTCAAAGTCTATAGGGTTAACTTTATGCGGCATGGTAGATGAGCCAATTTCGCCAGCAATAGTGCGTTGCTTAAAGTGACCAAGGGCAATGTAGCCCCAAACATCACGATCGAAATCGAGTAAAATAGTATTAAACCGAGCAACCGCGTCAAACAACTCGGCAATATAATCATGTGGCTCAATTTGCGTAGTAAACGCATTCCAGCTTAGGCCTAAGCTAGTAACAAATTGTTCAGAGATCTGATGCCAGTTAAGATCTGGATAGGCAGATAAGTGCGCATTATAGTTACCGACAGCACCGTTGAATTTACCTAAAATTTCAACGTTAGCTATTTGTTCGCGTTGGCGTTTTAAGCGCATATACACGTTAGCCATCTCTTTACCTAACGTAGTAGGTGAAGCAGGTTGGCCATGTGTTCTAGCCATCATAGGCACAGTTTTATGCTGGTTTGCTAATTGCTTAATGGCATCCAGTAGCGCATCGCATTGTGGCAATAAAACCTCAGCTCTTGCTGCGTTTAGCATTAAGCCATGCGACAAGTTGTTAATGTCTTCAGAGGTACAGGCAAAGTGGATAAATTCACTTATTGCGGCAAGTTCGGCATTGCCGGTCACTTTCTCTTTTAGTAGATATTCTACCGCTTTAACATCGTGGTTTGTGGTACGTTCAATTTCTTTAACACGCTCAGCATCGCTTAAACTAAAATTGTCGACAATATCATTTAAAACCCGATTAGCTTCTGCCGATAGCGCTGGCACTTCTTTAATGCTAGTAACTGCTGCGAGCTGCTGTAACCAACGCACTTCTACCATCACACGGTATTTTATTAAGCCAAACTCACTGAAATAATTACGTAAATCAGTAGTTTTGCTGCCATAACGCCCGTCAACGGGAGAAATAGCGGTAAGGGCATTCAGTTGCATACAGGCTCCTATAAGCTTGATAAAGGCAGCTGTGCAAGCATCAATTTTGCTTGTGCCACCAGCTTGCGACGTTTAAAAATAAAGTTAAGACGGCTGCCACCCGCTTGGCGCCATAATACGGCTGAGCGAATAGCGGTTAACAACAATGCACGTACTTTATGTTGTACCCGTGGTTGTTTCAGTAATTCTGGTTGGCCATATATTTGAATTTTTCCGCCTAAGCTACTAATACAACTAGAATAGGTATCGGCCAAGCTAGCTAAGATAGTGTCATCAGTAATACTAAAATGTTGTAATTGGCGTTCTAAATGTTGCAGCTTGTCGCCGAGCTTTTTTAAGTTAGCTGGGCTTTTATTTAAACGCCGTTCTAGAGCTAAAACACCAACAAGATAACGAGTAAGCTCGACATCTTTTTGTGGTTTATCACCTAGCTGGTCAATAATAATTTGTAAACCGGTTTGTAAGTTAGCTGCGTTATTACCATAAATTAGCAGCGGCTCATCGGCGTTAAGCACTGCAACACTGCTTAGCATCACGCTTAGTGCGGCTTTATCTTGCTCTGAACTGGGTTCGGTGCTGCGCGCAGTTTGTTGAACTAGTTTTAGCGCTTGGCAAAGGCCGGCTAGGGCAATAATTTGAGTTGATAAGGAAAATTGCATACTAGTTCAGCGCCACATCAATAATACCGCCACCCAAACATACATCAGCTGAGTAAAATACGGCTGACTGGCCTGGCGTTACTGCTTTTTGCGGGGTGTCGAATAGCACCTCTACTGTGCCATTACTGTTTGGCGTTAATAAGCAGGGGATATCGGTTTGCCGATAACGCGTTTTTACCGTGCAGCGCAGAGCTTGTTGTGGCCCTTTACGGTCGGTCCAGTGTAACTGGCTGGCGACTAAACCATTAGACAACAAGCTTGGGTGGTCATGGCCTTGTGCGACAATTAACTGGTTAGTCTCGAGGTTTTTATCTACTACATACCAAGGTTCGTCGCCGCCATCGCGCATGCCACCAATACCTAAGCCTTTGCGTTGACCAAGTGTATGGTACATTAAGCCTTCGTGCCGGCCGATAACGTCACCCTCTATCGACACAATATCACCAGGCTGAGCAGGTAAATACTGCTGAAGAAAATCTTTAAATTTACGCTCACCAATAAAACAAATACCGGTGCTGTCTTTTTTGTCGTGGGTAATTAAATCTTGTTGTTCAGCAATCGCACGCACTGCAGGTTTTTCTAGTTCACCTACAGGAAATAATGTTTGCGCAACATGCTCTTCGCCAATGGTATAAAGAAAATAGCTTTGATCTTTATTATTATCTATGCCACGTAATAGTTGCCAATGACCGTCTAGGTAACGGCGGCGTACGTAATGCCCAGTAGCAATATAATCAGCACCTAAGGCCTCTGCGGCAAATTCAAGAAAGGCTTTAAATTTAATTTCTTTATTACACATAATATCGGGATTGGGTGTGCGCCCAGCTTTATATTCGGCAAGAAAATACTCAAATACGTTATCCCAGTACTCGGCAGCAAAGTTTACTTTATGTAAAACAATACCCAATTTATCGCATACCGCCTGCGCATCACGCATATCTTCAGCCGCAGCGCAATATTCGTCGTTGTCGTCTTCTTCCCAGTTTTTCATAAACAGGCCTTCAACCTGATAGCCTTGTTGTATTAACAGATAAGCTGAAACTGATGAGTCGACGCCGCCGGACATACCGACGATGACTTTTTTACTACTATTTTCTGCGCTATTCGCTGAGCGATTGTCTAGCATGATACCTGCTCTGTTGAAGACCGAAAAATTAAAGCGCGGATTATACATTAAATTTGTGCTCAGCGCATGTTATCGCGTTGGCTGAATTAGCATTAAAGGTAAGCGCGTGCCATCAATGTAGGATTGTATTGCATCGCTAACCAGACGACTGCGTAATGGCAATGCAGCTTGTAATAATTGTTCTGCGCTAAACCAATGTAAAGCGAGAATGTCGGCGTCTTGGGGCTGGTAGTATTTAGGCAAGTTGGTTGGTTCAAAAATAAAGTTTAACCGCACATAGCGGTGGCCATTTGCTGCTTGTAATTGCGAAATACCAAGCCAAGCTGACGGCTCAAGCTCTAAGCCCGTTTCCTCATATAGCTCGCGCTTTACCGCTTGCAGTAGATCTTCATCTTGCTCAACGTGTCCTGCTGGCTGATTAAGCACTAACTTGCCTGTTTGTTTATCAATTTCTTCGACTAATAAAAACTTACCTTGAAACTGAACAATGGCGGCAACGGTAAGATGTAACTGCTCTCTACTCATATATTGCGGTTGCTCCTTGGCATAGCGTTGTTGCTATGCTTATAAATTGTTTTGCCATAAAAGGCGATGTTATTACGAGTTATAAGGCGAATTAGGTTAGTGACTGTGGTTTTAATTACGCTAAAAACGCCGCAGCTTTGTACAGCAAACCGCCTATTTTATTGAATGTCATGCTGTTATACTACGGCCGCTTTGCAACAAATGCGTTTAAAACATCAACATCGCCCGGATGAAGGTGCGAACTGGCTAATAAAATCCAGCTGATCGCAAACACATTACAGGAACTAACATGTCAAAAGAAATTGCAAAAATTATTTACACTGAAACCGACGAAGCGCCAGCGCTGGCGACGTACTCTTTTTTACCTATTGTACAGGCATTTACAGTTGCAGCAGGTATTGCGGTAGAAACTCGCGATATTTCTCTGTCTGGTCGCATTATTGCCAACTTTTCCGATTTTTTACAGCCAGAACAGCGTATTGCTGATGCTTTGGCTGAACTTGGTGAGCTGGCCAACCAGCCTGATGCAAATATCATTAAGCTACCTAATATTAGTGCGTCAATTCCGCAGTTAAAAGCAGCAATTAAAGAGTTACAACAGCAAGGTTATGCTTTACCTGAATACCCTGCTGAGCCAAAAACGGACCAAGAGCGTGATGTTAGATCTCGCTATGACAAAATTAAAGGCAGTGCCGTAAACCCGGTCTTGCGTGAAGGCAACTCAGACCGCCGCGCACCAGCTTCAGTTAAACAGTACGCCAAGAAAAATCCACACAGTATGGGTGCTTGGGCAGCAGATTCTAAATCACACGTTGCACATATGACGCAAGGTGATTTTTACGGTAGTGAGAAATCAACTACGTTTGCTACTGCTGATGCATTAAAAATTCAACATGTTGCCAAAGACGGCACCGTATCAGTATTAAAAGAAAAAGTAGCGGTGTTAGCGGGCGAGGTTATTGATGCCGCGACCATGAGTAAAAAAGCACTATGCGCGTTTTATAAACAAGAAATTGCCGCAGCAAAGCAGCAAGACATTCTATTATCACTGCATTTAAAAGCCACCATGATGAAGGTGTCGGATCCGATTATGTTTGGTTATGCGGTGGTCGAGTTCTTTAAACCGGTATTTGATAAGTACGCTGCACTATTCGCAGAGCTGGGTGTTGATGTTAATAACGGCGCCGGTGATGTGTTTGCTAAGATAGCGAGTTTACCTCAAGCCAAACAAGATGAAATTTTGGCTGAAATTAAAGCCTGCTACGCGGCGCAGCCTGCATTGGCAATGGTTAATTCTGATAAGGGAATAACCAATTTACATGTGCCAAGTGACGTGATTATTGATGCCTCAATGCCGGCAATGATTAGAAGTTCTGGCAAAATGTGGGGTGCCGATGGCAAGTTAAAAGACACAATAGCGATGATCCCAGACCGTTGCTACGCTGGTGTTTATCAAGAAACTATTGATTTTTGTAAAAAGAATGGTGCTTTTGATCCGAAAACAATGGGTTCAGTGCCTAACGTTGGCTTAATGGCGCAAAAAGCGGAAGAATACGGCTCACATGATAAAACGTTTGAAATTGCTGCAGATGGCAAGGTTCAAGCAGTTAATACTAAAGGTGATGTGGTATTTGAGCATAATGTCGAGCAGGGCGATATTTGGCGTATGTGCCAAGTAAAAGATGCGCCGATTCGTGATTGGGTAAAGCTAGCGGTTAATCGTGCTCGTTTAAGTAACACACCGGCTATTTTTTGGTTAGATAGCGCTCGTGCACACGATGCGCAAATCATTACCAAGGTTCAAACGTATTTAAAAGACCATGATACTAGTGGCTTAGATATTCAGATCCTATCACCAGTAGAAGCAACTCGCTTATCGTTACAGCGCATTAAGCAAGGTTTAGATACCATTTCGGTAACTGGCAACGTACTGCGTGATTACTTAACAGACTTATTCCCAATTTTAGAGTTGGGTACTAGCGCCAAGATGTTATCGGTTGTGCCTTTGATGAACGGCGGTGGTTTGTTTGAAACCGGTGCTGGTGGTTCTGCGCCTAAGCACGTCGAGCAGTTTATCGAAGAAGATTATTTACGTTGGGACTCGCTAGGTGAGTTTTTAGCCCTAGCGGCATCGTTAGAACATTTAAGCCAAGTAACGGGTAATAAAAAAGCTAAAGTTATGGCGGATGCATTAGATGCAGCAACGGCAAAATTTTTAGATAATGATAAGTCGCCACGACGCAAGCTAGGTGAGCTCGACAACCGAGGTAGCCACTTTTATTTAGCCATGTACTGGGCAGAAGCATTAGCTGCGCAAAGTACAGATACAGAGCTACAGGCGCGTTTTGCTAAATTAGCAACGAACTTGCAGCAGCACGAAGCAACCATCATTGCCGAGTTAAATGGTGCACAAGGTAAAGTGGTCGATATTGGTGGTTATTATCGACCAAACCCAGAACTAGTGGCTAAAGCAATGCGGCCAAGTAAAACGTTTAATCAAGCATTAGCTAACATCTAAGGTTAGTAAACTCAAAAAGTAAAAGCAGGCGTAATGCCTGCTTTTTTATGCCGTTGCCATATCGTTACTTTTATAACACTACGCTTAGTTAAACGTTATGCGAACATTTTACTCTGTCAGATCATCGGGCAGTTTAATATTCACAGCGTGTAAGCCTTTAGGGCCCTCAGACAAGTCGAACTTGACATCTTGTCCGGCTTTTAGCGTGCGATAGCCATCCATACTAATGGTTGAATAATGAGCAAAGATGTCTTCGTCACGGCCGTCTTCACGAATAAATCCAAAACCTTTAGCATTATTGAACCATTTTACTTTACCGGTAGCCATACCACTTACTTCCTTCTCTAAGTTAGCTAAACTCTGTATTCTAGTTCTGAACGCGGAAATGTTGTTGCGCCCAACAACTAATGTAGATAATTTGAGCATACAGTCAAGTTATTTGCAAAAACAAACCAAATATTAACTAATAATTAACGTAAAGCTCCTTTGATGGATCACACAGGCATGGCTATAGTTTATGAGTGGCAATAAAAACAGTAATGAACAACATGGCGGCTTAGAAGAGTTAACACGACAGCGTGTTGCGCCACCACCAATGTATAAAGTACTTTTACATAATGACGATTACACTCCGATGGATTTTGTTATTGATATTTTAAGTCGATTTTTTAATATGCAATTCGAACAAGCAACTGAAGTAATGTTAAAAGTACATTACGAAGGCAAGGGGGAATGTGGTGTATTTACTGCAGAAATTGCAGAAACAAAAGTGCAGCAGGTGATGCAGTATGCCAAAGAGCATCAGCACCCGTTGTTATGTACTATGGAACGCGCATAAGGTAAGCCTTTGCATGATTCTGGTGTCGTTACTCAGGTGGATTAGGAGTTGTATATGTTGAATAAAGATCTTGAGTTAACTCTGAATTTAGCTTTCAGGTTTGCACGCGAACGCCGGCATGAATATATGACGGTAGAACATTTATTGTTAGCTTTGTTAGATAACCCCGCAGCAGGTGAAGCGCTGCGTTCATGTGGTGCTAATATCGACAAGCTACGTCAAGAGCTGTCTAGTTTTATTGACTCAACCACGCCGGTGCTTCCAGATGGGGAGTTAGAGCGCGATACCCAACCTACACTCGGTTTTCAGCGCGTTTTACAGCGCGCGGTATTTCATGTGCAATCGTCGGGAAAAGCGGAAGTAACTGGGGCTAATGTGCTAGTGGCAATATTTAGCGAACAAGAATCCCAAGCGGTATACCTGCTGAAAAAAACCGACATCACTCGACTTGATGTGGTTAATTTTATCTCGCATGGTGTTACTAAAACAGAAAAGTTAGAACAGCATGACGAACAAGCACAGGAAGAGAGCGGTGAAGCCGTTGCGGACGATAGTAAATATTTAGAAAACTTCACCACTAACCTAAACATACAAGCTAAAAATGGCCATATTGACCCGTTAATTGGTCGCGAACAAGAAGTGGAACGTGCCATCCAAGTATTGTGTCGTAGAAAGAAAAACAACCCGTTACTGGTTGGCGAAGCGGGGGTGGGTAAAACCGCTATTGCTGAAGGTTTGGCATACCGTATTGTGCATAATGAGGTACCAGAGGTTATTGCTAACGCGACTATTTATTCACTAGATATGGGCTCGTTATTGGCAGGTACTAAATACCGTGGAGATTTTGAAAAGCGCTTAAAATCTTTATTAAAAGAGTTAGAGCGTGAGAAAGACTCTATTTTATTTATCGACGAAATACACACCATTATTGGAGCCGGTGCGGCTTCAGGTGGCGTGATGGATGCTAGTAATTTAATTAAACCCTTGTTATCAAGCGGCCGTTTACGTTGCATGGGTTCAACTACCTATCAAGAGTTTAAGAGTGTGTTTGAAAAAGACACCGCATTGGCACGTCGGTTTCAAAAAATTGATGTTACAGAGCCTAGCGTGGAAGATACCACGCGTATTTTGCTAGGTTTAAAAGAGCGTTATGAGCAGCATCATAATGTGCGGTACACACAAAAAGCACTGCGGGCAGCGGCTGAATTATCAGCTAAATACATTAATGAACGTTTTTTGCCTGATAAAGCTATTGATGTTATTGATGAAGCTGGTGCTAGCCAACGCTTATTGCCGGCATCTAAACGACGCAAAGTTATTAATGTGCCGGAAATTGAGCATGTTGTTGCCAAGATGGCGCGTATTCCTGAGAAGTCGGTATCGGCATCTGATAAGGATGTGTTAGCTAACCTAGACCGTAACCTAAAACTAGTGGTATTTGGCCAAGACGAGCCAATAGAGGTGCTTACCGCGGCTATTCGCTTATCACGTTCAGGTCTTGGTAACGAAGAAAAGCCAATAGGTAACTTTTTATTTGCTGGCCCAACCGGCGTAGGTAAAACTGAGGTAACCAAGCAACTGGCTAAAGTTATGGGGGTTGAGTTACTGCGCTTTGATATGTCGGAGTACATGGAGCGCCATGCCATTAGCCGACTTATTGGTGCGCCACCAGGTTATGTTGGTTTTGAGCAGGGCGGCTTGTTAACCGATGCTGTGTCTAAGCATCCATACTCAGTGGTATTACTTGATGAAATTGAAAAAGCGCACAGCGATATATACAACATATTGCTGCAAGTAATGGATCACGGTACGTTAACTGATAATAACGGGCGAAAAATTGATTTTCGTAATGTGGTATTAGTTATGACGACCAACGCGGGTGTACAGGAAACTGTACGTAAATCGATTGGTTTTCAGCAACAAGATCACAGCCATGATGCGTTAGCGGAAATTAATCGCACTTTTAGCCCTGAATTTCGTAACCGTTTAGACGGTATTATTTGGTTTAAACATTTATCGATAGATATTATTTTGCAAATTGTCGATAAGTTTATCTGCGATTTACAAGTGCAGCTGGATAAAAAGCAAGTGTCGTTAGAAATCAGCGCCAGTGCAAGGCAGTGGTTAGCGGATAAGGGATACGATCGGGCGATGGGTGCTAGACCTATGGCGAGGGTTATTCAAGAGCAGCTGAAAAAAGCCTTGGCCAATGAAATTCTATTTGGTCGGTTAATGCATGGTGGCGAAGTAAGAATTGATCTTGTTGAAGATAAATTAAGCTTTGATTATCAAACCGCGGATGAGGCCGCTTTAGCCGAGTAATAGCGGTTAACAAATTGATAGAAAACACTAAACCCGGCTTCGGCCGGGTTTGTATTAGCTAGTGTAAAGTAGTGGGAGCCGGCTTAACGCTGGCGGAACACGATACGGCCTTTCGTTAAATCGTATGGTGTTAACTCTACGGTTACCTTATCGCCAGTTAAAATACGGATATAGTTTTTACGCATTTTACCTGAAATATGAGCGATAACGACATGGCCGTTTTCCAGTTCAACTTTGAACATGGTATTTGGCAGGGTATCCAAAATGGTACCTTGCATTTCAATTACGTCTTCCTTCGCCATTCAGCGTACTTGCCTCTTAATATTGGATGAACCACAAAAAAACTGCGCAGATTGTGCCGAAATCATCGGCATAAGTAAAGCAGCATGCGCTTTTTTAACCAAATGAATGCCATTGTCCCTGAATAAAGCGTTGTTGCGGCATAAATGCAGCCTTATAGGCCATTTTTTGGCAGGCATCAACTTGATAGCCTAAATATAACCATTGCTTTTGGTTTTGTTTAGCATATTGCAATAAATATAAAACCGCTAAAACGCCCGGTGAAAACGCACTGATCTCGGGTGCAAAAAAAGTATACACCGCCGAGTATGCGTCGCTAGTTTCATCGACCACAGTTACACTCACCAGTTGCTGGTTATAATACTGTTCTAATACCCGTACGTTTAACCATGAGCAGTTTAGCATTGAGCTTAGTTGTTCAGGCGTTGGCGGAAACATACTGCCGTCGGCATGTTTATGCGTAATATAATTAGCAAATAGCGGGTAGTAATCAGTATTGGTGAGTTTAACTAATTGATGCTGCCAGTTATGACGTTGGGCTTTGTTAAGTATCCGCTTTTGGCTGCGGCTTGGCACAAATTCGTTATAGTTTAGCCGTACCGAATGACACGCTTTACAACTAGGGCAGTGTGGTGTGTACACTTGTTCACCGCTACGACGAAAATTTAACTGCATTAGCTGCTGATAAAGCGCGGCGCTTAAAGGCTGGTGAGGCAACAAAAATACCAGTTGTTCTTGTTGCTCTGGCAAATAACTACATTGTGCTGGTGCGGTTAAACCAAATTGCAGTTCATGCATGCGATTTATCTAACCAAATAGTTTTAGCTTGCCAATGCGCCGTTGGTGTAGATAACTGACGATATTGCTGAAGTAACCGAACATAGTCTGCACGAGGCATGGGAATAACGCCTAATTGTAATAAAAACGGATTCACCAGTTGGCAATCTATCCAGCCGTCAGCTACTTGTTGCAAATGTTGTTGTAGTGCAATTAACGCTAGCTTAGCGGCATTAGGTATGAGATTAAACATAGACTCACCACAAAATAACTGGCCAACGAGTACGCCGTATAAGCCGCCAACTAATTTATCTTGTTGCCACACTTCAATGCTGTGTGCATGGCCTTGCAAATGTAATTGTATATAGGCTTGTTGTATCTCGGGTAAAATCCAGGTGCTGGGCTGTTTAGCTCTTGGTGCCGCGCAGCTGGCTATTACGTCAGAAAATGCGCGATTAACACTAAAAGTAAGATTATAGCGTTGAAGTTGTTTTCGTAAGGTGCGGTTTAGTGTCAAGGTATTGGGTGCAAATACCGCCCGTACAGAAGGGCTCCACCAAAGTAGCGGATCACCTTCACTAAACCAAGGGAAAATAGCTTGGGAGTATGCACTGATTAAGCGTTCAGTACTAAGGTCGCCACCCATAGCAAGTAAACCGTCAGGTTCAGTAAGCGCACGATGCAACTTGGGAAAGCTAACATCGTGTGCTGATAACGCCGGCAGATAAATTGCCATGGTTAAATTACTTGTTAAGTGCGTCCAAATACCGCTCGGCATCCAGTGCTGCCATGCAACCAGTACCAGCCGAGGTAATGGCTTGACGGTAGATATGGTCAGACACATCACCAGCAGCATAAACACCTTCAATGCTGGTTTGGGTTGCGTTACCTTCGCTGCCTGAATGAACCTTTAAGTAACCGCCATTCATTTCTAATTGCCCAGCAAAAATATCGGTGTTTGGTTTGTGGCCGATGGCAATAAATACACCTTGTAGCGCTAATTCTTCGTCAGTTTCGCCATTTGTTGATTTTAAACGTACGCCAGTAACACCCATATCGTCGCCTAGCACTTCATCAAGTTGACGATGGGTGTGCAGTATAATATTGCCGCTGGCAACTTTCGCCATTAGGCGGTCTACCAGGATTTTTTCTGCTTTAAAGCTATCACGACGGTGCACTAGATGCACTTCAGCGGCGATATTAGATAAATACAATGCTTCTTCTACCGCTGTATTACCGCCGCCAATAACAGCAACTTTTTGGTTGCGATAAAAGAAACCGTCACAAGTGGCACAAGCTGAAACGCCGCGGCCACTAAACGCTTGCTCTGAGGGTAAACCGAGATATTTAGCTGATGCACCAGTGCAGATAATTAAGGCGTCACAAGTATAGGTGCCATTGTCGCCAGTTAATGTGAACGGACGCTGTTGTAAATTAACGGTGTGAATATGGTCAAACACAATTTCGGTATTAAAGGTTTCAGCATGTTCACGCATCCGCTCCATTAATGCGGGGCCCGTTAAACCGTGCGCATCACCTGGCCAATTTTCTACTTCTGTAGTGGTTGTCAGTTGGCCACCTTGTTGCATTCCAGTAATTAGCACCGGTTTTAGGTTAGCGCGAGCTGCATAAACTGCAGCGGTGTAACCAGCAGGACCTGAACCAAGAATAAGCAGGCGGCTGTGTTTAACATCAGACATGTATTTCTCCGAAAGCGACGCAATTAAAACGAGTTATGGTGGCAATTCTAAAAGAATGCAAGCCTAAGCGAAAGGCTTGGTGGGCATTTAATCCGCGCCGGTAAAATATGGAGGCGGTTGTGCTGCATTTTACGAAATGGTTAGCGCACTTTAGTGCGAGTAAAAAGTATTAAAGTAAACACTGAAAAATAAGTTAAAAAATTAACATAGGTAATTTTACATTTTTAAATTTTTATGTTGTACCTAATAAACTTATTTTGTTTCTGATAGTTATAATATTTTCCGTTAATCGGTCAATGTCATCTATTTGTAAAGAATTTATAAGGGCTTTGTGGTGGTATATCGGTTTGGCTCTGGTAGTTTCGTCTCAGCAGGATGCACTAAGTACAATATGTACGAAACGGATTCTAATAAGATAACTAATCAAGGGTACTACTAAGATGAAAAAGACGACAACAATGCTAGCTGCGGTATCAGCTGGTTGTTTTGCACTAAGCCTTACGTCAGTTGCTGTTGCTGAGGGCATGAAAAGCCCAGAAATACTGATCAACTTATCTGATTTGGTCGAAGTTGAACCAACTCAATATATTATCAAATTTAAAGAACCTGCTGCGCAGTTAAGCGCTGATACTAATGCAAAAGAACTTGCGTCTTTATCTATTGCTCGTGCGACACAAGCGTTACAAAAAGTAAATGTTCAGGCGATTTCACACCTTACTTTTGTTAATGCCAGTGTGGCGAAATTAACGCCTACACAGCTTAAACAGTTGCAAGCCGATCCTAATGTTGAATACGTAGAAGAAGATAGTAAGCGTTATTTAATGAATAACATTATTACGCCGATGGCTCAGTCTACGCCTTACGGTATTACTATGGTGCAAGCCAACCAAGTAAGTGACTCAAGCGCCGGTAATATTAAGGTGTGTATTATTGATACCGGTTATCAATCCAATCATGAAGATTTACCTAGCTCAGGTGTAACAGGTGCTGCATTTTCTGGCCACGGTAATTGGTATTCAGATGGCAACGGCCACGGTACACACGTTGCAGGTACTATGGTTGGTTTAAACAATAACAAAGGTGTAGTAGGTGTTATTGGTTCAGGCCAAGCAGGCGTGCATATTGTTAAAATATTCGACAATAATGGTGAGTGGACTAACGCGTCTAATTTAGTTAGTGCAATTCAATCATGTAAAGACGCTGGCGCTAAAGTCGTAAATATGAGCTTAGGCGGCGGCTCATCGAATCAGACTGAAAAGACTGCGATGAACAACTTCTACAGTAGCGGTATGTTATTAATTGCTGCTGCGGGTAACGGTGGCAATACGTCGTTTTCGTACCCAGCGTCTTATGATGCGGTGGTTTCAGTCGCAGCGGTTGATTCTAGCGCTAATTTAGCCAGCTTCTCACAACGTAACACGCAAGTTGAAATTGCCGGTCCTGGTGTGAACGTAAGTTCAACCTGGAATAATGGTGGCTATAACAGCATCAGCGGTACTTCAATGGCATCGCCTCACGTTGCTGGGGTAGCTGCGTTAGTGTGGAGCAACCATATACAGTGTACTGCACCACAAATTCGTAATGCGTTAAACAAAACCGCACAAGACCGCGGTGCGGCAGGGCGTGACTCATCTTATGGCTGGGGTATCATTAAGGCAAAAGCCGCGCACGATTATTTAACCAATAATGGCTGTAGTGGTAATGGCGGCGGCGATGGTGGCACACCTCCGCCAGAGGGCGGTGGTGCAACCTTCCCTAATTTATCAGCTAGTACTGGCCAGTGGTTAAGAGGCAGTTATCAGATCCCTTCTGGCGTATCGTCTATTAGCTTTAAAACGTCAGGCGGTTCAGGTGATGCTGACTTGTATGTCCGTTATGGTAGTGCACCCACGACAACTGCCTACACCTGTCGTCCATACCTACAAGGTAGCAATGAAATTTGTACTATTAGCAACCCGCAAGCAGGTACATGGCACGTCGGTATTCGTGCTTATGCAGCTTATAGCGGTTTAACTTTCAGTTATCAGTATTAATAGCTAGCTGTAAAAAGGGCCGGTTACCCGGCCCTTTTTTATTTAGGCAAGAACGTAAAAATACACAGCAAGAAAATGCAGAATACTGCCGGCTAAGACAAATAGGTGCCAGATAACGTGATGTAAATATAGTTTTTTCCAAGCATAAAAAATAACACCAACAGAATAACTAAGCCCACCGGCTAACAGTAGCAGTAAACCACCTATCTCAACATTATCTAACATTGGTTTAATTGCCAGCACCACCAACCAACCCATGCCTAAATATAAGCTAAGCGATAACTTTTTATATTTAAGTTTAGTGGCCAGTTCTAAGATTACTCCGACAAGCGCCACTGACCAAATTAAGGCAAATAACGCGGTCCCCCAGTCAGCACGTAAATTAATAAGTGTAAATGGGGTGTAGGTACCCGCGATCAGAATAAATATGGCTGCGTGATCTAATTGACGCAACTTGCGTTTAATTTCAATATTTGCAATCGAGTGATACAAGGTCGAGCTGCTATAGAGCAATACCAAGCTAACGCCATAAATAATGCTACTAGCATAATGCCAACTATCGTTATGCAGTGCTGACAGCCTAAGCATTGAAATTACGGCAAATACACTTAATATTGCACCAATACCATGGCTTAATGCATGTAGGCGCTCTTCAAACGGGGTATAAAACGTCGTGCTCATAAAGTTTACCATTGTTGTGTATGGCTTATTTTAGCATGACATTGTCAACTGCGACGCTGTTGTTGCTAGCAATTTATGGTTAGAATGCGCCATTTTCTACGGAGTTACTATGCATATTGCTGTGCAACCGCTGCTAATTATTGTTGGTTATGTCTGGCCTGAGCCTAATTCTTCTGCAGCCGGCTATCGTATGCTTAGTTTAATTCAATTATTTTTAAGTCAAGGTTGGCGTGTTATTTTTGCCAGTGCGGCAGAGAAAAGTACGCACCGTTTCGAATTAGAGCAACTGGGTGTTGTAGAGCATAGCATTAACCTAAATGACAGCAGTTTTGATCAGTGGATTACTGCCCAGACACCCAACGCAGTAATGTTTGACCGTTTTATGTTAGAGGAACAATTTGGTTGGCGTGTAGAGCAAGCCTGCCCACAGGCATTACGTATTTTGGATATGGAAGACTGTCATGCGCTGCGTGATGCTCGGCAACGTTGCTTTAATAGTGGTAATGAACTTAACCCAGATGCACTAAACTCTGAATTAGCGCTACGCGAAATAGCAGCTATTTATCGTTGCGATCTCACCTTAGTTATATCTGAATTTGAAATGCAATTACTGCAACAACATTACCGCGTGCCTAGCGCACTATTATGTTACTGCCCGTTCTTGCTTGATGATGCCGCAATGCAATCTGCGGCCGAAATAACTGAACAGCCAGATTTTGCTTTTTCAGCGAGACAGCATTTTATTGCGATTGGTAATTTTCGCCATGCACCAAATTGGCATTCAGTATTGTGGCTGCAACAAACAATATGGCCACTTATTCGCAAACAATTGCCTGAGGCGGAGCTATATATTTATGGTGCTTATCCACCACCTAAAGCCACAGCGTTGCATAACCCTAAACAAGGCTTTTTCATTAAAGGTTGGGCAGATGATGCCTGTGTCGTATTGCAGCAGGCCAGAGTGTGTTTGGCGCCGTTAGCATTTGGTGCGGGTTTAAAAGGGAAATTATTAGATGCTATGCGCTGTGGTACGCCAAGTGTTACTACCGACATTGGTGCTGAAGGTATGTTAGTTCTGGATGAGTGGGCAGGGTTTATTGCTAATGATAGTCAAGCATTAGCAGATGCAGCAGTGCGTTTATATCAGCAACAGGATACATGGCTGCGCGCACAGCAGTGTGGGTTTTCAATACTAAAAGAAAAATTTAGCCTAGCGCAACAGCAACAGCGTATTTGGCAACAGCTTAGCCAGGTTCAACAGCAATTAGATACCCATCGCCAGCAAAACTTCACGGGGCTAATGTTGCGACATCATGCTTATCGCAGTACTAAATTTATGGGGCAGTGGATTGAAACAAAAGCCCGTCTGGCTGCATTAACGCAGCCAGACTAGCGCTTTTTTAACGGCTACCGCGCGGCGCTCGCTGTCCGACACCAATGTGCTGTATCCACACTTTAGCGGCTACCTGACCATTGCCACTGGCTTTGGTTTTTGGTGCTTTAGCTGCAGGCTTAGCTGCGGTTTTGGTTGTTTTAGCTGCTGCGGCTTTCTTTTCAGCGGCAGGCTTAGCTTTAGCCTTAGCTGAACTATAACTAGCCCCAAGTTCTGCTAACTCAGCCAGACGAATGTTTTTGTCACCATCTACGCTAAACCAGCCTGGTTTTTGCTCCAGTTTCGGGGCTTTACCAAAAGCGGCTTTATAGGCTGCGGTAAAATCGGCAACAACCTGATCTTTATCCAATTTGGTCATATTGATCCTTAACAGACATTATTTGTGCATTTAGCTCGCTATTTATACAACATTTTGCCAGGGTAAGACAAATGTACCGGCATTTTTTGTTTGTTACAGTACAATAGTCAGTATTATCCACCATGGAATACTCGTTAAATGATAGTACGTGACCAGTTAGTTAAATTTCTCAATGATGAATTACAAGTTGATAAAATTCGCGACTACTGCCCCAACGGTTTGCAGGTTGAAGGTAAAGTTGAAATACGGCGGATTATTACGGGTGTAACGGCTAGCCAAGCTTTACTTGAGGCTGCAATTAGCGCCAACGCGGATGCAATTTTGGTGCACCATGGTTATTTTTGGAAAGATGAAGCGGCACAAATTACCGGTATTAAAAAAAAGCGACTGCAGGCATTACTAGCAAATGATATTAATTTATTGGCTTATCATTTACCGTTAGATGCACACAAAACCCTAGGTAATAATGCGCAATTAGGCGCATTACTAGGCGTCGAGGGTATTACTGCCGTTGCCGGTGTTGAACCAGCCGGCGTGTTGATGCAAGGCCAGTTTAAACAAAGCACACCGTTATTAGCGCTTAAACAGCAGTTACAACAGCTGCTAGGCCGTGACGTGTTGGTAAGTGACGCAGGTATTGGCGCCGTAACAACACTAGCCTGGTGTACTGGCGGTGGCCAAGGTTATATTGAACAGGCCGCAAGTGCTGGTGCGCAGCTATTTATTAGTGGCGAAGTATCTGAAAAAACCATTCACTTATCGCGTGAGCTGGGCATTCATTTTATTGCAGCAGGGCACCATGCTACTGAACGCTATGGTGTAAAAGCGCTAGGTGAATATATTGCTCAGCAGTTTGATGTCGACGTTGAATTTATTGATATTGATAATCCAGCATGAAACACAAAACCGATCGTAGCTTCGATGGTATCGCTGCTAAATTTCAAAAAAATATCTATAGCAGCACCAAAGGCAAGCTTCGCCAATTGGTTTTATTGCGCGACTTAGCTAGGTTAGATGTACTGCAACAGCCAAGCAAAATTTTAGATGTTGGCGCAGGGCAGGGGCAATTAGCGTTAGCCTTAGCTGGGCAAGGACACAGTGTGCATTTAACCGATATTTCGGCTGATATGTTAGCACTGGCTCAGCAACAAGCTGCTGCGTTATCTTTAACCCAAGTGAGTGTTGAGCAAATAGGGCTGGCTGATCTGGTTCGCACGCATTCACAGCGCTATCCGCTTATTTTGTGCCATGCCATGCTCGAATGGCTTGCCGAGCCTGAACTTGCTATTGCCCAGTTGAGGCAACTACTTGAACCAGGTGGGATGTTATCCTTAATGTTCTATAACAAAGATGCAAAACGTTTTGCTAATATTTTGTTTGGTAACTTTGACTATGTGGCAGCAGATTTTCAGGTGAAGAAAAAGGTGAGTTTAAACCCACAGCATCCATTAACCCCGGATGATGTATTGCGCTGGTGCCAAGCTGCGGGGTTTAAGGTAATACAAAAAACGGGTGTGCGCTGTTTTCATGACTATTTGCGCGACCGTGGCTTGCAGCACAGTCATTTTGACCAGCTACTGGCCCTAGAGCTGCAATACAACCAAATAGAACCTTACGCTTCCCTTGGTCGATATCAGCATCTAGTGCTAAAAGCAGACTAGTTAAATTCAAATTTATACAATAAGTCGACCGTATCATTTACGCCGGTTACCGCTTCTAGGTATAAGCTGCGCATTAGGCGGTAACGCAAAGTAAATTCACCCAAGGCATTAAAAATACCGTAACCATATTTTAATTGTAAATCTCGGGATAGGTAGCCGCTCACTGTAACTTGCGAGTTATCACCGGCGCCTGCGGTGTCTAAGGTTAAGTCTCTTAAACCGAAGGCTTCGCCCAGCTCGCCAACCACCTTGCTGCTAGATGACAATGTCATGCCAATTAGGCTAGTAGTAACTGCGTTACCGGTATCACCAGAGGTACTATCAAGATCACGACCCATTAATAAATAAGCTAAAGCATTAGCTTGGGCTTTTGCCGGCTCGGAAAAAATAACTACGCTGGGTTCATCGGCCGGGCCATTCACCCGGATCCCTGCAATAACATCATCCTCCATGTTGGCAGGATTACGAATAGCTTCGATATTTAAAAATGGTTGATCAGCAGGGCCGTTAAAGCTCATTTTACCTTTACGGATCAATAAATCTTGGCCATAAGCGCGAAAGGTTCCGTCTTGTAGAACCACTTCACCATTTAACACTAAGGCTTGTTGCGGCTGTTGTCGTACCCGTAAGTTACCTTTTAATAAGGTTTTTAAACCAAAAGCCGATAATTTAACCTTATTACCCAGTACTACATTGATATCCGTTTGAAACAGAAAAGTAGACTTTTCTTCAAATGGTAAGGGTTTTAACTGTTTATCAAGCAGTACTAAATCATCTGATATCTCTACCGCATTTTGCGGTAGGCTATCAATACTAATATTGGCTGACGGAATAGTAACGCTGCCGGTTAAACGCGTTAATTCTGGGCTGGCATGTAGCGTAAGATCAGGTGCTACTTTTAGCCGTGCCTGAGGCACCTGTAATTGCAGCTCGTCGCCTTTTATTCTAATTAACGCCTGCCAGTCACTTAACTCCTGCCAGCTTGCGTCGCCGCTAATATTAATTTCACCATTGGGTGTTTTTACCAAACCCAATAACTGTGCTTGTTGATCGGCAAAATTTAGGCTGATTTCGGCGTCATCAACATCAATAGGGGCTTTTTTACCTTTTACTCTGATTTTAGTTAAGGCTATTTCACCGTTTAATAATGGTTGTTGCAAACTGCCGGCAATGGCTAAGTTGCTAGAAAGCTGGCCGTTAAACTCGTTTAGTTCACCTAATAGCGGTTGCAATATATCTAAAGCGAATTGCTGTAATTTCACATGCCCTTGTAACTTATTGCCTGCATTTTGTAGCTCACTAACTTGAAGCTCAGCATTTAAGCTAGTGTCATCAGTAAAATTAACAGCTAATGTATTATTTAGCACGTCTCCACTTAGCGTGCTATGCAGTGTTAGCTGATGCCACGAAATTGCCATTGGGCTATTGAGTTGTTGGGTTAGCTTACCGCTGTTGCTACTAATATTAAGCGTTGCCTCGGGTAAATTACCTAGCTGCCAGTTAGCTGCCAGTGTTGCATCTAAGGCACCCTCAATAGAAAACTGGCTAGGCATAAAAGCGGTTAAGGTTGCTAAATTAAACTGATTAACATCCAGATTAAGCTGAATGTTTTTACTATTGGCGGTTAAGTTTTTACTTAGACAAACACTACTATCTTGTTGTTGCCAACAATGCGGCGCCATTACAAATTGTTGTTTAGGAATAGAAACCTGCATCGTTGTAGCTTGCGCTAACTGCCAAGTACCTAGCATGCTACTTAATTCTGCTTGCGTTAGCTGTCCTTGCCATTGTTGTTGATCATCGGACAACCCGCCATTCAGTGTGAGTTGGGCGTTATAGTCATTACTATTTAACGCAAAGTTCAATTGATGTTTTCGCTCACTGCCGTCGAGACTTAGGCTAATTTTGGCAATTTTTTGCTCTGCAAAAGAGGCGTTATTGGCACTGAGACTCAGTTTGGTATTAAGTTTTTTTGCATCGTCTAACCACAGCACTGAGTTTAGCGTTAACTGTTCCAAATCAAATTGTTGCCAGTGCATTTGTTTAGCAATAATTTCGCCATTAAGTCTAGGTAATGCCCTGGCGCCGGTAACAGTAAATCGGCCATCTAGGCTACCTTTAGCGTCATTTATTGATTGCTCTAATTTAGGAATATCGATCAGTACCGATAGCTGCCAGTCTTGTTGCAGTTTACCCGCGATAGCCACCGAGTTATCGGCATGATTTAGCTTAAGTCCTGGGGTATTTAATTCAATGTCTCCATTACCGCTAGTGTCGGCAACGGTCAATTTTCCATCAAGCGCCAGAGCATAATCACGTAAACGGCCATTTAAGTTAATACGTTCTAAGTTGAGCTGCCAGCTGTTGTTGTCATTAAGAGTACCTTTATAGCTTAGCTCGCCTTGAAGTTGCCCAGCATAGTCGGGCCAAAAGGTACCGGGTTGAATATTATTTAGCTTGGTTACACCTTGCCATTGCAGGTTATGTTGCCAATTTGCACTAGCGGTAGTTTGAATTTGGCCACTTAGCGTATCAATTAGTAGTTTATCAAGTGTTATGCCGTTTAAACCAACAAAACCGGTAAACTCGGTAGCCGCGCTCGGTATTTGGACGGCATTAATACTGGCGCGACCGCTAAAGTCGCTGCGTTGTAAATCACCGGCAAATGATAACTGAGTGCGTGACAAGCTAATGTCTGGCTCTGTGGCTAATAGTGGCCATTGCAGGTTGTCACTACTAATATCTAACTGGTGCGGAAGCTTTGCATCGAGTAGGTTAAGGCTTGCATTTAACGTTGCACTGACGGGCCCCAATGCAGTGATATCAAGTTGCAGTGCGGCTAAATTACCGCTGGCGTTAAGCCGCAATTGTTGCTGGTTAAAGTCGCCATTAATAACAGTTAACTCAAGTTGTGTTTGCAGTGGGTAGTCTTGTGCTGTCGTAACTTTTGCACTTGCATGCAAATTTGCTTGGCTGTGATGTATATCCAGCTGCAGTATATCCAGTTGCTGCTTTTGCCATTGTAGTGACAGTGCTAGTTTACTGATATGTTGCTGCTCGGTTTGCTGCTGTATCGTAAAGTCGGTTAACTCGAAACCATCAACAAATAAACTCAGTGGTAAACTAAAGTCGGGTAAAGTAGGCGGCTGATATGCAAAAGACGTATTACCAGTATCTGTATTGCTGTTATCAGCCAAATGTAATATCACCTGTTGCCATTGTGGCTGGGTAAGCTGCAGCTTGTTGCCCCAGACGTAAATCGCGGTATTAAAGCTATGCCAGTTTAGTTGGTTACCCATAATATCTAATTGGGCATCGTTAAGTTGCAACTGGGTTATGGTTATCGGCACTGGTAACCACAGGGGTGACATGGGCACAGCGGTAACGGCTGTTTCCGGTTCAGGCTCTGTTGCAGGCATAGTAAGTTGTATGCCGTTTAGCCCAAGCTTATCGACACAAATAGCCAATTTAAAAAAACAGCCGTTATTAAACGTTAGTTCAGCTTGTTGTAAAACTAGCTCCATACCCTGTTGCTGGTAGCGCACGTTATACAGGGTGTTTCCGCCTAGTACGCTACCTTGACTGCGCTCTATATTTAGGCCGTCGACAGCGGCTTCGGCTAGCCATAGGCTTAGGTGCAAGCCGGGTGGCGTATATAACATAACGCCAGTTAAGCCTAGTAAAACCAGTAATGGCAGTACTAGCGTCCAGTTCAGCCATTTTAGGCACTGCTTAGCAATGTACTTGGCGCGCTGTAACGTCATAGTTCTGGGCCCAAAGAAAAATGTAGCTGAAATTTTTGCTTGTCAACAGGTTCATCAATACCCCAGGCAAAATCTAAGCGTATTGGCCCAACAGGTGAAGCCCAGCGGATCCCGGCACCGACGCCTTGCACCCAATCAGGCTTGTCATCCCAGGCGCTGCCATAATCGGTAAAGGCCGCTAGCCACCAATCGCCAGTAATTCTGTATTGATACTCTGCGGTGCCTGTTAGCATATAACGGCCACCGGTGGTTTCGTTGTCACTATTGCGTGGGCCTACCGACTCATAACCATAGCCGCGAATACTATTATCACCACCGGCATAAAAACGTAGAGAAGGTGGTAAGTTAAGTAAAGTTTCCATTAAAATAGCACCACCATCTACGCGGGTAACAAAACGATGATTATCACTAAGGCTACCAATCCAGCCGGCACGACCGCGCAAACGAATAAAGCTAGCGTCAGAGCCCCATGCCTGATCGGATATCTCAACTTTTAGCGATAGTCTGTCAGCAGAATAGGGCATAGCACCGCCTTTTTGTCGTGTTCGGTTATAGCTGATCCCTGGCATAATAAGGCTAATGTTGTCGCTTTGGTCGGCTTGGACGAAATCTTCATATAGCCAACGCACCGATGCCGTACGATACCAATCACTGCTTAACAACCAATGCCTTTCTAGCGCTAAATTAGATTCTTTACGTGAAATACCGGTTTCACTGCGGTGGCGAAACCCCAGTTGTACTTGATAAAAATCGGTGGCGGCAGTTTGTAACGGTAACTTGTAGGCGCCTTCTATACTTTGTTCAGTTTCTGATATGGAAATATCAGAACGCAGACTATGACCCGAGCTATTTAGCCAAGGCTTTAGCCAGTTAAGCTTTAATCTAGGGCCGATATCGGTTGAATAGCCAATACCAGTTTCGATGATATTGCGTTTTTCAGGCTCTAAACTAATCGAAATCGGCAGATGGTATTGCTGTACGTTATCTGCATCACCTTCAACTAAAATAGAACTAAACCAGCCGCTAGCTGCCAGCGATTGATTTAATGTACCAAGCTTACTGGCTAAGTAATCGTCATTTTCTGCAAATGGAAGCATTGAATTTAGCCGCGAAGAATCTATTTGGCTGCCATTAAAACTGATAGCGCCAAACTTATAGCGTGGGCCAGCGTCAAAGTGTAAATGTACAAACGCCTGATTTAATTCCGGTGCCACCTCAAGCTTGGCTAGGCTAAAGTTAGCATTAAAATAACCATGGCGCAGAGCAAGGTTACGTAGCGCACTTTTAAAGCCTTCATATTGTCCGTGGTGTAGCACCTTGCCGACAACCGGTGCTTGCTCTTGCAACAACAATTGAAATTCGGGGTCGGTTACAGCATCGCCAAACAGCTTAATATCGGCTTGTGCAATCAGTACTGGCGCACCAGCTTGCACGTTAATAGTAATGGCATAAGGGTCGTCTGGGGATGGGTCGATACTGATCTGAGCCTGATAATAACCTAAGGCCTCTAACGCAATGCGCGTATCTTGTTCTAGCTCTTTATGAAAACGAAAACCGGGGCGAACATCATCTTCATGAAATTTTTTCAGATAAATATCAACGTTGTCTTTTAGAGCACCCGAGATGCCCTTAACCTGCAATTTTATCTGAGATTGAGCGCTTAGCGTAAAAGGTGCAAGTAACAGGAATAGCAGCACGGTGCTGTTCAGTAACCTGAATATCGGCATTAGTAATGTATTGTCCTGACAAAACGTGATAAGAAAAACAACGCTATTATGGCCCAAAGGCAGTGTTACTGTATACCGCTACATATAAATATGCCCTGAACGATGCCCTAATTGTAACAGCAATTTATATCGGCGCATAAATTCAGTTATACTGAGCGCACAGTCAGGTGGTTCTACCACTTTCGCACAGGGTTATTATTATGAAAAACGTTGTTATTAGTGGCTCAGGCTTATATACGCCAACAGAAATTATTACCAATGACGAGTTGGTTAATAGTTTTAATCATTATGTTGATCAATTTAATGCCGAGCACGTTGAGGCAATAGCCCGCGGCGATGTTACGGCGTTAGCCCATTCTAGTAGTGAATTTATTGAAAAAGCCTCTGGTATAAAAGCGCGGCACGTATTACACAAAGAGGGTATTTTGGATACTGCGATTATGCGCCCGATCTTTGCGCGTCGCAGTGCAGAGCAAATGCCAGAGATGGTTGAAATGGCACTTGATGCCGCTCGTGAAGCCATGGCACAGGCTAATAAAACCGCGGCCGATATTGATCTTATTATTTGCGCAGCATCAAATATGCAGCGACCTTATCCGGCACTCGCTATTGAATTACAGCAGTTACTGGGTGCGAGTGGTTATGCTTTTGATATGAATGTGGCCTGTTCTTCAGCAACTTTTGCTATCAGTAACGCGGTAAATGCCATCCGTGGTGAAACCGCCAAGGTGGTATTAGTGGTTAACCCTGAGTTTGCCTCGCCGCAGGTAAATTATCGTAGCCGCGACAGCCACTTTATTTTCGGTGATGTATGTACCGCCACTATTATTGAGGCTGAGGACAGTTGCACTAGCGATAACGCCTGGCGTATTAATAGTATGCGTTTAAAAACGGAGTTTTCTAATAATATACGTTGTGATGTCGGTTATACCGAACATTGTCTTCCTACTGATCCGCTAGTGCCGTTTTTTAAGCAAGAAGGCCGCAAAGTATTTAAAGAACTCTTGCCTATTGTTGCCGATGTTATTTTAAGCGAAATGGCCAGTGCGCAGGTTGCGCCTGAACAGTTAAAACGCTTATGGTTACACCAAGCTAATATCAATATGAACATTTTTGCCGTGAAAAAAATTCTCGGCCGTGATCCTTTACCAGAAGAAGCTCCGTTAGTTTTAGATACTTATGCGAATACCGCTTCTGCAGGTTCAATTATTGCATTTCACAAATATAAAACCGGTTTAGTTGCCGGCGATCACGCTATTTTGTGCTCATTTGGTGCTGGTTATTCGGTAGGCTGCTTAATGCTACAAAAATGTTGATATTCGCCAATGGCAGACTAATAAAGGCCACGCATTTGAGTGGCCTTTTAATTGACTAAACAAGACTGAGTATTTAGTAAGCTTGACTGTGTACATCGCGAACGGCACGACCAGAAGGGTCGGTCATTTGCGCCATTTTCGCATCCCAAGCTAACGCTTCTGGTGTTGAGCAAGCAACCGATTTACCGCCCGGTACACAGGCAATAGCACCGGCGTGTGGAAAGTGCTCCTCAAAAATAACCCGATAATAATAGGCTTCTTTACTATCTGGCGTGTTCACTGGAAAGCGAAAGCTCGCGGTAGCCATTTGTTGATCTGACACTTCCTTTTCGGCATGGGCTTTTAAGCTATCAATCCAGCTATAGCCTACGCCATCAGAAAATTGCTCTTTTTGCCGCCATAAAATATCGTTTGGCAGTAAGCCTTCAAACGCTTGGCGTAAAATGTGTTTCTCCATTTTTCCGCCGCCACACATTTTAGCTTGTGGGTTTAAGCGCATGGCAACGTCCATAAAGGTTTTATCTAAAAATGGCACTCGGGCTTCAATACCCCAAGCCGACATCGCCTTATTCGCGCGGTTGCAGTCGAACATATGCAAGCGGTCAAGTTTACGTAGCGTTTCTTGATGAAATTCTTGCGCATTCGGCGCTTTATGAAAATACAAATAACCGCCAAATAGTTCATCAGAGCCTTCACCCGATAACACCATTTTTATACCCATGGCTTTAATCTTTCGAGCCATTAGGTACATTGGCGTAGAGGCACGAATGGTTGTAACATCATAGGTTTCTAAGAAGTAGATCACATCGCGCAGCGCATCTAGGCCTTCTTGTACCGTAAATTCAACGGTATGATGCACAGTGCCAATGGCATCGGCGACCTTTTTCGCTGCCACTAAATCTGGCGAGCCAGCTAAACCAACTGCAAACGAGTGTAAGCGCGGCCACCACGCTTCGGATTGATCGTTGTCTTCGATTCGACGTTTAGCAAACTGCTGCGCAATGGCAGAAATAAGTGATGAATCTAAGCCACCAGACAATAATACACCGTAGGGTACATCAGACATTAAGTGGCTTTTAACACTGCGTACTAAGGCCGCGTTTAGCTCGGTTAAGCTGGCTGGGTTATCTTTAACCGCGTCAAAACTTTGCCAATCGCGTTTATAATAACACTGCAATTCACCCACTTTGCTATCGAAGTAGTGCCCCGGAGGGAATTCTTTAATTTGCTTACAAACCGGCACTAGCGCTTTTAATTCTGATGCGACAAATAGTTGGCCGTGTTCGTCATAACCATAATACAACGGGATAATACCAATATGATCACGGGCTATTAGATAGCGATTTTGCTCAGCATCATACAAAATAAACGCAAACATACCCTGAAGTTGGTCAATAAATTCAGCACCATGTTCTAAATAAAGTGGCAGAATAACTTCACAGTCAGATTTGGTTTTAAAGGCATAAGCGCTCGCGAGCTCATGCTCGAGTTGCTTATGATTATAGATCTCGCCATTCACTGCCAGAATGTGATTTCGATTATTATTAATGAGGGGCTGGGCGCCATTTTCAGTATCTACAATCGCCAGACGCTCGTGTACTAAAATGGCATTGTCGTTATTCCACACACCAGACCAATCTGGACCGCGATGACGTAATAACTTGGATAACTGTAGCGCCTGCTGGCGCAACGCTTTAACATCAGTTCTGATGTCAAGCACCCCAAAAATCGAACACATGGTAACCTCTATTAATTAATTTCGAATAAATACATTATTTGGCAGTGTGCACGTCTAAACGTGTCATTTGAATGTGCCATGCTGGCGCGAAAAAGCAAGTGATTTTTACTCGTATATTGTAGCGTGATAAAATGCCGCGGTTATGGCCAGAGATGAATAAGAAAAATGAAGCAACAATGTGATAAAAATCGGTTTAGCCCACCGCCGCATTGGCAGGTTGATATTATAAATACTAATCCGATTTTTGCTGTTATAACGCAAGCGTTTGCTGAGCTAGGCGCAGAAAACTGGCCAAGTTTGGCAACGTTAAACCAATGGTTAACTAACGACTATCGCTTCGTTACCAACGATAAACTCGAAGAGGACGGACGTTACTATGAGGCGTTTATTTACGCTACCAAAACGATACCTTGCCGTGAGCAAAGCTGGCACGACTTCTTTGGCGCACTGATTTGGTGTTTATTTCCGCAGACTAAAGCACTACTTAACCAGTTACATATTGCCGAAATTAAACAGCACGGCTTAAAACAGCGCAGTAAGTTACGCAATAAACTTACGCTATTTGATGAGTGTGGGTTGATTCTTTGTTTAGAACACAGTGCGCAGCACCATGGCGCATTATTACGCAGCCATCAATGGCAACAGAGTTTTGTGCAACAGCGCCAAGATTGGTGGCGGGGCATTACGCCGGTAATTTTTGGCCATGCCTTATATGAAATGGCCACTAAGCCTTTTATTGGTTTAACCGCCAAAGCATTATTTATAGATGTGCCTGAGGGTTTTAGCCAATGGCCATTAGCCAATAAATTTTTGTTTTTAGACTCAGCGCTGTGTAATAGCATCGCAACACAAGGACTACTGCTTGATAGTCAGCAATTAACACCTTTACCGTTATTGGGCGTGCCGACGTGGTATCCGCCAAATGAGGTTGCTGAATTTTATACTAATACCAACTATTTTCGGCCCAAAACCAAGGCCGTGATGCCTTAAACCAAGCCGGTTAATGTAGTTTGGCGTAGTTGTTAGCCTGATTAAAAAGCCGTGTATATCCGTAAAAACCGCGCAAAGCGTGGTAAGCCATGTTTAGTTAGCCCGTTATAACGGTAAGTAATGGTGCTGCCAATAGCGGGTGGGTTTTTGCGTAAGGCATCGGTTAGGCCGCTACCGATAGCAAATTCTTGACCTGCGGCGTTTTTAACCAGCAATGCACCAACCATACCTTGATATTTGCCCTTGCCGGGCCGATAGCCAATTACCGTCGCTTCGGTATCAAGATAGCTTTTTAATTTTAGTAAATCGGTTGTTCTACCGGTTTTATATAATGCATCTTGATGATGCAGCATTAAGCCTTCTGCGCCTATGTTTTCCAGCTCTGCTAACTTCTTAATCAGTTGTTCTTTATCGGCGACACGAAATTGCGGGATAACGTGCAAGTAAGCGCTATTTTGCTCGGCGACAATAGCCTGAAGTTGACTTAAGCGCTCGGTAAAGCTGCCTGCACCGTTGGGTAACTCAAAGACGTAATAACCCAGTTTTTGCCATTCACTATCAACTGGACTGTTGTTACTTATGCTACTTAAGGTATCAGCAAAGCGTTGCTGACCAAGCCATAGTTCACCGTCTAGTGCCGTGTTTGGGAAGTGGGCAGTAAACCACGTTGGTGCGGCAATAATATGGCCGCCGCGTGAAATTAACTGTTTGCCATCCCAATAAGCCCGAACACCATCCAGCTTTTCACTTACCCAATATTGGCGCACATCAAAGGTGTCGTTATATACCTCGGCTAGTATTAAATCGGGTTTAGTGGCGGCAGCTAAACTAAAGCTACCTAGTAATAAAACTAAAAGTAACAATTTGTTCATTACCTTTGCCCTGTTGCTAAAAATAAAAAGTATAGTAACCACGGCTTTTAATACAACCTAGTGCAATAAAGCCAAAGTACGCTAAGTCATGATGCGCCAGACTGTTTATATTTTGTTACAGCTTTCTTTTGTTTAGCTATTGTTTGTGTTTATAGGCTGGCTGATAATCGAGCCTAGTTAATGTAAAGGATTATCTAATGATTGAAGTAAAACAATTGGCTAAAGCGTTTGCGCTTAGTAAAAATAACAAATTATCAGATACTGAAAAACAAGATATTCGTTACAGTAAAGAGGCGTTTCATTCGGTACGTGAAGTCAGCTTTAACTGTGGCGATGGTGAAGTTCTAGGCTTGTTAGGCCCCAATGGTGCGGGTAAAACCACAACCTTACGTATGTTATCTACCGCGTTAAAACCTGATGCCGGCTCGGTGTTGTTAAATGGCGTTGACGTATTAAAACACCCGGTAAAGGCGCGGCAACAAATTGGCTTTTTATCGGCTGATACCGGCTTATACGGCAAGTTAACCGCGTTTGAAAATATCGCCTATTTTGGTCGTTTACATGGCATGAAAGAGCAAGCATTAAAACAACGTATCGATGAGCTATTTACCCTACTTAATATGCATGATTTTGCCAATCGCCGCGCGGACAATATGTCGACCGGTATGAAGCAAAAAACCGCGATTGCCCGTGCAGTTGTGCATAAGCCAAGAGTGGTTATTTTAGATGAGCCTACAACCGGTTTGGATATTATGACAGTGCAAACCGTACTCGATTTTATCAAGGGCCTAAAGCAGGTGGGTACGCCGGTTATCTTTTCAACGCACCACCTAGATGAAGTGGCGTCATTATGTGATCGGGTAGTAGTGATTGATAAAGGCATCAGTGCTTTTAATGGTGATATTGGTGAGTTTACCGCGTTATCGCCAAATAGAGATTTACGCGAAGCCTTTTTATCGGTGTTACAGCCGGTAGCGCAAACGACAATAAAAACAGAGCAGGGAGTCGCTTAATATGTGGCAAGTTTATTTTAAAGAGCTGACAGAGCTTATGCGCGATAAAAAAACGCTGATCTTTGTTATTTTATTACCCATATTTATCTTTCCGGTTATTTTCGGTGTGATGGGCTTAGTGCTATCTAGCACTACTAATAAAGCGATGAACGCAGAGCATCGTTATGTGATAGTTAATGCAGAACAAGCGCCTGAATTTACTGAGGCATTGTTTTATCACAAAAACTTCAAGAAAGTAGACAGTGATCTGGTTGAGCAAGACGACCTAGCGCAAGCAATTCGTGACGATAAGTTCGATGTTGCTATCGTTATCCCTGCCGATTTTGCCAGTAAACTCCAGCAAGTAGAGCAAGCAACCTGGCAAATAATTTATAACCAGTCATCACAGTTTGACTTTATGTATCGCTATTTCAACGAGTTATTAACTGACTACAACGAAAAACTACAACGGGAAAGCTTAACCAAACTAAACGTCGATCCCGTTAAGTTAGCCGCTATTATTAAACCGGTAGCCATTGAAAGACAAGATACTGCGGCCAAGCGAGAAAACATTGGTGAAAAGTTTGGCGCGCTAATCGCTTACATTCTTATCCCTTTATGTTTATTAGGAGCCTCGTATCCTGCCATTGATATGGGCGCTGGTGAAAAAGAGCGTGGCACCTTAGAAACCTTGCTTATTTGTCCTATTAGCCGCGTTAGTATTGTGTTAGGTAAGTTTTTTACCGTATTAACCACTGGCTTAGCTGGTGCGCTGATTACCGTTGCCAGCTTTGGTATTTGGGGCGCGATTATTGGCTCTTTAGCCGGCATGTCAGTAGTAGAAGAGGCAATGTCAGCAATTTCAATTACCGAGCTTGTGCTTATTTTCTCGTTGTTACTGCCTATTTCTGCGGTGTTTGCGGCAATTTTATTAGCCATTTCAATATATGCGCGCACGTTTAAAGAAGCACAAAATTATATTAGCCCACTCACCATTATTATGTTCGTGCCGCTTGTTGCCGCGATGATGCCAGGAATTGAGCTCAATGCAAAAACGGCACTAATACCCATTATGAACGTAGCGCTAGCCATTAAAGAGCTGATTAAAGGCACTGCAGATTATTGGATGCTAGCGCTTATATTTGGCTCAACCATTGCGCTGGCCGGTATCGCTATTGGTTTTTGTGTGCATTGGTTTCAGCAAGAAAAAGTGTTATTTCGCTAAGTACGACACGTTAGCAATAAACAACAACGCTGGCTTTTGCTGGCGTTGTTGTTTACGACGCATTTCAGTTTGCAAACACTATTGATAATAGTTCTTAATAGTATTAAAATGCCGGCGTATTGTTATTGGAGCGCTGTTATGTACGTCTGCCTATGTAAAGCTGTTACTGATAAAGCCATTAAACAAAAGGTGGCTGAAGGTGTATCGACCATGCGTGAGCTAAAAATGTGCACCGGTTTAGGTAGCCAATGTGGCAAATGCACCTGTCAAGCCCAGCAAATTCTGCACACTGAGTTAGTAAACATTTCTGCTGATAATTTCGACTTAGCCAAACCTGCTGCTTAATTTGCATTAATATTCAAATTTATAGAATTTTAATTCGCAATATATTCTCTTCTAATACTATTCTGGTCATAATGTTGGCACTAGCCTAGGCCTACCTAGGTACTTACTAACGCATTAATAGGCGCAGATATGGATAAAATTAAACAGGTTGCCATTGTTGGTGGTGTGCATGGTAACGAATTCTCTGGTATTTATTTAGTTAAACAATATCAGGCTGCGCCTGCAGCCGCGGCTAGGCCAAGCTTTAATACTGAGCTGGTGTGGGCTAACCCAGAGGCTTTTCGTGCTAATAAACGTTATTTACATAGCGATTTAAACCGGCAGTTTAAGCTGGTTGATCTGGCCAATACGGCGCTAAGCAATTATGAACAAAGCCGCGCTAAAGTACTTAACGCGCAACTTGGCCCTAAGGGGCGGGCTAAAACTGATTTACTGATTGATTTACATAACACCACTAGCAATATGGGCGCCTGTTTAATTTTAACCCAAGCCGGTACTTTTTATAATCAGTTAGCTGCCTATGTAAAAATGGTTATGCCAGAGGCAATTATATCGCGTGACGAAGACCATATTGCCGCGCAAGACCATGCGCTTATGTGCACGCTTGGCCGTTATGGTGTGTTGGTAGAAGTAGGGCCGCAGTCACAGTCAGTGCTGCGTCACGACATATTAGAGTTAATGCACACTATGACGCAGCATATTCTTGATTTTGTTGAGTTGTACAACAACAATAACTTACCGGCACTGCCTAAACATACTGAAGCCTTTCGCTATTTACACAGCATTAAGCTGCCAATGAACGAGCAGGGTGAGCGCATAGGTATGGTGCATAAAAATATTCAAGACAATGACTATCAACCAATTAACCCAGGCGATGCGATTTTTACTCTGTTTGATGGCACAGAAATTTATTACAACGGTGATGTAACGGTATACCCAACCTTTATTAATGAAGCGGCGTACTACGATAATAATTTAGCGATGTCATTAAACGAAAAAGTATTAATTACACTTGAGTAACATTTTTAACTATTTGTGTTTTGCAGTTACGTTTTATGGCAACTAGAATACTAATTCTAAACAACCTTGGCGGGCAAAAGTGTGCCACTAACACTGCGTAATGTTTTTCTCGTTATTAGTTTAAACCTATTGGGCTGCAATGCTTTGCAATCTGCCGAGCCGCTACGCCTGCTAACTGAGTATAATCCGCCGGCGGAAATTATTGATGAGCAAGGTAACGTAAACGGCGTTACCGTAAAGCTTATTCGTATATTGCAACAGCGGTTAAACCAGCCGGCAAGTATTGAGCTTATGCCTTGGAGTCGGGCGTTAAACATTGCTAAAGAAGCAAAAAATGTTGGCTTGTTTGAAACGGTTTATACCGAAAAACGAGCCGCATTATTTAAATGGGTTGGCCCACTGCGTATTAATAGTATTTCGCTGTACGGGGTCGAAACACGCTTAGGTAATGACGTTACACAACTGGTGTTTCCGGGCAAACTTATCGCCTGTAGCTATCGTGATTCAGCAACATCAGAAGAGATTATGCAATTAGGTTTTGTTGAAGGGAAAAATTTAGTACTAACTACGCGCTCAGGCGATTGCTTAGAGATGCTAGTTTTAGGGCGAGTTGATCTTATTGCCATAACCGAAGGCTCGGTCTCTAAATTCTTACCAAGGTTAGCGTCAACCTCAGAAAACTTAATTAAAGTTCACACCTTATCGGAACGCCGGCGTTATTTAGCGTTTTCAAAAGATATACCGGATGAAACCGTAGCACTGTGGCAAGCCGCATTAGAGCAAAGCTATCTTGACGGCACCATGCGTAAATTGTATCAACCGGTATATGGCGAAGACATTATTCACCGATTAGAGCAATTTGCCGAACAAAAACATCGGATAGAACGTACTGCTAC
The DNA here is from genome assembly GCF_036983985.1 of Rheinheimera metallidurans. Taxonomy (NCBI): domain Bacteria; kingdom Pseudomonadati; phylum Pseudomonadota; class Gammaproteobacteria; order Chromatiales; family Chromatiaceae; genus Rheinheimera; species Rheinheimera metallidurans. Next base: position 1,039,020 of record NZ_JALAHQ010000001.1, read on the forward strand.
GCCAAGCATAAATTGGCATTACTAACCCAGATTGTCGGCAATGAAAGCCCATGCGGTTATAACGTATCGTATTTGGCTTTCTTCTCAATTAACTCAATAGCATAGTTATCCGGATCACGAACAAACGCAATATTGGTTGCCCCCCCTTTAACCGGGCCTGGCTCACGGCTAATTACGCCACCTTTAGCGCGAATTTTATCGCAAGCTTCATATATATTGTCTACTTCAAGCGCAATATGGCCAAATGCCGTACCAAGATCGTAGTTATCCACGCCCCAGTTGTAGGTCAGTTCTAATACTGCCGTGTCATGCTCTTCGCCATAACCGACAAAAGCCAGTGTGTATTTGTATTCAGCGTTTTCAGACTGACGCAACAGTTTCATGCCTAATATTTCGGTGTAAAACGCGATAGACTTATCTAAATCGCCAACACGTAGCATGGTATGTAACATTCTCATAAAAACCTCTATTCAGTTTTGGCGTTAAACCAGCAGACAATTTTGGTAATTCCGCTACCGCCGAGCGGCCTGCTATGTTAACACATAATAGCGTACAAAAAGGGCGGCTAGGCGGTAAAAACGGGTACTCATTCTAAAATTTATTGCATTATATTAGCTGTAATTAACAACCTATTTGAGCAACAAACCAGACGCGTTTTGTTAGATAAATTTTACTGCTTGTGTTACAGCTATTAAACTATCCGTCCCTATAATATGGTAGGCGTTGAGGTTGTAAAAAAACGCTAATTAGTTTAAATAACTGGGAAGTCCAATATCAATACTTAAATATTAATAGTGGCATGTCAGGATGGTATTATTTAAAGACGAAGCTTGCTTCGGTTGTTAACTAACAAGTCTAACGGGACATTACTATGAAAAATGTTGTTTGCAGTTCACTGTTCGCCATTTTATTACCCACATTAAGTTATGCCGCAGAGCAACAAAACCATGCTGAACATACCCAGGATAAACATGCTAAGGCGCATCAAGCAACGTCAGGCGTTGAGGCGATGTCTGCTAGTTTACGTGATTTACTTACTCAAGAAATGAGTGCATTACAGTATGGCATGATGTCAATTATTCCGGCCTATGTTGCCGGAAACTGGGGTGAAATTGAAACCACGGCGGGGAAGATGAAAAACAGTTACATATTGAAGCAAAAACTAACTGAGCAACAAATAGAAGAGTTCCATTCATCGTTACCGGCTGAGTTTATTAAACAAGACCAGAATTTTCATTATCTAGCAGGAATGCTTGAACATGCTGCCAAGAGTGGCAAACCAGAGTTAATTAACTTTTACTTTTCTGAAATGAACCGAGCCTGTGTTAGTTGCCACACCGACTTTGCTACACATAAGTTTCCGGCTTTAAAAGCAAAGAAAAGTAGTGAGCATGCTCACTAATTAATACGTTAGGCGATTGGTATCTTTCGCTTGTTACTGGTGGAAATAATAAAGTTGTGTCAATTACTTCTCAGCAACAAGAACGTATTTAATCGCTTAATTACGGTAACTAGTTAAAGGTATCTAGTCAGTTTTGTCTTTAAACTCGCACAGATCTTCGATGATACAACTGCCGCAACGCGGTTTGCGGGCGACGCAAGTGTAGCGGCCATGCAAAATTAACCAATGATGCAAGTTGTACATAAACTCGGTTTTGTTCGGGGTGTTTTTAATGATGCTTTGCTCGGTTTCTTCAACTGTTTTGCCTTTGGCATAGCCCGTGCGGTTGGCGACGCGCTGGATGTGGGTATCAACCGCGATAAAGTATTTACCTTCATTATCTTTTAGCCAACCAAACGCAGTATTAAGTACCACGTTTGCGGTTTTTCGGCCAACACCGGGCAGCGCTTCTAGGGCTGCTCGGTTTTCAGGAACTTGGCCTTGGTGTAGATCAACCAGCATGCGGCAGGTTTTTATGGTGTTTTCAGCTTTGGTATTAAATAAGCCAATGGTTTTTATATAGTGTTTAACGCCGTCTACACCTAAATCTAACATCGCTTGCGGTGTGCGGGCGACAGGGAATAGATGCTTAGTGGCTTTGTTTACGCCAACATCGGTGGCTTGTGCTGACAATAGCACTGCAATAAGGAGTTCAAACGGTGAGCTGTATTCAAGTTCGGTAGTCGGGTTTGGATTAGCAGCGCGCAGGCGGCTTAGTATTTCAATACGTTTTTGTTTGTTCATATTTACTTTAACCGCATTATTGTGCTGCGCCAGTGACTCTAGCGCGTGCAATGCTACCTTTGGCAACAGCCTCTTTTTGTTTGAGTTTATTATCAATGGTATTTTTAAGCGCAATAATTAGCCCCATACCTAAGAAGGCACCTGGTGGTAACATCGCCAGTAAAAAATGGCTGTCGACGCTAAATAGCTCAATACGCAGCACTTTCGCCCAGCTGCCTAGTAGTAAATCGGCACCATCAAACAGCGTGCCTTGGCCGAGTATCTCACGTGCTGCACCAAGCACCGTTAGCACTAACATAAAGCCTAAACCCATCATAATGGCGTCAATGGCCGAGGGGAGTACCGCATTTTTTGACGCAAAGGCTTCAGCGCGGCCAATAATGGCGCAGTTGGTAACAATTAATGGAATAAAAATACCCAAAGATTGATACAAGCCAAAGGTGTAAGCATTCATCAGTAACTGCACTACGGTAACTAAGCTGGCAATAATAAGCACAAATACCGGAATGCGAATTTCGCTGGCAACATGGTTGCGCACCATAGATACCGCAACGTTAGAGCCAAGTAGCACCAATAAGGTTGCCGCACCAAGGCCAAGCGCATTGGTTATGGTAGCAGTAACGGCTAACAGTGGGCATAAACCCAGTAGCTGCACCAGCCCAGGGTTGTTTTTCCACAGCCCTTGAATGGCTAATTCTTTAAACTGACTCATAGCGTTACCTTATTGCTTTGGGCAATTAGCGGGTTGGGTTGCCAGCTCTGGGTGTTGCTGAATAAATAGCGTGGCTTTTCGCACCGCATTTATTACTGCTCGTGGTGTAATAGTGGCACCTGTAAACTGGTCAAAATCACCACCGTCTTTACGCACTGCCCATTTACTGGCGTTATTATCGGTTACGGTTTTATCGTTAAAACTAAAAATCCACGGCGAACGGCGCGCTTCTATTTTGTCGCCAAGCCCGGGGGTTTCTTGATGATTTAATATTCGCGTGCCTAGTATAGTACCCTCTGGTGTAACGGCGACGATAAGATCGATATTGCCGCTATAACCATCAGGTGCTGTGGTTTCAATAAGATAAGCGGCGAGCTGGCCATCTTTGCGCCAACGATATAACGCTTGCGGGCTCGAGCGGCCTAGTAAGGCTTGATCGGTTACTTGAATGCAGTCTTGCAATAAGGCTTGATTAGCTTCTACGCTGGGCAGAACTTCGGATAAAATGGCTATTTTACTGGCTTGACGTTGTTGTTCAATCCGCGGCTCGGTTTGAATATGTACTAGGCTAAGAATAGCAACACATAATACCGCGACAACGCCAAGCGCCAGTGCATTTTTGCTGATTGCTCTAATCATTTAGTCTGGCTCCGAGCGCGATGGCCATAGGTTCTTGGTCTGGTGTAGTAATCAATTAGCGGCACCGCCATATTAGCGAGCAAAATAGCAAAGGCATAGGCATCGGGGTAGCCACCGAAATTACGAATTAAAAATACCAGTAAGCCAATTAATGCGCCATAGACTAAGCGGCCTGTCGCTGTGGTTGCCGCAGATACCGGGTCGGTAGCAATAAAAAATGCTGCCAACATAGTGCCACCGCTAAATAGGTGAAATAATGGGCCAGCTAAGGTGTCGGGTGCGGCTAAAGCCGCAATAGCTGATAAGACAAACAGGCTAGCGAGTACGGCAACGGGAATACGCCAGCTAATAACCTGTTGTTTAATTAACACTAAACCGCCGGCTAAATAAGCCAAGTTAACCCATAGCCAACCACTGCCAGCAAAGGCAAAAAATACCGGGCTTTGCCAGCTTTCATCTAGCGTTAGGCCTCGGCTTAAATCGGTGCGTAAGGTATCAAGAGGCGTCGCCATAGTGATGCCATCTACGCTAGTTTGTAGTTGCGCTAGGCTAAAACCGCTGCAACTAAACTGAGTAAATACACTGCATATCGCGTCTAATGGCGTTAGCGTAACACTGTGTAATGAAAGCGGCGGTAGCCATTGTGTCATCTGCACCGGAAATGAGATAAGTAGCAACACATAGGCAGCCATCGCAGGGTTAAATAAATTATTACCCAACCCACCGTAGAGTTGTTTTACCATAATAATGGCAAAGGCTGTACCAATAACAATAATCCACCATGGCGCGTAAGGCGGAATGGCAATAGCAAGTAAAACGGCCGTCAGCATAGCGCTATTGTCTTTAAGCCTAGGCAATACAGGTTTATTGCGTAGCCGTAACACAAAAGCTTCGCTAAACCATGCCGTGATAATCGCTAGCAGTAATTGTATTAACACCCCATAACCAAATAATGCCGCTTGCACGGCGATACCGGGTAGACAGGCCATGATAACCATAAGCATAATTTGCGACGTGCTTTTTTGGTTATGTTGGTGCGGCGAACTAGCTATTTTAAAACTCATAAGGTGTCATCGTCCGCTTGTTTACGCGCTTTAGCCCGAGCAATAGCCGCGGCAATAGCGGCCTTGCGTGGATCTGGCTCTGTATTTTGACTACTTACTTCAGTAGAAGGTGATACCGGAGCCTCTTGTGTCACTGTGCGCTCGGCTGTCACGGAATTTTGTTGTTTGGCTTTAGCCCGAGCAATAGCTGCGGCAATGGCAGCTTTGCGCGGGTCAAGCTCAGCCGTGCTGTTGTCGGTTGCACTGGTTTGTTGCTGCTTGTTTTTTGCTCTGGCGATAGCAGCGGCAATAGCGGCTTTGCGCGCATCAGCAGGCTCTGCTTGGGTTTCTGGCGTTGTTTTTTCTACCTCGGGTGCGGCTGTTTCTGCTAGGGCTTTTTGTTGTTGATACTCACGCGCCTGTTGCTTTTTTTGCTCCCGCTCAGCATGTAGCTGTGCGGAGCTAGTGTCGCTATTGTCGGCTACGGCTGCCTGCGCTTGTTTGGCTTTAATGCGAGCTAATGCTTCGGCTACGGTATTATTGGCACCACTTGCCAGCTGTTGCTGTTGGCGTGTGGCCGCCAGTTGCTGATTTCGTGCTAAGCGTTCTTGTTTCTCATGTTCAAGCCTTGCGTTACGAGCTTCAAAACGTGCTTTGGCTTGTTCTGCTTTTACCGCTTCGCGTTGTTGTTCGCGAATATCGGCTTTGGCAACGCGATAATACTGCACTAGCGGAATTTCGCTGGGACAAACATAAGCACAAGCACCACACTCAATACAGTCGGCAAGGTTATATTCTTTTAACTTGTCGCTATCTTTGGCTTTGCTGTACCACAGCAACTGTTGGGGTAACAAGCTGGCAGGGCAGGCATCGGCGCAAGCGCTGCAGCGAATACAGTCCATTTCATCTGTCGCCGCCGGCAGCTCTTCAGCGGTTGGCGCGAGAATACAGTTCGTGGTTTTTACTACAGGTACATTTAAATCTGACAGGGTAAAACCCATCATGGGCCCACCCATAATTACGCGTTGCATTGGTTCGGGTTGAAAGCCGCATAATTGCAATAGGCTAGATACCGGAGTACCTAATAAGGCGATCACGTTTTGTGGTTGGTTAAGTGTATTGCCGGTAACGGTAACCACGCGTGATATTAGCGGGTGATCGTCCAGTACGGCTTTAGCAATAGCAAAGGCGGTACCTACGTTATGCATAACGATACCAATATCGAGCGGCCGTCGGCCATTTGGTACTTCTTTATTAGTAAGTAGCTGAATAAGTTGTTTTTCACCGCCAGAGGGATACTTAACTGGTACAGCCCGGACATAGTAGTTTTCACGCTGGCTGCAAGCGGCCATCATTGCAGCACAAGCAATAGCCTTATCGTCTTCAATACCAATGAGCACGGCTTTGGGGTTAAGCAGATGGCAAAGAATATCAATACCTTTGACGATAGTAGTTGCCGCTTCCTGCATTAATAAATCATCAGCAGTAATATAAGGCTCGCACTCTACAGCGTTAATAATCAGATAATCAATCGGTTGTGACACACCAGATTTTAAGTGCGTAGGAAAGCCTGCGCCACCCATGCCAGCGATGCCGCTATTTTGGATCCGTGTTAATAATTGCGCTTTGTCACAACTGGCAAAGTTTAATGGTTCGCGCTCACGCCATTGGTCTAAACCATCTGGCGCTAAGATGAGTGTAAGCTCGGGCAGTGCTGATGGATGCGCGCCGGTATGCGGAGCTATCTGTACCACTGTGCCTGACGTTGGTGCATGCACTGGCACTACCATCGAGTTGTCTGCACTGGTTAGCTGCTGGCCTTTTAATACGCGTTCACCTGCACGTACAAGTAACTGTCCGGCCACGCCAATATGCTGACGCAATGGAATATACAAACGATCAGGCAGCGGCATAACCGCAATCGGTTTTTGGTTACTTAGCTGTTTGCGTGTGGGCGGATGAATGCCTCCGTGAAAATCCCAGAGCACACCCGCTTGAATTTGTTTAAATAAACTGGGCATGGTTTTACTCCACGATCTTCACAGGAATAGCTGATAAATCCCACTTCCAACGCTCAGTGGTGTTGGCCAGTGGCACCATATCAATACAATCAACCGGGCAGGGCTCGACACACAGATCACAGCCGGTGCATTCGTCGACAATGACGGTATGCATTAATTTTGACGCACCAACGATGGCATCAACAGGGCAAGCTTGAATACATTTAGTGCAGCCAATACATTCGTCTTCGCGAATATACGCAACGCGTTTGATATTTTCTGTTTGGGCAGCGTTTAATGGTTTAGCTTCAACCCCTAATAAATCGGCAAGTTTGCGAATAGTGGCTTCACCGCCAGGGGGGCATTTATTAATGTCGTCACCATTAGCAATGGCTTCAGCATAGGGCTTACAACCAGGATAGCCACACTGGCCACATTGGGTTTGTGGCAAAATATCGTCTATTTGATCAACCAGCGGATCGCTTTCTACTTTAAAACGAACCGCCGCATAGCCTAGCACAGCACCAAAAATTAGCGCTAACACACCTAAAGAAATAAGCGCGGTAACTAACGTCATTACACTTTCACCAAGCCAGTAAAGCCCATAAAGGCCAGCGACATTAAGCCGGCAGTAATCATGGCAATAGCGGCGCCTTTAAACGGCACCGGCACATCAGCGGCGGCTAAGCGCTCACGCATTGCGGCAAATAAAATTAACACTAACGAAAAGCCAACGGCTGCGCCAAAGCCATATACCACTGAATTAATAAAATTATGTCTAGCGTTTACGTTAAGTAGCGCTACGCCTAATACCGCACAGTTAGTGGTAATTAATGGTAAGAAGATACCCAGTAGCCGATATAGGGTAGGGCTGGTTTTGTGCACCACCATTTCAGTAAATTGCACTACCACCGCGATAACTAAAATAAAGGTTAGTGTACGCAGATAAAGCAGGTCTAGAGGCGCAAGCAGATAGTGATCAACCAGATAGCTGCATAACGATGCCAGTGTTAGCACAAAGGTAGTTGCTAATGACATGCCTATAGCCGTTTCTAGTTTGCTAGAAACGCCCATAAAAGGACAGAGACCTAAAAACTTTACTAGCACAAAATTGTTCACCAGTACGGTACTGATCAACAACAGCAGAAATTCAGTCATCGTATCGCTCGGGTAAAAATAAGGGCTGTATTATGCAATTAAGCGGCAATAGACACAACCGGATAAAGCGTAGGGGTATTGCGGCGGTATTGATAATACCGCCGCGGTGTTAGCTTATAATGGCGCCGGTTTTCCAACATAGTAGCCTTGGTTACCGTCAATAAATAACGATTCAAGCATGTGTTTTTCTTCCTGTGTTTCTACGCTTTCGGCAAAAACACCTACGCCGATGCGGTGTGCTAAATCGATCATTAAGCGCATAAAGTATTGATTATTTTTATCTTCGTTTATATGTCGAGTGTAGCTACCATCCATTTTTACGTAATCTGGTTTTAAATCACGGAAAAACTTAAATGAGGTAATGCCGACACCAAACTTTTCCACTGTAACTCGTGAACCGGCGCGGTGTGCCATATCAATAAAGCGTTTACTGGTTTTTAAATTTTGCTGCATACCAAATTCGGTAACTTCAAATACTAATTTAGCGGCAATATGTGCATCTTTTAATAAGCGACGTTCTAACCAAATTATAAATTGATCATCATGTACACAACGAGCGGATAAATTTATACCAAAATATTGATCTTGTAAGTTTTTATTCTTTATCGTGGTAAGCGCTGTTTCAATAATTAATCGGTCAACAGCGACAATACGGTCTAGTTTTTCTGCCATGGCTAAAAATGAAGCCGTAGGCAAAATTTGACCTTCTTGGGTTTTAAAGCGTACTAATATTTCAGAGTAGGCTTTGGCTGAGCGGTTTGATGGCTGAATAAGTTGTGCCAACAAACTAATACGATTATTAGTTAATACGTCGTCAATAACGTTGCGCCAGTTCTGGTTGCCGTAGCCACCGCTAGCCATTTCAAGCCCAGATGACTCTTTTTGTAAGTGCCATGCGTTAGGTTGTTTCGTTTGTGCCAAGCTGATAGAGGTATCAGCAATGGCGAGTAACTCACCTAAAGCTTTACCCGATTCATAGCAGACTAAACCGGTGTAGGCGACAGAGTCTAACTCTGAGCTTTTTTGATATTCGTTAAAACGGCTTTGCAATTGTAAGGCAAAGTTTTCTGCTTCTTTTGGCGTGATCCTTGGCAGTAAAATACCAAAATCAGAGCTGTTTAAACGATAAATACGATGCTCTTTATAGCCGCCGCACAATTTTTTAATTAACTCAGCAATTTCACGTATATAACCATCACCTTCCTGAAAACCTCGCGTCTGGTTTAACGTTTGTAGTTCAGTACAACGAGTGATAGCAAATACACCAAAATCGTTGCTTTCATTATTACGAATATTATCTTCGTAATACTGTACGAAACGATTACGGTTCGGTAAGCCAGTAACCGAATCTTTATAGGCTTCCTCGGCAATTTGATTAGCGTTAGAAGCCATCTCGTTGTATTGGCTACGGGTATAGTTAGCTAACTTTTGCAGAGCTGTATTAATTTCTGAAAATTCAATCGGTATTTTTTGCCAGTTTGGTTCGGCTTTTTGTGGGTCTTGGATAAAGCGATCGATTAAATCATTTACCGCACTAGTGGTGCGCCGATAACTGCGGGTAATGCTACGCTTACTTAACAACACCGGGAACCAGCCTAGTACAAACGGCAATAGCATCAGCATTAACAACATTAACTGGAACTGTTCTAAGCGGGCACTAAAGTCGAGTTGGTAATTAAGCTGAATATTGTGCTCTTGGTTACGCAACATTTGTGGTTTAAATTCACTACCAAATAATTGTAAAAGCCAAGCTCCTAGCGGAGCTTTATTACCGTTTACATTTTGTTCGTGTAATACAGTGCCGTCTAACTGACTAACGCGTAAGCTTTTAAGGTTAAAACTGCGGTCCAGCTGTCGGCTTAATACTTTGCCATCGCCGGTAATATGGTTAGCTAAAATTTGTTCAATAGCCGTTTTGGCATTGTCTTCGGATGTATTCAGTTGTTGCTGGGTATACATAGTCAATATAACCATGGCAGCACCTGCCAACACAACGGCTGACAGTAACTGACTGATAAGCAAAGTACGCAATATTCTCATAAGCTGTGATCACCAGACATAACTGATTTCCTTGTCCAAACCTTTAATATAGGTTTTGGAGCCTGCAATAGAAAGCTAATTAAATCAAAAAAATAGGAATAAATACACTAATTACGATAGAAAGGCATAAATACAGGTAGTAAAGGTGGCTCCCCAGACTGGACTCGAACCAGTGACCTACGGATTAACAGTCCGCCGCTCTAACCAACTGAGCTACTAGGGAAGGGTATAAATAGTGTTTATGCTGTTGGCTCCCCAGACTGGACTCGAACCAGTGACCTACGGATTAACAGTCCGCCGCTCTAACCAACTGAGCTACTAGGGAA